>JAFTMI010000035.1 GCA_017452505.1 Oscillospiraceae bacterium
AATTATGTGATGCTGGAATACGGCCAGCCCATGCACGCTTTTGACTATCGCTATGTGGGCGAGGGCAAGATCATCGTCCGGGAAGCCGAGGCCGGCGAAACCCTCACCACGCTGGATGGCAACCTGCGGTTGCTCAAGCCCGGTATGCTGGTGATTGCCGATGAGAACAAACCCATCGGCCTGGCCGGTATTATGGGCGGTGAGAACTCCGAAATTTTGGATGACACCACCACCGTTGTCTTTGAATCTGCCAACTTTAACGGCACTTCCATTCGTCAGACTGCTTTGGCCTTGGGTATGCGTACCGAGTCCTCCGGTAAGTTCGAAAAGAACCTGGATCCTCTGATGACCGTTCCTGCTGTGCAGCGCGCCTGTGAGCTTGTCGAGCTGTTGGAGTGCGGCGATGTGATGGATGGTATCATCGATATCGTTAATTTCGTTCCCACGCCTAAAACCGTGCCACTGGAGGTCGAGAAGATTAATAACCTGTTAGGCACTACCATCTCCCGTGAGGAAATGATCAAGTATCTGAACCTGTTGGAGATCCCCGTTGATGGTGATATGCTCCAGATCCCCTCCTGGCGTCCGGATTTGAACTTGATGGCTGATATTGCAGAGGAAGTTGGCCGCTCCTACGGTTATAACGAGATTCCCACCACCGAGTTCAAGAATGCAACCCAAGGCGGCTACACGCCCGCAATGGAACTGGAGACCGCCGGTGGCCGTCTGTGCCGCGCTTTGGGTTACAGCGAGATCATCACCTATTCTTTCGTATCTCCCGCTATCTTTGACCAGATCCGTCTTCCCAAGGACGACACCCGCCGCAACACCTTAAAGATTCAGAATCCCTTGGGTGAGGACACCTCCATCATGCGTACCACTGCCCTGCCCTCCATGCTGGATATTCTGTCCCGGAACAGCGCTTACCACAACAAGGCCGCAAAGCTCTATGAGCTGGCAAAGATCTATCTGCCCACCGAGGGCGAGGTTCTTCCCCAGGAGCCTAAGATTCTTGTTTTAGGCACCTACGGTGCGGGTGAAACCTTCTTTACTCTGAAAGGTGAGCTGGAAGCGATCTTTACCGGCCTGCGGATGCCCAAGGCAAGCTACGTTGCCGTGAAGGACAATCCCTCCTATCATCCCGGCCGTTGCGCCAAGGTCAGCATCAACGGCGTGGAGCTGGGTTATATGGGTCAGATCCATCCTCTGGTTGCCAAAAACTACGGCATGGACAGCGAAGTTTACTGCGCTGAGATCAACTTTACTGCACTGATGGCTCTGCGCAAGCCCGAGCCCACCTACACTCCCCTGCCCAAATATCCCACTGTTTCCCGTGACTTGGCTGTGGTCTGCGATGAGGAGATTACTGTTGGTCAGGTTGAGGAAGTTATCGAAAAGGCTGCCGGCAAGCTGCTGCGGAATATCCGTCTGTTCGACATTTATCGTGGCACCGGTGTTCCCGAAGGCAAAAAGAGTATGGCCTTTGCTCTGGAACTGCGTGCCGATGACCGTACCCTCACCGATACGGACTCTGAGCAGGTAGTTTCCAAGGTTTTGGAGGCTCTGAAGACCTCTGTAGGCGCAATTCTTCGCTAATTTTTCAATATTTTTACTGGAAACCCTTTACACCGGCGTTTTTTTGGGTTATAATATCTGCACCATTCGGAAGGAGGCTATGACGCAATGGATAATAAGCAATGTACCATTAAGTTTAGAGTTCCCGGCGACGAAAAGGAAGATATGCATACTATCCTCCGTGGCGTCTTTGATGCTCTGAACGAAAAGGGCTACAATCCCATCAATCAGATCGTTGGCTATCTGCTTACTGAAGATCCCACCTATATCACCAATTACAATAATGCTCGCAGCAATATTTGTAAGATTGACCGTGACGAACTTCTGCAGGAACTGGTTCGCTGCTATCTGTTTGAGAACACCTAATTCAGACGGGAGGCTTTTGCCGCCGCAAAGGCCTCCCGATTTCCATTTTTTAAGGAGGTCATTATGTCCGAAGGATTGATGTATAAAGGGCATCCTTTGATGCGCAAGGAAAACTTTGTTTACTACGGTTCTATGGCAGACAGCCACATTGTTATGCTGCAGATCCTGGAAACCAAGAAGGTCAACGATGTGGATATTGCCACCCGCGTTTCCGTACAGCTTCAACTCACCGATCCTACAGCAAAGAGCCGTGACCGGGTTGTGAAAAAGAGCGAAAAGCCCGGTTTCTACACCGCCCTGGATGTGGGTGCTGTTTGGCTGGAGCGAGCCTTGGCCGGTAAATAAATTTTAAAAACTGTCAACACAGGCTGTGTTGACAGTTTTTTATTATATTCTTTACAATTTGCAGCATAATAGCAGAAAGGACGGTGCTATTATGGGAAATCAAAAATGCGGGAAACACAGCTTTATTTTAGATAAGCCACCGGTAATCACCACCTGGGCCAGTGTCGCAGGTAAGAAAGAATCGGAAGGTCCATTGGCAAGCACCTTTGATATCACAAAAACAGATTCCTATTTCGGGGAAAAAACATGGGAACAGGCAGAAAAACGGATGCAGCAAATTGCGCTGGAGCAACTGAGCAAAAAAGCAGGCATACCCAAAAGGGATTTTGGTTTGGTCTTTTCCGGAGATCTGCTGAACCAGTGCATTGGTTCTTCTTTTACGTTGCGAAACACTGGCATACCACATATTGGTTTATACGGAGCTTGCTCGACCATGTCTGAGAGCCTTCTGCTGGCCTCTATGGCTGTTGGGGGCGGTTTTTTTGACAAGGTAGTCGCGATGACCTCCTCACATTTTGCCAGCTCTGAGCGGCAGTACCGCTTTCCTCTCGGCTATGGCGGACAGCGGCCTCCAACAGCCCAATGGACTGTCACCGGTTCCGGCGCAGCTCTTGTTTGCGCCGGTGGAAAGGGCCCCAAGATTACCGGCTGTACCGTTGGTACTGTAACAGACTTAGGAATCAAAGATGCCAACAATATGGGTCCTGCCATGGCACCTGCAGCCCTGGCAACAATTCGTACCCATTTTGAAGATATGAAAACATCTGCAGAAGATTTTGATTTGATTGTCACCGGTGACTTAGGGCAACTGGGCAAAGAAGCACTCCTTACAATTGCGCAAAAAGAAGGCATTTCCCTTGGCGGCAAATTGATGGACTGCGGAACACAGGTATTTGATTTACTGAAACAAGATGTACACTCCGGCGGCTCCGGATGCGGATGCAGCGCCATTGTGCTTTGTGGGCATCTGCTGAACCAGCTAAACAGCGGAAAACTGAAAAAGATACTTTTCTGCGGCACAGGCGCTCTGCTTTCCCCGGTCTCCACACAACAAGGGCTTCCTATTCCGGGCGTATGTCACGCAGTTTCTATTTGCGGAGGATAATATGGATTATTTGAAGGCTTTTATTGTTGGCGGCATTCTCTGTGTCATCGGTCAAATTCTTATTGACAAGACAAAACTGACACCCGCAAGAATCTTGGTAAGTTATGTAGTTGCCGGCGTAATTTTAGGCGGTATTGGATTATACAAGCCCCTGGCTGATTTTGCAGGTGCGGGTGCAACAGTTCCTCTCACCGGATTCGGCTACACCCTTGCAAACGGCGTTAAAGAAGCCATAGCAAAAGACGGCGTAATTGGGATTTTTACCGGCGGATTAAAGGCTACTGCCGGTGGTATTACCGCGGCAATCGTTGCGGGATTATTGGTAAGCTTAATTTTTAAGGCTAAGGATAAATCTTAAATGAATGGGTATACTATCCTGGGGTAACCCAATGATACAAACGGAGGAAATTATGATGAATAACCAGAACAAGAATCAGAACAATCAGAACAACAACCAGAACAACAACCAGAACAACAACCAGAATCAGAACAATCAGAACAATAACCAGAACCAGAACAGAAACAGCCGCTAAAAGCAAACCGCCGAAGGGGATCCCCTTCGGCGGTAACTATTAGATCACATCCACAAATCGGTCTAATGCAAAGAAATACAGCATCGCGGATTTTACGGGCATCTTGTAAATTCGGGACAGTGCATCAGCATAAGAAACCACCTGAGATCGATATTTTTGCGTAACCCTTTCCAATGTTTCCTCAGTTACATAGTCCGTCTTAAAATCCAAAACCGTAATGCCATCATCTTCCAAAATGGCGCAGTCAACAACGCCCTGAAACAGGACTTGCTCCTCTTTGGTATCCGGATAAAACTTAGTAGCATCTTCCAAAATTGAGAATTTATATTCCCGTAGAACATTTTGTGATTGCTGCAGCTTTCTTCCGATAGGAGATGCAAACAAGGCTGCAATCTTGCTGCAATCCACCATATCTGCCTGCTCCCGGGATATCCTCTGTTCCTGAACTAACCTACCCAGTTCTGCTTGAATTTCCTCTACATGATTGCACCTGTCAAAGGAAAGATATTGCAAAACAGCATGGGTTGCCGTGCCATGAGCTTTTCCGTCTTTCATTCCAGAAGAGCCAGGCTTCCGGAATATCGCTGACACAATTTCATTTGAACCGTCAGCAATCTCATTATCCAAAGCACGCCCTTTTAACTGGGTCGCTGTCAGCTTGGAGGGTATCTTTGTTGCGCCAATATAGTCGTATTTGAATTTGAGATTCGAAGAAAGCTTTTCCATGACATCCGTCTGAACCTGCTGTTCAGTCTCTTCCGACACCGATCGACTCTGTGTTGCTTCAGCACGAACCACCGCAATTTCCCAGGTTTTTTCCCGCACTCCGGCGCAATCAGGGTGACCGGCAAGGGCAAAAAATGCACCGGCTTCTGTCCTGGTAAGGGCGGTTTGCAGTACCCAATCACCGGGACAGTCAACCTCTGCAGACAGAAGTTTTCTGTCCGTCATATCCAGACGCATAGCAATGTTTTCCAGCTTATCACCCAGCTTTTTATCTGCGTAGGTCATGATCAGTCTATCTCTCGCCCGTGTCATCGCCACATACAGTACGCGAAGCTCCTCAGAAATACCTTCCCGCTGAATCTTTACACTGATCGCCTGTTTCGCAAGCGTAGGATACCGAACCCGGAGTTTTGTATCTACGCAGGAAAGCCCCAATCCCAGATCCTTATCGCAAAGAACTTGTCCCCGCGAACTTTCCTGATTAAACCCTCTGGAAAGACCGCACAGGAACACAACCGGAAACTCCAAACCTTTGGATTTATGAATGCTCATGATCGTCACGCCGCCGGATGTCTGCTGTGCATTTCCCGCAAGGCCTCGTTCTTCCAACGCAGTTAAATAGGCTAAGAAACGACTGAGCTCCTTTGGACCTGTATTTTCATAGTCGGATGCGATTTGGAAGAAGGTCTGCAAGTTGTCCAATTTTTCTGCGCCATCCGGCATTGCAGAATAAATACTCAGCAGGTTGGTTTGCGAATAAACTGCGGAAATCAGCTCAGTAACGCTTGATATTCTGGCTGTTTGACGCAGCAAACTAATTTTTTCAATGAAACTTTTGCTCTTATCATCAGTAGCAGATACTAACAGGGTGTAGATGTCTGCATTTCGGTTTGAACTGCGCAAAATTGCCAAGTCCTCAGCTGTATAGCCAAATACAGGATTTGTTAATACAGCTGTCAGCGGAATGTCCTGTAAGGGATTGTCGATAACTTCCAGAATTGAACGAATGCCAGCAATTTCCTCTGTCTGCAGAATATCTCCTTGATCACCGGTAACGCAACGAACACCACGTGATTGCAGTGCTAACCGAAATTCTCCGCCAACAGAACCGGGACTGCGCAGCAAAATTACAATATCCTCCGGTGTAATCGGTCTAAGTGTTTCACCGCTGCGAACATAATGAGATCCATCCAAAAGCTGACAAATCTTTTCCGCAACAAAAGAAGCCTCCTCTGCATAGGTATCATTTTCAACTTCAACACCGTACAGAGAAACTTCCGGCTCATTCAAAGGTATGTGGGGTATGCCTTCTCGAAGCATTTCCGCCTCTGTGTAATCAAGTCCGCCAACACCCCGGCACATACAATGGCTGAACACATCATTAACAGCTTCAATCACGCCACCGGACGAACGGAAATTGTGGTTAAGAAGGACACGTCTTCCCTCGCTCGGTTTCGCTTCTTCCGCCGCCTGATATGTGTTGTACTTTTCAATAAAAATACTGGGATCAGCAAGGCGGAACTGATAGATGGATTGTTTTACATCGCCTACCATAAAGCAATTCTGCTTTTTACCACTCAGCGCACCAAAAATGGCATCTTGGATCTCGTTGGAATCCTGGTATTCATCTACCATGATTTCACGGAACTGCGCGCCTAACTCGGTGGCAATTGCAGTAACGGAACCACGCTGTTTCCCCAAGAGGAGGTCCAAGGTATAATGCTCCAAATCGCTGAAGTCAACAACGCCACGGTTCTTCTTTGACTGAGAATACCTCTGCTCAAATGCTTGAACCAGCCCCACAAGTCCCCTGGCTGCGGCAGTGGACTGAGAAATATCAGATAGTACTTGTTCACCGTTGTCAACAAAGTTTCGCAGGCGCTTATTGAGGCCTTCCTTGCAAGCATTACGAACAGCTTTTATCTGATCGATCAGCTGTGAATCCGTACATTTCTTAGAAAATGCCAGCGTGCCATACTGGATATCCTTATGCGCAATGATCTCATCCCAGCTCCTGCATGCATATAACAAACGCAGTTGCTCGACTGTGGCTGAAAGAAGCGCAGCTGGTTTTTCCATTCCGTCAGCAGCCCCAGCTGCAGCGGCACAGCACTCCATTGCACTGATTTGCAAAGCCAAATAGGATTTCAAATCTGCAATCAAGTAAGCGCCCCACGGTGTATTTTCCGCTCCGGTATCATCCGAAACCGTATTCTCAACACACCAAGATAACCATTTTTCCGGATTTAGGTGACATTTTGCACTGGTATAAACCTTCAGAATGATCTGCGGAATCAACTTGTCATCCCGTCCAAGCCCCTGAGAATCAATCAGCGCACGAAAATCCGCATCATTTTCAGCATTCTCATATGCATTCTCCAGGGTCTGCTCCAAGGCCTTCAACTGAAGCTCTGTGCACTCACTCTCCTCAGCAACGCGGAAATCACTGGTAATATCCAACCGGTAGGCATATTGCCGCAATACATCCGAACAAAAACCGTGTACTGTGGATATTTTAGCAAGATACATTCGCTGCATCTGCTGTTGTAGATGCCGGTTAGTAGGATCGGCAGCAATCAATTCTGACAGCTTTGATGCGATTTTACCGCGCAGCTCTGCAGCTGCCGCTTTCGTGTATGTAATAATCAAAAAGTCATCGATATTTGCAGGATCGTTAACATTTTGGATATAGCGCATCAAACGGTCCACCAGCACCTTGGTCTTACCGGAACCAGCTGCCGCGGAAACGAGCAGTTTTCCACCTTGGTTTTCAACCGCTTGCCGCTGTTGCGGTGTTAACTTTTCAGCCATGACTGCTCATCTCCTTTTCGATATCATCCCAGAATTTCTGAGAGGTGATTGCTGCGTAATCCCGCCTTCCTTCCACGGTTGCTTCGTGGCAGACTGCACCATAGGGGCAGAATGCACAAGCATTATGTCGCCCACCTCTGGTGTAGGGGTTGGGATCAACACAGCCGGAAGCAATATCGTCCACCATTTTACCCAAGAGTGCGAAGATATAGGCCTTCAGCAGCTTTAACTGCTCGGAATTTGCCAAATCACCGGATACTGTGCCGTCTTTTTTTCTGGTATAGGAAAGACGCATCGGCTTTTCACTGTGCTCCATCGCAGCAAGGACGGATTCATCACTGAGCAGCAAACCCTTTCTCTTCCAAAGCTTCTGTCTTTCCTTTTCAGCCTCAGCCATATCAGCCCTGCCGTCCAAAGCGACGATGGGTACTCGTGCCGGAAAATACTGCACACCGGCAGCTACCGGATTCTCGCCCAACAGATCCGTTCCTTTTTCTTCTAATGCAAACAGATACAGCAGCATCTGCAAACCCAGTCCGTTATAGATATCACAGTAGTCAAAATCTTTTTTACCGGTCTTATAGTCAACGACACGGTAATAGGTGCGACCATCCTGTGTCCAGGCATCCACTCTGTCCACAAAACCCCGCAAACGGGCAGACATTGTTCTGCCTGCAATATGGATCGCATCCATTTCTTTATCCTGACCAAATCCCAACTCAAAGGCAATCGGAGCAAATTCCGATTCATGCAGCTCTTCCCACAATTCAGCAATTATCATTTCCAGTTCCTGAGCATTTCTGCGGAACAGGTAGCTAAGCCGCTGCGAGTCGATTTGACTAAAATGCTCTGCAATGTACCGCAAAGAAAATTCGTTAGCAATCTCGAGAGCCTTCTCCAAAGTAACCTTATGGAATCCACCCAGCTCCATAATTTTCCGTCCTATATCTTCCAGCACCGCATGAACATAGGTACCAAATTCCGCCGGGTCAACTGTTGCCGGCTTGCGTTCTTTCAGCTTTAGTCCGTATTTTAAGAAATACGCCAAACGGCAATCTGCAAGCTTGTCCACCTGGGATGCAGACAGGTTCAGTGTCTGGCCGTAAAGCTTGCTGACCGCATTGGAAGAGAGCTGTCCCAAATCACGGTCAATTCGACCCTTGAGAGTCTGATATTCCTCTAATATGTCCAGTGTTTCCGCTGTGGATTTGTCATTCACTCTGGACAAAAATGCGCTGACTTCCATAGCTTCGGTTGTTGCAACGCCGATCGGCGACACCTCTGCTTCTCCGCCGGCCATCTCACTGAGCCTTCGATACAAATAAGACGGCTGCGCAGAACAGGAAACACAAACCGTGTCTGTTGCGCTGCTTAGCACGCCGTAAATCTCCGCAAACTCCGCTTGCAACCCTTCCATTGCGCCACCGGTCAACGGCACACCCAATGTCCGCAACTGCGTTCTCTCCCGATCCGATAGAATACCCATTGCCCCACCGTATGTGGGGAATACACCCTCATTTGCGCCTAACACCAGCAAATGCTTGGTTTGGTGACAACGCATTGCACTGACAGGACCAACCGTTACAGCATCCAGCACAGCGGGAATCGTACCCACATCGTACTGACTCAGCAGCAGTCTCAGCAACCGTGTAAAGGTTTGGGCATCCCAGTGGGCATGTCCAAGCATATCTGATAGCTGTTCCAAGGCTGTTAGTAATATCTCCCAAAGCTGCGAGAGAATTTGGCTGTTGCGCAAGTCACCGGAAGCCTCCAATTGTAATGAGAGCTCCTCAAGTCTAGCATTCAGATTGACTTCCTCTAAGAATACATACAGACCATCCACAAGCTGCTGTAGGCAAACCGCTTCCTTAAAAGCTTTGCCCAATGCAACCAATGGTGTTAACGCACGCTGCCGTAATTGGTTCAATTCAGCAAGCCTTGCTTTGTCTTCTTCCTTCCAGAAGCTACTTAAGCCTTCGGGGTGGTTTGTCCACTCTTTTCCCCACTGATTGCCGGTAAGCTTCCACAGCAAGGCGTAGTTTTCTACTCTATCGCATTGGGTCACGGAAAGAGGAGAAAGCGGCGACTTTAAGTATCGCAGTACATCTGTCTGCTCAAAGCCTTGCACCGCAGCATCGATGGCAGAAAGCACCGTTGACATAACGGATTTGCTTAAAATATCCTCAGTTCCGGATAGATAGACAGGAATATGATACCTGTCCAAAATCATATTCAGTACATTGGCATAAGCCGCCATATCCGGGCAAACAATGCTGATATCACGGTATCGGCAGCCGCCACGCACCAGTTCCATAATCTTTTCACCGACTGCATGGCACTCTGCATATACAGAATCCGTAGTATAGACCTGTAACGATTCTGAGCGAGTTATGATTTTGCCTTGATAAAGCATAGGCAAAACAGCTTGTATCCCTTTTTCTTCCGGATTGACTGTAATTATCTGTGTCTGTACACCTGCAGCCTTTGCAATCCGTAAAAGCTCACCCGCAGTTGCTCCTGCTTTCTCAAATGCTGGATTTTGTGAGTCTGCACAATCACAGTTTAAGCTGACAACAACAGAATCACTCTCTGAAATCAAATGCGCCAAAATAGCTGTGTGCTGCCGGGTAAAATCCGGAAAGCCGTCTATGTAAAAACTATGTTTCTTCGAAAAGTCACTGACTTCCAGTTGCTCCAGCAGCCAGGTCATTTGATCCCGGGGATCCCGTTTTCCCTGGGCGCAAATCGCGTCATATGCTTCCAAAATCAAGGACAATTCTTCTAATTTTTGGGCAAAACTACCCTCTGTTCTTTTGCTTGCTGAAAGCAAATCAGCAGGTGTAATGCAGCAGCGCTTAAACTCGTCCACAGCATCCAGAAGCCCGGTCAAAAAATCCGGTCTGGTCTCTACCGCTGCATAGGCCTTCAGTTTGCTATGCAATTGACGGGTAGCAGATGCCATAGCCACTAATCGGCCGCCATTATCCAGACATTCCGGTGCGCCGTGACCGGCGACATCCGCAACACGTTTTGCCAGCCTTGTAAAGGTAAGAACCTCAGCAAAACGGCTGGCAGCATCACCAGCCACAGCACAAAGGCGGCGCTCCGTGTCGTGGCTGACCAACTCCGGAACCATAAAGACCACGCCGGTCTTTTCGGCAGAAACATCTTGTGCGATCATATCAAGAACCTTATTGCGATTAGCGATCCAATCCGTTCCCAACAACAAACTCAGCATAAAAGGCTCCTCCTCTTTTTTTCTATATCATAACACAAGCTTGGTCCAATTTATAGGGACTAATTAAATAATCTTTCTATTTTCCCGAAGCAATCCAGGATAAAAAATCGAAAATTCTTTCCACCTGCAAGCGAGTTTCCAAGTTCATCGGAGAAACCTGCAGACACAGCTGTATCTTGGAATCCGTCAGAGGTCGCCGGCAGACACAGCGACGGAAATACCACGCACCACCAATTTTTGCCATTTCCCTCACCAATTTGAATTCTGAGAGAATCATAGACACCTGCAGGTAAGGAAAATGTTTCGTAGTGTCGTGTATCAAACGTTTCCGAACCAAGATAAACAGCCGCTCTGTCCTCTTTTCCCTGTTCTTGTAGTACCGCATTGGCAACCTGCTGGATTGAAGATAGATTATCTGCAACAAATTCCATTGCCTGCTTCTTATTTGCAAAATCCTTCACAAAAGGTTGTAAGTAGCCTACAACGGCATCTTTTACCTGCAGTTTAATATCTTGATCTTCACTGGAATCAGAATTTGCCACCACATGAAGTCTAATCAAGTTTTCTTGCAAAACCTTCTTATCTTGCCAAACATCTGCCATCCAAACAGTAGATAGAAGCAAAATCATACAAGCCAAAATTTTGATAAGTTTTTTCATAAAAACACCGTCCATTCTGAAATAACTCCAGTATGGACGGAATTTTCAAAAATTATACAGGTTTGGCAATAAATACCTGCGGATAGTTTTCTTTCAGCATATTACAAATCACTGCTGCGAACTCAAAATCCGGTACAATGGCGAATACAGCAGAACCGGAACCGGTCATTTGCTGGGTTATAGAGCCATAGCTATTAAATATGGATTTAATGTAATTCAGTTCCAGGTGATCGGCAGTTACAACGGGATCGAACACATTGTAAACATTTTCCGCAATTTTGCCCAAATCACCGGCCAACAACGCACTCTCCATTGCCTGGTGATCCGGTCTTTTGGCAATCGCGACCTCATCAATTTTCCTATAAAGCTCCGGGGTTGATACAGAAAAATCCGGTTTGCACACCACAAAACAACAGTCGGGCAGATCCGGCAGTTTTCTTAAGCGCTCTCCCCTGCCTTCCACCATAGCCGTACCACAAAGAACACAGAACGGCACATCACTGCCCACAAGAGCGCCGATCTCCGCCAATGCCATAATGGAAAGCGGATTGCCGTAATGCCGGTTCAAAGCCCGCAAGACAGCTGCAGCATCTGCGCTGCCGCCACCCAGGCCAGCCTCCATAGGAATTCGCTTAGTGATACGGATTTCCAAACCGGTTGTTGTTCTTTTTGTCTGTTCGAAGAACACTTCAGCTGCCTTCCATGCAAGATTACGACCATCCGTCGGAATACCATCAACATCAATTTTGAGCACCCAGTGTTTACCTGTATCCACATCAATTTCCACATCATCACGAATGGAAATTGTCTGCATTACACTCTTTAAGTCATGATATCCGTCCTTGCGCTTTCCCAAGACATCCAATGTTAAATTGATTTTTGCAAATGCACCCTCATATAAAGTCGTCATATCAATTATCCTTCCAGGCATTTTAATGTATTATAACGAATTCTTCGCAATTTTGCAACGGTTTGCATATTTTATTTTCAGCGGGACAAAATACCACTACCCAAACTTGTAAATGGAGGTAAACCATATGGACACTCTAGCACTGATCTTATCCATTATCGGCTCTGTAAACTGGGGACTTGTGGGCCTGTTCAAATTTGACCTGGTCGCCTGGATCTTCGGCGGTCAGACCGCTGCCATCAGCCGTATCATCTATGCTGTTGTCGGCCTGGCTGGACTGTGGTGCTTGACCCTTTTGTTCCGCAGAAACCGTATTGGCCTTAACGGTGAATAAGAAAGAAGCCGAAATGCAAATGCATTTCGGCTTCTAAAATACTTAGTTTCAGTTAAGCTGAACATAGTCCATACGAACCCAGCCTGTGGCGGTCTTGCCCCACTGCATGCCGGTGCTGTCATTTTTTGTTTCAGTAATTGTAACTTGTTGACCTAAGGCCAAAACGCCCGTCTTTGCAAACTCCGTACCTGCATCGGAGCGGACATTCACACTGACCTGGACATTGACAATCTTACCAGTCAGATTAACCGGTGTACCGACATTTCCACCATCCTCGGTGGTACCGCCGCTAACAATGCCGCCACCGTCCTCGGACACACCGCCGTTACCGACAGTGCCGCTGCTTTCCCGGAACATGCAACGAATCAAGCATGTGACCTTCTGACCCGCATATTCTGCGTGAACCTTAACGGGTTCCGTACTTCCACCTACAGCAGTAACCCAACCGTCTACGAAAGTAACAACGGATTCGTTCTCACTGGTAAAGGTCACCTTATCCTTGGGAACAGAGCCGCTGTACAATTCCCATTTTTCACCCTGGTACTGCATGGTGATATCATTACGGTTCAGTCGAATATCCGTGCCGGCCACAGTAGGAGCTGTAGTTGCCGTAGGATCAGTAGTATCGGTGGGCGCAGTCGTATCAGTAGAACCGGTTGCATCAGTTTCCGTTGTAGTGGTAGGCGCTGTAGTTGCCGTAGGATCCTCCTCAAATTGGCAATAAACAGTGCAGACCTTTTCCGCTTCACCGCACTTAATGATGATTTTTGTTTCGCCGTCAGCAACAGCAGTAATGCTGCCCTTTTCATTCACAGTAGCAATCTCAGGATTCTCAGAAGCGAAGGTTACTGCATCCTTGGTGTTTGCGGGCTGAAGCTTGTAGCTGAGCAGGTGTGCATCGCCGGCCTTGCTCAAAATCACCATATCTGTATCCAAAACAATACCCTTACAGGAAAGATCCAGTTGACTGCCTGTAGGCGTTGTGGTGGGGTTGTTTCCAGTACCGGCAATAGGTCCAAAGAAGCCTACCGCAATATAAATCACAACGCCAATGATTGCAAGCAACAGGACAATTGCGGCAATCACCAGTCCGCGGCTGTTGCGGGGTTCCTTTTCACCATTGTCCGCAACGGGAGCGGACTTCGCAGCAGTGCTGCTGCCGTTGGTCTTGTTGCGTTTCTTAACATTGGATTTGGAAAAACGTCCGCCTTTGACATAAGTATAACCGGATGCGCCATTTCCGTCTGTATTGATCTCATTCGTTACACGCTGAACATCCCCGGGGCGCACACATCCGCAAACGGGACATTGCTTCGCAGTTTCCGAATAGGAAGTTCCACAAATATCGCAAATAATTTTACTCATTCTATATACCTCCTGGATGGCAGGTTGCCCTGCATAAATCAATTTCAGCTACATTATAGCATTTCTTGTTGAATAAAACAACTATAAATCTGTTGCTTTTTTTAGAAATTTATTTTATAATTAGTGTGTATTTGTATGTGCTCATATTTTTGTCAAATATATGAAAATAATTGTATTTTTAATATTATATTTCAGTAAATCAACTTAGATTTTTTACAAGGAGGCGATGACTTTGTCTGAACCAAAACTTATATCCCCTCTATTGGATGGCATGATTATGGGTGATCCTATCAACGAACACCATGGTATTTATTGCTGCCCTGCCATAAAGGAAGATACCGACGAAAAGTACATCGTAAAAATCATCTCTGTCCCTGCCTCTCCTGCGCAAATGGATGCTCTTTTGCTTACTGGTGCTTATCCGAACGAGGAAGCTGCTCTTGCCTACTACAAGGAAGTCGCTGACGAGATTATTGCCGAAATCGATATTCAAAAGCGTTTGTCCGAACAAGAAGGCTATATGCCCTATGATGCATGGCAATTGGAGCCCAAGGAAGACGGAAAGGGCTATGACATTTACCTCCTGCGTAGATATAACCGCACCCTCGAAACACATTTTAAGCGCCACGTTTTTACCCACCTGGATGCTCTGAACTTAGGCCTGGACCTGTGCGCGGCTATGTCTGTCAGCAGAAGAAGCGGTTACTTGTATGTGGGCTTAAAGCCCGGCAACATTTTTGTTACCGATCAGCTTCAATACAAGGTCGGCGGTCTGGGATTTATGAAGCTGGACTCCCTCAAGTATATGTCCCTACCGGAAAAATCCCGCAGCATTTATACACCAGCAGAGATCAGCGATGCTTATGCCGCGCTGAATACTACAATCGATATTTATGCCATTGGTTTGATCCTTTATCAAGCATACAACAATGGCGAACTCCCCTTTAACGACGAAATCGCTCCCGGCGATAAGCTGCCTGCGCCTTTATATGCTGATTACGAAATGAGTGAGATCATCTTAAAGGCCTGCGATCCCGATCCGGCTGAACGCTGGCAGGAACCCACCCAAATGGGTCAGGCCATAGTGGCGTATATGCAGCGTAACGGTGCATTGGACGCGCCCATTGTTCCTCAACCTGCTCCCGAGGAAAATGTAACCGAGGACAATGTCCCATCGCAAGTCGAAGAAACCCCTTCCAAAACCGAAGAAACACCCGAACCGGCTGAAGCAACCGAAAGCCAAGAGGCAAATACCGTTGATGCGGATGAAGAAGACAACACCTTAGTTACTGATGAACTGGCAGATGTCCCCTCACTCTCCGATGTTACTGTTGAAGATTTGGATTTAACCGGCGACGAGACCGATTACGAAGAACTGACCGGCGAAGTAACGGAAATGCTGGCCCAGGCAGATGAGTTGGCTACACTCTCTGTGCCCGAGCCTGTGAGTGTCCCGGATTATATTGAACTTCCCGAATTGGAGCCTATTGAAATAGAGCCCGAAACACTCGATTCTGAAGAAGATGCGCCTGAAGCAGAAGAAACCGAAAACAATTCCGAAGATCCTGCAGAGGATGACAGCGAATCGGAAGAAACCGACGAAGACGAGCCATCAGAGGAAAGAGCAAAAAAACATCATTGGGTTCGCAATACCATTATCGTTCTGCTTATAGCTGCCTTGCTGGCTGCAGGTTATTTCATCTATAAGCACTTCTTTGTTATCAATGTCGATTCCGTTTCTCTAAACGGTTCCAAGGACTCCTTGGTTGTGAACATTGAAACTGCAGATGATGAAACACTGTTGCAAGTTATCTGTGTTGATACCTACGGTAATCAAATTCCCGCATCAGTGATAGAGGGAAAAGCAGAATTTAAGGAGCTCGCCCCCAACACTGCATACAATATAAAAGTCGTTGCCAGCGGATATCGTCAAGTTTCCGGTGTCGGTGCCCTTACCTACTCCACTCCCGTTCAGTCAAATATCGTGCATTTCGATGCGATCACCGGCGCCACCGATGGAAGTGTTATTCTGAATTTTACTATCGATGGCCCTGACAGCGAAAAATGGACTGTAAGCTATTCCACAGAAGGCGAAACCGAACGTACCGCGGAAATGATTGCCCACAGAGCCACCGTTAGCGACCTAACCGTCGGAAAGGAATACAAGTTCCGCTTGGTACCCAAAGAAGATCTGTATATTACCGGTGAAAGTGAAATTCTTTACACTGCACGGAAAGTTATCAAAGCGGAGAAAGTAAATATTGTAAGCTGCATAAACAATGAGCTGGTTGTGAAATGGGCTGTGCCTGCGGGCGAAAAAGTAACCGCTTGGCAAGTCTCCTGCGTCGGTGGCTCCTACAACCAAACTGCTACTGTGACGGACACCACAATGACCTTCAAAAACCTTGATCATACTTCTAATTTTATCGTCGAGGTAAAAGCCGAAGGTATGAGTGAGGGCGTCAAAAAAGACATTCCGGCTAACTCCATTACAGTGACCGATATGAAGGCAGACAACAGCAAGTCCGGTACATTGAACTTCACTTGGAATACCAGCCAGCCGATTCCCAAAGATGGTTGGAAACTCCACTACGCAATCGTAGGTATCGAACAAAAGGAAAGCATTGCTTGCGATAAAAACGAAGCAACGATCTCTTCCCTTCTTCCCAATGTAACATACCGCGTTTGGCTGACCGATGCAAAAGATGTTCCTTTATTGGGCTCCGATTTGGAGGCCAAAACTGCCGCAGGATCTGATTACAGTCAAAAAGTAGGCCGGTACGAACTGAAGCGCAGCGATTTGGTATTCCATATGTGCAAAACTTCCAGCCTGCAGAATTGGAACGGCAAGAAGATAAGTGATGTAAAGTTTGAGAGCACTTTTGCTACCGGAGAAAGCGGTTCTTTCCTGATCGAACTCAAAAAGGATTACATCACACTCAACAGTAATTCTGTTGAAATCACCTTCCTCGTTCGTAACGCTGAGTCTACTCCTGTACTCCTCAGCACAACCACAAGTACCCTTGCAAAGATGTGGAAAAACGACTATTGCAAACTGCAAATGCCGCCTATGCCCACAACTGCCGGCACATACACAATCGATGTATATTTCAATGGTGGCTTGGCCGACACGCAACAATTCAAAATTGCATAAGAAATAGCAATCGTCTTAATTGCGCAAAAAATCCCGAAATGGTAACACATTTCGGGATTTTTGTTGGTTGTTAAGCTAAAAAGCGATCAATTAAGGGAAAGCGTGGCAGTTAACTTGACCTTTTCCGGGGTACTGGACTTCACAAACACACGGGCCTTGCCATAATGGAAACGCACCTTGTAGGACTTCTCAACCAGCTTACCCACTTTAACATAGCCGGAAATAGGCAAGCCGGAGGATTCCTGCTGTTCTGTTACCACAGTCAGATGATTTTCCCCTTCTAAGATATTGCAGTAGAATCTGTAAGGACGTATATTGCAGCAGGACACTCGACCTTGTCCACGTAGATTGTCCCCAAGCAATTCTCCATTTAAATACACCTTTGCTGCACCTCCCAATCGCTCAAATTCCACATATTCATATCCCTTATCGTTTATAAAACGGGTCGTGAGCGTTAGTGTTTCCTTAGGCAGGCGGTTGTCACTGTTTTGTGCAACTGTTCGGAAATCGTCCTCATAACCATTGACTTTCGGCTCCTTTTCAACGTAGTCATAGCGCCTGCGGTGCATATTGGGCATCTTCATCGGCACGCTGTACATCCCGTGGTCATAATGGAAAGTGCGCAGGAAGATTGCCTCTTCCTCCAAAGGATTCTGTTCATTGTCCAGGCATGCAGGGTCGCCATTGCCCACACCAATAATCTTGCCGTTCTCCACGCAGAGATTCAGCATATTATTGGCAACGGGATTGATGTTTCCATCCGCGTCATAGGCCTCAAGTTGATAGATGGCCACATCCTCATAGGACTGAGCCGACAGCTCTGCTACACAGCGTACTTCTGCTGTTTTTCCTGCTGTACAGATTGTATCTCGGTATATCTTGCCGTTACGTTTACCCTCAGCTGTGATCTCGCCCGGCTGGAATTCCACTGTAAAGGCAGGCGCATCGAACCCAGCAACCTGCTTTGTCTCCACGGCATTGCCATTGATATACAGCGTGACCTCCTCGCAGTTGGTAAACACATGCATAGTCACAGTTTCACCCACTTTATGATTCCAGTGGGGCGTCAGCTTTAACACAGGCTCCTCTGTCCACCATGCCTTAAAATACCAGAAGGGCGGCTTTTCCATTCCACACAGGTCAATCGCACCAAAACTGGAAGATACATTCGTAGTAACAAAGGGGTTTGGCTCACCCCGGTAGTCAAAGCCGGTCCACATAAAGCCGCCGGCGAGCCAGGGTGTTTCCTCAAAGCGCTTCACAAAACCCTTGGGAGTTGTACCCCACGGCATTGTCACATCGCCCGCTGAGCTGAGCAAACCATTACCTAAATCGGTCCGGACTCCGCCTCGGCTGGCCACAAAGCTGGTTTCCTCCGTGCCGATTACCGGCTGATTCGGATGTTCCCTGTGATAGGTTTCCAGCCATGTACCGTCACCGGTGCCATTGCGGATATAGTTGATACCCCGCACCTCTGACGCACCGCCTGCGCCAATGTACCATTCACCAATATTGCTACCATAGGTGACAGGACGGGTATCGTCCAGTTCCTTAGCAAGGCGGGTCATTTTTTCCATCAGTCTTCCGCTGATTGGCAGATGCTGAACCCGGAACTCTTCATTGCCCAATGCCCAGATAAAGACGCTGGGGTGATTTCTGTCCCGCTCAATCACATCAGTCAGCTGACGCACCGCCTCAGGGGAAGTGCCAAACATACGGGTCTCATCCATCACCAGCATACCTAACTCGTCACAGGCATCCAAAAGAGCTGGCGAAGGTGCATGGTGGGCGCAACGGTAGGCGTTTACACCCATTTCCTTGAGCTTTTTGATCTTGTAACGGTTTAGATTATCAGACAAAGCTATACCCACACCACCGAAATCTTGATGGATACAGGCCCCCCGTATCTTATATTCTTTGCCGTTGAGCAAGAATCCCCGTTCCGCATCAAAGGCCACTGTGCGGATTCCGAACCGCTGTGAGGTTTCCTCCGCGCCGGCCTGAATAGACAAAGTATACAAATTGGGGCTCTCCACAGTCCAATATTGGGGATTCTCCACCTGCATCTGAACCCACACCTGATGCCGATTGTAGGCCGGAATCGTCACATTTTCAGAGGCCGTGGCTACCACAGTTTTATCATCCCGGATTTCCCACTGCAGTGACAGTGTTGCCGGTGCATCGGTATCGTTGACCAGCACTGCTGTGGCATATACTGTTCCATCCAAGGCAGTTTTGACCACAGTTTGATTATATTGGAAATAGACCGGCTCTGCCACCCACAGATTCACGTGACGGTAGATGCCCGCGCCTTCATACCACCAGCCCTCAGGCTGGTCGCTATCCACACGAACAGCAACGGAATTATCCTCGTCCGGCAGGATGTGGTCGGTAATATCCAGAATAAAGCCAGTATACCCGCTACAGTGCCGATCCATATAGCTACCGTTGACCCACACGATGGCATCGCGAAACACACCCTCAAATTCCAAAAACACACGCTTGCCCTCCCACGCAGGGTCAAAGGCAAACTGTTTGCGGTACCAGCCCACATTGCATATTTTCTCCACCGGACTCCAGCGCTCAGTCATATAGCGGTGAAAATGAGAATTGGCCCGCGCGCCGGCAAAGGTATTCGCAGCCAAATTCTTGGGCAGGGAAACTGCCCAGTCATGGGGCAGATCAATTCTCTCCCAGTTGCTGTGATCATAAAAGCGAGCCGGTGCGCCACTGGCATCAGCGTATTTATCAAAGCCAAAAATATTAAAAGCATCCAGCGTATTGTCGAAGGTAAATTCCCAGTTATGGTCAAAATTGAACTTTTTCACAGGCCGTTTCCCCCTTTTCAGTTAATATTTTCATTATAAGGGGTTCGCATTCTTTTGTAAATAGTCTTCACAGTTGACTTACTCACTTTTTGACACCCGTAACTTTCGAGTGGGAGTACCAACCACAGCGACTTTTTTATCAAATTTTGAAAAAACCCTTGCAAAATCATATGTAGCGTGGTATAGTAACTGCATACTTATCATTTGGAGGCCAATTATGGTCACTTCTGTAAATGCTGCATACAGCTACTTTTATTACTATTACTTTTTTAACGAAGAAAAGTAATAGCGATTTGTGCTGCATTTATTTTTGTAAGTCGTATTGTCAGACGCTGCACAGGATCGTATCTGTGCAGCGTTTTTATATTTAGGAGATGTTGTTATGATTGCTGTATTGAAACAGGGTACTACCCCAGAACAAACCGAACATCTGATCAAGTGGCTCAAGAATATGAGCCTGGATGTACATGTTTCTCACGGACAAGAAGTCACCATTCTTGGTTTGGTTGGCGATACCAGCCGTGTAGACATTGAACTATTAAAAAGTTTGGAGATCGTGGCAACGGTAAAGCGAGTTTCCGAACCTTTTAAGCAGGCTAATCGAAAATTCCACCCCAACGACAGTGTTATTGACTGCAGCAATGTAAAAATCGGCGGCGGTAATTTTGCTATGATTGCAGGTCCTTGTTCTGTAGAAAGCGAAGATCAGATCATTGAGGTTGCACAAGCCGTAAAGGCAGCCGGCGCTGACATTCTCCGTGGCGGCGCGTTTAAGCCCCGCACTTCACCCTACGCCTTCCAAGGACTGAAGGACCAAGGCATTAAACTTCTCTTAGAGGCTAAGAAGGCCACCGGTATGCCAATCATTACCGAAATTATGAATATTCGTACTCTGGATCTTTTTGAGGACGTGGATATCATTCAAGTTGGCGCCCGTAATATGCAGAACTTTGACCTGCTGCAAGAATTGGGCAAAACCCAAAAGCCTATTCTATTGAAGCGTGGTCTTGCCAACACCTTACAGGAACTGTTGATGAGTGCAGAGTACATTATGAGCGAGGGCAACGAAAATATTATCCTCTGCGAGCGTGGCATCCGCACCTACGAAACCTATACCCGTAACACACTGGATCTGTCCGCTATTCCCGTTTTACACGAACTGTCTCACTTGCCTGTAGTTATCGACCCCAGCCACGCAACCGGCCGTGCAGCCTTGGTTCCCCCCATGGCAGTCGCTGCAGCCGCAGCCGGCGCTGACGGTATTATGGTAGAGGTTCACAACAATCCTGCCTGCGCAATGTGTGACGGCGCACAGTCCCTAACTCCTGTACAGTTTGATGAATTGAACCAAAAAGTGCAAAAAATCAGAGAGGTAATAAAATGAACGTAGGTATCCTGGGGCTTGGTTTGATCGGCGGTTCTCTCGCGAGAGCTTATTCCAAGGCCGGACACAGTGTGTATGCCTGTGAACAGGACGAGAGTATGCTGACCTTTACGCAGCTTACCGGGGCAGTTACAGGTGTTTTGGATCACGATACCATCCCCACTTGTAATTTGATATTGTTGGCAATCTTTGCCGATGGCTCTGCACAATGGTTGAAAAGCAATGCCCATCTGATAGCTAAAGAAGCCCTTGTTATAGACTGCTGCGGTATTAAAAAAGCCATCTGTGAACGATGTTTTCCCTTGGCAGAAAAATACGGTTTCACCTTTATGGGCGGTCACCCAATGGCGGGCTCTCACAACTCCGGATTTAAGTACAGCCGGTCCAATCTGTTCCAGGGCGCTCCTATGGTGCTTGTACCCTCCCAGTTTGACGATCCGGAGCTTTTGCAACGGGCAGTTGATGCGCTTGAACCCTGCAAATTTGGTTCTTACTCCGTTACAACCGCCGAAGAACACGACAAGATGATCGCATTTACATCACAAATGCCCCACATCGTCAGCAATGCATTCATTAAATCTCCCACAGCGCAGAACCACAAAGGTTTTTCTGCCGGCAGTTACAAGGATCTGACCCGTGTTGCCTGGCTGAATCCCCAAATGTGGGCGGAATTATTTATGTCCAACAAGGAAAATGTGCTTTTTGAGTTAGAATCCTACATCAAAAATCTGGAAGCATATAAAGATGCCATTGTTCGGGACGATGAGAATACACTGATTGCCCTTTTGGATGAGGGACGCAAACGCAAGGAAGAGGTGGACGGATGAAAAACATCAAAGTTACCGCATCCAAAAGCTACGATGTTTTGATTGGTGTGGGCTTACTGAATAACTTGGGCCAACAACTTTTATCCGTGCTGAATAAAACCTGCAAAATTGCCATTATCAGTGACAGCAATGTTTGGCCTTTATACGGAAAAATCGCAGAATCCGCCTTGACCAACGCCGGGTTTTCCGTGGTAAATTTTGTATTTCCTGCAGGCGAGAGCAGCAAAAATGCCGATACATATATAAACATTCTCAACTTCCTTGCAGAAA
Organism: Oscillospiraceae bacterium; assembly: GCA_017452505.1. Classification (GTDB taxonomy): domain Bacteria; phylum Bacillota; class Clostridia; order Oscillospirales; family Oscillospiraceae; genus Faecousia. The sequence goes on from JAFTMI010000035.1 coordinate 22,431, forward strand.
ACCATCTGACCCGTTCCGATGCGGTGCTTGCTTTGGGTGGCGGTGTTACAGGCGATATGACCGGCTTTGCTGCTGCAACATTTCTGCGCGGCATCCGGTACATTCAAGTTCCCACTTCCCTGCTGGCAATGGTTGATTCCTCTGTGGGCGGCAAAACTGCCATTGACCTACCTGCCGGAAAAAACTTAGTAGGCGCATTCTACCAACCCAACTTGGTTTTGTGCGACCTGGATACGTTGAATACACTCCCTGATTCCGTTTTCAGTGACGGCTGCGCCGAAGTGATCAAATACGGAGTTTTATACGACCGGGAATTATTTGACCATTTATCTGACAAAGGTCTTGGCTTTGACCGTGAAGCCGTCATTGCCCGGTGCGTGGAACTGAAGCGAAATGTGGTTGCTGAAGATGAATTTGATACCGGCGCAAGACAGAAGCTGAATTTAGGCCACACCATCGGTCACGGCGTGGAAGCGCAAAGTGATTTTTCCATCACGCATGGACAGGCAGTTGCCATTGGTATGGCCATTGTTTCAAAAGCAGGCTGTCCGGCAATTTATGCCGAACTGTGTGCCGTTTTGGAGAAATTTATTTTGCCTACAACCACCGTTTTTTCTGCAAAAGATCTGTACACCAGCGCCCTTTCTGACAAAAAACGCTCCGGAGGTACAGTGAATCTAATTATTCCCCGGGAAATAGGACATTGTGAAATCGTCCCCACCCCTGTGGAAAAGCTGGAATCCTTTATCGAAGAAGGTCTGTAATATGGACATTACCATACTGCCCGGTGCCTTAAGTGGTACCGTCCGGGCAATACCCTCCAAATCCCAAGCCCACAGGTTGATGATATGCGCTGCTTTTTCTGACAGACAAACCATGCTTGAATGTCCGCAAACCAACGCTGACATCGAAGCAACTGCCCGCTGCTTGAATGCCTTGGGCGCAAATATCCGGCGTACAGACGACGGATACATTGTCGATCCTGTTAAGGATATACCGCAAAGGGCCGTACTGGACTGTGGTGAAAGCGGTTCTACGCTGCGATTTTTATTGCCTGTAGCCTGTGCTTTGGGTGTGGAAGCTACTTTTCAAATGCAAGGCCGTCTTCCCTATCGGCCACTGTCACCAATGTGGGAAGAACTGGAGAGAATGGGTTGTAGCTTGACCCGTCCTACCGAAACAACGATCCTTACAAGCGGCAGGTTACATTCCGGAGAGTTTTCTCTCAGCGGCAAGGTTTCCAGCCAGTTTATTACCGGACTACTCTTCGCTACCGCCTTACTGGGCGGTGCAAGTCAAATTACCATCACCGATACGCTGGAATCCAAATCCTATGTGGATATGACACAGATGGCTCTAAGCATTTTCGGTGTTAATACGGATAACTACCGCGTTAAGGGCAACTTTCCTTTCCAATCCCCCGGAAATTTGACAGTTGAAGGCGATTGGAGCAACGGTGCTTTTTGGCTAGCAGCGCAGGCTCTCGGTAACCCCCTTTCTGTCACCAATCTTGACTTAGGCTCTCCCCAAGGTGACAGGGCTTCTGTAAAAATACTGAGAAATTTAGAAGATAACATAACTGTTTCCGCAGCAGATATTCCCGATTTGGTACCGGTTTTAGCTGTTGTTGCCGGTGCAAAAAAGGGAGCAGTCTTTACGGATATTGCCCGTCTGCGATTGAAAGAATCCGACCGTGTAGCATCAGTTTGTAATATGCTAAACACTTTGGGTGCGAATGCTTTTGCGGATGAAAACACATTGACCGTGCAAGCGGGAAAATACCACAACTGTACCATCGATGCTGTAAATGACCACCGCATTGCAATGTCCGCTGCCATAGCGGCTACCGTTGCAGACGGACCTATAACCATCTTAGGTGCGGAATGCGTAGCAAAATCCTATCCTGCATTTTGGCAGGTATACAAAGAATTAGGAGGCAAGTATGAGCAGCACATACGGTGAAAAGCTGAAGCTTTCCATATTTGGACAATCCCACGGGCCCGCCATCGGTATGACATTGGACGGAATTCCTGCCGGTCTTCCCGTTGATTTTGAGGCATTGAATGCCTTTATGGCTCGACGGGCTCCCGGCCAGGGAAGTTTTGCAACATCACGAAAAGAGGCCGATCAGCCGGAATTTCTCTCCGGCCTTGTAGACAGCTTCACTTGCGGCGCACCGCTGTCTGCCATTATCCGCAACACAAACACCCGCTCCGGGGATTACAGCAACCTCAAGGACTGTCCCAGACCCGGTCATGCAGACCTCCCTGCACAAATCAAATACAAAGGCTTTCAAGATGTTGCCGGCGGCGGACATTTTTCCGGTCGTCTTACCGCACCTTTGTGCATTGCCGGCGGTCTGTGCAAGCAGTGGTTGGGAAAAAAGGGCATTCACATTGGCGCTCATATCAGTTCCGTTGCAGGAATTACTGACAAGCTCTTTGATCCGGTATCGCCTGATCTTGCCGCCGTGCAGGACGGATTCCCGGTGATAGACCTCTCTGCTGGCAAAAAGATGCTTGCTGAGATTGAAAAAGCAAAAGCTGATAGTGATAGCGTCGGCGGTACAATTGAATGCGCCATTACCGGCCTGCCTGCCGGATTGGGTGAGCCTATGTTCGGTGGTCTAGAAAGCAAGCTCGCACAAATCATTTACGGCGTTCCCGCTGTGAAAGGGTTGGCGTTTGGCTCCGGCTTTGCCGGCAGTGAACTCCGTGGCAGTGAAAACAACGATCCCTATACCATCACAGATAACAAGATTACAACCATTACCAATAATGCCGGTGGCATTTTGGGTGGCATCACTACCGGTATGCCTTTGATTTTTAAGGTCGCTATTAAGCCCACACCTTCCATCTCCCGGCTGCAGCAATCTGTGAGCCTTGATCGCATGGAGCAGCAAGAACTGTCCGTGCAGGGCCGTCACGACCCCTGCATTGTGCCCCGGGCAGTTCCGGTCATCGAAGCCGCAACAGCAATTGCTATTTTTGATATATGTTTACTGGACGGTAAGTTTTAGGAGGAATCACAATGGATTTGAAAGATATCAGAACACAAATTGATGCCGTCGACGATGAGCTTGTTCAGCTTTTCGTCAAGCGCATGAATTTATCTGCACAGGTCGCAGATTACAAAAAAGCAAACAACATGCCTATTTATATACCTGCCCGGGAGCGGGAGATCTTACAGGATGTGGCTGCGAAAGCCGGACCGGAAATGGCAAATTATACCCGGGTGCTTTACTCTATGCTCTTTGAGCTGAGCAGAAGCTATCAGAGCAAGCGCAACTCCGAAATTACTCCCTTGTATCAAAATATCACCGCATCCATCGACAAGACCGAAAAGCTCTTCCCCCAAGCACCTATGGTTGCCTGCCAGGGCGTAGAAGGCGCTTATTCTCAAATTGCCTGCGAGAAGATTTTTAAATCGCCGATGATTATGTATTTCAAGAACTTTGATGGTGTTTTCAATGCCATTGAACAGGGTCTTTGCCAGTACGGCATTCTGCCCATTGAAAACTCTACAGCCGGTTCTGTGAAAAAGGTCTATGACCTGATGATCCATCATAACTTCTCCATTGTGCGAACCTTCCGAATGAAGGTGGATCACAATTTAATTGCCAAACCCGGTACTAAGCTCTCTGACATAAAAGAAGTTTACTCCCATGAGCAAGCTATCAGCCAATGTGGTGATTTCTTGAAGACTATGCCCGGAGTGAAGGTAATTCCTGTTGAAAACACCGCCGTTGCAGCTGAAACCGTCGCTAAATCAGGCAGAACAGACATTGCCGCTATCGCCAGCCATGCCTGCGAAGAACTGTATGGTCTTAAGAGCCTGGCAGATTCCGTGCAGGATGAGGGCAACAATCGTACCCGCTTTATCTGCATCAGTAAGAATTTGGAGATATATCCCGGCGCAGATAAGACCAGCATTATGATGATTCTACCCCACAAGCCCGGCGCGCTTTACAAGGTGCTGGCCCGTATGTATGTGCTGGGTATCAACGTTATAAAACTGGAATCCCGGCCTTTGCCGGATAAGGATTTCGAGTTTATGTTCTATTTCGATCTGGAGACCTCCATTTATTCTGAAGAGTTTGTCCAGCTGATGTGCGAATTGGACGATCTTTGTGAAGAATTTAAGTATCTTGGAAGCTATACCGAGGTGGTATAAATGAAATGCGGATTACTGGGCAGAACTCTGGGCCACAGCTATTCACCGCAAATTCACAGCTATTTGGGTGATTATCCCTATACCCTCTTTGAGAAGGAACCGGAGGATGTGGGAAGTTTCCTGAAAAACGGCGATTTCACAGCCATCAATGTAACAATCCCTTACAAAAAGGATGTTATGCCCTACTGCGCCGAGCTGACAGATTGTGCGAAAAAGATGGGTGCTGTCAATACCATTGTTCGCCGCACTGACGGTGCATTGATCGGCCATAATACCGATTACTTTGGACTGCATTACACCTTTAACCGTATGGGGCTTTCACTAACCGGAAAGAAAGTTTTGGTACTTGGCAGCGGTGGCGCATCTGTAACAACCGTAATTGTCTTAAAGGAACTGGGTGCAAATGTGGTAATCATCTCCCGCACCGGTGAGAACAACTATACCAATTTACATCTGCACAGGGATGCAGCAGTCATCGTAAACACCACCCCAGTGGGTATGTACCCAAATGCCGGTGTTTCTCCGGTGGATTTGGATATGTTCCCAAGCTTAGAAGGTGTACTGGATATTATTTATAACCCAGCAAGAACAAAGCTTTTGCTCGACGCTGCTGAAAGAAATATCCCCTGTGAAAACGGACTTTGGATGCTGGTTGCCCAGGCCAAAGAAGCTGCTGAATGGTTCACCGGCACAAAAATCAGCGATGATGTCATTCCCGAAATCTATGACAAAATGTGCAAGCGAATGGAGAACATCGTACTGATTGGAATGCCCGGCTGCGGAAAATCTACAATTGGCAAATTACTTGCCCAAGAACTGAACCGCGAATTTATAGATGCTGATGCAGAAATTGTAAACGAAGCGGGTATGTCTATTCCCGAAATCTTTGAAACGCAGGGAGAAGAGGGCTTCCGCAAAATTGAAATGCAGGTACTGACAAAATTAGGTCAAAAATCCTGTCTTGTGATTGCTACCGGCGGTGGCTGCGTCACCAAGGCGGAAAACTACCCACTTTTGCACCAAAATGGCACGATTTATTGGATCAAGCGGGATATTGCTTCCCTGCCCACTGACGGAAGACCCCTTTCCCAAGCAGGCAAGCTGGAGCAAATGTATAAGGTCCGCAAACCTTTATACGAACAGTTTGCAGACTGTGCTGTGTCCAACGATAACTGCCCGGGCGATGCTGTTGCCAAGATCTTGAAAGGACGAAACGACAAATGAAAATTTTAGTCTTAAACGGCCCCAATATTAATATGCTTGGTATTCGTGAGCCTGGCATTTACGGAAAGCAGACCTTTGCCGATCTTTTGGATTTGTTGAACAAAACCGCTATAGAAACCGGCATTGAAATTGATCAATACCAATCCAATCACGAAGGGGCTCTTGTAGACAAGATCCAAGCTGCTTACGGGAATTACGATGGTATCGTTATCAATCCGGCAGCCTACACCCACACCTCAGTTGCCATTTTGGATGCGTTGAAATCCGTTTCGATTCCCGCTGTGGAAGTGCACATCTCTGACGTGGATTCCCGGGAAGCATTCCGGCAGATCTCTTATGCGGGTATGTACTGCGAGAAAACCATAAAAGGTCAAGGATTGGACGGCTATCGGCAAGCAATCATATATCTTATAGAAAAGTACGGTAAATAATGAATACCCATCGGTTGATACCGATGGGTATTTTTATAGACTGATTCGTAAGGTATTACTGCGCTGGGTCACCGTACCGTCGAGATAGGTGGCTGAATCCGAAATGATCTCAAATCCGCATTTTTTATGCAGCAAAAGGGATGCTCTGTTGCGTTTTTCAACATGAGAGTAAACATACTTATAATCTGTAGCTCGCAAATAATCCAAAAAATGCATCAAAAGGCTGTATGCATATCCCTTTCTCCGTTCATTGGGCGCTGTTTCCAGGGAATGTAATAGCGCTCCATTTTGGCATCGCTCCAATCGCACCGCTGCTTTGTACTCAGAAGCCTCTACCCATACAGCATAAACCGCATCACTCTGACGAAAGAAATCCTCACGAAGGTAGGATAAAAAATCCAATTCATCCCAATTATGTTCCTTATATATAGCAAGCAGCTGCTCAGAATCCAGCTCTGCCATTGTGTAGATTAGTTTCAGCATATCAGAGTGTTTCACCAATGATGGACTTGGTCGCAAAAGCATTTAAGGACATATCAGCCACATTGCCTGCCAAATATTCATAATAACCTTGTGCTCCGATCATCGCAGCATTGTCACCGCACAGAGAAAGAGGCGGCAAATACACCTCAGCGCCCAGTTTTTCAGCAGCGACAAGAATGTCCCGACGAATCCTGGAATTAGCAGCCACTCCGCCGGCAACGGCCAGTTTCTTATAACCGGTCTGCTCCAGCGCCATTACCACGCGAGGCACTAAAGTGTCGGAAACTGCGCTGCAGAACGAGGCGCAAAGACTGTTTATGTCCAGTTCCTCCCCTACCTGCTCATTATGGTGAATGAGATTCAGCGCAGCGGTTTTGAGGCCCGAAAAACTCATGTCATAGGGATTTGCACCGGGCTTGGACCGAGGCAGTGGATATTTTGTATCGTCACCGGTGGATTCTGCTTTATCCAACGCTGCACCACCAGGGTACGGCATACCCAATACGCGGCCCACCTTATCAAAGCACTCACCGGCTGCATCGTCCAGGGTCGTTCCCAATATTTCCATTTTAGTATAGTCCTGCACATCCACGATCATCGTATGACCACCGGAAACAACCAAGCACAAAAAGGGCGGTTTCAGTTCCGGATAGGCTATATAATTAGCAGCAATATGCCCTCTAATGTGGTGCACAGGAATAAGCGGCTTATTCAAAGCCATAGCTGCTGCTTTGGCAAAATTTACCCCTACCAAAACCGCACCGATCAAACCGGGCGCATAGGTTACAGCGATAGCATCGATATCCTGCCGGGAAAGGCCTGTTTTTTTAAGAGCTTGATCCGCAAGGCCATAGATTGCCTCAATATGCATCCGGGAAGCAATCTCTGGTACAACACCGCCGTAGATACGGTGCAGGTCTACCTGAGATGCGATACAGTCTGTTAAAACCTTGCGGCCATCTTGAACGATGGCTACAGCGGTTTCATCGCAGGACGATTCAACTGCCAGGATATTCACTTAAATCAGCTCCTTTCTCAAAATCAGTGCGTCCTCACGGGGGTTATGGTAATACTTAGGGCGACGGCCAACCTGTGCAAAGCCCAAGCTTTCATATAGGGCAATAGCAGGCGCATTGGAAACACGCACCTCTAACAACAAAGCAATTACCTTATTCTGCTGCAAATGCTCCACAAGTGCATTTACCAGTGCCTGTCCAATGCCTTGCCGTCGGTAATCCGGTGATACCGCAAGATTCATCATATCCGCTGCATCCAGTACAGTTTGCGAACCAACATAGCCGGCAACCTCGCCGTCCACTTCGGCCACTAACCAATAGGATAAGGGATTCATGACCTCGGATGCAATACTGTTTTCACTCCAGGGATCGGAAAAACATATTTTTTCCAACTCTGCAATGGCAGCCACATCCCCTAAATTCATTTTTCTGATAATCATTTACTTCGCCTCGTACCAGCTCTTTCCCCATTTGGCTTCCGCCATCAAGGGAACCTGCAGCTGGGCTACTTGCTCCATCTCGCGGCTTATGAGTTCAGCCACCTGCTGCGCAATTTCTTCGGGGCACTCCACGATCAGTTCATCGTGAACCTGCAGAAGTAGTTTTGCATCGGGGAATTTTTCAGAAAGGGCTTGATCAACCTTGATCATTGCCAGCTTAATCAGATCGGCAGCTGTGCCCTGGATCGGTGTGTTCAAAGCGATTCGCTCACCGCTTTGACGGATATTGAAATTACTGCTTTTCAGCTCGGTGATCTCTCTGCGACGACCATACATTGTCTGAGTAAACCCTGTTCGGGCGGCATCAGCCACCACCTGCTTCATATAGGCTTTCACGCCGGGATAATTGGCAAGGTAGCTTTCAATATACGCTTTCGCCTCATAACGGCTGACCCCGATATCCTCCGCCAAAGAAAACTCGGAAATACCATAAACAATGCCAAAATTGACTGCCTTTGCGTGTCGGCGTTGCAACGGGGTCACCTGCTCAGCAGGCACAGAAAACACTTGAGATGCCGTAACCGTGTGGATATCCATACCACTGCGGAAGGCCTCCTGCATAGTCAGATCGCCTGCAATGTGGGCAAGGACACGCAACTCGATTTGGCTGTAATCAGCATCTACCAAGACACAGCCGGGCTTGGGAATAAACATTTTACGGATCTCCGCACCCAAATCAGTCCGCACAGGGATATTCTGCAGATTGGGCTCTGTGGAAGAAAGTCGGCCGGTAGCGGTTACCAAATTTTGGAACGTAGTGTGAATCCGTCCGTCCTCACCAACGGCTTTCATCAAGCCCTCTGCATAGGTGGAGTTCAGCTTGGTAAGCATTCGGTAATCCATAATTGCCGGAATGATGGGGTGTTTGTCTTTCAGCTTTTCCAGCACCTCTGCATTGGTGGAATAACCGGTTTTTGTCTTCTTAACAGGAGGTAACCCAAGCTTATCAAAGAGTAATTCGCCCAGCTGCTTGGTAGAATTGATGTTAAGCGGCCCATCAGCGTATCCGAAGATCAAGGTTTCGCAATCCGCAATCCGCTGAGAAAGCATTTTGCCAAACTGCTGAAGCTGTTCTTTGTCGATAGCGACACCGGCCTTTTCCATCTTATAAAGCACGGGACACAGGGGTAGTTCGATCTCATAATACAAACTCTCCATCCCCTGTTTTTTCAGTTCGGCATCCAGCACCGGATATAAATTCCACAATGCTTGCGCGCAAGCATTGGCATCGTTATCATCCACATTGATACCCAAATGATTGACAGCCAGCTTAGAAACCGGATACTCCGATGCAGACGGGTTCAAATCATAGGCAGCCAATGCTGTATCGAATGAGAACTCCCCATAGCCAACCCCCATATTATCCAATGCGTGCATTGTGGATTTCATATCGTGGCAGATATGATTGCCCACAGGTAGTGTCACACCCATCTGCACTTCCAGCGGTGTTAATACACAAACACCTTCACTGCATGCAACACCAAGTGTGCCATCGGGGGCTAAATAGACTGCGCACTGGGTTTCCTTATCCGGAAGGCAATCCAGCTGGGGTAATTCTTTTACTTCGGTGGCTACAGGTGTAGCCGAAAGGCCGGCATCCCGCAAGCCGTATTTATCGATCAGACGCACAAATTCCAATCTCTGGAAAATTGCATACAGTTCCTGCTTGTTATATGGCTGCACAATGGCATCTTTCGGTTCAAAATCAATGGGTGCATTGCAACGAATCGTTGCTAAATCATAGGATAGAACCGCATTATCTTTACTGCTTTCCAGCTTTTCGCGCAGCTTTGGACGTATAGATGCATCAGCCAAATTCTCATAAACACCATCTAACGAGCCAAATTTCGAAAGGAGTTCTGTTGCTGTTTTTTGACCAACACCTGCAACGCCGGGGATGTTATCAGACGAATCACCCATCAGTGCCTTCATGTCGATCAGCTTTTTGGGCTCAAAGCCATATTCCTCCCGGAATTTATCCACATCGTAGAGAGTTGCGGTAGTTTGACCCATCTTACTGATGACCAGCTTCACATGAACGTTCTTGTCAATGAGCTGTAAGCTGTCACGGTCACCGGTTACGATCACGCATTCCCATTCATTGTTGCTGCAAATACGGCTTACAGTGCCGATCACATCATCGGCCTCCCAACCCTGGCAAGCATAGATGGGGATATTCATTGCGGTCAGAACCTGTTTTATCACAGGCATCTGCTGCACCAGTTCCTCGGGCATAGGATGCCGGGTGGCCTTATAGCCGTCATACATTTTATGGCGAAAGGTGGGGCCATGCAGGTCAAAGGCAACACAGACAGCATCCGGTTGCTCCTCCTTCTCCATCTTCTCCAAAATGTTTAGAAAACCGTAGACAGCATGGGTGAAAAGCCCCTCACGATTGGTAAGGGGCTTGACACCGTAATATGCACGGTTTATAACACTGTTTCCGTCAAGGATCAGCAGCTTCATACTTTTCTCCATTTTGCACCCTGGGGCGTATCAATAATTTCAATACCGCGAGCCTTCAGCTCATCACGGATACGGTCTGCCTCAGCATAGTTCTTTTCCTTCTTTGCCTGGGTACGGGCAGCAACCAAAGCATCGATCTCAGGATCAGCAGAGGCAGCCGCTTCTTCAGCTTGCTGTTTCTTCAGCTTTTCTGCAGCAGAAACGAGATTGAGGCTCAATACCTTGTCAAAATCAGCAATGGCAGCCAACTTGGTAGCATCATTGCATTTTGCCTTCAGCACATCATAAACAGCAGTGACGGCAACGGAGGTATTCAAATCACCCTCCAGTGCCTTTACAAAACGCTGCTTGAGCTCAGCAAATGCATTGGCATCCACTTCACCCTCGTCTTTGAAGGCAGCGATCTTGGCAACCATCTTATTGTAGGCAACTACAGCGTTGTCAAGATTTTCCCATGTAAATACCAGGTTCTTGCGGTAATGGCTCTGAAGGCAGAACAGACGGTAAGCCATCGGATCATAGCCCTTTTTCTCCAACAGGGACACCGTGAGGAAATCACCCTTGGACTTGCTCATCTTACCGGATTCGTCATTCAGATGCATCACATGGAACCAGTAATTGCACCACTTGTGACCCAGGTAGCTTTCAGACTGAGCAATCTCATTGGTATGATGGGGGAACGCATTATCAATGCCACCGCAATGAATATCCAGATCCTCGCCCAAATGCTTCATAGAGATGCAGGAGCATTCAATATGCCAGCCGGGGTAACCAACACCCCAGGGAGAATCCCATTTCAGCGCCTGATCTTCGAACTTGGACTTTGTAAACCATAAAACAAAGTCATTCTTGTTCTTCTTATTGGTATCTTCTTCCACACCCTCACGGACGCCGGTAGCCAAGTCCTCCTCGTCGTGATCGTTGAAGACATAGTACTTATCCAGCGTAGAGGTATCAAAATAGACATTTCCTCCGACAAAATATGCCTTACCATTATCCAGCAGTGTCTGAACCATATGGATATATTCATCAATACAGTTGGTAGCAGGCTCAACCACATCGGGCCACTTGATGTTCAGCTTGTCACAGTCTGCACGGAAAGCCTCGGTGTAATACCGGGCAATATCCATAACGGACTTATTCTCCCGCTTGGCGCCCTTGAGCATTTTATCCTCGCCGGTATCTGCATCGGAAGCCAAGTGACCCACATCGGTGATGTTCATTACGCGCCGAACATTGTAGCCAACATAGCGCAAGCTTTTCTCCAGAACATCTTCCATAATATAGGTACGCAAATTACCAATATGGGCATAGTGGTACACCGTAGGACCACAGGTATACATCTTCACCACATCGGGAGAATTTGGCTGAAACAGCTCTTTCTTATGGGACAGGGAATTATAAAGATACATAGTTTTTCCTCCAATTTTAATAAAAAACGCCTCTTATGCCGCTGGCACAAGAGGCGGGTCAAACAACTCGCGGTTCCACTCTTATTTATCACTCAAAACAGATTCGCTCCCGGACGCACTTTCCTGCCACCGACACCACCCGGGCTTACAGCCGACGACCCGAGCTCTCTGAAGGATTGGATGCAGTACTCTTTCCGTTCACAGCGATATTTAATTGTAAATATTTTACCATTAAATTACCGGTTTTGTCAAGAATATCATTGCCCAATAGCGGGAAATATGGTATAGTATAGTTAAATTATATCCAGCGGAGGGAATAATATGAAAAAACAGATCGCAATTATTCTTGCACTTTCCATTTCAATTGCTTTAGTCGGCTGTACAAAAACCCCTGCCAACAACCCAAAACCTACCGAAACTATCGTACCCACACAAACCACCACAGCTACAAAGCCCACCGCACCCACCGGACCTGCTGAAACTATGATTGCCGTGGATGTAGGTGTTACTACCCAAGATACAACAGCTGAGGACGGAACCGTTCTGTTCCAGCATACCAACCAAAAAATGCATTTGATTTTGAACAACGCAGAAGTGGCCGACAAAATCACAAAGGATTTTCTCAACAGGTTGGATATTGAACAGGATGCTGCCACTGTTGAAGCTGCCGCAAAAGCTGCATATAACGGTAACGCAAACTGGATGCCTTATTTCTACGGCTTCACCTATAACCCCCAAAGAATTGACCAAAAGGTTTTAAGCTTTTACGGAGACAGAGTCAAATTCACCGGTGCTGCTCACCCCGAGCGTTCCCGCAAGGGCGTGAGTTATGATCTCGCTACCGGCGATGTACTGACCCTTGCCAGCGTTATGACCACCCAGGCAACTACCGAGGATTTCTGTAAGCTGGTTTTAGATGCCCTTGCTGAGCGTGCAGAGGGTGATTTCCTGCGGGAAGGCTACGCTGAGGATGTAAAGCGGCGATTTACCGTTGATCCAACCCAGGACGAAAATTGGTATTTCACCACCACCGGTCTGTGCTTCTATTTTGACCCCTACGAAATTGCGCCCTACACCTCCGGTGTAATCACTGCTGAGATCCCCTATGAAAAGTTAGCCGGTCTTGTGCATGCAGACTACCTTCCCGGTACCCGCGCAGCTGCAAACGGCAAGGTTGCCATCTCCGTCTTTACCTCTGAGTTGGCCGAAAACTTCACCCACACTGCTGAACTGGTTATGGATCCCGAAGGCAAGATGTACCTGGTGCATACAGAGGGAGCTGTACAGGATATCCGTATCACCTTCACAGATGGCGACGAAAGCTATACTGTATTTGCAGCAAACAGCCTGTCTGACGGCGAAGCCATTATGGTACAGGCCAAGGAAGATGCTGCCAAGAATTTGCAACTAAGTTATTCTTCCGACGGCAAAATCGCCAAAATCCAGATTGCAAAATAATACTTCCCGGAAGGTGTGACATACCTTCCGGGATTTTTAGAAATTGCTATTTTATGCATTGTGTGTTACAATCGAAAAAAACACTATGGGAGCTGCTATGAAAGAAGTACTTACCTATGTAACCGAGAAACAAACACTCCGTAAGCTGACTTTAAGCAAATGCGCAGACAGCAATATTTTGCGTACCACCGGTCGGCTGATTGAAATCAAGAGTATTCCCTATCTTGCATTGGAAAGCTTTTATGCTGACGGCAAGGTGCACCAAAAGAATATCCCCTTGGGTGAAGTTGCAGAAACAATTTCTGCGCTTATTCCTGAGCAGTATAAGCAACTGAATATCGCCACTACCAACGGTGACTGCGAAGTAAAGGTTTCCAAAAAAGGGAAAATCACTGTTATTGACCGAATTAAGAAGGACAATGTTATTTCCGTAGACTTGAATCACAATCGACAAAAGCAGTATATTATTCCTGCTGATACCCCCGTGGATTTCTTGATTGCATTGGGGGTACAAGATCCGACCGGTTTTATCTACGATAAAAAGCGCTCAAAATTTCGTCAGATCAACCGTTTTTTAGAAATCGTTGCTGATGTGGAAAGCAATATTCTCACCGATGATGAACTGTATATTCTCGATCTTTGCTGCGGCAAAAGCTACTTGAGTTTTGCTGTATATTATTATTTTACAGTTATTCGCGGCAGCAAAGTTACAATGGACTGTGTTGACCTAAAAAAAGACGTCATTGAATACTGCGCGTCAGTTGCTGAAAAGCTTCATTATGACGGTCTTCACTTTGTTGCAGGCGACATTCGTGACTTTCCTGTTCGCCGCACACCGGATCTGACCGTGTCGCTCCACGCCTGCGACATTGCAACAGACATTGTCCTGGCAAAAGGTATGGATTCCGACTCCCGGGTCATTCTGTCCACCCCCTGCTGCCACCACGAAATGATGCACCAGCTAAAACCCACCGGTGCCTTTACAGATTTCCTGCTGGAACACTCCATTCTCAAGCAGAAGTTAGCGGATGCAGCAACCGATGCGCTACGCTGCAAGGTTTTGGAGATCAACGGTTACGATGTAACCGCCTTGGAGTTGATTGACCCCGAAGAAACGCCAAAAAATGTACTGATTCGCGGTATAAAGCGCAACAACATAAGTAACGCTAAGATTGAAAAACTAAAAGCTGAGTACCAAGGAATCTGCGATATATTAGGTATTCACCCCTATCTTTGGGACGGATATGTGAAATAAAGAAAAAGCCACGTTGTAACGTGGCTTTTTCTTTATGCTTTAGCAACGAGGCTTGTTTCTTAAATACTGCTCATCTCAGGCATTGATGCCAATCTTTTGCGAAAACACCGTTAACGGCTTGCCCTCAAAAATTTCCTTTGCATTCCGGGCAAAATCAGCGCAGGTCAGGTCACGGTCACGGAGTATGGTCTTGGGACATTTGGGGCTGATCTCATACATCCAGGCGCCGGTATAGCCTACTTCCAACAAGGTCTTATACAAATCATACCAAGGAATATCACCCTCGCCAGGCAACCAATGACGCTCGTCAATATAGTCATAGTCGGAAACATGGATTGTTACGATCTTATCGCCCATGCGCTTAACAAAAGACAGAATATCTTCGCCCAACAGATGATTGGTATCAAAACAAACTTTCAACTTATCATTGGCAGAGAGGATATCTAAAAGTTCATCAGAACAATTGCCCAAGCACCGTCTGGGAAGATCCTCCACACAGATCGTGCTTCCGTAATTTGCAGCAAAATCAGCAAGCTGCGAAAGGCTTTCTTTCGCAATTGCTAAGGTATCTGCCCGCTTAACGGGATCATCCGGCAGTTCTGTGCTGGCGTGGGTGACAAATTTATGAATTCCAATTTCGCTGGCCTGTTTGATCAGTTCGCAAATATACTCCAGAGAGCACAAGCGCCAAGCTCTGTCAGCATTGGCAATATCCGTTGTCTGAAACGGAATGTGGTATGACCAAAGCTCAACACTGTATTTTTCGCTATACTGTTTCAGAGCCTTATAGTCCAAATGTTTATAATCCGGCCAGCCCGGAGAAATCTCAATGGCTTCAATGCCGTGCTTAGCATAGTCTGCAAAAAGTTCCTCATTGATTTTTTTACCTGCGCTGGACATACCGATCTTTAACATAAGAATCCCTCGCTTTCAGCGTAACTAATGTATCAATTATACAAAATAGAAATCAGAAGTGCAATACAATATTTCTCTATAGCTACAAATACTATCGTATCAGCTAAAAGGAGGAAATAATATGTGCACTGCTATTACATTTCGTACCAAGGATCACTATTTTGGCAGAAATTTAGATTTCGAATATGGGTTCGGCCAAGCCGTCGTCGTCACACCCAGGAATTATCCATTTACTTTTCGGAAATCTGTGTCGATGGAAAATCATTATGCTATTATCGGAATGGCAGTTGTAGACCAAGGATATCCCCTCTATTTTGACGGCACAAATGAAAAGGGTCTTAGTATGGCAGGACTCTATTTCCCGGGAAATGCCGTATATCAGCCGGTGAAGCCCAGAATGAATAATATCACACCCTTTGAATTTATCCCCTGGATTTTGGGCGATTGTGAAAACATCACACAGGTAAAAGAAAAATTACGCAATTTGAACTTGATAGACATTGCTTACAGCGAACACTATCCGTTGTCACCTTTGCATTGGATCATAGCTGACCGGGATACCTCTCTTGTGGTTGAGCCCATGGCTGACGGTATACAAGTTTTTGAAAACCCTGTAGGAGTACTAACCAACAACCCACCATTCGATTTTCATTTGCACAATCTGACCGGGTATCTGAATCTTACCCGTGAAGAACCAGAAAGCCGCTTTGCTCCAAACTGCAAATTGTCACCGTACAGTCGCGGTATGGGCGCTATTGGACTGCCCGGTGATCTATCCTCCCCTTCCCGTTTTGTAAGAGCAGCATTTGTGAAACTGAACTCTGTATGCGAGGAAAACGATACTGCTTCTATCAATCAGTTTTTCCACATTCTTGGATCTGTTTCCCAGCAGGAAGGCTGCGCAAGGGTAGGCAGTGCCTTCGAAAAAACTATCTATGCAAGCTGCTGCAACACCGATAACGGAATCTATTATTACACCACCTATGAAAACTCGCAAATCACCGGTATATCTATGCACAACACTGACCTGGATTGTTGTAAAGTATCGATTTTTCCTCTCATCACTCAGCCCCAGATCCGGATGGAAAACTAAAAAGCTCTGCCCATATAGGCAGAGCTTTCTCATTCTTTTATTGCGTTTATAATATAATTACCTACCTCATTGGGCTCAATTCCCAGCACCAGGGAAAACTCTTCGCCAAGCAAATTTTCTGCATCCCGCAGAAAATTCACATCGCACAGGTGCAGCCGCCGCTCCTGCGCCAACAGGATTTCCTTGTGAATGTGCAGCGCTCTTACCATTGACAGCAGTGCCACTCTGTCACCGCCGGTAATCAATTCCCGGTATTTCTGCTTTCTCTGGTTTTCATCTTCAATCCACACATCCAAGGTTGCTTCCGGTGAAGAAATAAGTTCGTCCAACTGTTGCTTATTCAGAATCGGTTTCATTTTTGACACAGCTGCTGCATTCTGCGTAGGCACATAGTAACGATCGTCGGTATGCTTTACCGGCTCCAGGACATAGTACTCAACGCTGTTGCAGTCAATTCGACGAACTTCCCGTCCTAAAATTCTGCACACACCGTGCATTCCATAAACAACAAAATCTCCCTGTTGAAACATATCTTCACCTCTCACCCTTGGTGCTTTCATTATAACATAATAAAAACAGGATTTCACATAGGAAAAACGCCCAAATTCACAGCGCCTCTTATGGTATAAAATTCATAAAAATGACGTATCAGTTAAGCTTTTTCCATTTTCATCGAAATTCGAAAATTTCCTCTTTATTTACGGAAAATTTTGTTATATAATGTGTGTGAGTATTATTTGGAGGTTTTCCCATGAGAATCGTCATCAAAATCGGTACAAGCACACTGGCCTACCCCACCGGCCACTTAAACATCCGCCGGGTAGAAGAGCTGTGCAAGATCGTCAGTGATATTAAGAATGCCGGCAACCAGGTAATCGTGGTTTCCTCCGGCGCTATTGCAATGGGCATCGGCAAATTGGGTCTGCGGGAGCGGCCCAAGGATATCCCTACCAAGCAGGCGGCGGCCGCTGTTGGTCAGTGTGAATTGATGTATGTATATGATAAGCTGTTCAGCGAGTTTAACCACACAGTTGCTCAGCTGCTGATTACCAGTGAAGATGTGGAAAACGAAACACGGCACAACAATTTCAGCAACACCCTTACCCGTTTGATGGAACTGGATGCCATTCCCATTATTAACGAAAACGATACTGTTGCTACCAAGGAAATCGTCATCGGCGATAATGATACCCTTGCCGCCATTGTTGCCCAAAGTGTGAAAGCAGACAAACTGGTGCTTTTATCCGATATTGACGGTCTGTACACCGCAGATCCCCACAAGGATCCCGATGCCAAGCTGATCCCCGTTATCAACAACATTGATGAAAAGATTTTGGCCTTAGGCGGTGGCAGCAGCACAAATCTTGGCACCGGCGGAATGGCTACCAAGCTGGAAGCAGCCAAGATCTGTATGTCCTGCGGCTGCGATATGATCATCTGCAACGGCGAAAAGCCGGAGAATCTTTATGCCATTATGGACGGTAAGGCCATTGGCACCACCTTTACGGAGAAGAAGCTATGACGAATATGCTGCAAGCTGCAAAAGCAGCAAAATCTGAAATTGCCCGTCTGTCCACGGAGCAAAAAAACAATGCCCTGCTTGCAATGGCAGATGCCTTAATCGCTCGGCAAACCGAAATCCTTGCCGCCAATGCCGCTGATCTGGAACAGGCAAAGAACAGTATCTCCCCTGTTATGTTGGACCGCCTGCGTCTGACGGAAGACCGAATTGCCGGTATGGCAAAAGGTATTCAGGAAGTAGCTGAACTTCCCGATCCGGTGGGTCGACAGCTTAGCGAATATGTCCGCGCAGACGGTTTGAAGATCAAGAAGGTTTCTTCCCCCATCGGTGTGGTTGCCATCATCTATGAGAGCCGTCCCAATGTGACCAGTGACGCCGCTGCCCTCACTTTGAAGAGTGGCAACGTCTGTATCCTCAGAGGCGGTAAAGAGGCTTACCGCTCTGCCAGCGCCATTGTAGAGGCTCTGCGTATGGGGTTGAAGACAGTTGGCATCAACGAAAATGCTGTCAACTTAGTCGGCGACACCTCCCGTGAGAGCGCCACTGCGCTGATGAAGGCCCAGGGATTTGTGGATCTGCTGATCCCCCGGGGCGGCGCAGGTCTTATCAACGCCTGTGTGCAGAACGCAACCGTTCCCTGTATTGCAACCGGTACAGGCATCTGCCACATCTATGTGGAGAAGTCCGCAGATTTGGATATGGCATTGAACATCATTGAGAACGCAAAGACAAGCCGCCCAAGTGTTTGTAACGCCGAGGAAGTCCTGCTTGTGGATAATGAAATCGCTACTGAATTCTTACCTAAGCTCTACGATCGGCTCGTTACAAAGCGTTCTGCGCCTGTTGAGCTGCGCTTGGATGAAACCGCTGCCAAGATCATTCCTGGTACGCCTGCCGGTCCTCTGGACTTTGATACGGAATTTTTGGATTACATTCTTGCTGTGAAATGCGTCAGCGGTGTTGAGGATGCTGTTGCTCACATTGCTGAACACTCCACCGGTCACAGTGAAGCCATCATTACCAATTCCGAAGATGCTAAGGCTATCTTCACCAATTGTGTCGACAGCGCTGCGGTTTATGTAAATGCATCGACCCGGTTTACCGACGGCGGCGAGTTCGGCCTCGGCTGCGAGATGGGTATTTCCACACAAAAACTCCACGCAAGAGGGCCTATGGGACTGCAGGAGCTGACAAGTTACAAGTACATTATCACCGGCGAAGGCCACATCAGATAGGAGTTTAGTTATGAAATATGGATTTATTGGCTGCGGCAATATGGGTGGCGCTATCGCACGAGCCCTGTCCTGCAGTACTAAAGATATTATGCTGTCGGATTTCTTCCCCGAGAAGGCCGCTGCTTTGGCAGAAGAACTGGGATGTAAGAGTGGCGACAATCAGACCGTGGTTTCCACCTGTGACCGGGTCTTTTTGGCTGTCAAGCCTCAGGTGATGGCTGATGTGCTGGCACCCTTGCAAAGTGCATTTGCCGAGAAAAAGCCCCTGGTAATTACTATGGCCGCGGGCATTACCCGCGACCGCATTGAGCAGCTGATCGGCACACACCTGCCCATCATCCGCATTATGCCCAACACGCCTGTAATGGTAAATTCCGGTATGATTCTGTACTGCCATAATGATTTGGTGGACAATTCTTTGTTAGCAGACTTCCTGGCGGATACTGTTCCTTGCGGTCAGTGGGATAAACTGGATGAAGAACTGATTGACGCTGCCGGTGTTGTTTCCGGCTGCGGTCCTGCTTATATGTACATGTTTATGAACGCATTGGCAAAGGGCGCGGCAGCCTGTGGTGTTCCCCAGGACAAGGCTTTGTCCTATGCCGCTGCAACAATGATCGGCGCTGCCAAAATGGTGCAACAGACCGGCGAAGACCCCGAGGTTCTTAAAAACAACGTCTGTTCCCCCGGCGGCAGCACCATCGCCGGTGTACGGGCCTTAGAGGCCGCAGACTTTGACAAAGCAGTTCTCGACTGTGTTTGCGCAGCCTATAAGCGAAACCAAGAACTTGGAAAGTAAAAATCAGCCACCGATTATTCGGTGGCTGATTTTTATTTATTTATCGATTTCTCTTACCCGGATGACACCTTCGATCTTGGTCAGCTTTTCGATAGCCGCCTTAGAAGGAACGCTGTCCAGATCCAGCATTGTGTAGGCATAATCGCCCTTACTGCGGTTCACCAAATCAGAAATATTGATGTGTTCTTCCGACAGTACAGTGGTGAACTGACTCAGCATATTGGGGATATTCTTGTGTAGGATCGTCACACGAGCTGCCTTAGAGCAGACGCCCATATCGCAGTTGGGGAAGTTTACAGAGTTCACAATGTTACCGTTCTTCAGGTAGTTCATCACCTGCTTAACAGCCATCTTGGCACAGTTGTCCTCAGACTCCTCCGTGGAAGCACCCAGGTGCGGAATGGCCACAACACCTTCCATACCGGCAGTTCTGTCATTGGGGAAGTCGGTGATGTAACGACGGACCTTGCCGGATTTCAGTGCTTCTTCCATTGCATCATCGTCAACCAGCAGATCACGGGCGAAGTTCAAGACCACAACGCCGTCCTTCATCTTGGAAATAGCTTCTGCGTCAATCATACCCTTTGTATCGGGCAGCAAAGGCACATGCAGGGTAATAATATCACTGTTGGCATAAATCTCATCACGGGTCTTAACCGGGATAATGTTGCTGTCCAGATGCCAAGCAGCATCAATGGAAATAAAGGGGTCACAGCCGTAAACATTCATACCCAGTTTGATAGCAGCATTGGCCAAGGGACCACCAATAGCGCCCAAACCGATAACGCCAAGGCTCTTACCTGCAATTTCATGTCCGGCAAACTGAGACTTACCCTTTTCCACCTGCTTGCCTACATCGGGTGTATCCTTAATGGTCTGCACCCAATTGATGCCGCCAACTACATCACGGCTACCCAGCAGCATACCGCAAAGAGCCAGCTCCACAACACCGTTGGCATTAGCGCCGGGGGTATTGAAAACCACGATACCTTCCTGTGCACAGCGGTCCAGGGGAATATTGTTGACACCAGCGCCGGCTCTGGCGATAGCCAAAAGCTCGGGAGCGAAGGTCATATCGTGCATAGCGGCGCTGCGGACAACAACGGCCTGCGCCTTATCAATTTCCTCGGTCTTTGCAAATTCGTCTGTCCACAAGGCAGTACCCTTGTCGGAAATTTTATTTAAGTAATGATACTGAAACATATCTATCCTCTTTTCTTAGGTATGGCTTGCTTCAAAAGCCTTCATAAACTCAACCAACTTTTCAACACCTTCGATGGGCATAGCATTGTATATACTTGCACGCATGCCGCCCACGGTACGGTGACCCTTCAGGTTCTCAAAGCCGGCGGCCTTTGCAGCCTTAACAAACTCAGCGTCCAGTTCCTCGCTGCCGGTTACAAAAGGAACATTCATAAGGGAGCGGTCCTCCTTGCGGACAGTACCCTTAAACAGCTTGCTCTGATCCAGGAAATCGTACAGAATCTTAGCCTTCTTCTCGTTATGTGCCTTCATAGCCTCCAGGCCGCCCATTTTCTTCAGCCACTTAAACACCTTACCGCAGATGTAAATACCGTAGCAAGGAGGTGTGTTGTACATAGAGCCGTTGTCAGCATGGATCTTGTACTGCAGCATAGTGGGCGTGCCGGGCAGCACATCCTCGGTAATCAGGTCTTCACGGATAATGGCGATCACCACACCGGCAGGACCGATATTCTTCTGCACGCCGCCGTAGATCATACCGTACTTGGTCACATCCACAGGCTCAGACAGGAAGCAGGAGGAAACATCGGAAACCAGGATCTTACCCTTAGTGTTAGGCAGGGTATGGTACTTGGTGCCGTAAATGGTGTTGTTCTCGCAGATGTACACATAGTCTGCATCCTCGCTGATGGGCAGGTCAGAACAGTCGGGAATGTAAGAGAAAGTCTTGTCGGCAGAGGATGCAACAGCATTGGCCTTGCCATACTTCTGCGCTTCCTGGTATGCTTTCTTAGCCCACTGACCGGTAACGATGTAATCAGCAACGCCGTTCTTCATTAGGTTCATAGGGATCATAGCAAACTGCTGAGATGCACCGCCCTGCAGGAACAGGACCTTATAATTATCGGGAATGTTCATCAAATCCCGCAGATCAGCCTCAGCCTCATCAATGATTTCCTGATAAGCCTTGCTGCGGTGGCTCATCTCCATAACGGACATACCGGTGCCCTTATAGTCCAGCATCTCTGCTGCTGCTTCTTTCAAAACTTCCTCGGGCAGGACAGCAGGACCTGCGGAAAAATTATATACTCTTGCCATTTCTATTTCCTCCTAAACGATAAATTCTTCTAATAAGCGATAACCTTCGCTCTGGTAGATGCCGCTGGCTTCAGCGGACTTTTCTGAGAAAACATCCACTTTCTTCTGCACCTTGGTACTGTCGTACAGCACATAAGGAACAGGATCGGATGTATGCGTGCGTTTACAAATAGGTGTGGGATGGTCCGGCAGAACAAGCATTCTGTAAGGCTCCCCTGATTCATCCAGCGCCTTTTTCACAACGGAAACGATCTTCTCATCAATTTCCGCAATGGATTGCACCTTGTGCATCAGATTGCCCTGGTGGCCCATCTCATCGGGCGCCTCCACATGGATATAGACAAAATCCTGTCCATCCTCCAGCAGCGCCTTTACAGCAGCCTGAGCCTTGCCCAAGTAATTGGTATCCAAAGAGCCGGTAGCGCCCTCGACTTCAACCACCTGCATGCCGGCACCCACCGCAATTCCCTTCAACAGATCAACAGCGGAGATCACTGTGCCGGAAAGCCCGGTCTTTTCCTTAAAGTTTTGCAATGCAGGCTTTGTACCTGCACCCCAGAACCAAAGTGAGTTTGCCTTATTTTTACCAGCCTGTGCGCGGGCAATATTCAGCGGATGGTTGTTGAGAACCTCAAAGCTCTTTTCCATCATCGCACGGAACACGGGATTTTCCGGCAGGAACGGTCCGATCACCTGACCCAAATGGTCGTGAGGCGGCTCCAGATCCAAAATTTTACCCTTATTCCATACGGTAATATGCCGATAGCTGGTACCGGTATAGAACTTAAATTCTTCATTCTGGAAAGCCTCCCGGACAGCATCCATCAGAATGTCTGCATCCTGGGTGGAAATCTCACCGGAGCTGTGGTCCAAAATGGTCTTTTCCTCATAGGGTTCATCCTCTGACACCGTTACAATATTGCAGCGGAATATTACATCAGTATCTTTCATAGAGACGCCTACACTCAGCGCCTCCAGGGGTGATCGTCCTGAATAGCAGGTTAATGGGTTATAACCCAACACCGCCAGGTTTGCCACATCGCTGCCCGGCTTCATTGAGTCGGGTACAGTTTTTGCCAAGCCCACAGTGCCGCCAGAGGCGAGAACGTCCATACAGGGTGTTGAAGCAAACTCCATCGGTGTTTTGCCGCCAAGCTCTGCAATGGGCAAATCTGCCATACCGTCTGCAAGTACGATTACATATTTCAACGCAATTCCCCCTTACTGTGTGTCTTTTTGCAGTGTACAAATGTACCTTAAATAATAACACCTTTTTCGCAAAAAAACAAGAAGAAATCCAAAAATTATCACTTTTTACAAAACTTCACTTAGCTAAAGCAACTTTTTGGAGAAAACCATCAAAAGCTCCCGGCAAAGACAGCTTTACCGGGAGTTTTCAATCAAATTATAGATACATGGTAGTGTTCCAACCAGAAATTGATTTGCAGCATATAGGCGATCGTTTGAGGTAGTTTCATGAGCTGTCCGTACCATGGCCACGTCAATTCTGCGCTGCACAGATTTTTCAGCGCATCCCGGTTTACAATCCCGTATATCGGCGCATCCTTTCGCTGTAAAAGTTCCTGCATCAAGCCACTGACCGCTTCCAAATAACCGGGATCGTAAGTCTTGGGATAGGGACTCTTTTTCCGCCAAAGAACCTCTTGTGGCAATATGCCTTCCATTGCATAACGAAGAAGACCTTTTTCTTTTCCGTTATAATCTTTATACTCCCAGGGCACACCGTAGAGATACTCAGCGATCCGATAATCACAGAACGGCACGCGAACCTCCAGGCCGCAAGCCATACTCATCCGGTCTTTTCTGTCAAGCAACGTCTGCATAAACCACTGCTGATTTAAGTTTACCATTTCCTTCATCCGCCGCTCTGTGGCATCTGTACCGGGTAAAATATCGCACTCGGAAATGGTCTTGAGATACTGTTCGTTCACAAAGCTCTCCGGATCAATTGCGGATAATATATCTTTATGCAACAGTTTTGCCCTGTCTTGCGTGTTTTGTGCCCAGGGAAACCCCGCAAAGGACCTTACCTCGGGATCCCGATACCAGGGATACCCACCAAAAATCTCATCGGCGCACTCCCCAGAAAGGGCCATTTTTACTTCTTTTCGAATTTCTCTGCAGAACAACAGCAGTGACGAATCCACATCAGCCATACCGGGAAGATCTCTTGCGATAGTAGCTCCCTTCAACGCGTCCACCAAATCGGTAGGCTTTAGTACAGTCCAGTGGTGTCTGCACTGTAATTTCTCCTGCATTATTGCAATGTAGCTATTGTCGGAATTGGGTTGGAATTTACCAGGCACAAAGAATTTATCATTGTTTTCATAGTCAAGAGAAAACGTATCCAGCTGTCCTTGCATTTCCTCCGCACAAATAGCAGTGATCAAGCTGGAATCCAGACCTCCTGACAAAAAAGTTCCAAGAGGGACGTCGGATACCATCTGTCTGCGAATAGCATCCGTCACAAGCCAGCGGACACATTCAGCTGTTTCTTCAAAGGATTCTTTATGTTCTCTGTCCCGCAGCTTCCAATACTGCCACCATCTTAATTTACCCTGTGTATAGAATCCGCAGCAGCCGGGTTTCAGCTCCAATAAGTTCTTAAATACGCCGCTACCGGGAATTCGTCCCGGTCCCAGCAAAATAAGCTGAGCCGCCCCTTCCCTGTCCAACTGCGCCGGAACACCCGGATAGGAAAGTAAAGTTTTCATTTCTGACGCAAATAGCAGTCCTCCGGAGAATTGTGTATAAAACAAAGGTTTGACACCCATCCTGTCCCGGGCAAGAAACAGTCGCTTTTTGTTTTTTTCCCAAACACCAAAGGCAAAAATACCGTTAAATCTTTCAACACATCCCTCCTGCCACTGCGCGTAGGCATGCAGGACAACCTCCGTATCACTCCGGGTTATAAATTCATGACCCAATGCCTGCAAAGTATCTCGCAATTCCTGGGTATTGTAGAGCTCCCCGTTGTATGTAATTACATATTCCTCCCCGGACCAGCACAGTTGCATTGGCTGCGCGCCGCCCTCCGGGTCCACGATGGCGAGTCTGCTGTGAAGCAGACAGCATTGCCGCTGCATATAGCTACCGGTGCCATCCGGACCTCGATGCTGCATCGTGCGAAGCAAAGTATCCAAAATCTGCGAATCAAAGGGTAGATCCAGGATTCCAGCTATTGCACACATATATCACAACTCCTTCCTGCTATGAGTTTATGTTGCAGGCGCAAAATTGTGCATAAATATTGTCGCGGTCGGACATATTATTTATGGTGATGAAAATGAAAGGCAGCAAGGACATCCTCTCTTCCATTCTGAAGACAACCCAAATGGGGCAAATCGGCATTCGCAGTATCTTAAATGAGCCGCTGCAGCCCAGCCTGCGCACTGAGCTGAGAAATGAATTGCGTGAATATGACGCAATTGAGCAAGAAGTCCACGGTATAGCCAAAGAACGCGGCTGGGAACTCAAAGAGCTCAATCCAGCAATCAAAAGTATGGCCAACATGATGACTCGCACACAGTTAAGCTATGGTGAGCTGGATTCAAAGGCTGCAGCAATGATGATCCGTGGCAATACCAGGGGTATTATCAAAGGCTACAAGAATCTAAACCAGTTCCCACCCTCAGATCGACAGGTCAATGCGTTGGCACAGCGTCTAATTGATATTGAAGAAGCAAACAATCATCTGCTCCAGGGGTTTCTGTAAACCCCTGGAACATTTTTATCCCGCTCGCATAGCATAAGAAAGAATAATGAAAGGAGGAGATATTCTGGCTGATTCAGGATACATACAGGTTCACGCTTACACAAGCTACGCACAGATACCTCTGCAGGATGTTGCCGTTTCCGTCACCGATGCCAGTGGTGGAGCGATTGCCCTGCGTCTGACGAACCGGAACGGCTTGCTGGATGCGCCAATCGAGATCGAGGCACCGAATGTTACTTCCGGTCAAAGCCCCAACACCGGCATCATTCCCTTTGCAGTGGTGAATTTATACGCCCGCCTAACCGGCTACGAAGCAATTGAAATTGAAAATCTGCAAATTTTCCCCGGCACTACCACGGTGCAAAATTTGGAGATGATTCCTCTTTCGGAGCTCCCCCAATCCTTTAATAAATTGGAGGTGTTTCCAACTCCGTCCCAAAATCTTTAGGGAGGGTAACTCATGCCAACAGTAACACCTTTTGTACCCCAGCGGATCACCGTGCATTTAGGCGCACCGTCGTCCAATGCAGAAAATGTCACTGTTTCCTTTGCGGACTATGTTAAAAATGTAGCCTCCAGCGAGATATATCCTACCTGGGACGAAAGCGCGCTGCGTGCCAACATTTTGGCCATCACTTCATTTGCGCTAAACCGGGTATATACCGAATTTTACCGCAGCCGCGGTTATGATTTTGATATCACCAACTCTACCGCCTTTGACCAATACTTCGTAAAGGGGCGGGCTTTCTTTGAAAACATCTCCCGGTTAGTCGACGAACTCTTTAACGACTATCTGCGCAGACCGGGATTTGTAGAGCCGTTGGCTGCCAAATTCTGCAATGGCACTACCGTTACTTGCGAGGGTTTAAGTCAATGGGGCAGCCAAAACCTTGCCCAACAGGGCTATAACTCTACCCAGATCCTCCGCAGTTATTACGGTGATGTAGAAACCGTTCTTAACGCACCAATAAGGGGTATTACTTCGTCCTATCCCGGAACACCGCTGCGTGTGGGCAGCACCGGGCCCAATGTTGTTGTAATACAGGTGTCCTTAAACCGGATAGCACAGAATTACCCGGCAATCCCTAAAATCCCAGCTGCTGACGGAATTTTTGGCCCACGCACCGAAGCTACAGTCAGAGCATTTCAGCAGATTTTCGGTCTTTCTCCGGACGGAATTGTGGGCCCCGCTACTTGGTATGAGATCGTACGGCTATATACCGCTGTCACTTCCCTTTCTGAACTTCGCAGTCAGGGGCAGCAATTCTATGCCATCAACTGGTCTGCACCCAACGCCTTGCAAACAGGAGATACAGGCGATAAGGTACGACAGCTGCAGTATATGCTATCTGTTCTCTCCGCTTATATTCCCGAGATGCCGCCTGTTTCTGTAGATGGCATTT
This sequence comes from Oscillospiraceae bacterium, assembly GCA_017452505.1. Taxonomy (GTDB): domain Bacteria; phylum Bacillota; class Clostridia; order Oscillospirales; family Oscillospiraceae; genus Faecousia. Next base: position 49,853 of record JAFTMI010000035.1, read on the forward strand.
TTGGGCAGGCTACCCGCGCAGCGGTGTTGGCTGCGCAACGGCGGTTTCGGCTTCCGGAAACGGGGGTCGTTGGTGAAGCCACCTGGGATGAGATCTATGACCAGTTCTCCGGAATTGAGAACACGACACTTCGCAGCGGCGAAACCTTCCCCCGCCCCCCGGAAGCTACAGCACCTGCAGGTGCTGTCCGGCCTGTGGGTAATTTCAGAAGAAACGGAAATCCCGCAAATTCTCAAAGGTCCAATTACGCAAGATCAACAACAATGACCCAATTCCCCGGCCGTGATTTGAGTATCGGCGGACAGGATTCCGTCCGACAGGAGGTGGTACGATGAGACCGGGTGAATCTTTTGTGGAACAGCCCATTCGCAGTTTACAGACAATGCTCCGGGTAATTGCCGAGGAAGACACACGGCTGCCGACAGTTGTACCGGACGGTGTATACGGTCCGACAACTATGCAGGCTGTTTCCGCTTTTCAGCGACAATACGATTTGCCGGTCACCGGCATCACCGACCAGGCTACTTGGGATCAGATAGTCAGCATTTACGAGTCTGCGCTTATTCGTATCAGTCCTGCAGAGCCCATTGAGATCATTATGGAGCCGGGCGAGGTCTTTCGCTTGGGTGACAGCAACGCGTATATTTATCTGCTGCAAAGCATACTTACACAATTATCTAATGACAATCCAACCATCTCTCCGCCGGATCACAATGGCGTTTTGGACGATCCAACCAGCCAGGCCCTTGCCGCCTTCCAACTTTTAGCCGGTCTGCCTCCTACCGGTGAACTGGATAAAATCACCTGGAGGTTTCTTTCAAAGCAATTTACTTTGAGCGCCCACAAGCAAGCTAACAAACGTAATAATTTTGAATAATTGTTAAATTTTTTCGATTTCCCATAAAATGCTCTTGATTTAGATAAAAAATGGGATATAATTACTTTATTAAGCTGGCAACTATACTCGGAGGAAGATTAAATGTTTATCAAGGATTGGAAAAAAGATATATGCTCAATTCCAAACCTGCTGAGTTTGCTGCGCTTGGTTTTAATACCTGTATATGTGACCATTTATCTGAACGCACGGTCGGCAACAGATTATTATTTGGCTGCCGGTATTTTGGCCGTATCCTGTCTGACGGACATGATCGACGGTAAAATCGCCCGACATTTCAATATGATTACTTCTTTGGGAAAGGTGCTTGACCCTCTGGCTGACAAGTTGACGCAATTTACGCTCATTCTTTGTTTGGCTTTGAAGGTAGAAAACACACTGCTTTGGTACTTGATCGGTCTGTTTGTGCTGAAGGAGGGTTTTCAGTTGATTGCCGGCAGTCTTCGGTTGCGCAAGGGTATTATGCTCAAAGGCGCGCTGCTTAGCGGAAAAATTTGCACGACGATTCTGTTTGTGAGTCTGATCTTAATGGTTATGATGCCGGATATGCCGCTAAAAACCATTAACCTTATCACGATTATTGACGCCGTCTTTTTGCTGATTGCCTTTGTGCATTATGTGGTAGCATATTACTGTATGGACAGCAAGTTTCAGGCTGTTGAAGATTAGTTCTACACAATAACAAAAAGCCCGGTTTGGATTTTCCAAACCGGGCTTATCTTTTATCATTACAGACCCATTTGTTCTTTGCGGTACTGGGCGATACCCTTGCCAAGCAGTTCCATTGCCCGCTCCAATTCCTTCTGTTCAAGCACATAAGCAATACGGACTTCATTGATGCCGCTGCCAGGGGTTTCATAGAAAGGTGCGCCGGGAGCAAACATCACCGTTTCTCCATTATCAGAAAAAGCTGTTAAGAGCCAGCGCTGGAACTTATCCGCATCATCCACCGGAAGTCGTGCCATCACATAGAATGCGCCCATAGGCTCCTCGACAAGGACACCGGGAATATCACGAAGTCCCTGCACTACAGTATCTCTGCGCTTTTTATACTCCGCCTTGGATTCTACAAAAAATTCCTTATCTACAGAATACAGCGCAGTGGCGCCAACCTGGTCCAAGGTAGCGACGGACAGTCGGGACTGGCAGAACTTCAGAATTGCCTGTTGTAGTTCTTTATTCTTCGTGATCACGCAGCCAACTCTTGCACCACAGGAAGAGAACCGCTTGGACACCGAGTCAACAATAACCAAATTATCATCAATATCGGTGAAACGGCCCATGCTGGGAATACCGTATTTATCGTCGTAGCAGAACTCACGGTAGACCTCATCGCTGATCAGGAACAAATCGTGTTCCTTTGCCACATCCGCAATCATACGCATCTCTTCCCGGCTCAGTACGACACCGGTAGGGTTACCGGGGTTGGTGATCATAATTGCACGGGTATTCTTTGTGATCAGCTTCTCGATCCGATCCCGGAAAGCATAGCGATAACCTTCCTCCGGAGTGGTGTGAAGAGCACGGATAACGCCACCGGCAGCGTGCACAAAGGTGGTATAGTTGGGGTAGTACGGCTCGGGGATAATCACCTCCGTGTAGGGGTCAAGAATGCTTAAGCATGTGAAGAGCAGAGCCTCGCTGCCGCCGGTTGTAATGAAGATATCATCGGTATCCAGGGAAATTCCCAGCTTGGCATAGTACTTACGAATGGCATCGATCAAGGTAGGATTACCGGGAGATGCCTCGTATGCAAGGGTCTTATTATCAAACGCACGGGTCGCCTCATAAAATGCTGCCGGGGTGGGGATGTCGGGTTGGCCGATATTCAGATGGTAGATCTTCTTGCCATCCTCCTTTGCTTTTACCGCCAATGGGTGGAACTTTCGCATTGGAGAGGGTTCGCAACGGTTCGCATTGATGGAAATCTTCATAAGTACCTCCTGTGGCAACTTTCGTGCCATTATTTTTATAATTTACAGTGAGCTTTACAAGCTCTGGGGAAAAATATAACAAAATTATCAGATTGGGAATCGCCATAAGCCCATTTGCAATTTCAGAAAGCGACCAAACTGTGCCCGTACTCAACACAGCGCCTAAAACGACAGAGCCGGCTTGCAGAAATACAAACTTTCTCCAAGCAGCTTCTCCAAACAGGAATTGGGCGCAACGGGTACCGTATAAGCCCCAGCCGATGATCGTCGCAAAAGCAAGGCAACACAGTGTAAACGCCAGGGGCATATGCACCCAGCTGCCATAAATTTCCGAAAAAGCATTGGCGGTGATTTGAATACCCATATCCTGCCCATAGGGAATGGAAATACCACTGCACAAAATCACAAGTGCAGTCATCGTGCAGATCACAATGGTGTCGATAAACACTTCCATAATTCCCATAAGTCCCTGTTGCGTTGGATGGGACACCTCCGCTGATGCATGGGCAATGCCGGCAGTTCCCATACCTGCCTCATTGGTAAACACACCGCGGCATGCGCCAACACGCAGGGCAATGAATATAGAGCCTATTACACCACCTGTTACAGCCTTGGGATCAAATGCACCGGTCACAATAGCAGCGAATGCGTTGGGTATTGCTTGCGCCCGAAGTACCAACACACCAATGCATAGTAAAATGTAAAACAAAGATGCAAAAGGAACTAAGAACGCCGCTGCTGAACCAATACGCTTCGCACCGCCAAGAAGCACCAGAACCAAGAGAATCGCAAGTGCAATTCCAATTAGCAGATTCATAAAGTCTGATTCCTGGCCGCCCAGGGACCTGACTGCGCCGTTAATACCGCCCAAAACCGTATTGATCTGGGTAGCAGAACCAACGCCAAAGGCAGCAACTACGCCGAAGAAACAATAGATACCGGCAAGCGGCTGCCATTTTTTGCCCATTCCCTGCCGGACGATATACATCGGCCCGCCCATATAGGTTCCGTCATTACCTTTTACCCGGTAGCGGACAGAGAGAACTGCTTCCGCAAATTTTGTTGCCATTCCAAGAATCGCGCATATCCACATCCAAAACACAGCACCAGGTCCACCCAAAGCAATCGCGCCTGCCACACCGGCAAGATTCCCTGTGCCAACTGTGGCAGCCAACGCAGTGCATAAGGCTTTGTAGGAAGATACGCCCTTATTGTCCGACTTTCGCAAGGATGACAGGAATGTCCGGAGCGCATTGGGAAACATCCTGAACTGCACCCACCCTGTCCGTATACTCAGTAAGATACCCACAGACAGAATTAAGAGAAGCCCCGGTACGCCCCATACAAAACCGTTCACAGCATCCAATAGCTTAATCATTATTTCCTCCTATCATAGCACCATTTTTTAAAATATGCAAGAAAAAAGCAGTTTCTCTTTTGAGAAACTGCTATTGTGTTATTCCCATTGGGCCCATACTTCCGGGCAGTAGCCCACCGTTACCTGCTTACCGTTACGCACGATGGGCGTTCGCATCAATGCCGGGTCGTCAAAGACCTTATCTTCCTTGGCCCGGACATCATCCATATATTTCATCAAAGTGATCTCCTGGCTTTTCCCATCCCAGTCGATCAAGTTATCAATGCCGCCAATCCCACGCAGAACTGCATCAAATTCCTTGCCGGACAGACCGAAGCGAAGCACATCCACCATTTGATATTTGATGCGTCGCTCCTTAAAATATCGCTCAGCTTTCTTTGTATCAAAACATTTGCTCTTTCCAAATATTTGTATATTCAATATGTTACCTCCATTAGGCATAGACCACAGGCCGGGATCAGTTCACCCGCTTCAGCGCGACTTGCGCCAAACAAAGCAGGAATACAATCCGCAGGGCGCTCTCCCCTGCCAATCTCCAGCAGCGTTCCCACCATAATCCGAACCATGTGGTGCAAAAATCCGTTACCGGTGACTGTAAAACGAATCTCGCTTTCCAGTCTTTCAATACTAAAACTTTCGATATAACGGACAGTGGTTTTTTTCATATGCTTATTAGCACAAAATGCAGAAAAATCATGCTGTCCCAAAAAGTCCCTTGATGCCCGGAGCATTGCATCCATATCCACAGGTCGGGGATCGATATGGACGAATTTTCGCTCAAATACACAGGGTTCTTCACTGTTCCACAACCGGTAGGTGTAGGTTTTTGTTTTTGCGTTCAAACGGGCATGAAACCGAGGGGACACGTTCTTACAGGAATATATGCCGATATCCTCCGGCAAATAACTGCGAAGCTTAGCAAGAATTTCCTCACAGGGCATTGTGCTTTCACAGTGAAAGCTCACAACCTGTCCCTTCGCGTGGGTTCCCGCATCGGTGCGACCGCTGGCAGATATTTCAATGGGTTCGCCTAAAATTCTACTGAGGGTTTGTTCCAATTTTGCCTGAATGGTATTGTCAGTACCGGACAGGCGCTGCCAACCCCGGTATCGGGTTCCCTCATAGCAAATATCAAGCCGCAGATTCCGCATACTCCTTCAGTTCCTCTCTGGCCTCCCGCTCTGTGTCGGCAGAAAACAGGAATTGCCCTTTCTGATCATACACCTGAACATGACCGCTAACATAACGAATGGAATACATAAGCCATACCTCCTTGGTTTGTATGGCTTAAGTATAAAACTACATAAGGGTAATAAAACGGACTTATTCAACCACCTTGTAATCCGCTTCTGTAATAGCTTTTTTCAGCGCCTCCACATCTGCATTTCCGGTTACGGTCACAGTCTTTGCCTGTAGGTCAACAACCGCATCCTGAGTACCGGCAACAGCCTTACAAACGGATTCCACGCGGGCCTTGCAATGCGGACACATCATTCCTTCAACCTTGATAACTACTTCCATTTTAATTTCCTCCTTCGTTTCTTCAAAAACTGCCTTGTTTTTCGCCTTAAAAAAGCGCAGACGCAACGCATTAGACACAACGAAAACAGAGCTCATACTCATAGCTGCCGCGCCAAGCATAGGACTCAACTGCACACCAAATGCCGGATACAGCAAGCCGGCTGCTACAGGGATTCCAAGGCAGTTATAGAAAAATGCCCAAAACAGATTTTCTTTAATATTGCGAATAGTCGCTTTACTGAGTGCGATGGCATCGGCAATTCCCGTAAGAGAATTATGCATCAGCACCACATCGGCAGATTCCACCGCAATATCCGTACCGGAGCCAACGGTCATTCCCACATCGGCTGTAACCAAAGCCGGAGCATCATTGATACCGTCACCAACCATCAAAACACGATGGCCCTTTTGCTGCAAAGCAGAAACTGCACCGGCCTTGTCTGCCGGCAAAACATCGGATATTACCTCTTTGATTCCGGCTGCACCTGCAATCGCCTTAGCGGTTTTTTCATTGTCACCGGTGAGCATTACCACCTGCAAATGCTGTTTTTGCAATCGTTTCACAGCGTCTATCGAATCATTTTTAAGCTGATCCGCCGCAGCAATTGCACCATAATAGCGCTTTGCGGATGCAAAATATAAAGGCGTCTTCCCTTCTGCTGTCAAATCTGCATAATCGGGTACAGATATCCCCAGTTCTTCCATCAGTTTGGCATTTCCGCCATAAATCTGTTCACCGTTAATGATGCCGGTAACACCTTGTCCGGGCAACACCCGGAAATCTTCCACCGTCAGCATATTTAACGATCCGGCTTTATCCAAAATCGCCTTTGCAAACGGATGCTCAGACCGGGATTCCAGAGATGCCGCAATCGTCAGAAGTTCCGTTTCTTCCACACAGTCGGGCAAAACATCGGTAACACCTGGAACACCCTGCGTCAAGGTTCCGGTCTTGTCCAATACAACTGTATCGACCTTGTGGAGATTCTCCAAAACCTCCGCATTTTTAAACAGCACACCCATACCGGCGCCTCTGCCTGTACCCACCATAATTGCCACAGGGGTCGCTAATCCCAGAGCACAGGGACAGGAGATCACAAGCACGGAAATTGCGGTGTTTAACGCAAATTCCAAAGATGCGCCCGCTATCAGCCATACAACCAGAGCAAGCAGTGCGATCGTCATAACGACAGGCACAAATATACCTGCAATTTTATCCGCAAGGCGGGCTATGGGGGCCTTGGAGCCGCCAGCCTCTTCTACCATCCGCACGATTTGGGAGAGTGTGGTATCCTCACCTATCTTATCAGCGCGAATCTCCAAATAACCCTCTTTGTTAATGGTTGCAGCAGCCACAGTGTCGCCTAAATTCTTCTCAACAGGAACACTCTCACCTGTCAGTGCGCTCTGGTCCACCGCAGCGCGACCGGATAAAACCGTGCCGTCCACCGGTATTGTGCTGCCGGAACGAACGATCACAATATCACCCACACGAACTTGCTCTAATGCTACAGTCAATTCAACACCGTCGCGGCGTACAACTGCAGTTTTAGGCCGCAGATCCAGCAACGCAGCGATGGCATCACCCGTTTTTCCCTTTGCTCTTGTTTCCAGAAATTTACCCAAAGTTATCAGCGTTAGGATCATCGCGGCCGATTCAAAATACAGGTTTTCCCGGTATTTACTGACGATTTCCCACTGACCGTGACCGGATGCATAAGCCATCACAAAGAGTGCCACAATACCGTAGACCAATGCTGCAGCAGAACCCACCGCAATCAGGGAATCCATATTGGGCGCGCGATGATAAAGAGCCTTAAAACCCTTTATATAATAGCCCCTGTTCAAGTACACTACCGGCAGTGTGAGGAAAAGCTGCAGCAGTGCTGCTACAACAGCATTCTCAGGGCCATGATACCAGTCGGGTGCAGGCAAACCCACCATATGCCCCATCGTAAAATACATCAAAACACAAAGGCAAATGGCAGAACCAATAATGCGCAGTTTCATCTGTTTCAAATCGTTATTTGTTTTTGGTTTTTTTGCTGTCTGCTTGCCGGACTGGCTGGCACCGTATCCGGCATCCTGCACAGCCGAAATAATCACCTCAGCAATATCAGCATTCTCGGCTTCAACCACCATTTTTCCTGCAAGCAAATTCACTTCAGCCTTGGTAACCCCGGGAACCTTAGCAGTCACTTTTTCCACACGGGCAGAACAAGCCGCACAGGTCATACCCGTAACATCAAATTTCAGTTCCATCCCAATCACTCCATATATACTTTCCGAATTGACAATCATTCAATTTTATGTTACTATTTTAGCAAAATTATAATCCGATTGCAAGTACGCACAAAGGAGAAAGATTATAAAATGAAGATTAAAATTTTGTCTGACAGCACCTGCGATCTTTCAAAGGATCTGCTCGAAAAGTATGACATCACTGTTGTCCCCCTCACTGTTATTAAAGACGATCAGGAATATTCCGACGGTGTTACAATCACCACCGATGAGATTTTTGCCCATGTAGCCGCAGGCGGCAGTCTTTGCACCACTGCTGCGATCAGTGTCGTTGATTACCAGGAGCGCTTTGCAGAATTTGCCGATAAATACGATGCTGTGGTTCACATCAATATCAGCTCCGAGCTTTCCTCCAGCTATCAAAACGCAAGTCTGGCCGCCGAAGAATTTGATAATGTGGCTGTGATCGACTCTCGCAATCTGTCCACTGGCCAGGGTCTGGTGGTGCTGAAAGCCTGTGAATTAGCTGATTCTGTGTCCTCTCTGGAGGAAATCAAGAAAAAATTGAACGCATTTACCCCCAAAGTGGAAGCAAGCTTCCTGCTCGACAGACTGGATTATATGGTCAAAGGCGGTCGTTGCACAGCTGTCGTCGCTTTGGGCGCAAACCTGCTTGGTCTAAAACCCTGCATTGAGGTTAAGGACGGCAAAATGGGTGTAGTGAAGAAGTACCGCGGCAATTATGCCAAAAGTCTTGCCAGCTATGTAAAGGATCGCCTGGCAAACAGAGACGATCTTGACAAAAAACACCTGTTCATTACCCGCACACCGGTTTCTGACGAATGCCTGAAAGCCGTGGAAGCCGCGGTAACAGAATACGCAGATTTTGAAAACATCTACTGGACAATTGCCGGCTGCACCGTTTCCTGTCACTGTGGACCCGGCACATTGGGTGTACTGTTCGTTAAAAAATAATCTTCTATACCGCCGGAATTGATTTCCGGCGGTTTTGACTTGTATTTTTTTGGCTGTATGCTATACTTGAATATATCAAATATAAAGAGGCTTCCTTATGGATTACGATATTTTATTGGATCTTGTAACAAACTTGGGATACAATCTGGCAATGAGCGGTGCTGAGACTTTTCGCGTTGAGGAAAGTATCAATCGCATCTTAGCTTCTTATGGAATTGAATCTGAGGTTTTTGCCATCACTAACTGTATGACCGTCAGCATCAAAACGCCTGACGGAAAAGCCATCACCCGTATGAAACGAATTGGCTTCCACGGAAACGATTTGGATGCTGTGGAGCGCTACAGCAATTTGAGCCGGCGCATCTGCTCCCAAAGGCCTGATCCGAAAACCGCATTGCAATGGCTGCAGGAAACACACCAATCCAGAGTCAACTACAAGCTGCCCCTTTACCTTTTGGGGCACATTTTGGGTGCTGCCGGCTTTGCGGTATTTTTCGGTGGAACCTTAATGGACGCGTTATGTGCTGCTCTGTGCGGATTGCTCGTGGGTTTAAGCGATCATTTCTTCGGTAAATTCGGCACAAACCAATTTTTCAAGACCATCGTCTGCGCCTTTATTATGACTGTCGGCGGTATTATCACCGGCGTATTGGGTCTGGCCGACAACACGGACGCTGTTATCATCGGAACTTTGATGATCTTAGTGCCGGGACTGCTATTTACCAACGCAATGCGGGATATTATTTTCGGCGATACCAACTCCGGCATTAACCGCATCGTACAGGTACTGCTGATCGCAGCCGCTATCGCGCTTGGTACCGGCACAGCTTGGAATCTTTCCAATGTGCTGGGTGAAATGATGGTCAACTCCCCTACCCAGTCCTACAGCTGGATCATACAGTGCATAGCCGCCTTTATAGGCTGCATTGGATTTTCCTTCATTTTCAACATACACGGACCGGGAATCCTTCTGTGTGCCCTTGGCGGTGCTGTTTCCTGGGGTATTTTCTGTGTAGCGGCTCATTATGGCTGTAGTGAAACCATGTGCTATTTCCTGTCTGCTTTGAGCGCTGCAACCTATGCAGAGGCAATGGCCCGGATACGCAAATATCCCGCCATCTCCTACCTTGTTGTTTCCATTTTCCCACTGATACCCGGCTCTGGCATTTATTATACTACCAACTGCCTGGTTATGGGTGATATGTCCGGCTTTACCGATACAGGAAAGCAAACCATCGCCATTGCCGGTGTAATTGCTGTTGGCATTTTGATGATATCCACACTTGTTCGACTTTGGAACGAATGGAAAAGAAAAAGAGCTTCGGTTTAACCGAAGCTCTTTTCGTTATTAGTTGTTTTCCTTAGCCGCCTTCTTGGCAGCCTTGGCCTTAGCCTTAGCTTCCTGCTTCTTCTTGGCTTCTTCCTTAGCCGCTGCGTCAGCAGTTTCATTGGTGGACAGAGCCCACTTCATCAGTTCCATACGAACCTGATCTGCGCTGGTTTCAATTACAAAGCTATCGCTCTTCACATCCACAACAGTACCAACGATACCACCGATGGTTGTGATCTTATCGCCGTTCTTCACAGCGGAACGCAGCTGCTCAGCCTCTTTCTTGCGCTTATTCTCGGGACGAATCAGCATGAAATAGAACAGAGCCACCATAATCAGCAGCATAGGCAGCATACCAATCAAACCGCCTGCAGGATTTGCCTGGGGCGCAGTTTCTTCTAAGAACAGTAACATTGGATTAACTCCTTTTCCTATTAATATCGTGACTATTATAGCATTATTCCCATAAATTGCAAGCACATTTTAGATTCTGCGGCTTAATTTCTCAGAATGTTCACATCTGAACTGCTCAAATCTACCATTGTCCAGGGCATTACGGATCTTTTCCATCAATTTATTGTAGAAATACAGATTGTGCATAACGCAAAGACGCATTGCCAGCATCTCCTCTGCAACAAACAGATGGCGGATATATGCCTTGGAGTAACGCCGACACACAGGGCAATCACATTCCGGATCAATGGGAGAAAGATCCTTGGTATACTTGGCATTTTTCAAATTGATTGCGCCCTGCCAGGTAAAAAGTCTTGCGTGGCGGGCATTGCGGGCAGGCATAACGCAGTCAAAGAAGTCCACACCACGGGCAACCGCTTCAATGATATTGGTGGGTGTACCCACGCCCATCAGATACCGGGTCTTGTCCGCAGGCATATGGGGCTCTACCGCCTCAATAATGTCATACATCTCCTCTGCGGTTTCACCTACCGCAAGGCCGCCAATGGCGTAACCGGGCAAATCCAGTTCAGCAATACGCTTCATGTGATCCACGCGGATATCCGCATAGGTGCCACCCTGGTTGATGCCCCAAAGCATCTGTTCTTTATTGACTGTATCGGGCAGCGCATTCAGTCGGGCATTTTCTGCCTTGCACCGTTCCAGCCACCGGAAAGTGCGGTCAGCGCTCTGCTTCACATACTCACGGGGCGCAGGATTCTCCACGCACTCATCAAATGCCATACAGATATCCGAACCCAGATTAGACTGGATCTGCATACTCTCCTCTGGACCCATAAAGATCTTGTGACCGTCAATATGGGATGCGAAGGTAACGCCCTCCTCCTTGATCTTCCGCAGCGACGCCAGGCTGAACACCTGGAACCCACCGGAGTCGGTTAGGATTGGGCCGTCCCAGGTCATAAACTTATGCAGACCGCCACATTCCTTAACTAATTCATCACCGGGCCGCAGATGCAGGTGGTAGGTATTGCTCAATTCCACCTGGCAACCGATATCTTTCAAATCCTTTGCGCTTAGGCCACCCTTAATCGCGCCCTGGGTGCCAACATTCATAAATACCGGGGTCTGCACCGTGCCGTGGGCACAGGTAAATACACCCCGCCGGGCTTTTCCCTCAGTTTTTAACAATTCAAACATCTTTTATCTCCTATAATATGCACATCGCATCGCCAAAAGAGAAGAAACGATACCGCTCCTGCACCGCCTGTTCATAGGCTGACAGCACATTTTCCCTTCCCGCAAAGGCAGACACCAGCATGACAAGGGTACTCTCCGGCAGATGGAAATTGGTAATCAGTCCGTCCATTGCCTTGAACTGATATCCGGGATAAATGAATATCTCCGTCCATTTGGATTTCTCCGCAAATGTGCCGTCCTCGTTAACCAAGGATTCCAGGGTACGGCAGGAAGTAGTGCCAACGCAAATTACTCGTCCACCAGCGGCTTTGGTTTCATTCAGCAAATCAGCAGTTTCTTTACTCATCATACAAAGCTCGGAGTGCATATGATGCTCGGAAATTTCCTCTGCTTTTACAGGACGAAACGTACCGAGACCAACGTGCAGTGTCACAAAGGCGGTTTTCACGCCCTTATTCCGGATTTTATCCAGTAATTCCTGTGTAAAATGCAAGCCTGCTGTGGGGGCTGCAGCAGAACCGACTTCACGGCTATAAACAGTCTGATACCGCTCTTGATCGGCAAGCTCCGCCTTAATATAGGGTGGCAAAGGCATCTTGCCCAGCCGCTCCAAGACTTCCAGAAAAATACCCTCAAAGTGGAATTCCACTACCCGGTTGCCATCATCTTTCACTTTCAGGATAGTTGCCGTCAATTCTCCATTACCGAAGACCACTTCCTGGCCCTCACGGAGCTTTCTGCCGGGCTTTGCCAGACACTCCCATTTCTTGTTCCCCAAATCTTTTAGCAGCAACAGTTCCACCGCGCCGCCTGTAGGACGGTGGCCCAAAAGTCTTGCCGGCAGGACTCTGGAATCGTTCATCACCAGGCAATCACCAGGCTTCAAGAAATCTAAAATATCAAAAAAATGCTTGTGGCTGACAGAACCGGTTTCTCTGTCTAACACCAAAAGCCGGGATGTATCTCTTTGCTCCAGAGGGGTCTGTGCAATCAGTTCCTCCGGCAGGTCATACCAAAAATCACGGGTTTTCAAACAAACACCCTCCGAATCCAAAATTAACTATGTAATTATAGAGCATTTTTCCGCAATTTGCAACAAGCAAAACATCTTCATTCTGCATAGATTGGTTTGGAGGTGTGTTTTTATGACAAAACCAGTTTTTACGGGCGCTTGTACAGCCCTGGTAACACCCTTTTTAGGTGGTAAGGTCAACTATCCGATGATGGAGCAACTGCTTCGCAGGCAGATAGATGCAGGTATTTCAGCGGTAGTTATCAGCGGAACAACCGGCGAGTCCCCTACTCTTTCTGATACTGAAAAAATCACTTTGTTTCATCGTTGCAAAGACTATGTTGGCGACAGCTGCACCATCATTGCCGGCACGGGAACTAATTCCACAGAACACGCAATTGAGCTGAGTGTTGCAGCTGAGGAGGCCGGTGTAGACGCTTTGCTGATGGTAACACCCTATTACAACAAGGCTACCCCCGATGGTCTTGTCGCTCACTATCTTTCCATAGCCCACCGGGTCAGCCTGCCCATCATTCTCTACAATGTACCAACACGCACCGGCGTGGACATTCCCGTATCTGTCTATCAGCGGTTATCCCGTGTTCCCAACATTGTTGGTGTCAAGGAGGCCAGCAACGATATTACAAAGATTTTACGGATTCGGCAGACCTGTGGACAAAACTTTACCATTTGGTCCGGCAATGACGACCAAATCGTTCCGGCAATGGCCTGCGGGGCTTCCGGGGTGATCTCCGTTCTTTCCAATGTGTATCCCGAGGAAACCCAGGAAATGTGTGCAGCAGCTTTAAAAGGAGATTATAAAATAGCCGGTGAATTGCAGCGGGAACTTCTTCCTTTGATTGATCTACTTTTCTGCGAGGTCAACCCCATTCCTGCAAAAGCTGCTATGAAATGCATCGGCTACGATTGTGGCGACTGCCGTCTGCCTCTATGCCAGTTAACCAAGGAACATAAGAAGCAAATTGAAGAATATTTCGCATAAAAAAGTCCCCTTATGGGGACTTTTTTACGGTTCAAAATTTTCAAAAATTGGAATCCAGCCTTCTGCTACAGCTGTATCAAAATCTTCTTTTGTGCGGATCGTCCAGGTGACGCCTTGCAGACCCCACAGCTTTCTGCACAGAAAATTGCTGATATTCTTCCGGTCTGCAAACCGGTATGCAATGAAATCCGGGCGGGTAGCCACATTGAAGAAATTATACTTCATCAAGAACTTCACAACACCTGGCAATTTACTGTTGGAACGGAAGAAGTTTTCTGTCAACTGACCGCGAATAACCTCCTTGCGGTTTTTCCGCAGCCAGGCCACACAGCGGGGATCAAAAGACTCCACGCAATAAGCGCCATTGTACTTAGCAAGCATATCACAGGTAGTCTTACATAGGGCTGCATGGTTTTTAGCAGTTGCTTTCAGTTCCACGATAAGGGGCGCTTCTCCTGCGTACAGTTTCAGCACCTCTGAGAAAAGAGGGATTCTCTCATGTGTTCCCTCAAGGTAATAGTTATCCAAATCAGCACATGTTAAGTCTTCAATTTGTACATCCACACCGGCAGTACGCTTTAAGGAATGGTCATGAATCACCGCAAGTGTACCATCTTTCATAAGATGCACATCCAGTTCAATGCCATATCCCCCATTCTTGGCAGCTCGAAACGCAGCCATACTGTTCTCCGGAACACCTTCGCTGTGCAAACCCCGGTGGGCATAGTACCAGCCTTGGAGCGCAGGCAGGTCCTTATGACCTGTCCGCCCTCTCAGCATAAGAACATATAACAGAGCAAGCAGAATAATCGCTATGATTACAGGCAATGCTTAATCCTCCACATCAAAGGCATCTATACCCTTTTTACTCTCCACCTTGTTGTCGCCGTGCTTGACAAAGCACATTGTCACAAAGGAGCCTGCTACGAATACAGCCGCATACAGGAACAAGATCTTGTAGCTGATGGTCTTCAACAGCGTACCGGCCAGCACAGGGGTCACTACCTGTGCTACCATAGAAAATGTATAGTAATAGCCGGTGAACTTACCAACCTCGCTGCCTTTACACATTTCCACAACCATAGGCAAACTATTCACATTGATCGCTGCCCAGGCAACACCGACAGATGCAAAAAGAACAAACATCGGCGGTGTGATCTTGGTTGCATTGACGGTGACAAAGAAAGCAACAAGAAAACTGACCGCCAGCAGCACAACGCCACCCATAATGGTCTTTCTACGACCAATCTTGGACGCCAGGCTACCGATGGGAATATAAGACACAATTGCGCCGCCGGTAGCAACCAGCAAGCAGGTAGACGCGCCACCGATACCCTCACCCATTACACGGCTGATATAGGTGGAGAACCAGGTTGTGACGCCATTATAACCGATAAACCACAGAGAAATAGAAACAAGCAGAAAAGCAAGGCTGCGCTTTACGCCCTTGGGCAGAACTTCCTTTCCGTCAGATTCCGTAGTTGTGAGAATCTGTTCCGGGTGCGCCTGCTCATAAGCCCGGTTCTCCGCTGCCAGCTTAGGCTCCCGAATGGTTGCAAATAATACGGCAATCGCAGCAGCCATAATCATAGATACCACTGCAAAAAGCACAGAATAATTCACAACAGCCACAGAAACGCCGTCTTCACCGGGAATATAGCCAATGGTAAAGTGTTTTGCAATATTGGAATCGGAGTACACAACTGCCGCAACGCCCAGGTAAATAAGGCCGCCCACAGCACCCATCAGATTGATAATCGCATTACCCTTACTGCGCAGAGGCTTGGGGGTTACATCGGGCATCAGCGCTACCGCAGGAGAACGGTAGGTACTCATAGAAATCAAAAGCAGACCCAAAACAATGACAAACGCAATCAGCAGGCCTGCAGTTTTATCTGCAAAATAGCCGGTGGCCAAAAACGGCAGAATATTCATCAAGATAACCGCCATGGCTGTACCAAACAGGATAAAGGGCATACGGCGGCCGATTTTTGTGTTACACCTATCACTGATGCCGCCAAAAAGAGGCAACAGGAACAGGGCAAGAATATTATCCGCAGCCATTATAAGGCCTGTGAGAGACTCATCCAACTGAAAATTGTTGGCAAGAATCAGCGGCACAACATTGTCATACATCTGCCAAAAAGCAGAGATGGACAGAAATGCCAAACCTACCAAAATCGTACGCTTTGTATTTAGTTTCATAGTAACCCTCCAGTTAACTATTATCTCCAGTATTTTAGCATACATCGCAGTATTTTTCAACAAAAAGAAAAACCGCAGGAGTGATCCTGCGGTTTTAGATTTTTACTTATACAGGGGGAACTTCTCGCAAATAGATGCCACAGTGTCGTGAACTTCTTTTGCAGTGCCTTCAAAGTCACGGGCTGTCAAAGCTACGCAATGGGCAATCTGCTTCATCTCCTCAGCGCCCAAACCACGGGTCGTCACAGCAGCCGTACCAATGCGGACACCGCTGGTCACAGTGGGTTTTTCGGGATCACCGGGGATAGCATTTTTGTTTAGAGTGATGTGGTTGGCATCGCAACGAGTCTGCAGTTCCGCGCCGGTGATGTGCATAGGACGCAGGTCCGCCAGCATCAGATGGTTATCTGTGCCCCCTGTTACCAGGTCAAAGCCCTCAGCCAGCAGTGCTTCCGCCAATACTTTGGCATTGTTTACAACATTCTTGGCATAGGTTTTGAAATCATCGCTCATAGCTTCCTTCAGGCACACTGCCTTGGCCGCAATAATATGCTCCAAAGGACCGCCTTGGGTGCCGGGGAACACGCCGGAATTCAGCTTCTTGGCAAACTCCTCCTTGGCCAAAATCAAGCCGCCACGGGGACCACGCAAGGTCTTGTGGGTAGTGGTAGTAACAATATCTGCGTAGGGCACGGGGTTTTGGTGCTGACCGCCGGCAACCAGGCCGGCAATATGGGCCATATCCACCATCAGCACAGCGCCGACTTCGTGGGCAATATCCGCAAAGACCTTAAAGTCAATGGCTCGGGGGTATGCAGATGCACCGGCGATCATCAGCTTGGGCTGGCACTTCTTTGCCATATCCCGGATCTGATCATAGTCAATGCGGCCGGTCTCGTGATCAACATCATAGGAAACCACATTATAGTACTTACCAGAAATGTTAGCAGGACTGCCGTGGGACAGGTGACCGCCGTTGGCAAGGCTCATACCCATCAGCGTATCACCGGGGTTCAGAAGCGCCAGCTGCACAGCCATATTTGCCTGGGCGCCGGAATGGGGCTGAACATTGGCAAATTCTGCACCAAACAGATCCTTCGCCCGCTGAATACACAAGCTCTCCAATTCATCCACATGCTGACAGCCGCCATAGTAACGCTTGCCGGGCAAACCCTCGGCATATTTATTCGTAAGAACAGAACCCATAGCGGCGATCACCGCAGGAGAAGCAAAGTTCTCAGAAGCGATCAGCTCCAAACCGTCCTGCTGCCGGGCCAACTCCCGGGCCATCATTGCGGCAACTTCCGGGTCAAACTGTGAAACAAATCCGATAGAATCAAGGGTCTTGGCAAGCATAATATATCCTTCTTTCTTAAAAATACAAAATAAAAACAGGCAATCTATAACAAGACTGTCTGTAAAACGCATAGCATACTTGCATGCATCTCCGTCCGTTTGCCTGAGAGATTCGGCTTTCGCCTTGCACCTTCGGCACACAACTGAATGTGTTCTCCAGAGAGTCCTCCGCTTTCGGTTCTTTTCGTTCCGAAAGCATCCATGGTTATAGAAATATTTGATTATTGCTTATAGTATACACATATTTAGAAATTTGTCAATAGATAAGGGTTAAAGACTTGCGATGTCTCAAAAATATGGTATGATATTATTATAAATTTATACAGGGGGACATTTTATGCTTCTAATCAAAAACGGTTATATCAAGCCCATGGTGGGCAAAGACATCAAAAAAGGTTGCATCCTTATTGATGACAACGGCAAAATCGCCAAGGTCGGCGCTAAAATCACTGCGCCTGAAGATGTAGAAGTCATTGATGCCCGTGGCCGACTTGTCACACCCGGTTGTGTGGATGCGCACAGCCATATTGGCCTTGATGACGAATTTATGCGCTGGGAGGGCAATGACTACAACGAAAGCAGCGACCCCGTAACACCCCAGATGCGCGCCATTGACTCCATTTACCCCCAGGATGGCGCTTTTGCAAGTGCGGTAAAAGGTGGCGTTACCACTGCCTGCACCGGTCCCGGCAGCGCCAATGTGATAGGTGGTACTTTTGCCGCTATCAAATTGCACGGCAATCGGGTGGACAATATGCTTGTTAAATATCCCTTGGCAATGAAGTGTGCTTTTGGTGAAAATCCTAAGAATTGCTACGGTCAGTCTAAAAAAGCAATGCCATTGACCCGTATGGGTACAGCATCGCTGCTTCGGGAAACGCTGTTTAAGGCTAAACGCTATTTCGAAGATAAGGAAGCCGGTAAGAATCCTGCCTTTGATATGAAACTGGAAGCTATGATCCCTGTTATCAAGGGTGAGATTCCGCTAAAGGCCCACGCACACCGTGCGGATGATATCCTCACCTCCATTCGCATAGCCAAGGAATTTGGCGTAGGTCTTACTTTGGATCACTGCACTGAGGGCCATTTGATTGCTGATGAGCTGGCAAAAGAGGGACTTCCCGCTTTTGTAGGCCCAACCTTCGGCTTTAAGAGCAAAATCGAGCTGCGAAACAAAACATTCGACACACCTGCGATTCTCCACAAAGCCGGTGTACCCATTAGTATCATCACCGATGCACCTGTGATTCCCCAGGAGAATCTGCCTATGTGCGCTGCTTTGGCTGCCCAGGCCGGATTGGATATAGAAGAAGCCTGGCGAGCTATCACCATTAACCCTGCCAAGCAGACCGGCATTGCCGACCGTGTTGGTAGCCTGGAGGCTGGTAAAGATGCTGACATTGTCATTTGGACCGCAGATCCTATGACCGATGTCGGCGCGCATGCCTACATCACCTTGATTGACGGCAAGATCGCCTATAGCGAGGAATGATCTACATAGCAAAAGCCCACCGGTTTTTTCCGGTGGGCATATTTTAATAGTAAATACTGTTTTGATGTTTGGTGGGTAGCCCTTCACGATAAAGATGTGAATCGTTGGAATAGGTCAGCACTTTGGGAATTACTGAATCAAATTTCTCCTCAAAATGTATCACGGTTACACCGGTATGGGTCATATCGAAACGAGTAGACATCATGGGGTACGGAATATCCAGCAGGCAGCTCATAATCGCTACACCAACACCCTCATGGGCAAAGAAAGCAACTCTCTTGCTATTCTCCCACAACTGTTGGTAGCAGTTGTTTTCCAAATCGTGCTTGTACCCAAGGGTTTCCAAGAAACAGTCTAATTCCCGTTGGATTCGCGCAATAGCAGGGCCAACACCGGTATCTTTGAACTTGGGATGGGTATACCAATTCCGTCCTAAATCCCGTACTTCCCGGCTGTTCAGCAAATCCCGGTAAATACTGTGCCGGAAAGGCCATTGCTTTGTGCCATCGGCGTCCATCTGCGCCATCTCATTGTACAGCCGCCCTTCATCAGCCCAGTCTAATAACGCAGGCTCCATCTTTGTAATTTGACACAAGGGCTCTGCAGTCTGTCGCGCACGGTTGGAGGGCGAGGAGTAAATACGGTCAATACCGTGGACCGCAACCCGCTTGGCAACCGCCTCCGCCTGACGCTCCCCCAGTGGGGTCAGTTGGTTTGGATCATAAATAGGATCCCCGTGACGAATATAGTAGAGAATCATTTATCTTCCCTCTTATTTTTTATCTTTGATTTGTACCTGCAGGTGCATGGACAGCACCGCCAAAGAAGTGGCCATATTTTCGTGTTGCACCAAAATATTATCCGGCACATCCAAATGGATAGGGGCAAAATTCCAAATAGCCTTGATACCACAGGCAATCAACCGATCGCAGACCTGCTGCGCATATTGCGCCGGAACAGTAATGATACCCATCAAAATCTGATTCGCGCGGCAAAAAGCCTCCAGATCTTCCATAGGGAGGATCGGTTTTCTGGTTTCCGTCGGGGCCGGATTCACATCAAAGGCCGCAAGAATATTCAGACCATAAGCCTCAAAACCACCGTAACCCAACAGCGCCTGGCCCAACTTACCGGCGCCGACCAAAATAGCATCGGTGGTATTGTCATAACCCAAAAACTGACTGATGTCTTCAATCAAACTCTCCCGGAAATAGCCGATCTTTGGCCTACCTCCGTCGGAGACCAAAGCTAAGTCCTTTCGCACCTGCACCTCACCCATACCCAAAGCATTGGCCAATGCTGTTGCAGAAATGTAGGGCGTGCCGTTTTCCGGCAAGCTCCGCAAGTAAGACAGGTATACAGGCAAACGCTTCAAAACGGATTTGGAAACATCCTTACGTTCCATAGCAAACCATCCTTTGCTATATCGATATAAATCTATATCGATATGATTTTATATCGATTATACCATAAAACCGCTGGAATTCAAGGATTTTTTACGCACAGCTGGTCTGTCGAATCAGTTCTTTTCGCAGTTTCAGCATAATTCTTTTCTCCAGCCGAGAGATGTAAGATTGGGAAATGCCCATCTCCTGAGCAACCTCTTTTTGCGTCAACTCCTTATGTCCGTAAAGGCCAAATCTTTTTATGACGATTTCCCGTTCTCGCTCCGGCAGCTCTTTGACTGCCTGTCGCAACACACACAGGTCCACATCGTCCTCCAAGGGGCGCAGAATCATGTCCTCGTCTGTACCCAATATATCCGAAAGCAGCAATTCGTTGCCGTCATAATCCATATTGATTGGCTCATCCAAAGAAATTTCTGTCCTTTGTGAGGATATTTTTCGAATATGCATCAGAATTTCGTTCTCAATGCAGCGGGATGCGTAGGTTGCCAGCTTAATATTCTTTTCCAATCGGTAGGTGCTGATTGCCTTGATCAATCCAATCGTACCAATAGAAATCAAATCCTCTAAATTTACGCCGGTGTTCTCAAACCGCCTGGCGATAAACACAACCAGGCGAAGATTCCGTTCAATCAATAATTGCTTGGCCGCTTCATCTCCCTGCTCAAGGGCCATCAGAGCTTCCTGCTCCTGCGCCCCTTTTAGTGGCGGGGGCAATACATCTGCGCCACCGATATAATAGATATTTTCTCTGCCTACCAGTCCAAGTTTCACTAAAAATCCCAACAATTTACCCTTCATAATGCCCCTCCTGTTAACGCTTGATATGCTCCTTCCCTATTAAGTCCTTCCGGCGCAAATGCCACCAAGGTACTCCCCTGCCACGAACCGATCTTCACACCTTGCAAACGCAAGGCAAGCATGAATCCGCAACCGCCCACACAGTGATAAGGTATTAACCGAAGCCCGGGAATTGCACCAACAGATTCTACCGGGCTTTGGAGCTGTTGCAGTGTAAGTCCGGTTAGTTTCTGCGCCGCATCTGCTCCAATTACAAGAACCTGCTGCCCTGTTACGGGATCAAGGAGCGTATTGCCGGTATCCTGCAAAGCTGTCAGCCTCAGGTTCCTTCCCCCATAACTGAGCTCTACAGGAAGATAGTTCGTTCCTCCCAATCTCCCATGAAAACCGACGCAGCACAAAAGGCAGATGATCCCAGCTGCGCATACAATGCCAAGAATACCACCTTTCCCTATACCCGTCACCGCACCACCTAATGCAAGGCACAGAAACACAAATACCAATCCTCTACGCAGGCCGCTCAAGGAAAACCCATAGGCAACCACCGCAATAGCGCACAGGCTGACTGTACGCCAAAGAAAATTTCCGAGGAACGAGAAGCCCGGCAGCAGACAAAAAGCCGCATAAACGCCGCCCAGCGCACCTCCCGCTGCAGCTCTGCCAATGCGCACTGGGAAACCGCAAAGCCGACCAGCCGCCAACAGCAGCAAAAAGTCCACCAAGAAGTTAAGAAATATCACCCCGTCCAAATACACTGTCATCCGTACACCCCCTATCGGTAAACTCAGTATAGAGATTTTCCCCGGCAAATGCCGTCGGTTGAAGATGGCAGCTTGTCAGCAGATTCCCCTAAGCTACTGTCCCTTTCTCCAAGCAGAAACCCCAAAACAAAAAAAGCGGCAGCCGATACAATCGGCTGCCGTTTCATTCTGTCGAGATGTTTTTCAGCACCTGGCGAATATTCTTTTCTGCCTTAAATCTGGGGACCATAATCTCATGTCCACAGCCAAGGCATTTTAATCGAAAATCCGCTCCGGTTCGCAGAACCCTCCACTGCTTTTCACCGCAGGGATGGCTCTTTTTCATAACCAAAATATCCCCTAACTGAATATCCATGCTACTCCCCCTTTATGGCCTTCCAATACTGCTTGGCGGCTTGCTCCAACTTATTATCGCCATAGGTATAGTATTGTGTTCCAACCAATTCGTTTGGCAGATATTGCTGGAGAACCCAGCTGTGGGGAAAATCGTGGGGATAGAGATAGCCCTGCTCCCGTTCCATTGTATAGGAATCGGCATGCATATTCTGCAGATGCCGGGGAAAATCACCGGTTCTGCCCTTTCGAACATCTGCAAGGGCCGCATCCAAGGCAACATGTCCGGTATTAGACTTGGGACTGGTTGCCATTAGCACCGCAGCATCCCCAAGAGGGATTCGCGCCTCGGGCATACCCAGCATCAGCGCCATATCTACACAGGATTTCACAATGGGAATGATCATTGGATAGGCAAGCCCAACATCCTCCGCTGCGATCACCATCAACCGGCGGCAGGCAGACTGCATCTGTCCCACCTCCAAAAGCCGTGCCAAATAGTGGCAGGCCGCATCCGGGTCAGAACCGCGAATGGACTTTTGCAGGGCCGACAGCAAATCATAGTGATTGTCTCCGTCACGGTCAGCGCGCATTGCGCTTTTCTGCGTAACGGTTTTGGCATCTTCCAATGAAATTTTCAATGAATCGCCATTAGGAACACCGGCAGAGAAAAGCACCTCAACAGCGTTCAGCGCTTTTCTTAAATCACCGCCACAGGCCGAGGAAATGTATTCCAGCGCCCCTTCTTCACAATCAGCACGGAGGCCTGTCCGCTCCTGTAAGAAGCTTACAGCGCGGTTCACTGCCTGCAAAACTGCATCCTTGGAAAGCTGCTTGAACTCAAATACCGTGGAACGGCTCAGAATTGCATTAAATACATAAAAATAAGGATTCTCCGTTGTGGATGCGATGAGTGTGATCTTACCGTTTTCAATATGCTCCAAAAGGGATTGCTGCTGTTTTTTGTTAAAGGACTGGATCTCATCCAGGTACAGCAGCACACCGTTTGGCGCCATAAATGTATCCAGCTGCGCTACGATCTCCTTGATATCAGCCGTGGAGGCCGTAGTGGCATTCAGCTGATACAATGTGCGATTGGTCTTTTTGGCTATGATATTGGCCACGGTGGTCTTTCCTGTTCCACTGGGACCATAGAAGATCATATTGGGGATATTCCCCGAATCGATCAAGCGGCGCAGTACCGCGCCTTCGCCTAAAATATGTTCCTGGCCAAATACTTCATCCAAAGTTGTAGGCCGCAACTGTTCTGCTAACGGTTGGTACATAAGCCGCTCCTTTCCTTAAAATGTGGCAACATCCGGCACTGCCGGTTCGGCCGGTTCTACCCGCAAAGCTGTCAGCACCGGGCCAAGCTCACCTTGGTATAGAAAGTGCTTTTCCGCAGTGATTTTGGCGGTAACAGCTACCCAGGACCGGGATTCCAGTGTCTTCGCCTGCTCATAACGGCAGGGCACGCCGCAGAACTGGATATCATCTTCGCAGCAGGTCATCACAAAGCGACCGGGTGCAAACATTCCGTTCTTCTCCCGGCGCAGCATCGCTACCTGACCCTTAAAGCTGACAGTCTTACCGTCGTATTTTGCAGGCTCTTCCGTCACATCCCGATACCATAGGGCATAGTCCTCATCATTAACTGTAATAATGGGCGCATTGATATCAAAGGGCAGCGGGTCTTCGATCTCGTCAAATTCGGTAGTGCCATCAGTGTAATCATAGAGAATATCCATTCTCCGGTTGGCGGCACGAACCAATTTGTGGAACGGCATCGTATCCTGGCCGGGCGTCAAGCGGTTGAACACGACCATCTGACCGCCTACCAATTTGTCCATCACCAAATTACGCATATTGGCATTGTAGGCCATAAAGGTGGTGGAGTCCGCAAACATAACCTCTTGGGCAACTACCCAATCGGCAGGGAAACGGCTGTACATATCTCCAACCAGGAGCATACCGTTCAGCTCCGCAACCACGCGCTGGGCCTTGTGCTTCTTGGCTAATTGCTGAAGTTCCTTGGTGGTAACGGACTGCTGATCTATAACTTCCAAAAAAACATTCTTGTGGGGATAGGTGGAAAGGTCGTACTCCTCCTCGCCTTCCTCGCAAATCAGCAGGAGCGTCCGCTCGCCTGCATTAAAGCGGGAATCCTCCAATGTCTGCTGAATAAACTTAGTTTTGCCGGAATCCAAAAAACCGGTGAATACATAAACGGGAATCTGTGCCATATTACACTCCAAACAATTCTGCAACCTTATCTTCCTGCAGTTGCGAGCCAATGACACAGAGCTTACCGGTAACAGCAGCACCGCCGTTACGCAGGTTCATTTCACCGGGAACGAAGTCGAAGTGGATCCAGTTGCCGTCTTCCCCTTCCACAATACCTTTGGCCCGCAGGACAATGCCATACGCACCGGAGTTCAGTTCAAATAAGGCCTCGCGAATGGCATCCAAAGTAAACTTCTTATGGGTTTCCACACCCCAAGAGGTAAAGACCTCATCGGCATGGTGGTGATGATGCTCATGGTGATCATGACCACAACAGCAATGGTGATCCTCATCATGATGGTGGTGGTGCTCCTCATGGTTATGACCGCAGCAGTGATGCTCCTCGCCGTGATGATGGTGGTGTTCGTCGTGATCGTGACCACAGCAGCAATGATGTTCCTCATCGTGATGGTGGTGATCCTCATGATTATGACTACAACCATGATGCTCCTCATCATGGTGATGGTGGTGTTCCCCGTGGCTATGGCCGCAGCAGCAATGCTCCTCATCGTGGTGATGGTGATGATGCTCTTCTTCCATCTGAGCCAGATCCACGGCTACTTTTGCCTTGCCTTCCATGGCTTCCATCAGCTGCGCACCGGTGAGTTGATTCCAGGGTGTTGTAACAATAGTTGCCTCCGCATTATGCTCCCGGAGCATAGCGACAGCAGCATCTAACTTCTGCTGAGGAACCATATCTGTGCGGGACAAAATGATGGTGGAAGCGGTTTCAATTTGATTATTATAGAACTCGCCAAAGTTCTTCATATAGACCTTCACCTTGCCGGCATCCACAACGGCAACAGTACAATCCAAAACAACCTCATCGTTTGTAACCTTCTCTACGGCGGCGATCACATCGGAAAGCTTACCCACACCGGAAGGTTCAATCACGATCCTGTCGGGGTTATACTCGCTGATCACTTGCGTCAGCGCCTTACCGAAATCACCAACCAGACTACAGCAAATACAACCGGAGTTCATTTCGGTAATATTGATACCTGCATCCTGCAAAAAGCCGCCGTCGATACCGATCTCACCAAATTCGTTCTCGATCAGTACCAGTTTCTGACCAGCATAGCTTTCTTCGATCATTTTCTTGATCAGAGTTGTCTTTCCTGCACCCAAAAAGCCGGAATAAATATCGATTTTTGTCATTTATCTTCACACTTTCCTAAAAGATTTGCCTATTTCTACAAGGCATTGCATTACATACTAACTATATCACATTCTGTCCAAAAATCCAATACTATTCTTTTTCTTTTTTACCAAAAGAAAAAGAGAGATCGCCAAAAGACGATCTCTCTTTAAATAAGTTAGAACAATTCGATTTCGTACAGTTCCAGTCTGCGCAGGCCAAAGTTCAAACGCAAGGCCTCCGGACAGATCGGCTCTGCCAGAATAAAGGTCTTGGAGAATTCTTCGACCTTTTCCTCAGCAATTGCCGGTGTTGTCAGCTCCTCGCCGCTCTTAACCTGGATGGTCATATCGTCGATCTGGTAGCCGTGTACAACGACCTTGGAGAAAGTGGGCTTCACCTTAGTCAAGTTCATTTCCATAAACTTAGGTGTCTCGGTCGTTTTCACGCCGACACCATAGTTATCCTTTACACCGTCAACCAGCTTTCTCAGATTGACCGCAAAGGAGCCGGTGACCGGGATGTCAAACTGACGCTCGAAGATCAGGTTTCCGGTATGGGTGCGCTCATATTCCAGCTTCTGAATCAGCGCTTCAACCTCCTGGTAGGTAGGCAAGCCCGCATCCTTAATTTCGCTGGTGCCGATAACGACCTCATGGGGCTTCAGTTCGAAGGTATTGCCGGTAATTGTACCGCCGTGACGGAAATTATACCAAGTACCGGACAGGCCTTCCAAAGTAGCGGTTTGAGGATCCTGCTCCATATTTACCAAGACGAACATCTTTTCCTTCTCAGTTTCATAAAGAACGGATTCAACCTGCGGTGTCTTGATCAAGTGAGTACGCTTACCAAACAGTACCAGATCCTCCAATGCAGCAAAGCTGGAGAAAATGTAACGGGTGCCCTCATACAGACCTGCACGGTCATCCATATCGTGGTAAGCATAAGGCCACAGAGTCTTACCGCCACGGATCATAGGCGCCCAGGTCTGGCAGAGATACTCCTCAAAGGTGGGATAATACTCAGGCTTGTCTCTCATTGCACCGTAGCAGGTGGGCAGGAAACCAACACACTTATCGCTGCGATTCAGATTAACCACAGCATCGACCTCTTTACCCAAAGAGCTGATCTTACGGCCATAAACACGGCGACCCTGCTCATTGGTATGGGGGTTGATGTAGGGGTGAGCCTCAAACCAGTCAGCGCAATCCACATACACATCCGGATCACGGCTGGCGGTCAGGATAACGTGATAAGGATCCTTCTCTGCAATGAAGTCATACAGATACTTCAAATAGATGGGAGAAACGCCACGACACTCGGGCTCATCATCAATGTAATAATATACAAAATCTTTATCGCGGTTGGCCTCCATAACAGCGGCCACCTTTTCAAACATCTCATCACTGGGTCGGGCGTCCTTAGTAGCTTCTCCACCGGATGCGTCACTGCCTTTCTTCAATCTGCCGGGTGTGATATGACCTGTCTGACCACAAACTTCCTTGGTGATATACAGCTCATCCGCATCATATTTGCGCTTGAATGCCTCACCACCGGCATAGTACTCAGCATACATATTCCGACGCAGGACAGGCTTGCCGTTGACAATCAGATTGCCGCCGGAGATCCAGGCCATTGTATGCTCAGAAGGAGCCAGACGACGAATCTTCTTTGTCAGCGTGCGATCCTCGGTTGTAGCGGTCAGGAAAGCTTCACCAATTTCAAAATTGGGTGTATCGAAGCTGAAGCTGCCATCTGCTGCGGGAGTGATGGTAGTAGTTTCAATACCGGGTCCCTCCAGTTTCAGGGTAACAGGCTTGTTGGCGATCACTTTACCCGCAATCTTGCTGTAATCCTGTCCGGGGTAGAAATTCGCACGGTACTCAGGGAGAGTAAATGCAAACTTAATAGCCTCGTAAGTCACACGCACAGGATAACGGCGGAAGAACACCTTACCGTCAGACAGGCGCTTCAGCTGCATCCCGGGTCTATGACGGCCACGGGAAGGAAATACGCAAGGCAGAGTAAACTCATTACTACCGGTCTTCAAGGACACTTTGATAGTCTCCGTGCAATCAGAAGAGAACTCGAACTCACCATCCTCGGGGTTCACAGTTTTCACAGTCAATGTGCCGGTAAAGCCCTTTTCATTTTCATCATTAATGTCCGCCAGGGCGGTAGCAATCCGCAACTCATCGCACTTAGGCCGCATGGGGAATCCGGGCAGGCTACGGTAATTCTTCGAATCCTTATAGCCGGATAGTTGACCCCAGCAACTATCGGTACGCACATCCGAATCAACATTCAAATGATGACGGGCGCGGCAGACATTCACCAGCCAGTTATCACACCACAGCTCATTGGGAGTCATATAGAAAGAGCTAAGGGGAATCTCGATCTCAACAGACCAGAAATCTTCGCCCTTGTAAACAGCACTCTTCCATTCGGGAGCATAAGGATCAGGACGAATAACACCGCCCTCAGAGTGGAACAAGCTGGAAGTGGCACCAACAGAGCTGACTACGAACTGATAAAAGTCGAAATAGTTGTTGGTGGGAGCCAGATACACTTCCACTGTGTCACCTGTCCAAATAGTAGTGAACTGGTTGATCTTATTCACATACGCCATATCAGGCTCTTCACAACGGATGCCGATAAAAATTCGATCCTCGCAGGGAATGATCTTGAAGAATGTCTGTGCAGGATCCAGCGTAGGGGTTTGTCTTTTGAGAAGATAAAATCCGGTCTGTTCTGCAACTTCAGCCCACTGAGGCTCGTCCATACGGCCATCAACGGTAATAGTTGCGGGGTCAAACAACTTCTTTTCCATGTTTTTTCTCCTTTCCGTCTTGCGGAATATGTTCCAAGTCATTATAGCAGATTAGACTTGTAATAGCAACACAAATATTCCTTTATATTCCATATTATTCTCGCTTCTTCCCTTTTGTAAAAACTGCCCCGGCATTCACCGGGGCAGTTTTTTGAAAGGTATGTAAATTAAAATGCTTCGATTTCGTAGACCTCAACTCTGTGCTCACCAAATTCAAAGCGCAGAGCATCCGGGCTGATAGGCTCAGCAAAAATGTAGGTCTTGGAGAACTGCTCGTCCTTCACTTCCTTGATAGCGGGAACAGAAAGTTCACCGTTATTGCGGACCTTCAGCTCCACATCATCGATCTGGAAGCCGTGGATAACCACCTTGGAGAAGGTTACTGCAAGCTTGGTAATATCCATCTCAAAGTACTTACCTGCGCCGCTGCACTCCCAGCCATAGTTATCAGAAACGCCGTCAAAGAGCTTGTAAAGGCTTCTGCCGGGCTTACCGTTGATAATCATATCTGCCTCGCGGTCAAAGAACAGGCTGCCGGTGTGGGTACGCTCGTACTCCAACTTATTTACCAGAGCCTCAACCTCCTGATAGGTGGGCATGCCGGCATCGCGAACCTTAGAGGTGCCGATAACAACCTCATAGGGCTTCAGCTGGAAGGTGTTACCGGTAATCATATCGCCGTGACGGAAATTGTACCAAGTGCCGGAAATGCCGTCCAAGGTGACAGTCCGAGCCTCATCCTCCAGGTTTGCAAGCACAAACATCTCTTCGCCGTTCAGCTCATAGTGAACTGCGTGAACCTGCGTGTTACGAACCAGCTCGGTACGCTTAGCAAGCAACACCAGATCCTCCAAAGCCTCAAAGGTAGAGAACAGGTAGCGGATGCCCTCGTAGAGCGCAGCACGGTCATTCAGATCGTGGTAAGCGTAGGGCCACAGGGTCTTGGCACCGGGCAGGATACCCGCCCAAGTATGACAGATCATCTCCTCAAAGTTGGGATACTCAGAATAGACGGACTGATACTTATAAGCAAAGCAGGTAGGCAGGAAGCCAACGCACTTATCGGTTCTGTTGATAGAAAGAACCTCATCCACGAATTTGCCCAGGGTGTTGATGGGCCGTGCGCAATAACGCATACCGTCACGAACCTGTACATTGATATAGGGATGGCACTCAAACCAGTCAGCGGCCTCTACCATGCTGCCAGCACTACGGGTACCGATCAAGACAACGTGGTAGGGGTCCTGGTCGGTAATAAACTCATACATGTGCTTCAGATAGACAGGAGAAACACCGCGGCATTCGGGTTCGTCATCCAGGTAGTAGTAGACAAAATCCTTGTCCCGCATTTTCTCAATCACCCCAGAAGCAAGGCGGAGCATCTCCTCACTGGGCATCTGATCAAAAGTAGCCTCACCACCGGGGGTATCCGCACCCTTCATCAAACGGCCGGGCGTAATAAAGGGAGCTTGCTTAATGTGCTTGGTTTCGTGGAGATCGTCAGCATCGTAGCGGAGCTTGAAAGCTTCGCCGCCGTGATAGCCAACTGCATACATATTCCGGCGGAGTGTGGGCTTGCCGTCAATCACCAGATTACCACCGGAGATCCAGGCCATTGTATGACCGGAGGGTGCAAGGCGGCGAATCTTCTTGGTGAAGGTATCATTGCCGTCGGTGATGGTGA
The DNA here is from genome assembly GCA_017452505.1 of Oscillospiraceae bacterium. Classification (GTDB taxonomy): domain Bacteria; phylum Bacillota; class Clostridia; order Oscillospirales; family Oscillospiraceae; genus Faecousia. The sequence goes on from JAFTMI010000035.1 coordinate 80,045, forward strand.
GCATAGCCACACCCTCCTCCAGAGCGGAGGTGTCGATGGTAAAGTTGCCATCAGCATCGGGAGTTGCGGTCTTGGTGCCGATGCCGGGACCCTCCAGGGTCACGGTAACAGGCTTGTTGGCGATCACCTTACCCACGACCTTGGAATAATCCTGGCCGGGATAGAAGTTACCGCGGAACTCGGGGAGTGTAAGCTCCAGCTTGATGGGTTCATAAGCTACACGGACAGGATACCAGCGCTTGAACACTTCTCCGTCGGACTTACGGGTCAGCTGCAGCTCCATACTGTAACGGTTATCCTTTTCAAAGCAGCAAGGCGCAGTGAACACATTGTTGCCAGCCTTTAGGGTAACATCCACGGCTGTTACATTTTTGCCGGAGAAAGTGTACTCACCGTCCTGGGGAACAGATACATTTACATCCACCTGGCCCGAAAAGCCATTTTCATCCTTGTTGTTGATCTTCACGGCTGCGGTGGAGATACGCACATCATTCTTTTCAGGGCGCATCGGCATGCCTTCCACAGGCCGGAAACGGGTAGGCTCAAGATATCCGGACTCCAAGTCACACCAGCTGCAGAACTGGAGACCACCGGTTTTTACAGCACGGGTACGGCAGACACTCAGCAGCCACTCGCTGTTCCAGGTGTTGTTGGAGGTCATATAGAAGGCAGTCAGCGGCAATTCGATCTCTGCGCTCCAATAGTCTTCGCCCACATAGGTAGCATGCTGCCACTGAGGCTTATAGGGGTCAGGGCTAATGTTGCCGGCCTCAGAATAGAAATTGCTGACAGAAAAGTCTCCCAAAGTCACCATAAACTGATAGAATTCAAAGCCGTCACCGGAGGGTGAAATAAAGAACTCTACGCAGTCAGTGCACCAATGGGAACGCTGGGAATGAGTGTCCACTACCCAATCAATATCCGGCTCAATGCATTTAATGCCGATGTACACCCGGTCTTCGCAAGGCAGAATTCGGAATTCTGCGTCAGCAGCCGCAAGTCCGCCGCCACGGGACTTAAAATTCTTAAAGCCAGAGAAAACCTTTGCAGACTCCCATACAGCTTCGTCCATTTTGCCATCCACAGTGACACAATTTTTCTCATACAGTTTTGTTTCCATTTTCTACTCCTTTCTAATGCTCTTCATGTGCAAGAGCATCAACTGCCGGTGGTTTTTTACAAATAAATTTTCATTCCGGTAAGGTTAGAATGAATGCATCCGGCAGTCCGCGGAGCCTCTCGCAGATGCTCCGCGCGCAGAATATGTACAAAGAATATGTACAGGGTCATTGTAACAGAAATATCAAAATAATCAATATTCTTTTTTGCATTTTTCAATATTTTTTCCATAAGACAAGGGCGATTCCCGTTACGGGAATCGCCCTTGTTGGATTTCAGTTAGGATAAAATCTTATTTGATATAAGTATCGTTGTAAGCCTTCAAGCTTGCCTCGTACTTACCCTTGATTGCAGGGATTGCAGACTCGGGAGGCATCTGAGTGACCTCAGCATAGCCGACGGGGCTGGAAACATCACCGTAGTTGCCGTAGCAGTAGTGGCCACGGTCTTCCAGGTACTCGTTGAGCTTGGTAACATACGCAGCATCGTAGACATCGCCAAGAGACTTCAGCTTCTTGGTACGGGTCTTGTTGATCTTGTCCAGAGCTTCCAGAACCTTCTTGGAGTAGTCACAAGCGCCCTGCAGGCCCTCGTACTCGCAGGCAACAGTGCCCAGAGAGTAGTCAGAAACGTACTTAAAGCCACACTTCATAACGTAAATGAACAGATCAATAACGGCCTCACGCTCGTCACAGGTAGCTGCCATATGGAAGCAGGACTGAGTCAGCTTGGACTGACCCTGGGTCTCGCCGTTTTCACCCACCCACTCGGGAACAGGAGCGATCTCCAAGCGGTTGCCGTTGGGGATCTCCTGATACAGGTGCTGCCAGTTGTAGGGCTCGCAGTCAGAAATCTGCATAGCAAACATGGGGTTGATAACATTGGTCTGGATCTTGTTCTGACCGGCGGCAGCACACTTCTTAACAGTGAACATATCATACTTCAGCTGCATAAAGTCCTTGATGAAAGGCTCATCAATAACGGAAACCAGTTCACCCTTGCTGTTGGTTTTCCAAACATTAATCAAGTTGCCCCAGGAGTCGCCGTTGATGCCATAGGTATCGATCTTGCCGTCGCCATTGGTATCCTTGGTCATCTGGACACAAACATCGAGGTAGGTATCCCAGTTCCACTTACCCTCCAGGAAGTACTCCTTGGGAGTCTTGACACCGTACTCCTCAAACATGGTTGCGTTGTAGTAGCACATCATAGTACCGGTCCAGGGACGGACAACACCGTGGGACTTGGTACCGAACTTCATCATATCCAGGTTCTCTTCGCCGCAGTACTCAGCCAGCTGCTTATATTCAGCATTGGTGAAAGCAGCGGTAAGACCGTTCTGCGCCATACCGGGGAACATATTGGACTGGAAGAAGACGTCGGGCTTTTCGCCTGCGTTGATGGCGGACATAATGGTGTTCTGATCATAGGCACCCTTAAATTCGATGGTAACACCATTCAGAGCAGCCCACTCTTCAATAGCAGCGCGCTCGATGTAGGGATAGACCTTAGTAGATTCGTTGTCGATCATCACCTGCAGATCCTGGTAGGATTCGTCATTGCCCATACCGTAGATCTGAATGGTCTTGCCCTTGAACTTGGAATTGACAGCGGTAGTTGCCTTGGTAGCGCCGGTTGCCTTGGTAACAGCTTCCTGGGTAGCCTTGGTGGCGCCAGTGGCCTTGGTAGCCTTGGTAGCCTTAGTGGAAGTAGTCTTCTTGGGTCTGGTAGCGGCAGTAGGCTTCTTGCCGGCAGACTGCTCACCCTCGGTCTCCTCGGGAGCTTCAGTAGCATCAGGTGCCTCGGTTTCGCCGGTAGCAGTGGGGTCCACAGTACCCTCAGTTGCGTCAACAGCCTCGGTAGCCTCAGTAGCTCCGGTGGCAGTGGGGTCAGTTACAGGATCATTAGTCTTCTTCTTACAACCGATAAAAAGACCGGCGACCATGCAAATAACCAACAGCAGTGCGATCAGTTTCTTCATGATATACTCTCCTTTTAATTTTTTAACTGCGGTTAAGCCGCAAAACTTCATTTACATTATAACTGAATCGTCTCTAGATTTCAATATCCTTTGCTGACATTTCTAAAGATTAGGCAATCCGCACAATTTTACCCATACGCAGTTGTCAATTTGGACCAAAAACTTCTATTTCGTACAATTCAACACGATGCGCATTGAAGTCAAGGCGCAATCCGTCGGGGGTAGCAACATCCTTCAGCAGATAGGTTACAGAGAATTTCTCTCCCTTAATTTCAACAAATTCAGGCTTGACAAATTCCTCGCCAACACGGAAGGTCAGCTCCATATTCTCCAAGCCATAACCGCTGATAACCACCTTACTGATGGAGGGTTTCAGTTTTGTCAGGTTCACTTCCACAAACTTCGCCTTATCTCCCGCCTGTGTCCATGCAACAACATCGCGAACACCGTCAAACAGCTTTCTCGCTCTGACAGATGAAGAACCGGCAAGGGAGATCTCATCATACTTTTCAAACAACAAATTACCGCTATGGGTGCGTTCATACTCCAGCTTGTTGATAAGGTCGTCTGTCTCCTGGTAAGTGGGTAAGCCTGCATCCTTGACCTGGCTGGTGCCAATGATGACCTCCAGAGGCTTCAGATTGAATGTATTTGTTGTAATGGTCTCGTTATGACGGAAGTGGTACCAGGTACCGGAAATACCGTCCAGCGTAACGGTTTTAGGCTCGTTAGTCATATTGACCAAAACGAACATCTGCTCCTCTCCCCTGTCGTACAGCACGCCATGGACCTCCTGGTTCTTTACCAGTTCAGTACGCTCGCCCAGCAGAACCAGCTTATCCAATGCAGCAAAGCTGGAGAAAATATAACGCGTGCCTTCATACATAGATGCACGGTCACCCATATCATGGTAAGCATAGGGATAAAGAGTCTTACCGCCGTGGATCATAGCAGCCCAAGTGTGGCAGATGTACTCATCAAAGGTAGGATAAGGCTTCTGCTTAGCTCCCATACCGGCAAAACAGGTAGGCAGGAAGCCAATACATTTATCCGGGCGGTTCAGATTGATAATATCATCCACATTCTTGCCCAATGTGTTGATATTACGGCCATACGCACGCTTACCATCGGGTGTGGTGTAGGGGTTAATATAGGGATGGGTCTCAAACCAGTCGGCGATCTCCACCAATTCCGCAGCATTCCGGCTGGCAGTAAGAACTACGTGGTAGGGATCTCGCTCGGTGATATAGTCATACATATGCTGCAGGTAGATTCTGGACAGGCCGCGGCACTCAGGCTCATCGGAGATGTAGTAGAAAGCAAAATCTCTGTCCTTATCGTCATCCATAATCTTATCAATTATGGCCAGCATTTCGGGAGTAGGCTTCTTATCCAAAGTGGCTTCGCCACCGGGAGCTTCCACGCCCTTGATCAGACGACCGGGCTCCATATGCTTGGACTGACCGCGGATTTCCTTGGTCATATACAGATTGTCAGCATCATACTTGCGCTTAAACGCCTCGCCGCCCATATAGTACTCTGCGTACATATTCCGGCGCAGGACAGGCTCACCGTTGACGATCAGGTTACCGCCTGAAATCCAGGTCATCATGTGGCCTGTGGGAGGCAGGTTGCGGATCTTCTTGGTGGTTTCATAGCCGTCGATGGTAGCAGTAAGAATGGCATCGCCAAACTCAAAATTGGGGGTTTCAAAGGTAAAACTGCCATCTGCATCGGGGGTAATGGTCCGGGTTTCAATGCCGGGACCCTCCAACTTCAAGGTGACAGCCTTAGAAGAGGTCGCTGTACCGACAATTTTACTGTGGTCCTGGCCGGGATAGAAATTGGTACGGAACTCCGGCAGGGAGAACTTAATGACAATGGGCTCGTATGTAACGATAACAGGATATTGACGCTTAAACTCCACATTATCAGAAAGACGCTTCAGGCAAACAGCAACCTGGAATCTGGTCAGCTCATCAAAGAAACAGGGCGCAGTAAATTCATTGACACCCGCTTTCAGCTGAACAGTCACGGTTTCAGCATGGTCGGATGTAAACTCAAATTCTCCGGGGAATGCGCACTTCACCAGCACTTTCAAATCACCGTGGTAAACGCCATCCTTCTCGCTGGTAATGTCAGCGGTGACAGAAGAAATGCACAGCTCATCCTTGGGGTTTCGAATCGTGAAGCCTTCAATACTGCGGAAGTTCTTGGAATCTTGAAACCCCTTCTTCAAGGGGCTCCATGTGCTGTAAAAACGGCCCTTATAAGGCAGATGGGTACGACCGATATTTACAAGCCACTTCTCCGTCCATCTGTCCTGAGGCGTCATATACAGTGCAGTGAAGGGAATCTCGATCTCGGCAGACCAAAAATTCTCACCATAGTAAATAGCAGTATCCCAGTAAGGCGCATAGGGATCGGGACGAATAACGCCTGCTTCTTCCCAATAAACACTTGACTTACTGCCCTTAGCAGAAATGAAAAACTGGTAGTAGTCATAATCGCTACCGGAGGGCGCGATAAACAGTTCAATAGCATCTACGTGATTCATAGAATTGTCGCTGGAGGCTTTCAAGCGATCCATTTCCGGTTCCATGCACTTTACGCCAACATAGACACGGTCCTCGCAGGGCAGGAACTTGAAGATAGTCTGGCTATCCTCAGGAACTTCTGCTCCGGAACCTAACTTGCTAAAGCCGGTATAGGCAGGAACAGTTTCCCATACAGGCTCGTCCATCCGGCCATCCATGGTAATGCAGTTTTTGTCATACAGTTTCGTTTCCATTTTTCTACTCCTTTCTAATGCTCTCTATGTCCAAGAGCATCAACTGCCGATGTATTTTACAAATAAATTTTCGTTCTCGGTGGTTTTCACTGCACAAAAAACAAGAGGGTGTCAACTTGACACCCTCTGTTAAACATAGAGAATTTTGTTTTAGCCTTTGCTGCCGGAACGGTCCATACATTCAACAAAGAATTTCTGACCGATCAAGAACAAAATCATCAACGGCGTTACCGCAGTCAATATAATGGCATAATGCTCTGCCTGTTTGCGCATCTGATCCAACTGGCTTACACCAATACCCTGCCGCTCTCTCATTTCCTCCAATGCCACCATCAATGTGAGGTTGTCATCACCAGGTAACGAGAACACACCGGCAAGCAGCGCATCGTTCCAGTAGTAAATTACAGAAAGCAATGCAACAGTTACCACAACAGGCTTGATGTTGGGGATCATAATCCGCAGATAGATGGAAATAGGATTACAGCCATCGATCTTAGCAGCTTCCTCCAAATCTCTGGGCATACTCATAAAGAACTGCCGTAAGAGGAAGATGTATATACCGGAGTTCAAACCAACACCGAAAAGTGCAGGCACATAGAACGCCATATAGTTATTCAGAATGTTCACCGTGAAGGCCTCACCCGTGAACAAGCCAATGATCTTACCGATACCAAAGATATCAAACCAACGATATTCATAGTACAGCGGAATGATCGCAGTCTGCACCGGCAGAATAATAGTGAACAGCACGCAGGCATACACAATGGGATTGCCCTTAAAGTTGTAGCGGCCTAAACCGTAGCCAACCAAGGAGCAGGAAAAAACCTGCAGTAATGTGCAAAGCAACGCAATAGTAGCGGTGTTCTTGGTATACTTAAGAAAATTAAAATAGGCTCTTTCACCAAACATAGCGTTTTTGAAGTTTTCAAAAGTTGCTCTGCTGGGCAAAAATCCGGATTCCTCCGTGTACAGCTCCACAGCAGGTGTGAAAGCGGAGGAGATCATCTTGATAACAGGAAACAAAACCACATAGCTGATACCGATCAGCAGTGCGTAACGAAACACTTTGTACAAGAACGAGGCACAAGGTTCGACAATTTTTTTATTGAATTTCATAATCGTACCTCCTCCCTCTTAGTCCATAGAGATAACTCTGCGGGACAGGAATGCATTCACAATGACAACAATCACAAAAATTGCCACAGAATAGCCCCAGCTCATTGCACAGGCATAGTCAAAGTTGCCTAACATATACTCGTCGATCATAACAACAATGCTATTGGTACTTGCATTGAAGTAATCGATGATCGTATAGATCAAGCACAACAAAATGCTGGGTGTCAGCAACGGGAATGTGATCTTCCAAAATGTCTCCCATTTAGTTGCGCCTTCCATCTCTGCTACTTCATACAGATAGGCAGGGATTGTTTGCAAACCGATGATAAACAGGATAATCTGGATACCGGCGCTCCACAGCAGATTAAACAGCTGCGTAGCATATCCGGTAAATTTCTCAATGATCGAAGACAGCGGACCAAAGCTACCGATAATTTCCTGTACAAAGCCGCTTGCTTCACCGCTCATCATAAAGAAAGAACTGGTTGTATCCTGCAGCTCTTCTCTGCCGCCCAGGGAATTGAAGACAGAAAGGACCTGGTCAGCTGCGAAGATAACAGGCAGGAACATAATGGCGCGGAACAGCAGACGTCCGGCAAACTTCTCGTTCAGCAAAATTGCCAGGAACATACTGATGAACATAATCACGAGGATCTTGACGGCAGCCTCTTTGACCATAGCCCACAAAGCTTTTATAAATTTCGCGTCACCGGTGAGCATCGTTTTAAAGTTTTCCCAACCGATAGGCTCAAACACCAAGCCCTCCTGGCCTACAGTAACATCATTAAAAGAGTACATCAGCGACTGAGCCACGGGTTTTGCAAACAGGAAAATAAAACCAATAACGAAAGGTAAAACAAACATCCAGCCTGCGGTATCATTGGGAGTTATAATTTTGAGTCTTTTGTTTCTTTTCATTTCGTACCTCCCAAAACAACCTTATACTGCTTTGCCGGAATATTCATACCCTCGTAGGTGTATGCTTCATCACGGTAATTAACAATTACCGCACCGTTTTCATAGGTAGTCACAGTGACATCTTCGGCAACGGTCTCATGGCCAAGGATAACCTTGCCGGCAAACTGTGCAGACACCTCCTGCAGCGTCTTGTAGTGCTCAACAATCTTTTCTTTCCAACGCTTGTAGGAGTAAGATACCATATCATCGTATTCCGTACCAACCAACTGATCTACATCACCGTAAATCAAGTTGTACTTCAAATTACCGCCATTCTCCAGCACCTTCAGCATTTCCCGCTCGTAGTCAACGGACATATTGAAGGCAGTGGGTGCCAGGACCGCGCTGCCCTGGAATGCAATCTGATAGAAAGGCACAGTATGATCGGTCAAATCAAAATCACTACTGCCATTTGCAACATCGGTAACAATATCGGAGTAGGCCAAAGTATAGGCGTTACCGCCGTGAACCATTACATAATCAGATTTCTCATCCGCATATTTTAACGCTTCTTTCCAGAACTCCATAGAGTGGGTTCTTGTAGTGGAAGGCACGTCGTCCGCATAGTCTGTATACAGCACTTTGCCTATGCGATCAAGGGAAACATTGTCGATTTCCCATTTCTCGGTAGCATCCACAAACTCGGTAACTAAGCCGGGCAGCTTTGCAGGGTGAAGAATATTCCAGCGGCTGGTATTGTCCTTTTGCTCAGAGTCCAAAATAAAGTTATGCTGGAATGCATATTTATTGAAGAAAGTCTTTGCCGTATCCGCATTGGTATCATAGCCATTACCGTTATTGTAAACATCAACGGGATTTGCTTCCAGGAAGAAAATCACACCTTCCTGATCCAAATACTCGAGCATTGCACGGAATTCCTTTTTAGAACCCAGAACAGACTCCGTTTCAACCGTGCTATACATCTTATTGTTCAAACCACCGTCCAGGGCACCGATATAGTTAATGACTAGGTTATCAACGCCCTCAGCCTTCAGTTCCTTAACGATAGACACCACATCATTATAGGTGGTCAGCGCTGTAACAACTGGCTTCTTAACACCAAATACATATTTTTCAATACTAACGGCGCCAACCAGATCCAGGATCATATATTTTTCATCAGCAAGGGCAGACTTCTTCAGCAGATTAGCCTCCTGAAGATGTTCTCTGTACTTCTCAGCCATACCGACATAATTGGCCTTGTCGCCATTCAAGAAATAGTAACGGACAGCAAAGTTCTTGTTGATAAGCTGATTGTCGCTGACAGCCAAAACTCTGGCCTCCTGGCCCGCAAAAACGCTGGTACCGGTTCTGATGAATTGATGCTCTGTCATATGTACGACCGGGTGAATCATATTGTAGGAGCTGACTTTACCACTGGTGCTTGCTACAATACTGGAGCTTGCATCACCGGAAATAATCACGCCAAGGAAAGCTTTATCCGGAGTGATTTCACTATCGGAAGCTTCCTCGTCATCATCGGCAACGACCTCAGAACCATCCCACTTGGAACCGAAAATAGGTAAGCTGATCTGTTCCTTTACAGTTTCAGCCGTTTCTTGTCCCAAAGTAATATTGTTGCCGTAAACTACATTGTTATAAAAAACAATGTCATTATGGTTCTTACCATTGTTAAAGTCGATCAGCGCACCAGATCCGTCGGGAACCAACAGTTCACCGGACTGTGACTCGTTAGCTGCGCCAAAGTAAGGCAGCAGTTTAATATCGAGAATTGCGTAAGGATAGGTACCAACGCCCTCAATCTCATCGGTCACGATTTCAGCCTGAAAAGCACCATCTACAATGCTGTACTGAACAGGAATATATACATTTGCAATCGGGAAACCAAATCTGAATTTCACACCGGAACCGTCGGCAAGCTTCTCATATTCCATACAGCCCTTGCGAATGCTGTCGCCATAATTATTGAACTCCTGGTCAACGGGCTCCTTCTTCTCAACATTGAAGAATTTTACATGAATCTGAGAGTTGATCATCGGCTTTCTGACCGGCAGCGCTGCATCCTGGCGGTCGACAGGGTTGGAATACCAAACATTACCGGTATCCTTTTCAACCACCTTGATTTCACCGTTGGTGAAATTGGACCACAACTCAAGGCCATCCTTATCTGCTACCAGCTCAAAGGCTTCCCTATCTTCCTCAGGCGCCTTACCGGCACTAATGGCATCATCGATTATCTCAATCGCATTTGCCTTCTCGTAAGCAATATCAGACCAATAGATCTTATATGCGCCCCAACCCACAGCTACCACCAAAATAATGATCAGAGTCACACTGAATACACGGGCAATTAAGTCACCATTTCTGTGGATCGCACGCCTAAATTTGAATAATTTGTTTTTAATATCCATATTCTTCTCCGTTCCACAAAAAATCACTGATAACTAAGCTCGAAATACAAGGATGCTACAAAGAAGTACACTTGCTGGAACAGCATAAGCAGCATCAATGCAAGGAACAAGATAATAATCAGGCCAACAACTGTAAGCAGGATTGCAAGTAATGTCTTAGCAAAGGAATACTCATGAATTTCTTCCAAGCCACTGAATGCAATAAAAGCACCCCAGATTTCAGACACAACCACTGCGTAGGTCAAGAAAACCTGCTCATCACCAGCCAAGACCCAGCTACCACACACGGTGATAAAACGAACAATAATGTAAGGCACCAGCGCATTAGCGCAAACCACGCATATGTCCTTCAGCTTACCCTTGCCATCCAGCAATGTGCAGAAACACCAGTTGGAAATAGCCACCATAAAGAAGATCATTACAGTGATAACCGATGTACGAAGTAAGCTGGTATCCTCAGCATTAAACGTGTTCATGTCGAAGCCGGTAGATGTACGGTGGAACATTTCCACCAAAAGCCAAAGAGCAATAGTAATTGTAACCACCAAGGAGGAGCCCTTCTTATTTGCTTTCAGTTCCAGGAAACCATCCCGGGGATGCAAACAGATATAGAAAGGATACAAATAGGGGCTCATTGTATCAAAGCCAGTTCTTTTTTTCATTACAATCAAACCCCTTTCCTACTTTGAATCTTCCATACAATCTTATTGCAGAAAGCTTTAATCTGATCATAGCCCAGAATGCCGATCATAGCCAAAATGACCACTGCGGCAACCAAGCCAAAGTTTGCACGTACGATTTCATCGCGCAGGCCCGCCTTTGCCTCGGCATAGCCATCTTTGTCCTTGCCCATCATAAAGAAGTCCATTGCCTGTTCGTACTTACCGGCCTGGAACATCTCCTGAGCCTGCTTATCCTCCATTGCCAGGCATGCCTTACCCATACCAACATACGCACGGGTAAAGTTGGGGTTCATAAGCAGAACCTCTTCCCAGTAATTTACGGATTCAATGTAACGACCCTCATTATACAGGTTGTTTGCTTCACGGATCTTTTCACCGTAGAGAGTCTGGGTCATGACCGTAATGGTCAGTTTTTTAGCATCCAAAACCAACAGATTATTCTCACTGTCGGATTCAATGCCCATCGGGCTTAGGAACAAGCCTTTCTGGTTTCCGTAACCGCCAAAGATACCCAGCAGATTGCAGTTTTCATCATACTGGAACAGACGGCCAGTCTTAGAATCAATTACAGTAAATACGCCTTCGTCATCAACAGTTAGGTCAACGAGCTGCATATTTTTCTGCTTGCTGGTTTCAGAAATACTATAGAAATCAATGTTTTGTGCAAACACGTTGTTACCAAGGGCATTCAGCTTTACAACGGTTGAAGCCACATTGTCCTTAATGGGTGAAACGCCGTAAACGAAACGATCCTCGGACCAAAACAGATTATTGAATGCAACAGGCTGGTAGCTATTCGCACTCTGCGCATTCTGCTCAGCAGTCAGAATCTTACGCCACATGAAATCGATCTTCATCGCAGCTGTCTGCTTCAGCTTATTCGTGCCGTAGAAGCCCAAGAAGTTATTCGCGCTATCGATCATCAATGCACCATTGACAGAAACCTCAGGGTCACCGGTAACAATGTACATAATACCCATATTGTCAACGATGATCCTCTTGGGCTCCAGTCCCTTAGCTTTCTCCAGCATTACATCCTCAGGCAGAGTATAAATCTTGCTGACATTGCCCTCAAGGTCAGACACAAGAACACGGTCATTCTGAGTATCCGCAATGTACAGTGAACTGTTGGATTCACGGAAGAACAGGCCACTTGCTCCCTTTGCCAGGGTTAGTGTTTCTTCTTTATACTTAAATGTTCTCAGCTCTCTAAATAAGGTATAATCCTTATTCAGAATAATTACTTTAGCCAATTGTTTGTCAGTCGCAACACCGTATTCATCAACCACAAAATAATGATCAATGATAAACACACGGTCACGCTTGTCTACAAAGATCTCAGTGGGCTCCAGCAGACGCTCGGTGCCCATTACTGTCTCGTCAACAATCTTTTTAACCTTAAAAATATTCGTGGACGGAACAGCAACATCATCTTCGTATGTATAAGCCCTGTCAGGCTGGCCGGCGAAGGCTGCAATTCCGGTGCAACTCAGCGCAAGCACTAAAACCAGAAGCAGGCAAAATAACTTTTTTCTCATATTCACACCTCACTTCAAAGTTCTTAATCCTTAATACCGGAATGCGCCATTGTCTGCAGCATTTTGCTCTGGTTGAGCACGAATGCAACGATAGGCGGAATCATCAGCAACACAGCAGCAGCAGCAGAGGCACCGGAACGGGCGATACCGCCGGCAGTGATTTGACTCAGTGCTGTAGGCAGCAGCTTCAGATCTTCTCTAAAGATAACACCGGCAGAGCCGTTGTTCCAAACGTTTTGGAAAGAGAGAACCACAACGGTCATAAAAGCAGGCTTCACATTGGGCAAAACAACATTGTAGAAAATTCTGAAGTCGTTGGCACCATCCAGCTTTGCAGCATCCAACAGGGAGTCTGGGATCTGCAGCATAAACTGACGGAGCAGGAACATATGCAGGGTAGATGCCAGGGACGGCAGGATCAAGACCCAGTAGGTGTTGATCAAGCCCAACTTTGCCTTAACAATGTATGCAGGCAGAGCGGTAACACCACCAGAGAACAACAGGGTCAGCATAATCAATCTCCACAGCATATTCTTGCCGGGGAACTTCTTCTTAGAGAAGGGATAAGCGGCCATTGCGCCGATCATAACACCAATGCCGGTGCTGACAATACTAACAAACACAGAGTTGAACAGATATCTGCTGAAAGGAACAGTCAGGTCAGATACCAGGGTGAACAACTGCGAGTAGTTGGCACCGGTGGGGTTAACCACATAGAAACGCGGGGGGAAAATAAACCGTTCTTCAACAGGCTTGAAGGACTGGATGATATTGTAGTACAGGGGCAAGCCCATAAAACATCCTACAACAACCAACATCAACAAGACCAAAAAGTTGCCGGTATGAGAGCGATTCAATTGTTTTTTAATTCTTATTCTTTTCATAATCTCTCTCCTATTATTCGTCAACCAAAAGCTTGGTGATCACCTTGTTGACAATCAGCATAACCATTAGAAGAACCGTACTGATCGCACAGGCATAGCCCAACTCATACCGAACTCCACCATAGTCACTTACATGGTTTATGATGGTATGCGTGGCATACTCTGTAGAGGGGTTGCCGCAGAGAGCTTCAGCCACAGGACCAACAGCAAAGGAGCTGGAGATCTGCATAACTGCACCGAACAGAAGCTGAGGCTTCATCTGGGGCAGGGTCAGATACCAAATCTCCTGGAAACGATTGTGGACGCCATCGATAGCGCCGGCTTCGTACAGGGTAGTATCCACTGTCTTAAAGCCTGCCAGGAAGGACAGGAAGCTGGTACCCAAGCTCAACCACAGCTGAACGATAATAACGCAGACCAGCATATAATCGGTATCGGACAGCCACAGGATAGGAGAATCGACGATGCCCAAGTCCAGCAGCAAACCGTTGACCACACCATAGCGGTCACCGCTGAGGATGTAGGTCCAAATAAAGTAGATACTACCGGAGATGGAGGGCGCATAGAAAATGAGGGTCATAAATGCGCGAATCCGGCGAGGCAGCTCGTTAATGAACCAGGCGAAGATAAAGCAGGCCATATAGCCCACAGGGCCGGTGATCAACGCCATGATCAAGGTGTTCTTAACTGCAATGATAAACACATCATCATTCAAGAACAGAGTCTTATAGTTGTCAAAACCAACCCAGTTGGGTGTCTGCAACATATTAAAATCAGTAAAACTTAGCGCAATTGCCGCGACAACAGGTAAAACTGTAAAAATAAAGAAGGCAATCAAGAACGGAGCAATCATAAAATAGCTGGAACGCTCAGCTCGCATACTCTTAAGAGTATGCTTCATTTTATATGATGCCGTTAACCTTTCAGGTTTCTTAGAACGACTCATTACTTTCTATCCTTTCAAAGTAGTTTTAGTTATTCAGGTTAAATTCGTTTCTCTTTCTGAGAATCTCATCATTGATCTTGATTGTCCATTCTGTCATTAGCTCACGGGCGTTTTCGCCATGGTCAACTACACCACGGATACTATTGTTAACACCTCTGGTTACATAGTAGTTACCGGGAACAATGGGGATAAACCGCAGATTTTCGAACTGGGTCTTCAGAATATCCAATTCCTTTTGTGTCCAGCCGATATTCTCCAGTGTGATCAAGTTTGCCGTGGCGCGTCTGCCGGAAATACCCAAACATGCCTCAAGGTCGTTTGCATAGCGAGTTTGGACCTCATGGCCAGACCACCACTTAATGAGCTCCCAGGCAGCATCTTTATCCTTGCAGTCATTCAGCATAATAGCGCCAACACCTGTGTTATCCATTTGGGTACGGTCGATCGTGCCATCTTCCTTAAGCGTACCGGGCATAGGAACCATCTCCCACAGACCAGAAATTTCAGGAGCCGTGTACTTTAAGTTAACATACACGCTATAGTCAGCAATACCGATAGGCATTTCACCGGTTCTGAAACGGTTCGCAAAATCATAAGAAATCGGGAATCCGTACTTTGTAAAGAACTCAGCATGCTGAACCATTGCTTCAATGGCAATATCCTGGTCAAACAGGACCTTGGTAGGTGTTCCCTTTTCGTCATATTCGAAATAGTCGCCACCCTTTTGGTACAGCAAGTTCGCAAAACTGGGTGCTGCACCCAAGGTCATATTGTAACGCTGCAGTACCTGAGCCACATCGTACATATCTTCCCAAGTCTGAGGAATCTTCAGACCCATATTTTCAAAGATATCTGTTCTTACGAACATAACGGAGCAGCCGTTGGTGCTGGGCACACCGTAGTACTTGCCCTCCATCCGGAAAGGAATTTCTGAACCCTCCACATACTGATCCAGAATATCGAAGTATTCATCATACTGAGACAGATCCACAACAGCGCCACGCAAGCCCAGGTTCACGATTGTTTCGGAGTTGACGCCTAACATAACATCCGGGCCAGTACCGGCAGCAAGGGCGTTAACCAGAGAGCCCTGTGCCAGTTCCAAATTAATGTGGATACCCGTTTCGGCGGTGAAGTCTGTTGCAATATTCTTCAAAATTTCGAACTGGTCAATACCGGTGCTGATCCATACACGAAGGGTTTCTTCGCTCTCTTCCTTTCTACCGTCGGTAGCATCAAAGGAAGCAAAGAAGCTCTTAACCTGGTAAACAATCCACTGCCAAGCATTCATGGAAGACTTGGGCATTTTCTTATCAGCAGAAAGCAAAGCAAAGTAATCAATATCCATTGCCTGCTCCTGATAAGTAGTCAGCTTTGCAGACAGGCCGTTGATGTCATTCTTCAGCTTGGTGAGCTTACCCTTACCCAACTGCTCAACATCTTTCGCATAGCTCTGCAGGTTAAATGCAACGTCTTCGAAGTAAGCACTCTCAGAGCCCTTTGCACCAACGGTGGTCATCAACTCATTGGCCTCTTCTTCCATAAGCTTCGCATTGGCCAGCAAATCATCGGCCAAAGTAGGCAGCTGCTTTGCAATATCATAATCGCGGTACTGGTCGGGGTCAGCGCTGGTGATCATAACCACATTCAGATACAAACGGTTCAGATCTGCAATAACCGTAGACAGCAGACTCATTGTGGAGGTCATATCACCGATGACATTTTCCATTGTAATGGTATGCGGGCCCTCAGTAAGGTAAATGCTGTAGGCACCGTTCTCATCACCCAGGATCTTATTCTTCCAGCCACTGGTATATTCAAAACGAACCGCATTCAATTCAGCAAAAGGAACTTCGCCGTCTATGTAGATCTTGCGAGAACTGAACAGGCCGTCCAAATAACCCTGACGATACTTGAGACCCAGATTGTAGAAACCGGTCTCCGGAACATCAATTTCCCAAGTGATCCACTGGCCGGGAGTCTTCCACTGGCTGCCGCCACCATAGTTGATCAGCACATTATCATAGGAGAACGGAACAGTCAAGGAGCTGGACTTATCGGCATCGGGCCACAGCTGAGAGCTGGACTGACGGTAATAGGTCTCAGCCTGATACAGCTCCAGTCGACCAACAGTATTCTGTGCGCCCTCGCTCTTGCAGTCTTCCAAATAATCCTTATAGGGAGCAACGACAGGCTCCTGCTTTAAGGTGAGACCAAACAGACGCAGAGGTGTGCCGTCGAAACACAAAGACAGTGCATGCTCACCCTGTTCCAGGTAGAAGTACAATGTACCGTATGTACCGGTCTGATCATACAGGAACTGCGTTCTGCGCTCAGGAGTCTGGGAGGACTGAGGACGCAAGTGGTCACCGGTATTCTCATCTGCAACGATGGGAGCATTGGTATATACGCGACTCAGTACGCAGCTGTTTGCCTCCGTAAAGGGCGTCTCGCCATCAACACGGAAGGAGAACAGATACTGGATACCCTTGTTATCGTTCACAGGAATGTAATCCAACTCAACCGCATACAGGCCGGTCGCAGGCACATCTGCCTTAAACACGATCTCTTCACCGACAGCTACGATGTCAAGGGAACCGTCCTCTATGATCTTCGTGCCGGAGGAATCACCATAAGCGGAAGCCACCACAGTATGCTCTGCGATATTCACAGAAATCTCCTGCTTGGGATGGGCAGCATCCTTATACTTCTCCTTATAGTAATAATAGGTGTTCTCGCCATTCAGGTTATCTTTGTTATAAACCCAGTCACCTTCACTGTTCTGACCACCGCTGGTTGTAGGTGTATCTGCATACACCAAACCGGCAGAGGACGCAAACAGGCTGATGATAAGCAATACGACAACACATTTTCTCATCTTCTGCAACATTTGTTTTCCTCACTCCTAATCGTTTTTCTGCGCAAATGTCTGCCCCTTCGCACATATCACAATAGGCAATGCCCCGCTAGTGCAGCGGTTCATCGCACCATCTGAATGGGTGGGCATACTAACAGGCAGTATATAGCCTTATAGATTATAGTATAAAACTTTGGAAATTTCAAGTGAGCGGTTTGCACTTTTTGATCTTTTTTTCCTTAAGATGCTCTTTTTTTTATCGTCATATTGCACAAATTTCACTTATGCACTTTTTTATTTGGAATTCCTATGCATTTCAGGTCTCCGCTCTCCCCTGCCGGGCCTCATTTCAGGCAATTGCAACTCGGTACTGGAGTTTCTTTCGCTTATGTAACGCTTGGACTGCGTGGTGAAGAGTTCTGCATATTTTCCCCCTTGTGCCATCAGCGCTGTGTGGCTGCCTTTTTCAATCAGGTAACCGTTTTCAATGACCAAAATTTGGTCTGCGATGGTTGCGCTGGACAGGCGGTGGGACACAAAGACAGTGGTCTTGTTGTTACGCAGTCGATCAAACTGATTGAATATCTCCTGCTCAGCCATAGGATCCAAGGATGCGGTAGGCTCGTCCAATATGATAATATCGGAATCTGCATAGAACGCTCTGGCAATGGCCAATTTCTGCCATTGGCCGATAGACAGTTCCAAACCATTATTCTCAAAATAGCGCATAAGAGGCGTATTATAGCCGTCAGGTAGCTTTTCAATATAATCGCTGGCTGTGCTTTGCTTAGCCGCCGCCACCACCTCTTCATCTGTGCCTTCTCTGTGAATATCGCCAAGGCAGATATTCTCCTTAACACTAACAGCATATTTACCAAAGTCCTGGAAAATAATTCCAAATGTACTGTACAGGCTCTTTAAGTCATAAGATCGCAAATCTTCTCCATCCAGGAGGATCTGACCGGCAGTAGGATCGTATAACCGGGTCAGCAATTTAATAAGGGTCGTTTTACCTGCGCCGTTCAAACCTACCAATGCAAGGGTCTCACCCGGATGAATGGTAAAGCTGATATTTTTCAGCACATCCCGATTGGTGCCCGGGTAACGGAAGCTTACATTCACAAACTCAATGGTATGCTCGGCATTTTGCGCAACCTTCTTGCCAGGAAGAGCCAAAGGGGCAATATGCTGCTTTTCTTCCATGAAGGCGATAAGGTTGTCAATAAATAAAGTACCCTCGTAAATAGTGCCAGTAGCAGAAATCAAAGTGCTGATACAGGTTGCAACGGAAGCAATAGCACCGGTGTACAGCGTGTAGTCGCCGATTTGGATCTGTCCAACAAAGACCTGCTTTGCAATGACAATGTAGAATACTAAGTTGGTCACACCGGTTATCACAGAAAACAGAATATGCCAGATACTTTCACTTACAATCAGCCTCCGCATACCCTTGTAATAGGTTTTGAATGCAGTAAAGAAACGGGCAATAAAGGTATCTGCCAAATCATATAGACGGACTTCTTTCACCAAATCCTTATCCACCAACACATTGGAAAAATAGTTCATTTGCCGCCGTTCCTTAGAGCTGAAGCGCATATATTTGAAGTTCTTTTTCCGGTAAACAAAATTCACCACAGCAGACGGCACAGATACCAAAATCACCACAAAGGTAATCCAGGACAATCCAGGTGCGGAAAGCAACACAATCAAAAAGCTCACCAGTTCAATGATGGAACTGACGACACCAAAGGTTTGGGTAAGAATGTTCAATGGACGATGTCCAGCCTCCCGGTTGGCATTTTCCATTTTTTCATAGAAACCGGGATTGTCAAAGGATGCCAGATCTACTTCCTTGGACTTCTCCATAATTTGTGCCTTAACCTGCATAACCACTTTTTCACCGGCTATGCGGTTGATTGCGTTACTGATATTATTCACCACAAGAATCAGCAACCGGTACGCAAATAACGCGATCAGCAAATAAAGAATTCCAGACTCCCAAAACTCACTTTCAGGCAGGTGTCCGGCTTTGATAACATCCTGCAAGGCATTGAGGATATTCTTGGAAATCAACGATCCAATTACTGGCGTAACACCCTTAAAAAGGGCTACAAACGACAAAATAACAGGTATCCACCAACCGGTCTTCCATACCAACTTGATGATATAAAAGAATCGCTTAAAAAAGCCGCCAAACACCTCTGACAGGTAGCGGGGCAAATCCTTTAATGACTTAGGTGGTGTTGGGCGCTTATACTCCATATGCATAGGTCTTCCGGGCATCATATTAACAGTCCTCCTTATTCTCCTGCAGAGCAGCAGCTACTTTGTTAAGCAGCTTCAACAGGATATCTTTTTCATCATCGGTTAACGGTTCAAAAATTTTACGGGCGTTCATGATCCGCTCTTCACGAAGGTCTATCTGCCGTTGTCTGCCCGCTTGGGTAATATAGACCAAGCTGCTCCGCTTATCCAGTTCATTGGTTCTTTTCTCAACCAAGCCCTGTCCTTCCATACTGGCAATGGCCTCCGAGGCAGACTGGGGGCGTATATTCAGCAGCTCGGCAATCTCTCGCTGACTTAGCCCATCGTTTTTGGAAAGCACATCCAAAATGTGGCCATATCCACAGAATTTTGGCTTATCTGCATTATTCGCGGCTCGGTGTCTGCGTCGGCCGCCGGAACCAATCCGGACAATGCATTTCATAATCTCGTGTTCTAATTCCATTCGGCATCCTCCTCATAATAGTAAGGTACCTGTATATAATAACACAGGTACCTTACTATTTCAATATACTTTTTTAAAAAAGAGGAATGATGCAATTGCATCATTCCTCACAAATTATATCTCTTCTTCTACTTCTTCCGCTTCTACGCCAGGCTTCTTCCCTGTTGCGGCCTCAATCATAGGATCAAACACCTTCACAAACATCTTGGAACAAACAAAAGCTGCGAGGCCCGGGTATACCAAAACCCAAACCGGCGCCGACAGCATAAACATTTTCGTTGCTAACAACAGAAGGACCACCGGAACAATATTTACACCAAAAACAAGCACTGTCATAGGAAACTTGCGGGCAGCCAAGAATATTGCATTGATGATAGTCTGTTTCACAGTATTGTAAAACTGCGCCTGCAGTGGGAATGTATAGAATGCTGTGCACAGTAACCAAATACCCAAAGCAAAGAAGATGCCGCAGCAAACAGTTCCTGCTGTACCGGGCATACCCATCGCAACCAAATAGTCAAACACCAAAACGATGCCCAAGATCACAAAAATAAAGCTGTAGGCAACACCCTGCTTAAAATTCTCCTTAAAACCCTTAAAAAAGCAGGAAGTAATTTGGACATCCTCTTTTCTTGCCAATTTCAGTGCTACATAGTAAAGAGCAGCTGTTGCAGGCCCAATTGTAAAAACAGGCAGGCAGCACACAAACCACAAAAAGCTCAGGATAATAATATCTGCCACCTTAGACAGAAAAGAGAAAAAGGGATTGTTCAAATCAAACAGCTTGTTCATTTCCATACTCCTGTAAGCCACAAATATTAACTATGCGTTATTGTACACCACAATTTTACAGAAATCAACAACCAGTTTGTGAACAAATATGGAACAAAATATCCGGGGACTTCGACAGGATTCCCTTGCAATCCTTTAAGCCCCCGGGATAATCTGTTATGCGGCGGACATTCTCCCCGAATGCGACACCGCTACCGTCGCTGCGGCTTCTCCCACGCAGCGGCGGTTATTTTATTACGTTTATGAGATTGGTATGAGCAGAACTGCATTGCTGTCCGGCTCGCCTTGCAAGTTATTGGCTTGCTGAATTGCCTCAACTGTAGAACCGCATTGCTTCGCTACATCCCACAATCTGCGTTTGCCCACTCTGCACAGGATCAAGCTTGGGCGATTGGGATTGGCTTTTTCCGGTTCACCCATTTCCGCCCCCGTGACAACCGAAATCCCCTGCCCTGCAGTTGTTACCGCATTCACATTGACTTCCGCCCGGAGATTTACGTTCCCAGCACCGGGAATGGCCTGGGGTTTTCCTGCCTGTGTGACTCGGGTATCTACGCGACAATCATCAGACACCGTTATATCCCATTTTCCTTCCCACGGCGCTGTAATGCCTTGAAGTGTTCCGTCTGGGTCGTAATAGAGCATCTGCATCTGTCCCGGCAAATCAACGGAAATGCCGGTATCCGTCCGCTCCTGCTCCCCAAAGCGCGGACAGAAGGTTACATCTACGACCTGCTGAACATCTGCCTGTACAGACTTCTCGGCCTGCACAGTATGCACTGTCTGATCCAAAACTGCTGGCAGTTCCAGCTCCTCCCGTGTAAGAGTCATTTCCCGGCGAGGACTATAGGCATCCTCAGCCACAGTGATAATCGTCCGGTCCCATAGCAGATACTGTCCCAACAGACCTGCTTTCAGCTGCAAATCTCCGTTTTCATCCAAAGAAATATCCAGGCTGGTAACACAAGGCCGGATTGTTACCTCAGGTTCTCCGTCGTACTCTCCTTCCAAATCTCCATATTGAGAAAAGGGCAGCTCACAATCCCAGGTGTAAAGTCTGCAATCCTCACCCCGGTACAGGATATGAACCATTCCAACTCCCCGGAACACCACTTTTCCAGCCATTACCTTTTTCTCGAGAATCTCCGGATGTAGGCTATAGTACATTATTTTTTCTATCTTGGGACAATTCGCAGGCAAGTTCAGTTGATCCTCCAACAGGAATGTTTTCTCTCCCGCTTCTTTTGGCAACAAAACGGGATAGGTGGCTGTTAATACCGCCACATCCTCCGGAACATCTGCCGGAACTGCAACCTGCGCTTCAGCGCCTTGCCAAGCCTCACCCATTGTTTCCAAGTTTGCCCGTACCATCAGTTTTCTTGCAGATGTGCTACGGGCATCTACATTTTTCAGCAGGCAGGATGTCAGTATTTTCCCGTCATAGCGGGTTTCCGGCAGATCCCATTTTACATTAAAGGGCAACCATGCCTCTACACCCTGGACACAACCTTCATCCTCCGGCATATATAGCACCCAGGCCATCACACCGCAGGTAAGGGACATTGTACCACTCCCCCACTCTTTGCTGCGAACAATCACTTGCCCCCAAGCGCCCAATACTCTACCGATATCCGGCATACCGTCCGGCAAACGCACCTCGAGGGTCTGCTCCTGGCAACGCAATTGGTCCGTCAGCTTTTGCAAGTAAGGAACAGAAATTCTGTCAAACTGCATTTCAATCACTCCTTATGGCTCTTCTGATACCAAAGCATATTCACCCGGGGACAGGTTTATGCCAACTATTTTCTCCGGCATATAGCAAACCCCCACAAAACTGCAAGCAATCCAAGCAAACAACAGATCAGACCGCTTTCCAACCAAGTACCAAATAGCATCCCTAAACCAAAGGCCAATAGTGCGCAACCCAAAAGCTGATTGCGTCGGCACATAAAAACACCCCCTGCACAAGTGTATGCAAGGGGTGTTTGATTTTAACCGCCTAAGTAGGCTTTTTGTACATCGGGGCTGTTGGCCAGCTCCTTGCCGGTGCCGTTTAAGGTCACACAGCCGGTTTCCAGCACATAAGCCCTGTCGGATATCTCCAGAGCCTTGCTGGCATTCTGCTCAACAAGCAAAATAGTAGTGCCCGCCTCGTTTAGTTCTTTGATGATCTCAAATATCTGATCAACCAAAATGGGAGCTAAGCCCATGGAAGGCTCATCCAGCATCAAAAGCTTCGGACGGGTCATCAGCGCCCGGGACATTGCCAGCATCTGTTGCTCACCGCCGGAGAGCGTGCCAGCGATCTGCTTGCGGCGTTCTGCCAGCCTGGGGAAACGCGCAAAAGCAGCCTCCAAATCTTCCTTGAACTGTTGCTGATCCTTAACTGAGTAAGCACCCATCAACAAATTGTCGTAAACACTCAACTCCTGGAAAATCCGTCTGCCCTCGGGAACCTGGGTCATACCCAGCTTCACGATCTTGTGGCAGGGCGTCTTGGTAATGTCCTGGCCATCAAAGATCACAGTACCACTGCGCTTGGGAATGATGCCTACCACGCTCTGCATCATCGTGGTCTTACCGGCACCATTAGCGCCGATGAGGGATACGATCTCACCCTCATTGACCTGGAAACTGATGCCCTTCAACGCACGGATAACACCATAGTACACTTCCAAATTATTTACTTCCAACAATGCCATTGTGTTATCCTCCGATGTAGGCTTTAATGACCTCGGGATCCTGCAGCACTGTCTTGGTATCGCCCTGTGCCAGAACAGTACCGAAAGACAGAACCGTCAGTTCGTCACACAGCTCAGAAACGAAACGCATATCGTGCTCAATGAGCAGGATGGTCATATCAAAATTATCCCGGATGAAGCGGATGGTCTGTGCCAAATCCTCGGTTTCATTGGGGTTCATACCTGCAGCAGGCTCATCCAGCAGCAGAATTTTGGGATTGGTTGCAAGGGCGCGGGCAATCTCCAGCTTGCGCTGCTTGCCGTAAGGCAGGTTGCAGGCCAGGTTGTTCCGTTCCTCCTCCAAGCCAAAGATCCGGAGCAGCTCCTTTGCCTTCTCCCGCATTTCCTTTTCTACCTTGAAATGGCGGGGCAGGCGCAAGAAAGATTCCAGCACGCTGCACTTGTACTCAGGACGATTGTGAAGGCCTACCATAACATTACGAACCACTGTCATATTATTAAACAGGCGGATGTTCTGGAAGGTACGGGCAATGCCCTTCTGATTGATCTTATGGGGGGCCAAGCCGACCATTTCCTCGCCATCTAAGTAAAAAGTACCGGTGGTGGGCTTGTAAATGCACGTCAGCAGGTTAAAGATAGTCGTCTTGCCTGCGCCATTGGGTCCGATCAAACCGTAAAGCTGGTTCTTCTTAATGCGGATATTTACATCCTGCGCAGCCTTCAGACCGCCGAAGGAGATACCAAGATTCTTGGTTTCCAACATATATTCAGCCATTACTTATCCCCTCCTTTTTTATCGGGGCCAAGATTCTGGGGCGTAAAGTCCACAGACAGGACTTCGTCCATGCTGATCTTGGTGGGGACAACATCCCACTTTGCTTTGTCATCATTGATATGGGCAGGATCGTGCTTCTTGAATTTCTTCACCAGTGCGCCAAAGTTATAGGTATCACGGAACGCCTTCAGCTTAGGTGCATTGTTATAGATAACGATCACGATCAGAACCAAAGCATACAGCAAATTCTGCAGCACAGCCAGGTCGCCGGTAAGCTTAGTGGGCAGCCAGGTGTTCAGCCAGGTAATGAGCACAGCGGCAATGATAGAGCCGTTGATATTGCCCATACCGCCCAAAACCACCATAACCAAAATCTCAATGGAATAGTTATAGCCAAACTTCAGGCTTTGGATATTGTAATTGCTGTAGCTGTACAGCACACCGGCCATACCGGCTAAAGATGCAGACAGAATAAAGGTCAGCAGCTTGTACTTGGTCACATTGATGCCAGTAGCCCGGGCTGCGATCTCATTGTCGCGAATTGCTGTGACCGCTCTGCCATGCTTGGAGCGAATATAATTCTGCACGATGGCAAGGGTAACCAGCACCAGCACAAAGGCAATAATAAACAGGTAATCCTTGTCATAGCGGGGTGTGTCCAAACCCAAAGTGCCGCCAAAGGTCTTTTCCGAGGTATTTAGGAACAAAGATTTGACGATCTCACCAAAAGCCAGCGTAACGATAGCTAAGTAGT
Organism: Oscillospiraceae bacterium; assembly: GCA_017452505.1. GTDB lineage: Bacteria > Bacillota > Clostridia > Oscillospirales > Oscillospiraceae > Faecousia. The sequence continues at coordinate 105,040 of JAFTMI010000035.1, forward strand.
CGCCACGCAGACGCAGGGCAGGAATACCAACGATCGCACCGCAAACAGCGGCTGCTGCACAGCCAACCACCAAGGCGATCAAAAGGGGTAAGAGGCCGTTACCCATAGACGGAACCAACAGAGCAGAGGCCTTACCACCAATGTAAGCACCAATGCACATAAAGCCGGCATGGCCCAGAGAAAGCTCACCCAAGAAGCCAACCACCAAGGAAAGTGACACCGCCAGGATAATGCTGATAGCTATCTTTTCCAGCAAAAACAGCATGGAGCTGTCAAATCCGGCGCCGGATGCAGACATAATACCCAGCACAAGTGTCATCAAGCCGATCACAAGATAGTTGATGTAATGATTGATTTTCACTTTGCCCAATCTCATACTTTCTCCCTCCGTTTCTTGCCAAGGAAGCCGGTAGGCTTGACCAATAGGATCAGGATCAAGATAGAGAACTCGATGGCATCCGTGTAAGGCGCAATTGCCGTGATCTTATACGAAATGCTCTCCACCACGCCTAACAGAATACCGCCAAGCATGGCTCCGGGAATGGAGCCGATACCGCCAATGACCGCGGCGGTGAAGGCCTTAATGCCGGGCATTGCGCCCATAGTAAAGGATACATTGGGAGCTTTCAGCAGGTAGAACAATCCGGCAAGGGCTGCCAAGGAGGAGCCAATGGCAAATGTGATGGTAATAATGCCGTTCACATTGATACCCATCAGCTGGGCAGCGTCCCGATCCTCAGAAACTGCGATCATTGCACGGCCTAAACGGGTGCATTTCACAAACAGGGTCAGCACGGTCATTACCACAACGGTAACTGCCAAGGTGACCAAGGAGGACACCTGCATAGTAGTGCCCAAAAACTCCACAGAGCCAAACTCATATACCGTAACCATCTTCGGTGCAGAACCGAAAATGATCTGCGCCAAGCTCTGCAAAAGATAGCTGACACCGATCGCAGTGATCAGCACTGCCAAGGGCGATGCGCCACGCAAAGGGCGGTATGCCACCTTTTCGATGGTCACACCCAGGATCACGCAGACAATAATTGCTGCCAAAACAGCAAGCAACGGATTGTTTGCGGCCATTGCTACAAAAATCGTGTAGCCACCCACCATGATAATATCACCGTGGGCGAAGTTCAGCATCTTAGCGATGCCATAGACCATAGTATAGCCCAAAGCAATCATCGCATAGATGCCGCCAAGGCTAAGACCGTTGATCAAGGTAGATACAATAACTTCCATTCTAATTTTCCAATTCTATGTTTTAGTCACTTCTATATTTCAGCACGAAACTGCACATACCGACATTCGCCGGTATGTGCAGTATCTTTGTGTTTTTATGGATTAGTTAGCTTCTTGATTCGCTTCCTTGATGACATATTGGATAGCGCTCTTGTCAACATAGCCCTTCTCATCCCAGGTGATCTTCTCGCCGGTAACACCGTTCTCGTAAGTATAGCCACCCTTGAACTGCTCTTTCAGAATCTCGCAAAGCTCGTCAGCGCTGATGGTAACAGGAATTTCCTTGCCAGCATCCAGAGCCTTCTTCATAGCGCCGTACAGAGCGTAGATACAGTCGTAAGCAGAAGCGCCAAACTGGTTCAAGGTATCCTTGCCATACTTGGCAACATACTTGTCAATAAAGGTCTTTGCGGCGCCATCGGTTGCCTTGGAGTTAAAGTGAGAGAGCATGGTGACCTTCTGGGGAATGGAATTGATATCAAAGCCCTCCTGGCTGTCGATGCCGTCAAAGCCGTCGCAGCCGTAATAAACAGCATCAGCCTTAAGAACAGACTTGGCCTGGGTCATAAACAGTGTTGCGGGCTGGTAGTAGATAGGCATAAAGATGAACTCGCAGTCCTTCAGTGTGCTGACCTGTGTGCCGAAGTCGGTGGTGTTTGCATCGCTGAAAGAGGTCTCTACAGTCTTAACATCCTTGGACAGGTTGGCCTTAAACTGATCGTAGATGCCCTTGGAGTAGGAATCGTCGGACTTGTAGAACAGGCCGATGGTCTGGCCGGCATAGTTCTTGCTCACGAACTCAGCTGCAACCTTACCCTGGTTGCCGTCAGCAAAGCACATCTGATAGCCGTTATCAAACTCAGGGATCTCGTCGCCGGAGGCGGAGGGGGTCAGGAAGAACACATTGTCTTCCTTGGCCAGGTTCTTAAACTCCTTGCCGGGATCGGTGGTAACAGTGCCCAAAGACAGCTGCATACCGCCTTCCAGCAGAGACGCATAGTTGGTAGGAACCTGTGTCTTATCGTGCTTATCATCCATAGCAACCAGCTTGAACTTGATGCCGTTCAAACCGCCGGCTGCATTGAGCTCATCCACAGCCATCTGAGCAGCATTCTGCACAGCCTTGCCGTAAATAGCAGCGCCACCGGTCAGAGGGCCGGAAACACCAATAACATACTCAGTATTGTTTGCTGCATAGTTCTTTTTGCCGCTGCAGCCGGCGAACATTGCTGCCACCATCAGGACAGCCAGTGCAAGTGCGAGGAATCTTTTCATAACATTATCTTCCTTTCATACTTTGATTGGGAAGGCACTTACTTTCCCAAACACTTACTTTCTTTAAGTGTGGCTATATTGTATCTCCGCGACGAACATTTGTCAACGGGCAAAACACAATATTTTTACTTTTTTTTGCTAAAAATTTTTGTTGAATCCGTACAACAACCTTATTTCAGTGACTTAGCCGCTACATCCAGAACCTGGGACGCAATGGGAACACAGACGGTTTTGCCGTAGCCTGCATCCTCTACACAGACCATAAACGCAAGGGGCATTTCCGGATCAGAAACAAAACCCGCCAGCATCGCATTTGGTTTCTGTCCTTCCACTTCCGCTGTGCCGGTTTTTGCGCCTACAATCAAACCAGGGAATTTTTCCGCGCCGTATTTTGCTGTCACATTGTTCAGCATATATTCCTGCAATACAGCTGCTGTTTCTGTAGAAATCAGTTGCTCTCCTGCTTGAACAGCGGCTTTGTAGGTTGTATTTCCGTCTACAGAAACCCTGTCAACCAAGTAAGGTTCGACCACTCTGCCTCCGTTGGCAACAGCGCCTACCAAACGCAGGAATGCGCAAGGATTTACCAAATCCAGGTACTGCCCTACTCCGCTCCAGGCAACATTAACAGGATCTGCTCCAATAATAGAAAAATTGCCCTTTTCTGTAGTAATACCGTCAAAGGAAACCGGCTGCATAATACCGATTTCATCCACAAAGCTTTGCATCACCTCGGCGCCCAGATCCATAGCGATCTGCGCAAAAGCGCAGTTGCAGGAATTGCAGAACGCCTGCTTTAAATCCTGTTCCCAATGGGCACCGTCGTCGCATATAATCTCATCTGCACCAACCTGCATACTCCCCTTGCAGGTGAAGGTTTTATTAAGGATCTCGGGATCATTTTCCAAGGCTGCCGCCAAGGTGACGATTTTGAAAATCGAACCGGGCGTATAGGCTGACTGAATGAATCGGTTCACATACAATCCCTCATAAGCGGGATCATCTTTATCAAAGTCAGGTACATTATCCGGATCATAGGTTGGGGTTGTCACAGCGCACAGAATTTCGCCGGTCTTATAATTGAACACAGCTACAGTGCCTTTATAATCGCCTAAGGCCTCCAGGGCTTCCGTCTGCATTTCAGCAGACAGGGTAAGCTCTGCCACACCGCCGGTCTGGCCATAATTGTAGATACCGTTAAAATAGTCAAAACCAGCCATTTCTCTGGCATAATGGGACAGGGCCGGTGCGCTGATACTGCCGTATCTGTCGCCGATCCAATGGACAGTTGCCCGGCGGAGATCCTCTAAATTGGAATACACCCGGCCATCATTCAAGTCTACCAACAAGGTGCTATCCCGGTCCACAACCACGCCGCATCCGATATTCTCCCCGTTATACACATGCGGTGAGCCGGGCACAACCACCCAATCAGAGCCTTTTGTGAAATACTCTGAAAGAAAGAAACCAAAGCCGCCCAGCAGCACTGCCACAAACAGAAGCAGCGCCCAAACGCGGGTTGCTATCCTATTCATCCACAGCCACCTCCTTCTTTTGCAGACGCACAGCAAAGCTGGCATTCTGCCGGGTGTCGGCAGCCTTAATAAAGGCTAGTAAGCCCCAGGCGCAGATCATACTGGAACCGCCATTGGACACAAACGGGAAAGTCACACCGGTAAGGGGCAGAACATCTACTGTACCCAGCACATTGAGGATCACTTGCACCAAGATAATTCCCGCGGCAGTACAGCTGCTGATTGTGTAAAAGCTGCTGCGACCCATACCGGCAGAGCGCACAGCAAAGAGGGCCAGTCCCACGATGGCAAGAAGCAGGAAAATACCCATTACCAGTCCCCACTCCTCACACAGTGTTGCAAACACCGCATCGGAATCGGCAGCAAAAATATACTTCATAAAGCCTCTGCCCGCGCCTAAGCCCAACAAGCCGCCGGAGGTCATACACATCAGCGACTGGGTCTGCTGATAGCCGGTAACCAAAGGGTCCTCCCAAATATGCCGCCAGGTGGCAAACCGCTGCAATGCGTGGGGCGCCATCCGTAGCGCCACCACACCGGCAAAAGCCAAAGCGCTCAGCGCCAACGCAATGGTACCAATGTTGCCGGAACGGAGAAATGCGATGATCAAAAACGCGCAGAAGAAGATCAGCGCTGTGCCGAAATCGTTCATAAGCGCCAGGCAGCCACACAGCACCGCCGAATAGACAATGAACAGAAACAGATTCCGTTTCTTGATAAGACGATCCATTGTGGATGCGCCAACAAAGGCAAAGCAGACCTTACTCAGCTCAGAGGGCTGCAATGAAAACGGACCGATCTCCAGCCAGTTTTTTGCGCCGTAATAGGTCTTGCCGAACACCAGCGTCACCAGCAAAAACAGGATGCCCGCTACACCGGCTATGTAGCGGATCTTTTTTGCCCGTTCTAAGTTTCGCAGCGACCAGCCGATCAGCAAGAATGCGCCAAGGCCCATAGCCATAGCCAAAAGCTGCTTGAGCGCTTCCCCGGGTACTACCGTCGCTACGGCGCACATACCCATGGTACACAGGAAAAATGCCACAGTTTCTACCTCATAAGAGGTACGGCGGATGCACACGTAAAACAGAAGCAACAGCCACTCCATTGCCATAATGCCCAAAAAGGCCAGCAGAACTGTTTGGGGTGCTTTCTGCCCGTGATTCAACAAAAATGCAAGGCATACAAGAACCTGCAGCACTGTCAGCAGCAGCAGATTGAATAAGCTTGCGCCAAAGGATGAGGCTTTAGTGCGTCGCTTAGAGAGCTTGTGCTTCAAACGGCCGGATATGGCTTCGAATTCCAAATTCACACCGCCCACGGTGATCACATCACCGGATATAAGCTCTGCGCACTCAACCACCTCTCCGTTGACACAAATACCCTTAACGGAATCCGAGGCAGTTATCGACCAGCTACCATCGTCATAGCGTGTAAGAACGCTGTGGGTCTTGGCAACATTGGGGACATTGATGACAATATCGCTACGCTTACTGCGGCCGACCACATTTTCCCAGTGGGTAATGGGCAACCGGGTGCCGCTCTCAAGCCGTAGCCAGCCCCAGGTTTCCGGTTCCCTGCGGAAGGTGAGCATCGATGCCATGCAGCGAAACAGCAGCAAGAAGGCAACGGCAGGCGCACCGTAACGCAGAATGCTCACAAGCACATTGGAATACGCAGCATTTGCCGATTGCAAGGTCTGCAGGAATTGCGCCATATCATCACCTCCCAAAATTTTTAATATCATACCATAAATGGCGAAAAAAAGCAAACGACCTTCCCGGTATACATTTTCGACAATTTTTCTGTGCGCAGTGGAAATATTCCCCGATCTATGATAATATCATTTCATATTACCTACGCACGATTCTTAGGGGGATTTATAATGCAGCATACCGAAAACTGGATATGGCTTCCTGAAACGAAATATCCTCATAACCAAACTACAGTATACAGTGGGTTCTTAAAGAAAACGGCTACGAATTATACCGTTGCCGAATTTGCAAAAAGCTATACCTTTTCCACAAACATCACCAGTGCTGCAATCCGTTTTAGCGGTGATACCCTGTTTCAGTTCTTTTGCAACGACAATATTATTGCAACCGGACCTGCTTGCGTTGGGGGTGATTTTATCAATAACGATACACCCCGTAACAGTTTTTATTCCTTTGAAACCACCATTTATCCCAACAAATCAACCCTTGATTTTTTTGCCCGGGTACAAATGATGCCATATCATATGTGCGACTATTCGCAAGGTCACGGCGGATTTATGATGTCCGCAATTCTCACATTTGAAGATGGCAGCAAAGAATCCATCTGCACAGACAGCAGCTGGCTTGTGCGCAAAAACGGCGCATATATCGCTCCTAAAGTCTTTGATGGACGCATTGCACCGGACGCATTTACCCAAGCCGAACCCACCCCCAATATTTGGAATACAACCACTGCACCGATTCCTGTACGGGAAGAACAACCTCTAAGCATCGAGATTTCCCTATTACCAAACGAAGAAAAAACAATTGTTTGGGAGCTCGATAAAATTTGGGGCGGTTTCCTGCAGGTACAGACGCAGTCCAAGGGAGAAGTATCCCTGCAAATTATGTGCCGGGAAAGCGACGAAAAAGCATTGCCGGATGAATTGTATTTTGTCGGCAACCAAACATACCGGGGATTCTGTATGCACAGCGCCGGAAGCATTGAGATCCACGCAAAAAACTATGCTGCATCCCCTGCTCAGGCTAAAGTCTGTTTTATTAAAACCCATTATCCCGTTTCTGAAGAAGCAACAACAACGACCAGTGACGCGGCTCTCAATCTTGTTCTTGAAACCTGCAAACATACTCTGAAAATTTGCCGCCAAACCCATCACTTAGACAGCACAAGTCACTGTGAGCCAACCGCCTGTCCCGGCGATTATTACATTGAAAGCCTTATGACGCCCTTTTCCTTCGGTGACATGCGGCTTGCGGAATTTGACTTAAAACGCATAGCAATTATGCTCCAGCGGGAAAACGGCAGAATGTTCCACACCACATACAGCTTGATTTGGGTTAAGATGCTGTATGATGTGTATATGTTCACCGGAAACACTGACTTACTGCAGCAATGCGAAAATGCTCTGAGCGTTTTATTGAAGCGTTTTGAGGCGTATGTGGGAGACGGTGGCATCATTGACAATCCCCCTAATTACATGTTTGTGGATTGGGTTTACATTGACGGTTTTACGCTCCATCATCCCCCGGCAGCTTTGGGGCAAAGCTGTATGAATATGTTTTACTTTGGTGCATTGGATTGCGCAGAAAAAATATATCGCATTCTCGGTGCAGAGCAAAAAGCCCAATGCTGTCAAACGCAAAAAGAATCTCTGCGCCACGCCATTAACCGGCATCTATTTGACCCCGAGAAAGGCAGTTATTTCGAAGGCTTGAATACGCCAAAAGATCTGAATCACAGCAACAACTGGCTGCCGGACAACACGCAAAAGCGGTACTATCTTAAGCATTCCAACATTCTTGCCTGCTATTTTGGAATCTGCGATGATGAAACCGGCAAAAATCTGATCCACCGCATTATGGCAGAGGAAATCGAGGGCGACTGCCAACCGTATTTTCTGCATTACCTCTTGGAGGCCGTGTACCGATTGGGTTTGCGAGAGAAATACACCCTGCAAATTTGTAACCGTTGGAAAGAATCGGTACAGCAATGTTCCAAAGGGTTGGTTGAGGGTTTTATTCCGCCCGAACCAGGTTACCATTTCGATCACAGTCACGCCTGGGGCGGTACTCCTCTGTATTCCTTACCCAAAGCGATGATGGGTTTAGAAATCAAGAAAGCCGGTATGCAGGAGATTTCCCTCGCACCTTCCCTTTTAGGTTTACAGTACGGAAAAGCCGAGCTGTTGACACCTTATGGGAAAGTCACCTGTGAACTAAAAGAGGGCGCAGATCCGTGCATCACATACCCGCAAAACGTCACTGTTATTCTCCGCTAAACAAAAAGCAGCCTCCTTACAAAAGGAGGCTGCTTTATTTCTTACATAGATTTTTTCAAGGTTTCAGCGAGGTCGGTCTGCTCCCAAGGCATATTCTCTACACCGAAGTGGCCGTCACGGGCGGTGGGGCTGTAAATAGGCCGGCGCAGCTGCAGCTTGCGGATGATGCCGCCGGGGGTCAGATCGCAGTGCTTACGCAGCAGAGCGGTCATTTCCTCGTCAGCGATTTTGCCAGTGCCATAGCTGTTCACACGGACAGAGACAGGCTCAGCAACGCCGATGGCGTATGCCAGCTGCACTTCCACCTGGGTTGCCAAACCGGCTGCCACCAGATTCTTTGCCATATACCGGGCCATGTAAGCGCCGGAGCGATCCACCTTGGTGGGGTCCGTGCCGGAGAATGCACCGCCGCCGTGGGAGAAGTAACCGCCGTAAGTATCCACAATGATCTTTCTGCCGGTAAGGCCGGTATCACCGTTAGGGCCACCGATGACAAAATTGCCGGTGGGGTTGATATGCATATTGGCAACCTTATTGATATCAAAGCCGTATTTTTCCAGCACAGGAGCAATAACGCCTTCCCGGATGTAACGGCGCAGCTCGCTCATTTCAAAATCAGCACTGTGCATAACAGAAACAACAACAGTATCGATGCCAACCACATTGCCCTGCTCGTCAAACTCTACAGACACCTGGGTCTTTCCGTCGGGGCGAAGCAGATCGTTGCTCTCCACGCACTGGGTCAAGCGATTTGCCAAGGCTCTGGACAGAGCAACAGGTAGAGGCATCAGCTCGGGCGTCTGGGTGCAAGCGCCGCCAAACATCATACCCTGGTCGCCTGCACCGCCAACTTCATCGTTGGTGCCCAGGGCAATATCAGCAGATTGGGTGTGGATCTTGCAGAGAATCTCCACGGTGTCAGCATCGAAATTGTCGGCAGGGTTGGTGTAACCGATGGAGCGGATCACCTCACGGGCAACTTTCTCATAATCCACATTGGCCTTGGTGGTGATCTCGCCGCAAATCAAACAGAAATTGGTGGTAACTGTGGTCTCACAGGCCACACGGGAGTTAGGGTCCTGGGCAAGGCAGGCATCCAGAATCGCATCGGAAATGCAATCTGCCACCTTGTCGGGATGTCCACAAGTTACGCATTCAGAAGTAAACAGTCTTTTTTCCATTTTCAAATTCCTTTCTATCTCACAACAGTACGCAAAGAAAAACCGCACACCGACGATCCGATGTGCGTTATATCGAATCCTCATCTCTCGTTGCCGCCGGATTTGGCACCTTGAATTAACAGGTTGCCGGGTTTCATCGGGCCGTTCCCTCCACCGCTCTTGATAAGGCTTGTATGCAGTTCGGTGATATTCTACACGAAATTATAAAAATGTCAAGTATTTTTTGATTTTTTCTTGTAGAAAAGTTTATAATTCCTTTATAGACATTTTAAGGAAATGATGATATGATAATAAAAGCTATGTTAGGAGTTGATCGCTTTGAATAATTTGCGGCGTGGATTTGAACGCTTTTGCTTCCGCAACCGGGACAAGGGCATTTCCAATCTGATGCTTTATATTGCCCTGGGCAATGCCCTTGTGATCGTGATGAGTATGATCAATGGTGGTATTGTTCTTTACGAGCTTTTGAGCTTTGATAAGGCTAAGATCCTGGAAGGTCAGGTTTGGCGACTGTTTACCTATGTGTTCACCCAATCCGGCAGCGGCATCATTGATCTGCTTTTCCTCTACTTTTTCTACTTGATCGGCAGACATATAGAAAACAGTATGGGCACATTCAAGTTTAATCTTTATTACTTCTCCGGTGTGATTTTGATGGATGTTTTCGCAATGGTCTTCTGCCCCATCATTCCGGACACTCTCGTTATTTACACGATTTTGCCCTACGGAGAAATGGCCGGTTATTTGCATATGAGCTTATTTTTAACCTTTGCCACGCTCCACCCGGACAGCCGTTTCTTAATTATGTTCATCATTCCCATCAAGGGCTGGGTCCTTGCGCTGATTTATTTAGGCTTGGAAGTCATCCAAATTTTCAATTTAAGCTACCCGGTTATGCTGTTCCCCCACAATCTGTTCCCGCTGGTGGCTTTGGCCAATTATCTGCTGTTTATGGGCTCTGACATGAAAAATCTGCTGCCACTTTCCTGGCGGGTAAAGGCCGGTAAGGCTGTTCCAAAAAAGCCTGCAAAGCGGACCGGTGTTACACCGCTTCCCGGAAGTATGGACTACAAGCGGCCCTCTCCCCAACCACAGGATTACAACCATCGCTGCACTGTTTGCGGTCGGACGGATACAGAATTTCCGGATTTGGAGTTCAGATACTGCTCCCGCTGCGCCGGCTATCACTGCTACTGCGAAGATCACATCAACAATCACGAGCACATCGAAGAATAAATAGATACGGAGGAAATTCCAATGAGCAAAGCTGATGAACTGTACCGCCAAACCTGTTTGGACATTTTGGAGAACGGTTTTTATGATACCGACCTGGATGTCCGTCCCCGCTGGGCTGACGGCACACCTGCCCACACTGTAAAGAAGTTTGGTGTGGTGAATCGCTACAACCTAAAAGAAGAGTTCCCCATCATGACTCTGCGGCGCACCTATTGGAAGTCCGCACTGGACGAGCTGCTGTGGATCTGGCAAAAGAAGTCCAACCGCATCTGCGATCTGGGCAGCCATGTTTGGGACGAGTGGGCAGGCCCAGATGGCACCATCGGCAAGGCTTACGGCTATCAGTTAGGTGTGAAGCATCAGTACAAGGAAGGTATGTTCGATCAGGTGGACCGCGTGATCTATGATCTGAAGAACAACCCCGCCTCCCGCCGCATCCTCACCAACATTTACACCTTCGAGGATCTCCACGAGATGAACCTGTACCCCTGCGCCTACTCTATGACCTTCAACGTTTCCGGAAACACCTTAAATGGCATTCTCAATCAGCGCAGCCAGGATATGCTCACTGCCAACAACTGGAATGTGGTGCAGTATTCCATGCTTCTGATGATGATGGCCCAGGTTGCCGGTTTGGAAGCCGGTGAGCTGGTGCACGTGATTGCCGACTGTCATATCTACGACCGGCATATCCCCGCTGTAAAGGCAATGCTGGAAAACGAAGGCTACGCCGCTCCCAAGGTCACTTTAGACAGCTCTATCACCGACTTCTACCAGTTCACCAAAGACAGCTTCAAGGTGGAGGACTACCAGTTCCATCCCTTTGATTTTGAGATCCCTATGGCCATTTGAGGTAAAGCATGGAACTGATTGTTGCTGTATATGACGACTGGGGCATCGGCAAGGATGGCACCCAGCCCATCGCGTTGTCTGCAGACCGGAAGTTTTTCCGGGAAACCACAAAGGGTGCGATGGTAATTGTTGGCCGCAAGACTTTGGCGGATTTCCCCGGTGGCAGACCCCTTCCTAATCGGGTGAATGTGGTGATGACACGGCAGGATGCAGAGATTCCCGATGTGGTGATATGCCACAGCCCGGAAGAGGCTGTGGAGCTTGCAAAAACCGCCGAAAGAGCCATGGTCATTGGCGGCGGCAGTATTTATAGGCAGATGCTTCCCTACTGCGACACCGCCTACATCACCAAGGTACATACCACTCCAGAATCGGACACGTTCTTCCCTAATCTGGATACCGACCCCCAATGGAAGCTGGCCGAGGTTCTCCAATCCGGTGAAGAAAACGGCATTTCTTACGAAATGTGCCTATATAAAAAAGCGAACTGATTTCAGTTCGCTTTTTACTTGCGTATTTCCCTTGCTGACTGTATAATAGATGCATCTGACTTTCGCAGAAACGGATAGATAGAAAATGAAGAAATTTTTAATTATATTTTTCTCCTGTTTGCTGGCACTTTCTGTGCTTACCACAGGGGCAATTGGGTTATACAACAGACAGACGAAACCCTCTTCTCCGTCTGCCGACTTATCCTTTGCTTATCAATTGGCCGTAACCCTGAATGGGGAGCAGGACATCACGATCGAATACGGAGAGATCTACAGGGAGCCGGGCGCTACAGCCCAGCTTGTTGGCGCTAACGCTGCGTTGGACGTTCCTGTAGAGATACAGGGTGATGTGGACAGCACGAAGACCGGCACTTACGTTGTCACTTACACCGCAAAATCCACCGGGTTTACTGCCAAAGCCTCCCGAAAAGTGCATATCGTAGATACCCAGCTTCCCAAAATCACCTTGACTGTCGATCCTTATGCCTATACACTTCCCGGTCAGCCCTATCAAGAAGAAGGCTTCACCGCTGTCGATAACTACGACGGTGATTTAACAAGCAAAGTCACCTGCAGGGAAGAAAACGGCATTATGACCTACACCGTGTCGGATTCCTCCGGAAATACTTTTTCTACCAAGCGCAAAATTCACTACTTTGATCCCGGACGACCTAATCTAAAGCTTGTGGGCAGTGATACCCACTTAGTAGCGCAAGGCGATCATTTTGCTGACCCATGGGTTACCGCCATTGACAAAAATGACGGCGATATTACAAACAGTGTTTATGTAGAGGGCTGTGTGGACACAGGCAAGCCCGGCCGTTACACCTTGACATACACCGCAACTAACAGCTACAACTATTGCAGCAGCATTACACGGACTGTTATCGTATTGCCGATGGATTGCTTGGTGGAGAAAACAGAGCCTCCCAAGACCCCCACAAGACCCACAACAACAAAGGCACCCACCGCGCCTACAAAGCCCGCAGAAACAACGATCCCCACAGAGCCGACTTATCCTAAAAACTGTATGATCCCCGAGGGCGGTATGCCCTACGAAGAAAACGGCAAGACCATTTACCTTACCTTCGATGACGGCCCAAGCCAGTATACGAAAAAGCTTTTGGATGTTTTAGCCCAATACGATGTGAAGGTCAGTTTCTTTGTAAAGAATAGCGGCTATATGGACATCATCGCCCGTGCTGCTCAAGAAGGGCATACCGTCGCTGCCCATACATACTCCCACGATTATAACAAGATTTATACCAGCGAAGATGCGTTCTACGCTGATATGTCAGCCATACGGACAACAATTGCTATGTACACCCAAGAGGCAACCTCCCTTATTCGGTTTCCCGGCGGCAGCTCCAACACTATCAGCCAGCTGTATAACCGCGGCATTATGACAAGGCTTGCAAAGGCACTGACAGAAATGGGCTACACCTATTTTGACTGGAATGTAGACAGCAACGATGCAGGCGGCGCCAAGACACCGGATGAGGTTTTCAAAAACATTACAAAAGGCGTCAAATCAAGGGATGCATCGGTGGTATTGCAGCACGATACGAAAGAATTCAGCGTGGATGCTATAGAGCGAGTCATTACCTGGGGTCTTGTAAACGGCTATCGCTTCGAACCCCTTACGGAAAACTCCCCCACTTTCCATCATCCCATCAACAACTAAACAAAAGCGTGTTGCGGAAAACCGCAACACGCTTTTTCTTATTTCTCAGCCGACCCGGTGATTGTAATCATCAGGAAGTTCGTCAAATATTTTGTTCAAGTAGGCTATGGTATTGGTGCAATCATCGTAAACAGACAGGTGTGTATAGCGGTACGGCCTATCATTGTCTTCATTAGAAAAGTCAGGGCTTATTCCAAAGTCAACACTGTAGTCGCTGGATGCACCTGCGTGGTAGATCCAGGACTGTCCCATCTTACCGGCTGCGCAGTCAGCGAGGACAGCATCCAAAAGGCCTTTTAGTTCCTCGGGATCTGCGGACTTATAGAATGTCGGCTCTTGTCCGTTCCACACATCTAAATTGTAATAATACTTTTCCCCGCTGAACGAATCGAACAGCGAATAGAGGATCTGCGGATCATCCACCTGGAAGACATACCGGGCATCGCTAAACCAGATCCTGGCTTCATCTGTAAGATTGCTTTTGTAATCCACCTTGTAGTAGCGATTTACAGTCTTACCGTTACTGAGTTTATAGCGGATACGCACGTCGTAGACATCGCTTGTTACAGAGCGTGCATTCATCAGCTTTTTGTGGTAGCTCTGCAGCTTTGTGATCTCTTCTTTATCCGTCATTTCAAAGTAGTCGTATTCGCCATCTTCATAGTAGTAATAGCCTTTATCCGGGCCGTAGATGGCGGCGCTTTCCACTTTGTCAACGGGCGGCACATAGCTGCTGATGCCCATGGGATCCATCCAGGTCAGCGCAATTGAACCGGACAGCACCACAGCAAGCACAGCAAAAGCCAGCATGGATTTCTTCTCAAACACCCGCACTGTGCGGTTTAAGAGCATCTGACCGGTAAAGAAACCGATGATAATACCTATGGCAAAGATCAAATAGGACGGCTGATTGATCATATCAAAGAAGCTATACAGTACTGTACCAACCGCAATGGTATACACGATCAGGAACACCGGGCCCAGTGGCCGCAAGGCAATAAAGTCCCCTGCCCGCTCCAAATGTCTGCGGCGGTACACAAGCCAGGCCAGCACAAAGGCCAGGGCGCCAACCGCTGCGCAGATATACAGATGTGTCCAGGCCGCAGTATCCAAGCCCTTAAATTCAATAGTTCCCATACCAAATTCCGTTTCCACATATTCCGTGTACATACGGGCAACTGGGAAGAAACGATAGAACTTATCGGTCTGCAGCTCAACGCCGTAGATCAGCGGCTGATAGACGACCTCTGCCAGGAAATAAACCAGCACCACAACAAAATGAATAATACTGTAAACCGACAGCATACCCAAGGCATTACCGGCGCACAGAGCGCTGAGCACCGCTGTGCCGAAGAAGAAAATATACTGCAGGCTTGCTGCCCCAAACATATACCAAATATAATGGGCGTGTTCTCCCAGCTGGAAGGATGTCAGGGTGCAAATAATCAGATTGGGAATGAGGCTGAACAGGAAGCCTGTAGCAATGTTGGTCAGCAGCCAACCCTCACGGCGCATAGGAAATGCGTGGAGCGCATTACACAGGCGGCCTTTGTAGAGGTCACTGAACAGGCACAGTGTCACAATGCCTGCGTAGAGTAGATTGCCGATGCCGGCCAGTCGCGTGATGATAACCACATCCCGGGCCATATAGTCGGTTTCCTGGTTGCTGATACCAAAGAGCACCAACAGCAAAAATGCGGTGTACAACGCCCACACCGGCCAATACCGGGTGATGTTTTTACGGAAAGCGGTCAGATTAAAGAAGGATGTTCTTGACTTCATAGTCTACACCTCCTAATTCGTAAATAAATATCTCCTCCAAGGAAAGGGGCAGGATATCAAAATAGACAGGGTTACAGGCGATCACCTTTTCCCGGATCTCATCCTGTGTACCACGGACCACCAAGGTGGTAAGTCTGCCTGCTGTACCGGAATGGAGGATCTCCAGGCCCTCCGGGGCATCGCCCACGATCTGCAGCTTCACGGTACTGCCCTGCATAGAAGCAAGGCTGCGCTCCAGCAGCATATGTCCTTTGTCCACAATGCCCACATGGTCACAGATGTCCTCCAGCTCCCGCAGGTTGTGGGAGGAGATCAGAACGGTGGTTTCCCGCTGGGCAACATCGGACAAAATAAGACTCCAAACCTGCCGGCGCATCACCGGATCCAGGCCGTCCACCGGCTCGTCCAGAATCAGCACATCGGGCCGGGTGCAAATGCTCAACTGGAAAGCTGCCTGCTTTTGCATACCTTTGGAAAAACGACGGATTTGAGATTTTTTCGGCAGCTGGAATACTTCGTGCAGCCGACCAAAAAGCTCGTCATTAAACTGGGGATAAAAGCCCTTATAGTACTTGCGCATATCCTCTAAGCTTGCCGATGGGAAAAAGAAAATCTCATCGGGAATATAGCACATCCGGCTTTTCACTTTTGGGTTTTCATACACAGCCTCACCCTCCAAGGTGATCGTGCCGCCATCGGGGCGGTAAACACCGGTGAGCAAGCGGATAGCTGTGGATTTTCCGGCGCCGTTCGGACCGACCAGGCCGTAAACAGCGCCCTTAGGTATGGTCATTGACAGGTCATTCAGCGCTGTGAAGCTGCCAAAGGTTTTGGTTACATTTTGCATTTCAAGCATCGGTATCGCCTCCTTGTTTCAGATATTGCAGTAGTATTTGCCGGGATACGCCAGCCTCTAAAAGCTTTTCAGCTGCCGCATCCAACTGAGCCCACAGAGGCGCCAAGTCCGGACTTGTCTCCTTTACCGGGCCGCAGACAAAGCTGCCCTTGCCGGACACAGAGGCGATCCAGCCTTCTGTTTCCAGCTCCCGGTAGGCTCGCTGAATGGTGTTGGGATTGATGGTCAATTCACTTGCCAACTCCCGGACACTGGGGAGCTTATCCCCTTCTGCCAGCACACCGGCACGGATCTGCGTGCGAAAGCTATCGGCGATCTGGGTATAAATGGGTCGCGAATCCCGGTAATCCAGATGCACCATGCTATCCCCTCCTTTTCTGTATTAACTGTACCAACTGTACTAATACAGTTATAATACACTACTTCCTGTTTGTCAAGTACTTTTTGCAAAAAATTACCCCGGCAGAAAAATCTGCCGGGGTAGTAATCACATATTAGTCCATCTTGGGTAGGTAGCTGAAGCCCTTTTGGAGCTCTTCCTCGGTGGGAACATAGTCCACCATCTTGCCGTCGTGGAACTTTTCGTAAGCCATCATATCGAAGTAACCGGTACCGGTGAGGCCAAAGAGAATGGTCTTCTCCTCGCCGGTCTCCTTGCACTTGAGTGCCTCGTCGATGGCCACCTTGATGGCGTGGGAGCTTTCCGGAGCAGGCAGGATGCCCTCCACACGGGCAAACTCCTCAGCAGCCTTGAACACCTCGGTCTGGGGTACGCTGACAGCTTCCATAAGGCCATCATCATACAGCTGGGACAAGGTGGAGTTCATACCGTGGTAGCGCAGGCCGCCGGAGTGAGTACCTGCAGGAATGAAGCCGCTGCCCAGGGTGTACATCTTGGACAGGGGGCAGACCATACCAGTATCACAGTAGTCATAGGCATACTTGCCGCGGGTAAAGCTGGGGCAGGTAGCAGGCTCAACAGCGATAAAGCGGTAATCCGCATTACCCTTGATCTTCTCACCCATAAAGGGAGCAATCAAGCCGCCCAGGTTAGAGCCACCACCGGCGCAGCCGATGATGATATCGGGCTTGACACCGTACTTATCCATGGCAGCCTTGGCTTCCAAGCCAATGACAGACTGGTGGAGCATAACCTGGTTCAGTACACTGCCCAGCACATAGCGGTAGCCGGGCAAAGAGGTTGCCTTTTCCACGGCCTCGGAAATCGCGCAGCCTAAGCTGCCGGTGGTACCGGGATGCTCAGCAAGGATCTTCTTGCCTACCTCAGTTTCCATAGAGGGGCTGGGGGTAACAGATGCGCCGTATGTACGCATAACCTCACGGCGGAAGGGCTTCTGCTCATAGGACACCTTAACCATATAGACCTTGCAGTCCAAGTCCAGGTAAGCGCAGGCCATTGCCAGGGCAGTGCCCCACTGGCCGGCACCGGTCTCGGTGGTAACGCCCTTGAGGCCCTGCTTCTTGGCATAGTAAGCCTGGGCAATGGCGGAGTTCAGCTTATGGCTGCCGCTGGTGTTGCCGCCCTCGTACTTATAGTAAATCTTAGCGGGGGTCTGGAGTTTCTTCTCCAGGCAGTATGCGCGGACCAGAGGTGCCGGCCGGTACATCTTGTAGAAATCGAGAATCTCCTGGGGAATCGCAAAATAAGCAGTTGTATCGTCCAATTCCTGCTTGACAAGCTCATCGCAGAACACAGGAGCCAGATCCTCAGCGGTCATAGGCTTATGGGTTTGGGGATCCAGAAGGGGCGCGGGCTTATTGACCATATCCGCCCGGAGATTGTACCAATACTTGGGCATCTCGCTTTCTTCCAGATAAATTTTGTAGGGGATCTCTTTGTTTGCCATCATTTTTCACCTTTCTTTTTGGGGCAAAATAAAAACCTGCCCCAGTAATGAGCTGGGACAGGATAAACTCCTGCGGTGCCACCCGGCTTGACGCATAGCGCCCACTTTACGCATACTGACATATGCTGACCTTTGCTTACGGAGGGTCATCTCCGTCGCACATACTAAGGGAAAGTCCCCCGTTCCGCTTGCCCTCGGAAGTCCATTCGGTCTTACGCTTTCTGCCGCAATCCCACCGCCTGCGGCTCTCTGAAAGAAAGGAAGGTAATACCTACTCACTCTTCCTCAACGGTTTAGAGGATTGTAGCACAGCTTTTATTTCTTGTCAAGCATCCCAATGCCGCTTAAATATGTTGTTTTGGAAATTTTTTGAAAGTTTTTCAAGAAAAATTTACATATTCTTCTTGAATCGTTCAGCATTCTTTCGTATAATTGCGGTAAAATAACTTCAAACACCAAGGAGGTTACATCTATGACAGAGCCCTTTGAAAATCAGAACGAGCAATCCACCTGGACAGAGACCAAAAATGAGCAATCCGCATGGAGCGAGCCCAAGAATGATCAGCCCACGTGGGAGCAACGCCCCAATTACTACTATAAACCCCCTAAAAAAGAAAAATCCGGTTGGCCTGCCGGTCTTGTGATCGCTGTTACTTTGGTATGCAGTCTGTTGGCCGGTGCTTTCGGTGCAGGCGGTATGTATCTGGCTACCACTTTTATGGACGATGCCAAGCCGTCAACCAATGGAACACAGCCGAATAATTCCGGCACCAGCCAGAGTACCACTATTTTGGAAGGTGACCGGGAAAATGTTGTGATCGACATTACCAAGATCGACACCAGCAAGGTTATGACCCAGGCTGAGGTCTATGCCGCCAATGTGAACTCCACCGTGGGTATCACCACCTCCATTACCACCAATTTGTGGGGTTATCAGACTACCTCTGCCGCCTCCGGCTCCGGTTTTGTTTTCAGTAAGGATGGATATATCCTCACCAATTACCATGTAGTGGACGATTCTACCTCTATCACCGTTTCCATGTATGACGGCACCACATACGATGCCAAGCTTGTTGGCTATGACGAAAGCAACGATGTGGCTGTTCTGAAGGTAGAGGCAACGGATTTAGTGCCTGTTGTGCTCGGTAACTCCGACAACTTGAATGTAGGCGACAGTGTGGTGGCCATCGGCAATCCTCTCGGCGAGCTGACCTTCTCCCTCACTGCCGGCTCTATCAGCGCCAAGGATCGGGATATCACCATGTCCAACGGCAGCTCCATGCAGCTGTTGCAGACCGATTGCGCGATCAACTCCGGTAATTCCGGCGGCGCACTGTTTAATCTGTACGGCGAGGTAGTTGGCATCACCAATGCCAAGTATTCCAGTTCTTCTTCCTCCTCCACTGCATCCATTGATAATATCGGTTTTGCCATCCCCATCAACAAGGCTCGGTCCATTGCTGAAAGCATCATTGAAAAGGGTTATGTTTCCAAGCCCTATGTTGGTGTTTCCGTTGCCACTGTCAGCGAGGAGACACAAATGTACGGCCTTCCCCAGGGCGCATCGGTACAGCAGATCGTGGAGAACTCCCCTGCTGCCGAAGCCGGTCTGCAGATCAACGATATCATCACCCATGTAAACGGCAATGAGATCGCAAGCAGCAATGATATGGTTGCCGCTGTCCGCAATGCCGCCATTGGCGACGAGCTGAAGCTTACAGTTTATCGCATGGGTAAGACTGTGGAAGTTACGGTTACGGTTGGTGAGCAAAAAACCTCTGTGCAAGAGCAGGAACAAACACAGAACCAAAGCCAGTCTCAGCGCCCCCAATTCCCCTTTGGGTATTAAACAGCTGCACCCGGACAGGGAAAACCTGTCCGGGTGTATTTTTTTCTTGATTTTTTTAAAAAAATGAATAGAATATAGGATATATGTATCTGTCACAAGGAGGATACTCTTATGAACCAAATTTATATCCCCGAAGGCTACCGCCCCCCCTTAGATGCCTATGAGACTCAGCGGGCCATTGCCTACATCAAAAGAATTTTCCAGGAGGAGTTTTCCAACGCGCTGAATTTGAAGCGCGTATCCGCTCCTCTGTTTGTTACCGACGCCTCCGGTCTTAATGACAATCTGAACGGCTTTGAGCGCCCTGTAAGCTTTGATATTCCCGCGGTAGGCATGGATGCTGAGGTCGTCCATTCCTTAGCAAAATGGAAACGACTGGCCCTCAAGCGCTACGGCTTCGGTTTGGGGCAGGGTCTGTACACCGATATGAACGCCATCCGGCGGGATGAGGAATTGGACAATATCCACTCCATTTATGTGGATCAGTGGGACTGGGAAAAGATTATCACCGCTGAAAACCGCAATATCGATTACTTAAAGCTGATCGTTACCGCAATCGTCAAGGCAATCTGCGATACCAACGAACAGCTCCATGTGCGATTCCCGCAGATCCCGGCTAAGCTTTCCCGTGAGGTCAGCTTTGTGACCACCCAGGAATTAGAGGATATGTATCCCGATCTGGATGGCACCGCCCGGGAGAATGCCTATGTAAAAGAGCATCACACCGCCTGCATTATGCAGATCGGCGGCAAGCTCCGCTCCGGCAAGCCTCATGGCGGCCGCGCCCCCGACTATGACGATTGGCAACTTAACTGCGACATCTTCTTCTGGAACGACACACTGGGCCGAGCCTTAGAGATCTCCTCTATGGGTATCCGGGTGGATGCCGAAGCTATGGATCGCCAGCTGAATCTGGCCGGCTGCAATGACCGCAGAGAGCTTCCCTTCCACAAGATGCTTTTGAATAACGAACTGCCCCTCACCATCGGCGGCGGTATCGGTCAGTCCAGACTGGCAATGCTGATGCTTGGCTGCGCCCATATCGGCGAAGTACAGTCCAGTGTTTGGGACGAAGAAACCGTAAAGGCTTGTAACGAAGCCGGCATTCCTTTGCTGTGATTACTTTTTGTCATTCTGCGCCGGCGCTGTCGGTGCAGAATGATTTTTTATGACTGGAGGTTACTATGATACTGGAACTCAAGGATATTTGTAAGTCCTTTGGAGAAAAGCAGGTTCTTACCGGTGTTTCATTCAAGGCTGAGGGTGGCAAAGCTTTCGGCCTGTTGGGCAGAAACGGTGCCGGCAAGACCACAAGCATCCGCATTCTGATGGATGTGTTCCCCGCAAACAGCGGTAGTGTTCTCATCGACGGCAAACCCATCGACTACAGCAAGGTAGGCATCGGCTATCTGCCGGAGGAACGGGGTCTTTATCCCAGGAAGGTCATTATTGATCAGCTTACGTATTTTGCAGAATTAAAGGGTATGAGCAAGAAAGATGCCGTGAAGTCCGTTGATTATTGGCTGGAACGGCTGGGTATGACTGAATACCGCAACAAGAGGCTGGACACGCTTTCCAAGGGCAATCAGCAGAAGATCCAGCTCATCACAGCGCTGGCTCATGATCCGGACATTGTGATCCTGGATGAACCATTCTCCGGACTTGACCCGGTGAACGCAATGCTTCTGAAGGATGTAGTGAAGGAACAGATCAGCAAGGGAAAAATCGTGCTGTTTTCCAGCCATCAAATGGCTTATATTGAAGAGTTTTGCGACAGCATTGCCATCTTAAATGCCGGCAAGGTAGCTATCTCCGGTGATCTGCGGGAGATCAAGCGGGATTACCCACGGGATCGGCTTGTCGTGCGCACAGAAATGCCCGAAAAGATCCTATATGACTTCGGAGACGCCTGCTCCCGGGCAGAAAACGGTGATCTGCTGATCCGACTAAATGCCCCCTCCGAAAAGAAAGCAATTATGACCCGGCTTACAGAAAACTATGATATTGATGAGGTGCGGGTGTTCGAGCCTTCGCTGAATGATATTTTTGTAGAGTATGCCGGCAACAGCGGAAAGGAGGCGCAGGTATGAAGCAATTTGGTAAAATTTTGAAATTTGAGCTGAAAGATTATGCCAAAAATAAAGCCTTTGTTGGCATAACGATTTTTCTTGTTGTGGCAATCGCTCTGGTGATGTTTTTTCCCCGCATTAAGATGCTGTTCAAATCCAATAGTGTTTCGGATGCCCCTGCTGAGAAAGCTGTTATATTGATCAAAGCTGAGGACGACACTCTGGGCGATATAGTACACCAAACCTTTTCCTCTGCTTTTTCCGATTACAATGTACAAATGACGGACAAAAATACAGACAGCATTAAGCAGGATATCCTTGACGGCAATGCCGAATGCGCCTTTGTGTTGACCGGCCCCGCCTCCTACACCTACTATGTGAACAATCTGTCAATGTACGACACCAACCAAGCCACTGCTGCGGAGGTATTACAGCAGATCTATCAGATGAAAACTATGCTTGACTACGGTATGACCCCAGAGCAGGCTTTGGATGTTATGACACTTCCCATCGACGGTCAAGTAGAGACCTTGGGCAAAGATCAGATGCAGAATTTCTTCTACACCTACATTATGATCTTCGCTTTGTATATGGTGATACTCCTATACGGACAGATGGTAGCAATGAGCGTAGCTACGGAGAAAAGTTCCCGGGCAATGGAGCTGCTTATCACCAGTGCCAAACCTATCAATATGATGTTTGGCAAAGTACTGGCAGCCTGCGCTGCCGGCTTGATCCAGCTTGCTGCCATTTTCGGTTCAGCACTTCTGTTTTACAACCTCAACCAGACCTACTGGGGCAGCAACGAGATCATTGGATCCATTTTTGCCATCCCGCCGGAGCTGCTGGGCTATATGCTGGTATTCTTCCTGCTGGGGTTCCTGATCTACGCCTTTTTGTTCGGCGCCATTTCCTCCACGGTGTCCAAGTTAGAGGACATCAACACAGCGGTACAGCCGGTGACATTTCTGTTTGTGATCGGATTTATCGTGACGATGATCTCAATGAGCAGCGGCAACGTGGATACTACTTTGATGAAAGTATGCTCCTACATTCCGTTCACCTCTCCCATGGCAATGTTTACAAGAATAGCAATGGGTACGGTCGCTTGGTATGAGATCATAGCATCGATTGTGATTTTGGTGGGCTCTACCGTTGGTATCGGTATCCTTTCCGCTAAGATCTACCGGGTGGGCGTTCTGCTTTACGGCACACCTCCCAAGCTCCCTGCAATCATAAAAGCAGTTTGGAAAGCATAACAATTAGACCCGGTAGGAAAAACCTACCGGGTCATGTTGTTAATTTCTCATTGGTATTTCTTTCAGACGGTTAACCAAATCTTCATAACGCTTGTCATTGCGCAAGACAGCAGCTTCCTCATCTGTTGTCAGCCAATTAAGCATTTTTTGTGAAAACTTATCTCCCCTTGACACAATCCAACCACCAGGTATCACACCCCGGTTGATGGGGGAAGTAAACGGTGCATTGAAATCATAGGTTTCCATATGGATGACAAAATCCGCGCGTTTTTCGAGCCAATGCCACGCCTCCTCATAATCACCCTTTTCCAGATATAGGCTGCACAGGTGGGTACAGGCCTGATCTCC
Organism: Oscillospiraceae bacterium; assembly: GCA_017452505.1. Taxonomy (GTDB): domain Bacteria; phylum Bacillota; class Clostridia; order Oscillospirales; family Oscillospiraceae; genus Faecousia. Next base: position 128,561 of record JAFTMI010000035.1, read on the forward strand.
GAATTGTGCATAAAACAGAAAGTCCCCATCGGGAAAGAGTAATTCCAAGAGGGCAACTCTTGTTTTCCATAAAAGAATTCTATCCTCAAGAGAATACATAAACTCGTTGTTATCGTGACGGTACTGGGCAGCAATTCCCAGCATTTCAACAACGCGACCAATCAAAAAATCCATATAACCTTGAAATTTCTCGTAGTCAACATCCCCCTTCCAACGATAGCGCATAACATCTTCCCGGCTAAAAAACACATTGGGCAATTCTTCTGCCAGTTTGAGCATCTCGTCCTGTTTGTCTGCATAATCATATATTCTGACAAGTGTACTGAGCGCTTCATAGCGTGTAAAACTATCAGTACACTCTGCTAGAACCCGCTTGCAAAGTCCTAAAGCTTCATCATACGCATTAACACAATTGCGCTTATTGACACAAATACACGCGTTTGCAAGACACAGCATAATTTCGAAGGATTTCGGAAATTTGCGAAGCGCCTCTCTGAGTGTTGCCGCGCTACTCTCAAAATCTCCCTGTTTCTCATAGTTGACAGATTTATCAATATACTTCTTAATTTCCTCACTGTTCTTCTCAATATCTATACCCAGCAGTATATCGGAGGAAACATCGAAGATTTGGCAAAGGACGGGCAGCTGCGAAATATCGGGGGCGGTACGGTCGCACTCCCATTGGGAAATAGCTCGGGAGGTGATGCCAAGATATTCCGCAAGTTGTTCCTGTGTAATGTCCTTTTCTCGTCGCAGGCGTTTGATCGTAGTTCCAATGGACATATTCATACCTCCAAATATGTATCAAAAGCGCTTTTGTAATTATATTGTAGCAAATCTCAAAAAGGATTCCACGAAGTGTTTGTTGATATCCGGCATAGTTCCACTTTGATTTTCAAAGTAATTATATACTAAGTACATTTCAATTGCAAAAGAAACAGCACCTTCCAAATTGGAAGGTGCTGTAAATATTTGGATAATTAGTTCTTAGGGGCATTGGCCAGCAGGTAACGCTCAGCTTCGGCGCTCCACAGGTTGTTGTGAGCCTTACAAATCTTGTCCAGCTCAGCAAACAGAGGATCGGTCTTACCCTTCTCCTCGAAGTCTGCAATCGCGGTGAGGGGCAGCTCGATATGGTTGTAGATCAGCTTCTTGCCGCCGGGGATGGAGGGCAGGTTCAGCACAGTTTCGGGAACAGCATTCAGGCCGCCGATGTGGGTAACCAGCGCAGCGGGATTCAGCTTGCCTGCGCTCATCATCTCGATAGCTTCACGCAGGTCGTCGTTGTTACCGCCGGAAGTGCCGACCACATGGGTGTACAGGTAGTGGACATTGTACCAGTTGAAGGGAGCCTTAAACTGATTGTCGGTAGGACCGGCAAAGAAGTTCAAGCAGCCGTCGTAGCCCAGGATATCGTCAGCCTGCTCGATGAGGGGCTTCACAGGAGCGAAGCAGATAACATCATCGTAGCCGGTGCCGCCGGTTAAGGACCGCAGATACTCGGTTGCGCCTTCCATCTTGGTGTTCACATAGTGCAGCTCGATGCCCTGCTTCTTAGCTTCCTCAACGGTGTAGATGGAAGCGGCACGCTCCAGTCTTGCATCATCAATATCGGTAATGACCAACAGGCTGGGACGGCGGTCGCAGTGCAGAGCGTAGTCGATAGCGCCCAGGCCCATAGGACCGACAGAAGCCAACATAGCCATCTTGCCGCCCTCCTTAATGCCCATTTCATGGACATAGGAACCGGCCTTGGTGTGGTACATTGCGTGGAAAGTGCCGATAACGCAGCTGATGGGCTCAGCCAAAGAACCATAGAAGTAAGCATCTGCGCTGTAGGGCAGCAGGCAATCGGTCAGCAAAGTCTCGATGGGCACATTGCCGTAGGTTGCGGAGCCGCCGCAGAAGTTGTAGGAGTAGCCGGGAGCCATCTGAGAGCCCTTATAGTAGTGAGCGGGCTGGATAGCGAACTTATCGCCCACCTTGTACTTATGCTTCCAGTTCTCGCCAACAGCGACGATATCGCCGCAGAACTCGTGGCCGATAATGGTGGGGTTGGTAGCGCAATCGTCGGGAACACGCTTGTGGTCGCCGCCCTCAATGGCTGCCTTGTAAGTGGACATACATACAGAGTCGGAAACTACCTTGATCTGTACATCATCGGGACCGACCTCGGGCAGAGGGAACTCCTCCAGACGCAGGTCCTGCTTGCCGTAAATTCTAACTGCTTTGGTATTCATAATAATCCTCCTTATAGAATCAAGCATTTTTCTCGTGTTCGATCAGCTTCCAGGTAGCATCGATCAGGTTCTGGAACATAGGATTCTCCATTGCCTTGATTACGAAGCTCTGCCGGGGAGTGTTAATATCCTCACCGGAGATCTGGAACATTCCGTATGCGTCGCACAGATTGCGCAGACGCTCCAGCTGTGCGGGGGTGTTGCGGGTAGGCATATAGGTAACAGCCTTTACACCCTCTTCCTTCAGACATTCAAACACATCGTCCAGGTAGTCGTCCTCAAACTTCTGTGCTTTCTTGTCGCCGGTGACGGAGTCACCTACGTCGCCTAAGTAAGCATAGCAAAGGTAAGCATCCACTTCCTTGCACAGCTTTACCATATCGGCAAGCTTGGGGCATTCGTCAGTAGCATCAATGAATATCTTGGGAACAAAGGTGCCTTTCAGCATACCCAGCACATCATAAGCATAGAAAGGATACGCAGTATCCAGGAGCAGTGTCTTCTGCTTTTCAGACAAGGTCATACCCATCTGGGTGAGCTTTTCGATCATAGGCTCTCCCCTGCCTACCTGCTTTTCCAGGCACAGGGCCAGGGCATACATCAGATGGCGCTCAGTAACACCGCCGTTCTCCTGAGCCATAAACAGGGGCAGAACATCCCGGTCATAGTCCAGCTCCACGCCAACAAGCGTGTTGATTTTCTCCAGCATCTTGCGGTTACGGGCATGACGGGCAGCCTGGTAGGGCTTAAAGAACTCGGTGAGCGTGTTGATCTTATCGTGGGGCACGGACTGGATGGTCATATAGCTGACACCCACCTGGTCCGGGTTATTGGTGCGGCGGCCCTCTAAACGGGTACCGTCCATAGACACACGGGCCTCCATGCCGATGGTCACAGGCATATCCACGATCGCAGCCGCCTCAATGAACTCCTCTGCGCCGGAAATGGAATCATGGTCAATGATACCGGCGGTGCAAAGTCCTTCCATACGGGCAGCATACACCGCAGCCGTGGGAGAATAGGGAGAGAAGGAATAGGTGGTGTGGATGTGGTTATTTATGTACTGGGGTACCATCGGAGGAAATTCGGTAGTCTTCAGCACCTCCCGCAGGTTCGCAAGCCGTTCCTGCTTGGTAGGCGCATTCAGTTTGTTAAGAATTTCAATATCGATCATAGCTTCCCTCTTAGTTCAGCATAACCTGACCGCCGGTAACGGGCAAAGCCTGGCCGGTCTCGTACTTCTGCTCAACACAGTACATAACAGCACGGGCAACGTCGATGGGCAGGCAGCCGCGGTTCATGGGAGCCTTAGCCTCGTAGAACTTGCGGACATCCTCCACGGTCTTGGCACCGGGAACTTTGCCGGCCTTCAAGTACTGAACAAACAGGCCTCTCTCGGGATCGGACCACAGAGGACCATCCAGGTAGTTACCGGGGCAGATAGCATTGACCTTGATGTTGTAAGCGCACAGCTCCAGTGCAAAGGACTGAACCAGACCGATTGCACCGAACTTGGAGCCTGCGTAGGCAAAGTTCTTGTTGGAGCCTTCCAGCCCGGACTTGGAGGACATGGCAATGATATCGAACATGGCCTCGGGATCAGCCTCGTGCTGGGCTTCCATAATGATGGCTGCATACTTACAGGTCAGGAACAGGCCGGTATAGTTGATAGCGGTAACGAAGTCAAAGTCCTTTTTCTCGAACTCAGCGATGGGGCCGGAACGAACAACACCAGCGTTGGCAACCATAATATCCAAGCCACCGAACTTCTCGACTACCTGTGCAACCATATTTGCACAACTTTCTTCGTCGGACACATTTACGGCGATGGCCCAGGCGCGCTCGCCCATTTCCTTGGCCACGGTCTCAGCCAGAGGCAGGTTCATATCCGCAATGATGATGGTTGCACCCTCTTTGTACAGTTCCTCAGCAATGCCCTTGCCAAAGCCCTGTGCAGCACCGGTGACAATGGTGATCTTACCGGCCAGACGGCCCTCACCTGCAGGACGGTTGTGGATGTTCTTCTTGGCAATTTCCTGCCATTTGGTCATATCTACGCTCATATTGACATCTCCTTTAAGAATAGTTTACAAATATGTAAGCAGTTTTTTATAAGCGGCTTCCCAGTCATCGGTATGGTTGGGCTGCCAGGTTTCCACGGATTCAGAGTTGCGGACGATCTGCCGCAGGTGGTCTAAGTCATTGATATCACCCAAGGCCATTGCCTGGGTCAGCAGGTTACCAATGGCTGCACCCTCCACAGGGCCGGTAACCACTTCCCGATCCAGGGAGTCAGCGATGAGCTGGTTCAAGAACTTGTTATTGATAGGACCGCCGACAATGTTCAGAGAATCGATCCGCTGACCCTTCATAGCCTCCAGGCCTTCCAGGGCGTTGCGGTACTTCAGTGCCAGGGATTCATAAACACAGCGGGCGATCTGACCCACAGTTTCGGGAATGGGCTGGTTGGTATCCTTACAGAAGTCCTTGATCTTCTGCACCATATTACCGCCGGCATAGAACTGGGGCGCATCGGGGTTGATGATGCTGCGCAGGGCTTCAGCCTTACGGGCCTCCACAACGATCTCATCCCAGCTAAGCTGAATACCTGCCTTGATCCAATCCCGACGGCATTCCTGGATGATCCACATGCCGATGATGGTGTTCAGGGGGCGGTATGTGCCCTGGATAGTGCCCTCATTGGAGAAGCCGCGGGCCTGTGCCTCGGGGGTCAGGTCGGGCTTGTCCATCTCAGCGCCGAACAGACTCCAGGTGCCGGAGGAGCAGAACGCAAAGCTGCCCTTACCGGGAATGGCTGCCACCGCAGAGGCGGTATCGTGGCTGCCAACAGCTACGAAGGCTGCCGGATTCAGACCCAGCTCCTCACAAAGCTCTTTCCGCAGATGTCCACGAACTGTGCCGGTTTTATCGATCTTGGTAAAGATCTTCTTGGGCAGGCCCAACTCCTCGATGGTCTGCCAGTCCCAATCCTTGGTAGTGGGGTTATACAGGCCGGTTGTGGTAGCAATGGTATACTCTGTACCCTTGCAGCCGGTGAGGAAATAGCCCAGCAGATCAGGTGTCAGCAACATGGTGTCGGCAATCTCCAAAGCTGCATCCTCTTCCCGCAGACGGCGGTAAAGCTGATAGATAGTGTTAAAGGTCAAGGTGGTGTCTATGCCGGTGCGGGCGTACAAAGAATCGCCGGGGATCTTTTCCTTTACCGCATCAATATCCGCCTGGGTGCCCAGCCGATAGGAACGGGGCACGCCAGCCAGGTGACCGTTCTTGTCAAGCAAACCGTAGTCAACGCCCCAGGTATCAATACCGAAAGCATCCAGGTCACCATAGCCACCTTGCTTAAAAGCAAGCAGACCCTGCTTCAGCTGATTGTAAAGATATGGTGTATCCCAATAGAAAACACCGTTCATTTCGATGTAGTTGTTCTCAAAGCGGTGCAACTCCTTCATCGTGATCTTCTCGCCGTCAAACTGACCGAGAATGGCACGACCGTTACTGGCACCTAAGTCAAATGCCAACAGGTTTCTCATGGTCCGATCCTCCTATTTAACAGAATATAAATCTGCACATTCTTATTCCAATTTATTATACACGCTTTTCGTCCACAGCGCAATAGCTAAATTCGTTTTTATTCCATTATTGCGTCTAATATTAACGCGCAAAGGAATTTTATGTTAACCGTCTTGACAAGAAAATGGCCAAATGTTACAATATAAAATACTTTTTGACTTATTATCTCACTTTTGAATGGAGGTTTCGGCAATGACTTTCGTTGATGAACTGCAAAAAGACAGCTTGCCTTATCTTTCTGACGATGCTGCTACCGCATCTTTGCTGAAGCGTATTCTTTTATTCTTGGAAGACGGAGAATTCATTCAGGCCGACTTATATTGTGAAAAGGTTTTAGATGCAGAACCAGAAAATCCTTTAGCCTATCTATACAAGCTGATGGCATCACGCCGAATCTCCTCCCTTAAGGACTTAGCTTCGGCGCAGTACATCATAGACAATGACAGCTCTTACAAAAAAGCCGTTCGCTTTGCTCCCGCGCCGATGCAGTTACATCTGCACCAGCTGAATATGCATATCTACGCGGGCAGCATCAAGGCTTGTCGCAGCCGGGCAAAGATTCATTTGGCCCACGGAGAGCTGAAGGAAACCGCTCAACAGTATCACAATGCTATGAAAATGTGGGAAGACAGCCACGAGACACTTCCCGATGCAGATGCAATATACAGCGATTTAACCAACGAAATTGCCGATTTCAACTGGAAGCTCTTACTTCATAACCGGCAATGTCCTGACGACGAACAGCTGATCGCCAGAAGCATCCCCATTGATAACGACCGCTGGTACTTAAGCGCCATAAAATGGGCCGATGCCGAAAAGAAGGCTTATTTTGCTTCCGTAGCAAAGCGCACCCTGTTGGGTACCCATCTAAAATGCTTAGACGCCATCAAATCCAAGCAGACACAGCTGGCCCGTATTTGGACCGATCACTATAAGGCAGCAGCATCCACCGACGATCCTTTGGTGAGCATTCACCAAGCTTTGGTGGATACGGACGGCTTTACCAAATTTTCAGCTGACGCACCCGCCGCAATGCTGAAACTGATAAAACTGTATAAAACAACCGATCCGCAGCTTACCGACGAAATAAAAGGAATCCTCCAGGATTATTACGCAAGGATATTCCGCTCCATTCTGGATTTTACAGGAAAAGAGCCACAAGCAGCCGCAAAACCTGCTCGATTAGATGCGGATAGCTATGCCATAATGATCGCACAACAGGAGGCCAACGCCTGCGCTCCCAACGGAGAAGCTATCCCAGTTCCGGACTTCAGCGCACCTGCGGAAGTGTCCACCATCGACCCTGTTTGGGCAACGGAAACCGCTCGAAGGATCACAGCAGAAATGATAAATGCCGTTTCCGAGGAGCTCTCCCCATACAGCACCGTAACCACTTATTTGATTGCTGCCAAAGGCTTGACTGTCCGTTACGGCAAAAAAGACGGCATTGTTACGGACCCCTTGCTATTCAACTTCATCTGCCAATACTACGCGGATGCTATTGCCAATGCCCAGCAGGAGCAGGTTGAAGCCATTCAAACCAAATTTAATGATTTTCTGCTGGACACCGTGCAGTTACCATCCGCCTCCGCTGAAATCGTCACAGAAGCTTCCGCCTATATGCAAGGAAGTCTCCTCCCCTATCAGATTTTTTTGGCCCGCATTACCAATAACTTCTCAGCAAGGACTGAGTCGCTGATCCCTCCGGAAGTCACAAAAAATATAGAAAAATGGCAGCAGTATTTGGAAAAGGCCGACCCCAAACGGAGTTGCTACCAAATCAGCGATAAGCAAGAATCCATCATCACAGCCTTCGCTGCAGCTGAAGACGCAATCGATAATTGCCATCACTATACCGAATCCTTGCAAAAGGATCTGGACGCCCCCTATCAACAAGTCCTCGCCGCCTCCGGCGACGGCCTGGAAGCGCTTTCTTCCGACTGGAATCAAAAGATGGCTGCCCTGCAGGTCACCTGTGATAATTGGGCAGCAGATCTGGAAACCAAACTGAATCAAGTTAAAGAGCTCAACAGTGCCAAGCTGGCATTGGCCCAAAAGCAAATCAAAGCAACGGAAGCACGACAGTTGACTCTGTCCATTGCGCTAAACTTACTTCTTGTGTGCGCTGTTTTCGTGTTTGGAAAGTTCTTGGCATCTGCCATCGGAAGCACCTGGAAGCTTATGGGGGCATACCGGGAACTCCCCCAACAGATCGGATTCTACGCTATCAACATTATCGCCGCATTGATTGCCGGCAATCTGTCCCTGACAAACGGTATGGTTGCGCCCACCTATGTCAGCAAAAACAGATCAAAATTACTTTGGTTGTTTGCTGTCTTTGGTATTTTGACCTATGTTTGCATATGTCCGGACATCGCAGGGTTCAATGCCTCCCCTGCTGTCGCAGGCGTTTTGGCTTTGATCGGCATGATCCGCACACTGCTTGAGTTCTATCTATGCAAGCTTAAGGCTCATACCCGAAGCCATAGCGCGCAGGTCAGTTGCGGTATTGGCAGTACGATCGCTAAGGTTGCAGGTATTGCCCAGTGGCTTATTTGCCTTGGTCTGACCGCGCTGCATGTCTGCTGCCTGCTCCTTATCCTGTGATGATTAGAAAGGAAGATACGTTTTGAAAATTCGTTGCACTACCTGCGGCGCACCCTGCGAAACAGAAGACGACTTTGAAACCGCTTACTGTCTGACCTGCGGCAGTCAAATCACTGTGAAGGATGCTTTGGCCTATCACTTTTCTCCAGAAACCTTGGATTCCCTTGAAACAGAGTCCCTGGTGCAGTTAGCCAAAGAAGCCTACCACACCCACAAGATCACTCCCGAGGTGCTGACGCTGCTGAAGGCTGCCTCCCCCTCCGGTGATGTGGAGATTCTCTATGTGCTGGGGCTTAACCACTTTAACAACAAAGCCTATGCCCAGGCTATTCCGTATCTGTATATCGCCGCTGAAAAGATGTATCCGGACGCGCAATGCCTTTACGCTGTTTGCAAATATATGCAGAACCCGGAAGATCATACTGTTTACCCCCGGATCCGCAAGTATCTGCTCAATGCAAAGGAAACCTACAGCAAGATCTACGATAAGATTGACGGTGAAAAGCTTCTCGCTTACATCAATGCTGTTTTGGATTCCAAGTCAAGCAGCACGCCAACAGCTCCCAGCTTGGAAAAAGTTTCTACTGTTAACTAAAATTAACACCCACGGGATCATTCCCGTGGGTGTTAATATTTTATACCTTTTCGATAGCCTGCTTCAAATCAGCAATCAGGTCTTCGCTGTTTTCCAAGCCACAGCTCAAGCGGATCAGGTCTGCGCCTACGCCGGCAGCTTCCAGCTGCTCGTCGGTCATCTGCCGGTGGGTAGCAGATGCCGGGTGCAGGCAACAGGTGCGGGAGTCAGCCACATGGGTCTCGATAGAGCCAAGCTTCAGGTGTTTCATGAATACCTCAGCAGCCTTCCGGCCGCCCTTGAGGCCGAAGGAGATAACACCGCAAGAACCATTGGGCATATACTTCTTGGCAACTTCGTAGTACTTATCTTCTTTCAATCCGCAGTACTTGACCCAAGCGACCTTTTCATTGGTGCTGAGGAACTCGGCAATGGCCTGGGCATTGGCACAGTGCTGCTTCATACGGAAAGGCAGGCTTTCCAGGCCTAAGTTCAGATAGAATGCGCTCTGAGGAGACTGGATAGAACCCAGGTCCCGCATCAGCTGAGCGGTACACTTGGTAATAAACGCGCCCTCCAAGCCGAAACGCTCGGTATAGGTGACACCGTGGTAGCTGTCATCGGGAGTGCACAAGCCGGGGAACTTGTCCGGGTACTTGGTCCAATCAAACTTGCCACTGTCGACGATACAGCCGCCCACAGCAACACCGTGGCCGTCCATATACTTGGTAGTAGAGTGCGTGACGATGTCAGCGCCCCACTCAATAGGCCGGCAATTGACCGGCGTCGCAAAGGTATTGTCAATGATAAAGGGCAGGCCGTTGTCGTGAGCCGCCTTGGCAAACACTTCAATATCCAGCACATTCAGTGCGGGATTTGCAATGGTCTCACCGAACACCAGCTTGGTATTGGGCCGGATGGCAGCGCAGATCTCCTCGTAGGTAGCATCGGGGCTGACAAAGGTCACATCGATACCCATGCGCTTCATAGTCACAGAGATTAGATTGAATGTGCCGCCGTAAATTGCGGAAGAAGAAACGATATGATCACCGCAGGAAGCGATGTTGAACATAGCATAAAAGTTTGCAGCCTGGCCGGAGCCGGTGAGCATAGCGGCTGTGCCGCCCTCCAGGGCTGCGATCTTGGCTGCCACCATATCGCAGGTGGGATTCTGCAAGCGGGAGTAGAAATAACCGGAGGCCTCCAGGTCAAACAGCTTACCCATATCCTCTGATGTTGCATACTTAAAGGTAGTGCTTTGAATAATAGGAATCTGGCGGGGTTCGCCGCTTTCAGGGCTGTAACCTGCCTGGATACACAGGGTTTCGGTACGGAGTTTTTGTTCCATTTAAATCACCTCAAAAAGTAGATAGCAATATTGTAATACCCCCAGGGGATTTTGTCAATTTGAAAAATACGCCTCCGAAACATCGGAGGCGTATTTTATATTTATTTCTTGCACTTGATCTTGTTGAGCTTCTTATTCAAAGCCAGCAGTTCTTCCTTGGTAAAGGAAACATTCAGCATACCCACCAAGCTGGTCATACGCAGCAAGGTGAAACCGCCCATCATCTGCATCATATCTTCGGTCATCTCAAAACCGGATGCCTTAGCACCGCCGGACATACCCTTCTTCAGCTTCATAAAGATCTTGCCCAACAGCAGCTTACCGCGGAAGGTAGCCATGATCTCGCTCATCTTGCTGTTCAGAGACAGACGACCCTCGGGTGCATCCACATCAAACCAGTTGAGAACAGCACCCTTTTCTTTCAGACGGTAGTCCTCATTAAAGGTTTCCACCTTCTTGATAACGCTTTCATCCTTCAGTTCACCGGCAACGGCAACCAGCTTGGTTTCGCCCTTGTTGGGAACATCAAAGTAGAAGAAGGGCAGGCCATTATTCTTCTGCACGCCCAGGGACTCACCGTTTGCAAACAGCTCAACGGTCTCGCAGTTGGAGTAAACAGTAACCTTTGTCACATCCTCCACGCGGTCCACATAACGCTTGCCGCACAGGTGGATCATAGGCTCGGGATTCAGCCATGCCTTGTAAGCAAAGAACGCATCCTTCTTATACTTACGGTCGATGGTGATCAGACCCTTATGGTTCTGACCGTTCTCACCACCCTCGGAACGGGCATCGGCGCCAAAGTCGTACATATTCCACACATGGGTCGCCCACAGGTAGGGACGCTCAGCAATGCACCTGATGAGCTCCTCGTGGTAATATGCCTGGTATTCCTCGGTATAATCACCCTGGGTGGGCGTAGAGGTGTGCCAGTTCAGTGCCTCACAGCCGTACTCGGAAATGCCAACAGGCAGGTTGGGGTGCATTGCATGGAACTTATCGAACCAAGGGCCGTTCATAGAGGTCTCGCCGCCGTACCAGCCGAAATAGTGGTTATAGGACACACAATTAGGAATCTGCAGGTACTCTGCATCCATGGGACACATGGAAATTGCGGCCAAGGTGGTAAGGCGGGTCTTATCCATTTCGTGGACAAGGTCATTCAAAATGCGGTGATTTTCCAGCAGGTCAGGGTCCTTCTCACCCTTCATGGTGATCTCATTGGACAGACCCCAAACTACGATACAGGCGTGGTTGTAGTTCTGGGTGATCAGTTCCTTCATCTGGCTGATGGTGTTTTCACGGCCACCGGGCATATGCTGGGAAATATAGGGAATCTCAGCCCAAATCACCAGACCGGCCTCGTCACACAGGTCATAGAAGTACTGGTCGTGCTGGTAGTGAGCCAAACGGATAGTGGTAGCGCCCACCTCGCAGATCAGCGCCACATCCTCCGCGTGGTCTTCCTTGCTCAATGCGTTACCCTTCTGCCAGCGGTCCTGGTGACGGGAAACACCACGCAGGGGGTACTCCTCACCATTGAGGATGAAGCCCTTGTTGGGATCGATCACATAGCTGCGGCAACCGAAACGGGCAGAAACCTCATCGATGGCTGCATCATTTTCCAACAGTTCAGCCTTGGCAGTATAGAGGTAAGGGTCCTTGCGGCCGTGCCACTTGTGCACATTTTCCAGGTGGAAGCTTACCTTGGTGTCAGCAGTGGTGGTTTCAGCAACAGCATTGCCTTCCTTATCCAGCAGGGTGTAGCGGATCTGCTTGCCTTCAGCATTGGATACAAACACTTCCACTTCCACATCGGCATTGGCGCCGTCGATGGCGGGGGTAATCTTAATACCGGGTGTGCCGTAGTACTCCAGATCAAAGTGAGCAGCAGGAACAGCAATCAAATTCACATCCCGGTACAGGCCGCCGTAGAAGGTAAAGTCTGCCATCTGGGGATAGACACGGTCGTTGGGCGCATTGTCCACAGCCACGACCAGCAGGCACTCCCCTGCCAGATGCTCGGTCAAATCTACACGCCAGGTGGAATAACCGCCGTCGTGGTGGGCCAGGTGCTTGCCGTCCATATACACATCGGCAGAAGAGTTTGCGCCCCGGATTTCCAGGAAGAAACGCTCGCCGGCGGGCAGCTCGCTCTTATCCAGCTTCTTTGCATAGTAGCAAGTGCCGCGGTGGTAGTCATTGCCGCCGTCCTGGCCGTCAATGGCGTTCCAGGTATGGGGCAGGTTTACGGTCTCCCAGCTGTTGTCAATCTCAGCAGGCACAGCAGTAGCGGCCTTGGAGAAAGACCACTGGCTGTTCAGGTTCATAATTGTTCTCAAAGAATTTTCCTCCTTAAATATATTCTCAAGAACTGCCGCATCTACCGGTGGCAGATGCGGCAGTGGTTTTATTACTCAGCAATTCTTCTTGCTTCCAGTTCCTCATTCATCTTTGCCATAGTCTTCTTATCCAGGTTGTAGATCAAACCCAAACCAACAAACTGCAACAATGCAGAGAACAGGAAAGTTGCTGCAACCAGGTAGCGCATTCTCACTGCAACTTCCCACAGCTGGTTGCCTTCGTTGGCGCCAACATAACCCAGAGCTACCATAATGATGAGAACCAGAGAAGGCCCAAGGCCCTGTGCCAACTTACGGAAGAAGGAGTGCAAAGAATAAACTGTGCCTTCCTCGCGGACACCAAACTTCCATTCATTATAGTCAATGGCATCGCCCATCATTGCCCAGGAAACAGTGGAGTAGATACCCAGGCCCAAGCTGTAAATCAACTGGCAACCAATATAAATCACCAGATCCAACTGCGTGTTATTCGGAGTTACAACAAACAGGCCCAATGCTGCAACGACAGAACAGATAGAGCCAAAGGTAGCCAGTTCCTTCTTGCCGTACTTGACAACCATCTTACGGGCAAGAGGGGTAAATACCACAATGGGAATCATTGCAAAAAGCTGCACAATACCGGAAATCTGCACATTCTTAAAGTAAGACTGGAAAATAACCGTAACTGCAGAAGTAGCGCCCTGCATACCGATAAACATACCCATAGCTGCCAGGGTTGCACCCACGGCAGGACGGTTTTTAATGAAGTTGCCAAAAGCCTTAAATACATTGAACTTAGGCTGATCTTCATTGCATGCCACATCAGTATCCACACGGATTTCGGTGTTCTTGATCATAAACTGGAAGCAGATAAAGCCCAGTGCACCCATAACCAAAGCAGCAATAAAGACACGATTGCCCACCAGGTTATTGTTGGAATCATAAATGATGAAGGGCAAAATTACCATAGGCAGCATATTACCAAAAATAGAGCCGATGGAACGCCAGGCAGAAAGGCTTGCACGGTCAGCAGGCTCCTTGGAGATCAAAGAAAGCAAACTGCCGTAAGGAACATTGGCAACAGTATAGAAAGCATCCCACACAACATAACCAGCAATAAAGATGATCATTTTTGCCCAAACAGGTGCGTTGGGGAAAGGCAGGAAACAGCAAGCGCCGCCAACAATCAAACCAATAGAACCGGCCCAAATGTACTGCAGAAACTTATTTCTCTTGTAATTGTGCTTATCTGCATCGATCATAGAGCCAATCAGAGGATCATTGATAGCATCCCAAACCTGCACTACAATCAGCAGCAGTGCATACCACAGGTCCAGACCCATAAACTGAGTCCAGAAAATAGACATTGTGCCCTTCAAGGCAAAGCTCATATTACAGCCCAGATCACCGGCTGCATAGGCAATACTGTCCCGAATACCAAAGGGACGGGGTTGTTTTGTAGTTTTCACAGACAAAACCTCCTAAACATTTTTAACAAAGAAACGCATACCTCTCGTTTCTTTTTTTACATTTTACCATACAAGCCCTATTGCGAAAACAATAAATCTCTGTTATTATAACACATATCTCATATACATCAAGAGGTGTCTTTATGGAAGAAACACTTATCTTTCTGCAAAAATTATTGAATCTCACAACCGGGATTCCATTAACTGTTGTCCCTTTGGATAGACATTCTCTGACAACATTTTTGAAAAACGCAACAGCTCATACTTTTGATCCGGCAGTTACGGATGCAGATTCTCTCTTACAGCAGATTATAACAGGTAAGAGTAATATTTTTGAATACAAATTGTCGGACAATATCTTCATTTGGGTAATACCACTCAGAACCCAAAACCGGGTACTCATATTAGGTCCGGTTATAACAGTGTCCGCAGAAAACTCCCCACTCCCTTTTGCAGAATATAACACCGTTTGCAGAATTGGACAATTATTGTCCCAATTCGCCTTTGGTCAGGTGCTTCCCCCTGTGCTCTCCACAGATGCCCATTTGATTCGTCACACCCCAATTGCCGGCGAGGACATCTCACAAATGCGCCAGGTCGAGCAGCGGTATGAATACAGCGCAGCCCTTACCAATGCTGTTCAGCAGGGCAACCTGTCTTTGGCAATGCATTTGATCGGTCAGTATGACCCCGCCAAAAACACTTCCGTAAGAAACACCAACCCTCTGCGGAACGCGCAGAATTACTGCATCGTGCTGAACACGCAGCTTCGTCACGCGTTGGAGGAAACCGGTATTCACCCCTATCAAGTGGACAGGCTATCCAACGAGATCGGTTTAGAAATCGAACAACTGAAAAATATTTCTCAGTTGCCGGATTTCTTCAGCGGTGTCATCCGACGGTACTGTAGACTGGTGCAAGAACACGCTTACCCCAATTTGAAGCCACTGACCAACCTGGCTGTGACATATATCAAAGAGCATTTGGCAGACAATCTCACCGTCAAAGATACCGCAAAAGCCCTGACCATCAACGCAAACTACCTGTCCTCCCTTTTTCACAAGGATATGGGAATGACTTTCATTGATTTTGTCAACAAAGAACGGACAAACCAGGCCGCTGCCCTGCTCCGCCACACCAACCTGCAAATACAGCAGATTGCCTCCACTGTTGGGTATAACAACACCAGCTATTTTGCCAAGCAGTTTGTACGGTTTCAAGGAATCAGCCCCAGCCATTATCGGCGTGAGATATAACAACCCCCTCTGTGCTTAGAGCACAGAGGGATGTTTTTTAATACAATTTGAAAACCTCCACCACTTTGCGGGCTGTTTTGTATACGGGGCCTTCCAGGTCCTTCTTCACATTTTTCAATTCCTGGCGAATGGATATTCCCTGAGGGCAATGACTTTCGCACTTGCCACAACCGATACACAGTGATGCAGCGGTAGAATCCTTTCGTGCTGCGCTGCACATAAAATGCTCCCGCAGGCCGGCAAACTTACCCTCAGAAGCCATTCGGTTATACGCGGCAAAAGCGCCGGGAATGTCCACACCTTTGGGGCAAGGCATACAGTAGCCACAGCCGGTACAGCCAACCTTCAATTTGGCATTGATAGCCGCCACAACCTTTTGGAACATTGCTTCCTCTTCTGTCCCCATCTCACCGATCTTTGCATCAGAAGCGGTCTGCACATTCTCCCTAAGCATTTCCATAGAATTCATACCGGACAGAACGCAGGTAACTTCCTCCTGGTTCCACAGCCACCGAAACGCCCACTGGGCCGGAGTCCGGGAGATGGGATGCTCAGCAAAAGCATCAACAGCAACCTGTGGCAATCGGTTTACCAGCTTGCCGCCACGCAGCGGCTCCATAATAATCACCGGCAGACCCTTGCTATGGGCATATTGCAAACCGCGGCGGCCTGCCTGGGAATGTTCGTCTAAGTAGTTGTACTGGATCTGGCAAAAATCCCAATCGTAGGCATCCACCAGCTTGCAGAACATATCTGAATTGCCGTGGTAAGAAAAGCCGATTTGACGGATAGCACCGGAACGCTTTTTCTCCTCCAAGAAGTCCAGCACACCCAGTTTTATTTGTTTTTCCCAAGTGGCAATATCTGTGAGCATGTGCATCAGATAGTAGTCCACATAATCGGTTTTTAAGCGTTTCAGCTGTTCGTTGAACAGTTTTTCCATTCCCTCCCGGGATTTGATCAGGTAATGGGGCAGCTTGGTAGCGATCTTTACCTTCTCACGAACACCGTTTTTCGCCAGTATCTCACCGAGAGCTGCTTCACTGCCGGGGTAAATATAGGCGGTATCAAAGTAATTCACACCGGCTTCGATAGCGGCCAAAATTTCTCTTTCAGCCTCTGCCATATCGATGGCCGGGCCGTTGCGGCGAAACCGCATGCAGCCAAAGCCCAGGACAGATATGTCATTGCCGTATTTATCCTTCCGATACTGCATTTTTACACCACTTCCTCTTATAATATTTGCCGAAGGCAACGATCTCCGCTACCAAGCAAACAGGGATCGCTGCGAAAATATCCACCACAGAATGCTGCTTGGTAAAGGCCACAGACAGGCATACAAAAATCACAAAGATCACAACAAAGGTCTTTACATACCATGTAGCAGACTTTTCCTTCAACCAGGCAGAGGCGATACCCAAAGAGTACGCCACATGCAGCGAGGGGCAAACGCCGGTGTTGGTATCCTGGCTATAAATGATATTCATAATCCAAGTGAGGAAATTCTCCCGGCCCAAAGTGTCTAAATCCGGGCGCAGATCCTGTCGGCTGGGCCAAACAATATAACACACCACTGCGATAGCCTGGGTGACAATAATGTAAGTCTGCAGTCCCTTGAAATTATCGATATGGTAAAGCAGGAAATAGCCCAAGGACACCACGATCAAGAAGTACCAACCCACATAAGGAATGACAAACCACTCGTTAAAGGGAATCACATCGTCCAGCGGATGCCACACCACATGGCACTTTTCCGCAGGAATCAGATTCTCCGTGAGAAAATAGCACAGAAAATACACCACCCAGCCTAACAGCAACAGCACATGGCGGTACTGGGGGCTTGTTATATTGGAAAAACGCAATTTGCTGTAATCCACAACAGGTTTTCTCATTTTTCTGTTTCCTCCTCAGGACGGTTTTGGGGATAGTACTTTGCACCCACATTGGGGTACGGCACTACAGTATGCTGCGGCAGATTTACCGCAATTTGGGTAATCTCCTCCATCAGATAATTTGTGATCCGCTGGCGCTCTTGTTCTATAGGGGCATTGGGATCAAATACGGTAGGTTTGCCGATATACATTTTCTTTAGGTTGGGTGCAACATACAGCGGCACAAAAGGCACTACCTTTCCGGTGCGCTTATAGTAGAGTTTTGCCACATCGATATACTTATCCTGGAACTGATAAACGATGTTGTTATACGGGGTGTAGCACTCCGGGAAGATGATCACATTGGTGCTGTCCTCCAGGGCAGAGATGGTCAGCTTAAAGGTGGTAAGCAGGCGGTTATCCCGGTAGACAGGAATCGTTTTGGCATTACGGAACAGGCACACGGCAAGCGGTGCGATCAAATAGGACGCAATACGGTAAAACCAATGGGTCCACTTGGGCTTCATGCTCCAAAAATCCTCAAACGCATACGCAGGAACTTCTTTCAGATACATCATCTGATGGGCACACCACATCTTTCGCTTGCCGGGAAAATAAAACTCACCGGCCAACGGTCCGTGCATATGAGAATGGTTACCCACCACGATACAGGGCTCCTGGGGCAGGTTCTCCTGCCCTACCACCTCAATTTTCGGATATATCAAGCCCAATATCCAGCGAATAACACGGAAACAGGCTTGAGAAAACTTACTGGACTTCATTTATGTACTTCCTCTCAGCTATAACTTATCAAGTATTATAGCACAAAAATGTTAAAAGTATATAAATATTTTCATCTTCTAAAAAATGGGAATCCGGGTTGCTTTCCCGGTTGTATTATGCTATACTGTCTTTGATTATGGCCAGCTGGCTAAAATACAGAAAACAAGGT
This sequence comes from Oscillospiraceae bacterium, assembly GCA_017452505.1. Taxonomy (GTDB): domain Bacteria; phylum Bacillota; class Clostridia; order Oscillospirales; family Oscillospiraceae; genus Faecousia. The sequence goes on from JAFTMI010000035.1 coordinate 146,811, forward strand.
GATTTTTATGGTCTTATCCAAGGAAATTTTAGAGCATATAGAAGCAAATTCCCAGGAAGCTTTGGACCTGCTGATGGAGTTAGGTAAGATCCCCGCACCCTCCAATCACGAAGAAAAACGGGCAGCTTTTTGCAAGGAATGGCTGGAAAAGCAGGGCGCTACGGGTGTGTACATAGATGAAGCGCTGAATGTGGTATATCCTGTGGGCAATGTGGAAAGCGGTCCGCTGGTGGTATTTATGGCCCATACCGATGTGGTCTTCCCCGACACCGAGGAACTGCCTATGCGTGTGGAAGACGGCAAACTTTACTGCCCCGGTATTGGCGATGACACCATCCATTTGGTTGCGCTGCTGATGGCCGCCAAGTACATTGCACAGAACAACCTTGTTCCCAAGAATGTGGGCATGCTGCTGGTTGCCAACGCCGGTGAGGAAGGTCTTGGCAATCTGAAGGGCTGCAAGAAGATTTTTGAAAAGTACGGCGACCGTGTAACCGAGTTTGTTACCTTCGATGGTCCTTTCGCCCCTAACGCAACCTCCGGCAAGATTGCGACGGTTGCCGTAGGCTCCAAGCGGTATAAGATTGAAATCGATACCGAGGGTGGCCACTCCTACAGCAAATTCGGCAACCGGAACGCCATTGCTTATATGGCCTCCTTGATCGACACTCTGTATAACATCAAGGTTCCCAACCGGGGCAAGACCACTTACAATGTGGGCCTTATCTCCGGCGGTACTTCTGTCAACACCATCGCTCAGCACGCGGAAATGCTTTATGAGTTCCGTTCCGACAACCGGGATGACTTAGCAGAGATGGAAGCACACTTAAATGCCGCTTTGGCCTTCTATGCCACCAAGGGCATCAAGGTTACGACTACAATTGTTGGCAACCGCCCTTGTGGCATTGAAGTAGATGCTGAACGCCACAATGCACTGATCAACCGCACCCAGGCAACTGTCGAAAAATACTTTGGCTTTGTACCAGTACCCGGCTCTGCTTCCACCGACTGCAACATTCCTCTGTCTATGGGCATTCCCTCCGTTGAAGTTTCCTGCGGACGGGGCGGCGGTGCTCACACCCGTGAGGAATTCATCGAGATCGACAGTCAGCTCCCCGGCATCAAACTGGCATTTGAATTGATCCTGCACCATATGTAAGGAGAGAGATAAATGGCTGAGAAAACAACTTTTATCGCCACCGGCGATGCCTTTATGACCCGTCGGTTGCCTGAGGGCGGCTACCCCGGCTTTGCTGAGATCCAGGAGATCATTGGAAGGCACGATGTAAAGTTCAACAATCTGGAGATCACCATTCACAATCAGGAGGGTTATCCGGCGGTTGTATCCGGCGGCACCTGGGCTATGGCAGAACCGGAGATTTTGGACGATTTGAAGCAGTACGGCTTTAATTTATACAATACTGCCAACAACCACTCCGGTGACTACGGCAGTGGCGGCATTTTGGCTACCTGCAAGTATCTGCGGGAGCGGGATATGGTCTATGCCGGTACTGGTGCAACGCTCCGTGAGGCTGCTGCCCCCGCTTATCTGGAAACCGAAAACGCCCGTGTGGCACTGCTTGCCTGCAGCGTTTGTGACGGCACTTACGCTTCCATAGCAGGTGATCAGAGCGTGGATATGATCGGCCGTCCCGGTCTGAACCCCCTGCGGTTCAAGACTACCTACCACGTGGAGCAGAAGTACTTTGATGTACTGAAGGAAGTTGTGGATAAGACTGATATGAACGCCAGCAAACTCTACTCCATTGCCTGCGGTTATGCCAATCCCCTACCTGAGGACGAACTGGCAATGGGCAGCCTGGGCTTCAAGCTGGACACCAAGACCGAACAGCACACTGCCCCGCTGAAGAAAGACCTGGACCGCATGATCGCCAACATCCGGGAAGCCCGCCGGCAGGCTGACTATGTGCTGGTCAGCATCCACTCCCATAAGTTTGCCGGTCTGGACACTGTCAATCCCGCTGAGTTTATGCAGACCTACTGCAAGGCCTGTATCGATGCAGGAGCTGATGCGATTCTGGGCCACGGCCCCCACGAACTACAGGGCATCGAGATCTACAAGGGCAAGCCCATTTTCTATTCTCTGGGCAACTTTATTTTCCAAACCGAGACTGTTTCTCTGCAGCCTGCTGATGCCTATCAGAACAAGGGTATGGCGCATGACACCTTCGTAGGTGAATATATGAACAACCGCAGCCAAAACGGCACCCGCGGTTACTGCGTACTGGAGAATATTTGGCGCAGCGTGATGGCAGGCTTCACCGCTGAGGACGGCAAGATCGCCCAAATTCAGCTCTACCCCATCGATATGCGTATGGGCGCCCCCAGAAGCAAAATGGGTATCCCCCACCTGTCCGACGATAAGGTATTGCATTACCTTGCGGAGCTTTCCGCTCCCTTTGGCACTAAGCTGAATATCCAGGATAATATTGCTACCATTGATCTGTAAGGAGTATCAAAAGATATGGATACGATTCGTGTCGGTATAATCGGCATAGGAAATATGGGCAGTGCCCACGCATCCTGTGTGGCCAGTGGCAAGATTGCGGGAATGGAACTGGTTGCAGTCTGTGATCCCATTCCAGCAAGACAGGAATACTGTCAAAAGACCTTTCCCCAGGCACAGGTTTACAGCGACTATCCCGCTCTTTTGCGGGACGAAGCTGTTGATGCTGTGATCATTGCCGTCCCCCACCCTCTCCATAGTGAGATCGCATCTGCTGCACTGAAAGCAGGCAAGCATGTGCTGCTTGAAAAGCCGGTGGATATTGCTGTAAGCAAAGCAAAGCAACTGAATAAGATAGCAGAAGAATCCGGCAAGGTGTTTGGCATTATGTTCAACCAACGCACCAATGACCTGTTCCAGCGGGCAAGAGAAATTATCCGTGGCGGTCAGTTGGGCGAATTGAAGCGTTCCGTTTGGATCATCACTAACTGGTACCGCACCCAGCACTATTACGATTCCGGCTCCTGGCGAGCCACCTGGGCCGGCGAGGGCGGCGGTGTTCTGCTTAACCAAGCACCCCACAATCTGGATCTGTGGCAATGGATCTGCGGTATGCCCTGTGAAGTCACAGGCTTCTGCGACATCGCCAAGTACCACAACATTGAAGTGGAGGACGATGTGACCATCTTTGTCCGCTATCCCAATGGGGCAACCGGCACCTTTATCACCTCCACCGGTGAGGCTCCCGGCACCAACCGTTTGGAGATCACCGGCACATTGGGCAAGATCATTTTGGAAAACGGTTTACTCAAGTGGTGGAAACTGAAGAGCCCCGAACCCCAGGTCCGGGTGGAATCTCAAAAGAATTTTGAGATCATTCCTTCTGATTATGAGGAGATCAAGCCCCGCTTTGAAGAACCTGCTCACGCAGGTATTCTGCAAAATTTCACCAACGCTATTTTGCACGGTGAGGAACTGCTGGCTCCCGGCATTGAAGGCATCAACGAGTTGACTATCTCTAATGCAGCCTATCTTTCCAGCTGGAACGGCAGCCGTCCTGTAAAGCTGCCTTTGGATTGCGAAGCTTTTGATAAAAAGCTTGCTGAGCTTGCAGCAAATTCCAGCTTAAAGGATGCCAAGGTTTCCGATAAGTACAACACCGCTTACAGCAAGCGCTGGCAAATCAACTGGTAATTACATAACGCAAAGAGCCGCCGGGATACCGGCGGCTCTTATATTATTCAGCTTCAACAGGTTCTTCTAAAACGGTTTTGCGGATAATGGCGGTTTCTACCTGGTAGTTATCTACCTGTGTAACCTGGATCTCCAGACCCTCCAGTTCCACCTTGTCATCCTTTTCGGGAGAAGTACCCAAATGATGGAATATCAAGCCGTTAAGGGTATCGTACTCCTCGGATTCCAGGTACATTCCAATGGCTTCAGAAAGTTCCTCCAAAAGCACACTGCCATCGGCCTGCCACAGATTCTCCTCCAGGGAAACGATCTTTTCTACGGTTTCCTCCGGCTGAATATCGTCCTCCAGGTCGCCCACCAATTCTTCGATCAAGTCCTTGATGGTGATGATACCACTCAATCCGCCGTACTCATCCAGTACAACAGCGATCTGCTCGTGCTCTCTTTTCATATTGCGGAAAAGCACATCCGCCTTCAAGGTTTCCGGCACTACATAGGCCTCGGTGACCGCCTGCTCCATAACATTTTCCTTGGATTTATCGGCCAGGCGGAAATAGATCTTACTGTTCAGCACACCAACAATTCGGTCGGGGGTTTCCTCGCAAATGGGATAGTAGGTAAAACGACTGTTTATGATGGTATCGTGCCAGGTCTTCACACTATCCTCTAAGTACAGGAAAGTCACGTCAGTGCGGTGGGTGATGATCTCTGCAATAGGAAGATTATCAAACTCAAACACATTCTCAATGAATTCCCGCTCTTCGTTGTCAATGGTGCCTTTTTCGTTGCCTACGTCCACCATCATACGGATCTCTTCCTCGCCAACTTCCTCTTCCTGCGCATTGGGGTCAATGCCCATCAGACGCAGAACGCCGTTGGTAGAAACCGTCAACAATCCAACCAAGGGAGAAAACACCTTGGCAATGCCGCTGATCAAGCCGGACATACCCAATGCCAGCTTTTCTGCGTTGCGCATAGCCACCTGCTTGGGCACCAGCTCACCAAAGACCAATGTGAAGTAGGACAGCACGATGGTAATAAAGATAACCGCAATGGAGTCAAGGAGTTCCGCGTTCATACCAACGCCCAGGCCCAAAAGCCAATCTACCAGCACGCCGGAGAAGTTCTCCGCTGCAAAAGCACTTCCCAAAAACCCGGACAGGGTAATTGCAACTTGAATGGTAGCCAAAAAACGGGCAGGCTGACTGGTCAGCCTGGCAAGGCGCACCGCCCGCTTATCCCCTTCCGATACCATTTTTGCAAGTTTTGCATCGTTCATAGAGATCACCGCGATCTCCGCGCAGGCAAAAATCGCGTTCAATGCGATGAGTATTACTTGTAAACCTAGTGTTAACCCAATACTATTCATAGTTTCCTCCAAATATATCTCATTTTCCTCAAAAAGGGCGCAAAAAAGCAAAGCCTATGCCTTACATCCGCAGATGCAGCCTACGCTTCGCCAAAACAAACTTCCGATATAAGGGAGGATTTTCGGGATTACTGTCGCCGTCGTCCATAGTTTCTTAGGGAACTCCTTTCTGCATTTATTCACGTACAGTATAGCAGGTTTTTTGCAAATTGCAAGTATTTTTTATTTTTCCGTGTTTCTTGGTTTGTGTTCATCAAAATCACTAATAAATTCGTTGTGTTTTGTGCAATTTTACTGTTGTATCGAGTGGGCGGTTATGTTAAAATATGGGAAACGCAAGAATTTTTCTTGCAACTTCAAAAAATTCTGCAAATTGGAGGACCTGACAATGGCAGAGAAAATCAGAGTAAATATTCCCAAGAAGTACGATTTGGTGGTTGGTGATACCTTCCAGCTGTATTACCGCGGTATCATCGAAGCCCCCAACCCCTATGTATATTCCATCGTATCTATTTGCGATAAGGGCCGGAACTTCCCCCGGTACTTTGAATATGCGCCCACCGAGCCCGGCCAACACAAGCTGACCATTAAGGTTTACGATGCACAGCGGAATCTGCTGGGTGAAGGCGAAACCATGCTGAATGTGGTTGTTCCCAAGGAGCCGAAGAAGTGCACCAATATTTTGTGCATCGGCGCTTCCACCACTGCCGGTGGTCAATGGGTGGGTGAGCTTAACCGCCGTATTACCGGCGAAGGCGGCGAGCCTGCAGCGCTTGGCTTTAAGAACGCCGTGAAATTCGTTGGCACCTGCAAGCCTGCGAACTATCCAGATGTGAATTTGACCGCTTATGGTGGCTGGCACTGGGATTCCTATTTGACCAATGCTCCCGGCGCTATGTGGGTCAAGTGCGACAACAATCGGCAAGTGGATGACCAGCACTCCCTGTGGCAGGACATAAACGGTGCGATTTGGCAACTGGAGACCCTGCAGATTGATTATTTGAAGTTTAACCGCTGGAAGGACCACACCTCTCCCCGTCCCACTGAAGGACCTCTCGTCCACTACGCTAACGCAGCAGACACGTCCCCCATTGAATTTACCAGCTCCAGCGATGCTCCTAAAACACCTTTCTTCATCGATGAGTTGGGCAAGATTGATTTCAAGGCCTATGCCGAGCAAATTGGTGCTGAGAGCATTGACGCAGTATACATTTGGCTGGGTGGCAACGGTCTGATGGGCCAGCAGGCTCTGTCCTTGCCCCGGAAAGAATACTGCCAGGTGGTGGTCAGCAAGGGCAAGAAGTTGGTTGGTCTCATCAAAGAGGCATTCCCCAATGTAAAGGTTAAGATCATGGGCCAGCATCTGTCTTCTCTGAACGGCGGTACCGGCACCAGCTATGGCGCTATGCTGCCTCTGACCGATACTTATGAGATCTGCAATTATAAGTGGGAACTGAACCTGGCATACGAGGCCTGGTGTCTGGAAGACGAGTACAAGGACTTTATGGAGTTCATTAACATTGCCGGTCAGTTTGACTGCGAGTACGGCTACCCCTGCAAACAGAAGCCCGTAAACACCAGAAGCACTGTTACTGAGCGTTTGGATACCAACAGTGTCCATCCCACCACAGAAGGCTACTATCAGGTGGCTGATGCGGTTTATCGCAATGTAGTAGCAAGCTTCTGCAGCGAATAACAGGAGGAATGTATAATGGAGAATCAGATTCGTATTATTTTGCCCAAGAAATATGATCTGGTAGTGGGCGATACTTTCCAGCTTTATTACCGTGGTGTCATCGAAGCGCCCAATCCCTATGTCTATTCCATCGTTTCTATCTGCGACAAGGGACGGAATTTCCCCCGGTACTTTGAGTATGCGCCCACCGAGCCCGGTCAGCACAAGCTGACCATGAAGGTCTACGATGCCCAGCGGAATTTGCTGGGCGAGGCTGAAACCCTTTTGAATGTGGTTGCCCCCAAGGCACCGGAAAAGACCACTAACATTTTGGTGATTGGTGACTCCCTTACCGGCGGCGGCCACTGGATCAACGAGGCCCGTCGTCGCATCGTAGAAACTGAGGGTGAACCTGCAGGTTTGGGTTTTGCCAATGCGGTAAACTTCATTGGAACCCAAAAGGGCTACTATGCCGATACCCGCAACGAAGGTTACGGCGGCTGGCACTGGGATTCCTTCCTGTACAATGTTCCCGGCGCTATGTGGATTGATTGCCCCAACAACCGCGGCGTTGAGGATCAGCACTCTCTGTGGCAGGATGTAAACGGTGCCGTTTGGCAGCTGGAGACCCTGCAGATCGACTATCTGAAGTTTAACAGATGGAAGGATCACACCTCTCCCCGCCCCGAACACGGTCCTCTGATCCATTATGCAAATGCCGTGGATACCTCACCCATTGAATTCAAGAGCTCCAGCAATGCCGGTGGCTCTCCCTTTGTGAACCCGGAAACCGGCAAGATCGACTTTACCGATTACCTCAAGAGAAACAATTTAGAAAAGCCCGATGTGGTGTATATTCTCTTGGGCGGCAACGGTCTGATGGGCACCGAAGCTATGAGCAACACCCGCGAGACTTACTGCCAGATCGTAATTAACAAGGGCAAACAACTGGTTGGCTTTATTAAGGAAGCCTTCCCCAATATTAAGGTCAAAATCATAGGCCAGCCCATGGGTTCTGTCAACGGCGGCATGGGTGCAAACTACGGCGCACAGTTGCCCCTCACCGATCACTACGACATCATCCACTACAAAATGGAGCTGAACAGATGCTATCAGGCCTGGTGTTTAGAGGATGATTACAAAGACTTTATGGAATATGTAGATCTATCCGGTCAATTCGACTGTGAGCACGGCTACCCCTGTAAGGAAAAACCCGTAAACACCAGAAGCACTGTTACGGAGCGAATGGACACCAACGCTGCACATCCCACCGCAGATGGCTACAAACAATTTGGCGATGCCGTTTACAGAAACATCGTGGCAAGCTTCTGCTGCGAGTAATTGGAGGAAAGTGAAATGGCTGAGAAAATTCGTGTGATTCTGCCCGAAAAGTATGACCTGGTGGTGGGTGACACCTTCCAGCTCTACTATCGGGGTGTTATTGAATCACCCAATCCCTATGTCTATTCCATCGTTTCTATCTGTGATAAGGGCCGCAACTTCCCCCGCTACTTTGAATATGCGCCCACTGAGCCCGGCCAGCACAAGCTGACTATCAAGGTTTACGATGCTCAGAGAAATCTGTTGGGCGAAGACGAGACCTTGTTGAACGTGGTTGCGCCCAAGGAGCCCAAGAAGACCACCAACATTCTGTGTATTGGTGACTCCCTCACCGGCGGTGGCTGGACTTACGAGGCATTCCGCCGCATTACCCAGGAGGGTGGTGCGCCTGCCGGCTTGGGTTTCAAGGATGCTGTTAAGTTTGTTGGCTCCTGCAAGCCCTCCAAGTATCCCGGCATCGCTTTGGAAGGCTACGGCGGCTGGCACTGGGACAACTTCCTGTATAACATTCCCGGCGCAATGTGGGTGGAATGCGACAACAACAGAGGTGTTGAAGATCAGCATTCTCTGTGGCAGGACGAAAACGGTGCTATTTGGCAGCTGGAGACTTTGCAGATCGATTATCTGAAGTTCAACCGCTATATGGATCACGATTCTCCCCGTCCTGAGAAGGGTGTGTTGACCCATTATGCCAACGCCCATGACACCACCCCCATTGAATTCAAGAGCTCCAGCACCCCCAAAGGTTCTCCTTTCCTGAATCCCGAAACCGGCAAGGTCGACTTCATCGACTACTGCAAGCGCAACGAGATTGATCACATTGATGCCGCATATATCTTCCTGGGCACCAACGGTCTAATGAGCCAGGAGGCCATGACACACACCCGGAAGGAATATGCCGAGATCGTCGCCAATAAGGGCAAAAAGCTGGTAGATTTCCTGAAGCGGGACTTCCCGAACATCAAGATAAAGATCATGGGCCTGCCCCTTGCTTCTCTCAACGGCGGAGGCGCATCCAACTACGGTGCGATTATGCCGCTGACTGATGTTTACTACGGTGTCCATTACAGGATGGAGATCAACCTTGCTTACCAGGCTTGGTGCTTGGAAGACAAGTACAAGGATTTCTGCGAGTTCATTAACCTCAGCGGTCAGTTTGACTCTGAGTACAACTACCCCTGCAAGCAGGTCCCTGTGAATACAAGAAGCGAAGTCACCGAGCGACGGGACACCAATGGTGCTCACCCCACTATGGCTGGCTACTACCAAATCGGCGACGCTGTGTACAGAAACATCGTTGCCAGCTTCTGCAGCGAGTAAACCCAACAAAAAAGGCGGTTGCAATGCAACCGCCTTTTTTATATCAATTACGCTTCTGTAATATTCCGGGCAACATACACGCCGCTGGCTGATGCGTGGGACAAAGAGTGGGTAATGCCACTGCCATCACCAATGATGTACAGTCCCTTGTAATTGGACTCCAGGCGCTCGTTCACTTCCACTTCCATATTGTAGAACTTCACTTCCACGCCATAAAGGAGAGTATCGTCGTTGGCAGTACCGGGAGCGATCTCATCCAACGCATAGATCATCTCAATAATACCGTCCAGAATCCGCTTAGGCAGCACCAAGCTCAAATCACCGGGTGTTGCATTCAAGGTGGGAGTAATAAAGGCCTCTTCAATCCGGCTGGGCGTGGATCGGCGTCCACGGATCAGATCACCAAACCGCTGCACCATAACACCGCCGCCCAGCATATTGCTCAAGCGGGCAATGGACTCGCCGTAACCGTTAGAATCCTTAAAGGGCTCGGAGAAATGCTTGGCAACCAGAAGCGCAAAATTGGTATTTTCCGTCTGCTTAGCCGGATCTTCGTAGCTATGACCGTTCACGGTAATGATGCCGTTGGTGTTCTCGGTAACCACTGCGCCCTTGGGATTCATACAGAATGTACGGACCTTGTCGCCATATTTTTCGGTGCGGTATACGATCTTGCTTTCGTACAGTTCATCTGTCAAGTGGGCAAACACTGCCGCAGGCAGCTCCACACGGACACCGATATCGACTCGGTTGGATTTGGTGGGGATCTTCAGATCCCGGCACACAGTTTCCATCCACTTACTGCCACTGCGTCCCACGGAGATAACACAATCCTTGCAGGTATATGTGCCATCGGCACAGACGATCTCGTAGCCATTATCCAAGGCAGTAATAGATTGCACAGGTGTATCGAAGTAGAACTGCACCTTGTCTTTCAAATAGGTATACAGATTCTCCAGCACCACATAGTTGATATCTGTACCGAGATGACGGACAGACGCATCCAGCAGATGCAGATCGTTTTGGATGCACAGGGTCTTAAACCGGCTGCCGGCTGTGGAGTAAAGCTTTGTGCCTTCCCCGCCGTAGCGCAGGTTGATCTCATCTACATAGTGCATCAGATCCAAAGCCCGCTTTTTACCAATATACTCATAAAGCGTGCCGCCAAAGTCATTGGTAATATTATACTTTCCGTCAGAAAAAGCACCGGCGCCGCCAAAGCCGCTCATGATGCTACAGCTTTTGCAACCAATGCAGCTTTTTACCTTATCACCGTCAATGGGACAGCGACGCTTACTCAGCGCGTGACCGGCCTCAAAAACCGCCACCTTCAAATCAGGTGCTTTTTGCATCAGCTCATAGGCCGCAAAAATGCCACCAGGGCCAGCGCCCACAATAATTACATCAAAACGCATACAATGTTCTCCTTACTGTTTTTTCTTGAACATATGGAAGTGGATTCTGTCGGCATAGCAGGCTTCATCCACCACTTCGGGAGCAGCATAAATAAAAGGCTCTTCCTTCCGGACCAGGCCCTTGCGACCCTCAATTTCGTACTTCTCCGGCTTATCGCTAGGGTCCATAATCTGCACTTCATCCCCAACCATAGCGGTTGCCAGGATATAATGCCCCCGGTTGGAGAACACACCGATGTGCCCGTCCTTATCTCCCTGGGCGTGGACAATGGCCTCGCCACCGTCTTTCAGCCAGGCAATTAGCTCATCTTTATCGCTGGACTGAACATACTCCAGGTCAAAAAGCTTCGCAAGCACAGGACCCAAAACCTTCATATTTGTACCCAAATCTTGGTTAGCCAAATTCTCTTCAGAAAGCTTTACAAACTCAGCAATGGGCAGTATTTTACCGGTCTGGTGGGCTACCACCATACAAGCGCAGCACAGACCACAACCGGAGGTCTTCACACTGGTTCTGCCTTCAGGTGGGCCACCGTGAGCCATATTGTGGTTATAGGGAATATGTGGATAGTCCAGCTGATTGACGTAGAACATCTAAACACCTCCCATATTTCTGTCTGCAGATATAATATACTTTTTTGCTTATAATTGCAATAGTTATTTCCTATGCACTTAGCGGTTTCGCTGATTGACAGGCATTTTCTTTGTGCTATAATGGGGGCGAGGTGATTCAAATGCATACAGAACTTCTGACCAAAATCGACGAGATGATCGAAGCCTCTACTGAAAAATTAGCAGCTGACACCATCCGTCTTGTAAACATCAACAGTGAAAAAAGCGAACCCGTTCCCGGCGCACCCTGGGGTATCGGCCCCCGTGCTGTTTTGGACGAGGTTTTGAAAATGGGTAAGGCTGCCGGTTTCTATGCCACCGACTATAATGTGGGTGTCGTCAGCACTGCTTTGAAAGAAGGTCAGCCGGATCTGGGCATTTGGCTCCACGGTGATGTGGTGGCTGCCGGCGAGGGCTGGAACTACCCTCCCTATGATGCCACTGAATATAAGGGCTGCATCATCGGCCGCGGCGCTACCGACAACAAGGGTCAGCTGGCTGCTATTTTCAATCTGCTGAAAATTTTCAAGGAACTGAATATTGAACTGAAGTACAACCCTGCCCTTTATGTAGGCAGCAACGAAGAACTGGGTATGCAGGATCTGATTGGCATCCCCGGAAATCCCGATGCAAAGGGTTTTCTGAATGTGTGCACGCCCCCCAGAATGTCCCTGGTTCCCGACAGCAGCTTCCCGGTAGGCTACGGTGGCAAGGGCGCTGTGTCTGTTGTTCTGCGCAGCAAGACCCCTCTCCATGGTATCAAGCTCACCGCCGGTCAGCCCGGCAAGCCCGGTGATGCCCTGGCAATTCTTGACCGCAGCGATGTTCCTGCAGCGCTTCCCAAATGTGCGGTTGCCAAGGGAGAGAAAACAGAAGTTTCTGCCTATTCCCCTCCCCGTCACGGTGCCAATCCCGACCCTAACGGCAATATGATCACATTCATCTGCGAAGATTTGCTGGATGCAGGATTGGTTTCCGAAGAGGACAAGCACATCTTTGAATTTCTGAAAACTCTGTCCAAGGATATTTACGGGCACTGTCTGAATATTGCTTACGAGCACCCTGCTATGGGTCTGCCCAGAGTGGCTACCACCTGTATCGACGATGTGGACGGCTGCCCCGAGGTTTCCTTCCGTATTCGCTACCCCGTTGGCATCACCGTTGCAGAAATTGAGGAGAATATCCGCAAGGTTGCCGACGCCAAGGGCTTCACTGTTGAAAAGTGCGCTGCCGGCACACCCGCATATATGATTGATCCTGAGAACGATATGGTCAAAATGCTGGCTCGTATTGCCAACGAGATCACCGGCGACAACAGCGCGCCCTATACTATGTCCGGCGGTACTTATGCACACCGCTTGCCCAACGCCTATCCCTTTGGCATGGACAGCAACTGCCCCCCGGAGGACTTCCCCAAGGGCCGTGGCGGTGCACACGGTATTGACGAATGTGTTTCCCTGGCCCGCCTAAAGATCGCAATGCGGATTTATGCGCGGGCTCTGCTGGAGTTGAATGATATTTTAGGTTAATTTATAAAAGCACACCGATGTATCATCGGTGTGCTTTTAACTTTATTTTGCTGTATGGTAATCGATAAATTCGATAGCTCTGAGCCAGTCCGTTTCAGTAAAAGCATGGGAGCCTTCACGCAGGTGGTAGCCGATATCGCCTTGCAGGAATGCGTCGCCGGCAACAGCCATAACATCACAAGCAAAGCCATTCTCGAAGGCTGGCGATGCAGCCAAACAGCCAAGCTGCTCAGACAGCGGATCGGCATTGATGTCCTTGGACGCACTGCCTACCAGGACCTTCCGGGGCGCGATGGATGCCAGCAGCCAATGCTGATCAAAGGGCATCTCCGCTTCCCTGCCTGCCCAATGCTTGTAATTCTTGCAGAACCAGTACGGAAATGTACCGGTAATTCGGGCAATACTCTCACCGGCCTTCCGGCGGGAGATAGCTGAGCCGGCACAGCCGGATTCATTGGAATAGGTAAACTGGATACGGGTATCGGTAGCGCCGGCAAGCAAGGCAGCCTTGCCGGTACGGGAGTGACCGCAAACCGCGGAACGATTTAAGTCCAGTTTGTCACTGATGCTCTGTGCATAGTCCATCATTCTATGTGCGCCCCAGGCCCACATTGCAACCTTACCGGGATCGGTATCACCACGCTTGCCATCGGGGTACAGAATTGTGGACAGGCCATTGTCAAACTTGCCGTCGTCACTGGCAATATCCTGGTAATCATAGTAGATAATGGCATAACCCTTGTCGATCACAGCTTCCGTAGATTGATACTTGGAAGTTGGTCCCTTTGTAAATCCAATGAACATAAAGAAAGGCACTTTGCCATTGGTATTTTTGGGGAATACCATACTGAAGGGAAATGCAAATTCCTGTCCGTTTACGGTACATTTTGCCACAATGGAATAGCGATTTGCTTTCCCGTTACAGTAATCATCGGTAGTAATGTCCTTACTGGTAAATTCGATATTCGTGGGAGCCGCAGGCATATAGCCGTAGACCTCTTTCTGAAGTGTGTCCAGCATTTCCTCCCGGGATTTGAGAGCCGGAAGCTCACCGCGAAGTTCCAGCAAAGGTTTTAGTTCCTTCCTGTCTGCAGCAGGTTTTGTTGCCTCTGTCGGTGCAGAAGGCTCAGTACGTTTCTCACCACAGGCAACCAGGCCAAACACAGTGACCAAAGCAAGCAACCACGCAAGAAACTTTTTTGTCATTTTGTATCCTCCGTTTGTAATTTTCTCTATTATAGCACAGAAGAAATCACAGTCAAGTCTTGGTGGATACAAAAAAGCGATCATTCTAATCAGATACAATACCATTTTTGCGGAATGGCTTCCTCGTCTGCCAAGGGGTCTGCGTTACCGCAATTCCGATAGATCAGCTCGATGGTTTCCTTCATTTTTCTGGCGCTGCACAGCTGTGTCGGCGCATTTCCCAGGAAACCGTCAGTAATGCATCTGTGGTAGCGGAAAGCGGTTTCATACTTTGTGAATCGGTAGGAAATGTCCTCCGTATAGTCGGTTTCAAACAAACACAGATTTGTTTTGATAACCTGACCGTCTTTTTTGCGCACAACCATTGGAACAGGCTTATTTCCCATTCTGTTGGGTATGTTCAGCATTTCGTCTACTGTGTGGAGGAATGTGTTTTTATTGTGTGCAACACCTGCCAGCAAGACATAACCACCCATATCAAAAAGCTTACCATAGCAGCTACTGGGCGCAGTGGGAGTGGGTACAGAGCTTTCGTCCTTGACAAAGGCTTGTGCTTTATCCCCGAAAACCACCATAGAATGGCAAGGATTCTCCGAACGGATTCCCCGGGGATCCCGGATGGCAACGGTGGAGAAAGCACCCAGGCAATTATCGTCGCTGGTTACATCCAAGGTGATCTCTTTCTCCAAATTATGCCAGGTATGGGTCGGCACACAGAACAGGCCGCCATCCCGGGCAAAGTATTCAACCAAAACATCCAAAAGTGCCTCTGCCCCGCCCTCTACCGGGCCGATAGCCCGCAAAGAAGAATGGAACAGGACCGGGACACCCTTGGGCGTATGTAATGCATCTAACTGTCGGATGATTTCGGATTTTGTATATTGGTTCATTGGGTTTCTCCTCGGTCATTAGATGGCTTGCGCTTTCTGGTTTGCATTTAAAAGAAGTGGGACAAAACATAAGCGATGGCATGCTCTTCGTTGGAACAAATAATTTTGTCTGCTACCGCCTTCAAGGATTCACAGGCGTTGGATACAGCAAGCCCCAGGCCTGCAGCCTGTGTGATACTGCTGTCATTATCGCTGTCACCAATGCTGATGGTATCTGCATAGGAAATGCCCAGCATATCTGCAAGACTGTATAGTGCATTCCCTTTACCCGCATGGATGTTTACGATTTCAATATTATACTCGCTGGCTTCCACAACACGAAGCTTTCCGCTTTTCTCAAGCTGCTTTTTGCAGGCAAGCTTGTCTTCATAGCTGTGAAAGAATGCAGAGAACACCTCTACCTGGTCTGCGGCATAGGCATATTCCAAAAAATTGTCAGATTGAATGGCATAATTCAGAACGCAGTCCCGGTGCGCCTCGATCACATTGTAATAATCGAAAGCCTGCTCATTTTGAAATGCTGCATCTACTATGCAGTTTCCGTTATGGCGAATGGTAATATGCGCTTGGGTGGATGTAAGCGCGTCCAGGATCTCCCGCCCAAGGGCATTGGGAATACAGGTCAGAATCCGCTGTCCTGTCTGCTTATCCAAAACCACTGCACCGTTGGAATGAATGATGTAACGAATTGCGGATTCATTCCGGATCAGCGACGGTATTTCAGCAAATGTCCGGCCGGAAGAAGGCACAAAATACGCCCCTTTTTCTATCAGTCCGTAAATGGCAGCCATATTCTCCGGACTTATTTCAGATTGGTTGTTCAGCAGCGTGCCGTCAAGATCGCTGGCGACAATTTTATAATTTTGCATTTTGCACCTCCTCAAGCTTTGCTTATTCAACAACATTATAACAGGATAATCTATTATTGCAATCCAAAATTTCCCGGTTCGCCTTGATGCGTCCAAAAAATATAATCACAAAAGGCCAATCCAAGCGGATTGGCCTTTGCAGTTGTTATAAACAGAATCTTGCCACTTTAATGTTTTTCATCCCTGATTTGATATTTCTTTATGCCTCTTAAAACGGTTAGTCCAACAACCAATATTATGGGGAACAGTGTGGCTGCAAACAAACCAGTTTTCAAATCGTCGCCTGCCTTTTCGGCAAGACTTCCCACCATAGCAGGGCTGACCATAGCTCCCAAATCGCCGGCCAAGGCTAAGAATGCAAACATAGCTGTACCGCCCATTGGGCAGCTCTGGGAGGATACGCTGATAGAGCCGGGCCACATAATGCCCACAGCCAAACCGCAAAGGGCGCAGCCTGCAAGCCCCAGAATCGGCACTTTAGACAAGGAAGCCAGCAAATAACAGCAGGCACACATAATGCCGCAAACAAGCATTACCTTGGTCAAATCAAGCTTCTCGCTGAATTTACCGTACAGCATACGGGATATACCCATAAACATAGCGAACAGGCACGGGCCTGCCAAATCGCCAACGGCCTTGGATACGCCGATAGCAGACTCGGTAAATGCCGATGCCCATTGGGACATCGTCGCTTCGGATGCGCCAGAGCACACCATAAGCAATATCATCAGCCAAAAGATGGGTGTTTTCAGCAGTTTGCGAATACCCATACTCTTGCCCTCTTCAACCAATCGCTCTATGGGACAGTTAATAAAGTTGAATGTGTTATACAGCGGCACCAGCGCCCAAACAAAAGTAAGAATCTTCCAATTCTCCACACCGAAGACCGCAAAGAAAAGCGTGGAACCCAAAATGACACCCATTGCACCCCAGCAGTAGAAGGAATGTAATGTGCTCATCACGCCGTCCTTATTTTCAAAAGGACAGGCCTCCACAATGGGGCTTACCAGCACCTCGATAAGGCCACTGCCGATGGCATAAAGCACTACAGCAATTAAAATGCCAACAAACGGCGCAGGAAGTATCTCCGGTAAAATTGCCATCAAGACAAGACCGACAGCCGATAACACCTGCGATGCCACAACGCAAACGCGATATCCGATTTTGTCGGCGAATTTGGTAGCCGCAAGGTCAACAAGCAATTGGGTTAAATAGAACACCAGCGGAATCATGGCGATCTTATCCAGTGTAATTCCGTAAGTGCTTCTGAATGTTAAAAACAGCAGTGGCGCAAAATTTGCAGATATTGCCTGTGTAACAAAACCAAGATAGCAAGCTATCAGTGTCTTTTTGTAATTCTTTTGTTTTATCATAGCGATCTCCTTTGCGGTCGATTTGCAATTCCAACCTTAATTATATCACCAAAGAATTCAATAGCCAAGACACAAAAGCGCCGAAGTTAAGCACTATTTACCCGCATTCCCACTTTGGCTGGGAGCGTATCCATATTTTTTCTTGAACTGACGGCTAAAGTAGTTCACTGAATTAAAGCCGCAGGCATAGCTGATCTGCTGGAGCGTTTGTGTTCTTTCTCGCAATAATTGATGCGCCATTTGAAGTCTGTATTGAATCAACGCGTCAACTGGTGAACACCCCATATATGTATGAAAGCATCGCCCTGCCTCACTTCGGCTGATATTTGCGGCTTTGGCAATATCCGCAAGTGTCACCGGCGCTGCATAGTTTTCGTAAATGTAACTCAACATCTTCTGGAGACGAATCTGATTCGTTGTCTGTATGCGCGTCGCCTCAGTTTTGGGAAGTTCATCAAAATTACAGGCCAAATATTCAAATATACAGTTGAGGTTACGCTGAACGGCTAATTCATAGCATCCTCTTTTCTCAGTCATTTGCCTGTAAATATCTTTAATCAAGGCGTTAATCTCGCTGTGCGAAGGGTCGTTATGTCTAAACACAACGAAAGGCAGCAAATCACATTGTGCAATGGGCAGTATATGCTTTTGATAAATAGTGCTTGTTTCCGGAGCTATTAACGTACCGGAAAACACAATATTGGGCATGGGATCAGGAACAGTATCTGACAGCTGTTTTATTCCGTGCAGCATATTTCCATTGACAAATATGCCGTCACCTGCTTCCAGAATGATGTGCTGTCCGCCAACTTGGTAATCTAAAACTCCGCATTCTGCTGTTGCGATCTCAAAATCCGGATGCCAATGCAACGGCCTTGCCCAGCCGGGAAGCGTTATTAACTCATCGTGAAAATAAGTAATTGGAAATTCCAAAGCGTTGTGCGGTATTTGTTCTCTCAACTGATGATCGAGTATTATAGGCATATATTTGGCGCTCCCTCATAACAAGTAAAGCCATTATAGCACCATATAAATCATTTAACAATTACATAAATAAAAAAGCAGCATATGCACGGCTAAATCCGGACAAACTATCTTTTTCGATAGTTCAAGGAACTCCTCCAAATGCCCATAACCACAAAGAAGACCAATCCTTTCGGATTGGTCTTCTTTGTGGCTGTACAGACTATTATGATGCCTATCTAAAAACTCTTACAATGGAATATCCAATATAGAAAAACTCTTCTCTTGCTAAAAAGGGAATCTTTGTTTTGAAGCTTCTATACATTGTTGTTGGAGTGGGTGATGAACAAGCATCAATGCCATAATCACCTGCCATTAACATTGCTCTTTTCATATGAAGCGGATCGCTGACAATAATTGCCGTATCAAAAGAATTCTCATCCATTATCACTTTTGCTTTTTCGAGATTTTCTTCGGTAATTGTGGATTTTTCTTCTATAAAAATCACTTGTTCTGGAACGGATTTGGAAAGTGCATATTGTTTTGCAATGTATGAATCGGAAGCATTGTTTCCTTGGCCAACACCACCGGTCAGTATCAAATAATCAACATAATCGTTCTCGTAAAGCCAAATTCCGTGATCAATCCTTTCACGGTATACAGGCGAAACCTCGCCGTTTGATGTGCCTGCGCCTAAAACAATAGCAACATCGGAATTTGCTTTTTCGTCTATTTTGCCGTAGCTCACAATACTAATTGCGGTAAATATCAAATAAAATAGTATTAATAAAACAAGAAATAGACAAATTAAACGAAAAGCTTTTTCCTTACCTACCGTATACATAAAATCACCACCTTAATTTGATTATAGCATAAATTTAAAATCAAACAAGATATATCTTACTTTCGGTGGTTCGAATGCATTTTGACCTAAATTATAGTGATATTGTGCCTGTGACAGATTCTACTTCTTCACTATTACTTCTTACCTCCCACAAATCCGAGTGTATAAGAGAAAAGCGAAAAGGTAATACGGAAAAAGTAAAAATCCCCGTTCTTGTGAACGAGGATTTTGGTGGGGGAGGACGGATTCGATTGCGTTTTCGCCAAAGGCGAAAACAAAGGTAGCGACCAGTGTTTGCACTGGTCGCAGCAACACCCCACCGGGGTGTTGCACTGCTATGGGTTCGAATCCGTCTGTACCTTACACATAGAAAAAGTCCAACACCACAAGGTGTTGGACTTTTTCTGGTGGGGGAGGACGGATTCGAACCATCGAAGCGATACGCAGCAGATTTACAGTCTGTCCCCTTTGGCCACTCGGGAACTCCCCCATATTTAATTCTCTACCGTCTGCTTGGAGCCGGTAGACGGACTCGAACCCCCGACCTGCTGATTACAAATCAGCTGCTCTACCAACTGAGCTATACCGGCGGCTCAAACAGAACACGCTTATTATAGCCACGTTATGCCATTTTGTCAAGGGTTTTTTTCATGAATAACAAAGGATTTTGCAAAAAGTAAACTTTTTTGAAATTGATGAGGAATAACATTGTTTTTCTGCATTTTTTATGGTAGTATAAGGGCAATTCTTCTAAAATCAGGTGATTTTTTTGAAAGCATTTCTACGCAAATTTCAAAATGTATTAGAAAAGCCCTTAACCTATTATCTGATAGGCTTTTTTGCTATATTCGCCCCATTCTTTACCATAGAACTGCTGTTGTTATCCATACTGGGCGCCGATACTTTATTCGGTTTGGCTTTCGGTTTTCTGTGGTCTGTTTTGATTGCGGGTATCATTCTGTTTCTGCCACGGCTGGCAGGTCGTATTGTATTCGGTGTTCTGTATTTTGCGTTACTCCTATGGGCCTTGGCGCAAAGCGGCTACTATATGGTCTTGGGCAATATGATGTGGGTCTCTACAACCACATTGGCCAAAGAAGGTACAACTTTTATCGGCGATGTGCTTTCCCAATTCCCAGCCCTTTGGTGGATCGTTGCAACGGTTATGATCATTCTTGGGGTCGTGATCATCTGCATTTTTCCCCATCCTCCTGCCAAGCACCTACGGCGGCTCCCCTATTTGGCTTGCAGCGCACTGTGCATTATCGGATTGTGTTTCCTGCCGGAGTTAATATTCCGTCAGGATAGGGTTACCGCCAACAACTACAACGCATCCTCTTCCTATCGGACAACCTACAACACAATGTATGATGCCAAAGAGGTTTATAATATCACGGGACTGTATCAGCTCCTCGCCAGGGATATTTGGGTCAACGAGCTCTACCCCCTCACCCCCGGCTATAAGACGGCACTTTCAAACCAGCAAAACGAGGTTGATGCATTCTTTAACAAGCGAGGCGAGAAAAAGCCTAATGAAATGACTGGTGCTTTTGCCAACAAAAATGTGATCCTGGTAATGATGGAGTCTATGGACGACTGGATGATCACACCTTATGACACGCCCACCTTATCCCGTTTGATGGAAGAAGGTATAAATTTCACCAACTTCTACACCCCGGGTTACGGCAATGGCAGAACCTTAAATTCCGAATTCTGTATGAACACCGGTATCTATCTGCCCACCACGAGCAACCTGGTATTTGACTATGTCACCAATGATTTTAATCAATCCTTGGCTGCGCAGCTTGGCAATTTGGGTTATGATTCCCGTGTATTTCACTATAACAGAGCAAGCTACTACAGCCGCAATGTATTAGAGCCGGCGATGGGCTACTCGGAATACGTCAGTTATTTGGATTACACCACCGTCAAACAAGACCTCTGCAACGAGCAATACTTCCTGGACAATGATCAAATAAACGACATCTTCTTCCGGGAAGGACCTACCCTTAACACCATTCTTACCCGCTCTGCCCATCTTGGCTATACCTATCGGGAGATCACCGGCTACTATGCGCTGAAAAAGTATCCGGAATACAAGACCCTCTACGGCAGTGAAGAAGAAAACTGTGCCCGGGTAAAAGCGAAAATTGTGGACGATATGTTTAAGCAGCTTTTGAATGCCCTGACCGCCCGGGGAGAACTGGAAAACACCGTGATCATCGGTATGACCGACCACTACACCTACGGCTACAAGAATTTGGAAGAGCTGTACAAGCACTCCGGTGTGAACAGCGATCTTCTGCTGGAAAAGACCCCCTGCTTCATTTGGTCTGTGGGCGGTCCTTCTGTACAAGTGGACAAAACCTTAAGCACCGCCGATTTTCTCCCCACAGTTTTGAACCTTTTGGGCGTGGATTCTCCCTACAACTATCTCGGCCAGGATGCATTTGATCCTCATTACCAGGGCTACGCTTTGTTCCCCGATGGCAGCTGGATCTGCGACGGCGTTGCCTGGCAGAACGGCAAGATTTTAATGAATGAAAAGAACAGAACTGTTACCAATACTGAAATTCACAACATGCAGACACTGTCCCAGGAGTTCCGGGCAGTAAGCAATCTGCTGCTTACCAGCAACTACTACAAAAACGCACCTGGTTAACCAGGTGCGTTTTTATATGGTGATTATTTCTCCCATTTGGGGAATAAACAAATTCGTTGCGCCGGCAGTGGCGCTTTCCACCGCTGTCCACAGGCCGTAAGGGTCATTGTTTCGCTCCGGTAAGTGGAGCAAAACCACCTTATCTGCCAAAGAGCAGGACAGTTCCCAAGCGGACTTCGTATTGGCATAGGCATACGGCCCGATCAGCACATCCGGCTTGGGTAGGTCTGAACGGTTCTTCCACTGCAGGGGAGCTGCATCGCCCATAAACCATACGCACTTGCTACCTTTTATAATAAAGCTATGGTGCACAAGGCCCGGTTCAGTTTTGCCGATATGGCGGCTGGGTACGGGTCTAATCGTTACCTCCCCTATCCGCACCCCCTCCATAGGCAGATACTCCGGCCCAAGGATGGGCCGGAGATTCTGATTGCGGTATGGGAGAAGCAACGCTTCGCTGCAGTGATCCGGATGGTTATGGGTAAATGCAAAAACATCGGGAGGACTAATCAGCAGGCTGTCTGCGATGGCAGCCGGTGTAGGAAGATAGATATCAATTCCATCACACAGACCGTCCAGCAGAATGGACACGCCATCCATTTTCAGCAACACGCCGGCATTGGCTGTGCGTTGTATCTCCATTGGAAATTACACGCCTTCCTTAGCGCGGCGGATGGTCTCAGCCTCAGTGCAGCCGGTGGTGGAGACATGGTCTTCCAGGGGAACCAGCTTGTCGTTGATAGCATCGAGGATCCAGCTTGCCTGGGGGAAGAAGTACTCGTCGAACTCGAAGGGAGGAGTGATCCAGTTCTTAGCACCGATCACAACGGGAGGTGCATCCAGATCGTCGAAGCACAGCTCGGTGATGTTACGAGCCACATCGTTCATGAAGCTGCCACGGGCGCAGGCATCGGATACCAGGACAACGCGGCCGGTCTTGCGGACGGACTCAACGATTTTGGTGTAATCCAAAGGAGCCAGGGAGTGGATGTTGATAACATCAGCCTCCATGCCGTACTTCTCGGACAGGGTCTTAACAGCGTCCATAGCGCGGTACAGAACTGCGCCAATGGTCAGAATGGTAACATCCTTACCGTCGCGGACCTTGTTCACATCACCGATGGTGATCTCGTAACGCTCCTCAGGAACGCCACCCTCGTGGAACTGCTCGCCCACGTCGTAAATTCTCTGAGATTCGAAGAAGACAACGGGGTCAGTGCCCTTCAGAGCGGTCTCCATCAAGCCCTTAGCTTCCCAAGGAGTTGCGGGGAACACGACCTTCAAACCGGGAATGTGAGCACACAGAGCGGTCCAGTCCTGAGAGTGCTGAGCGCCGTACTTGGAGCCCACGGAAACACGCAGAACCAGGGGCATCTTCAAAATGCCGGCAGACATTGCCTGCCACTTAGCCATCTGGTTGAAGATTTCATCACCGGCGCAGCCGATGAAGTCAGCGTACATCAGCTCAACCAAAG
Source organism: Oscillospiraceae bacterium (assembly GCA_017452505.1). Lineage (GTDB taxonomy): Bacteria > Bacillota > Clostridia > Oscillospirales > Oscillospiraceae > Faecousia. The sequence continues at coordinate 170,015 of JAFTMI010000035.1, forward strand.
CGCGGCCGCCGGACAGAGCGTAACCGACAGCAGTACCAACGATAGCGCCCTCAGCCAGAGGAGAGTTGAACAGACGGCAGTGAGGCAGAGCGTCCATCATGCCACGGTAAACAGCGAATGCGCCACCCCAGTCACGGCAATCTTCGCCGTATGCGATCAGAGTGGGATCCTCATAGAAACGGTCCCAGATAACCTCGGACAGAGCATCGCGGAGGTTATACAGCTTCATCTTGGAAACGGGCTTGCCGTCGGGGCCGATGGGGCTGCGGCTCTTGGACTTGATCTTCTTGTAGCCCTCAGCCTCTTCCTTGGGAACGGTGAACTCGGGCTCACGGTCGGTGAACTTCTCAACCTTCTGGTTGGAGTACATCAGGCGCTCCACAACAGCGGGGTCCTTATCGAAGTCGCAGTAGGGGCTGATCTCGGGATCAGCAGCAGCCTTGCAGATAATGGTCATGCGCTCCTTTGTCTCAGCCAGGATAGCATCCACATCAGCCTGGGTCATCACACCGGCCTCGATCAGAGCAGCGGGATAGGTGGTCAGAGGATCAACTTCCTTCCAAGCATCCATCTCTTCCTTGGTGCGGTATGCGTTCTGGTCGGAGACGGAGTGGCCGGAGAAGCGGTAGGTCAGGGTTTCCAGCATGACAGGACCCTGGCCGTTACGCAGCAGCTCCAGCTTGCGCTCCATGGCATCGATCACTGCCAGGGGGTTGAAGCCGTCGACAGTCTCTGCGTGGAACTGGGTGGGGCTGACGCCGGAAGCGATACGGGACATACAGCCCTGGCCCATGGTCTCGCCGCGGGTCTGGTCGCCCATACCGTAGGAGTTATTGAAGATGTTGTACAGGATGGGCATGCCTTCCTTGTGGGACTCCCACAGGGTCTTGTACTGGTCCATAGCGGAGAAGTTCAGAGCTTCCCACACAGGGCCACGGGCCATAGCAGCATCGCCCACGTTGCAAACAACGATACCCTTCTGCTCGTTGACCTTCTTAAACAGAGCTGCACCGGTGGAGATGGTGCCGGAACCGCCAACGATAGCATTGTTGGGGTAGATACCGAAGGGCAGGAAGAAGGCGTGCATAGAACCGCCCATGCCCAGGTGGAAACCGGTCTCACGGGCGAAAATCTCGGACAGCGTACCGTACAGGATGAAGCGGATAGCCAGGTCCTTGGTGTCCTTAGCTTCGCCCAGCTTCTGAGCAGCGCGCAGGCACTTGCCTTCCAGGAAGTTCTCCATCACGTTCATCAGCTGCTCATCGCTCATCTTGTTGATGGTGGACAGAGCCTTAGCCAAAATCTCGGAGTGAGAACGGTGAGAACCGAAAGCGAAGTCGTTCTCGTCCAGCAGGTAAGCCTGGCCGACACAAGCTGCTTCCTGGCCGATGGACAGGTGAGCAGGACCGGGATAGGTGTGGTCGATGCCGTTGTAGCCGCCCTGAGTCTTGATGTTGTTCAGCATGGTCTCGAACTCACGCAGAACAGTCATATCACGGAAAATGCGAATCAGGTCTTCCTTGGTGTACTTACCGGACTCCAGCTCTTCCTTGACGGTCTTGTTGTACTGGTTTACGGGGATTTCGTTGAAGGTGACCTTGCCAGCCTCGCGGACTTTGGCAGGATCCACAAACAAACTCTTAGGCATTTTTCATTTCCTCCTTAAATATGGAAAATTGCTTCTCGGATAATTTCTGCAACAGTGGGATGGGGGAACACAAATTTCTTTAGTCGCTCGGGGTTCAATTCGGTATCCACCATCATCGTTGCGGTCATAATGATTTCAGAGGCGTAGGAGCCAACCATATGGCAGCCCACCAAGCGGTTGCGGTCAGTATCCACCACCAGCTTGATAAAGCCCTTGCCGCCCTCAGTCTCGGCCAGGTAACGGCCGGCATAGGACATGGGGAGCTTGACCTCTTTAACAGTCATTCCCAGCTTTTCTGCGCCCTCCTTGCTATGGCCAACAGAGGCCACCTCGGGATCGGTGTAGATCACAGCGGGAATCACATCATAACGCATTTCGTCGGGCTTGCCCAACATATGGTTCACAGCCACCTCGGCTTCCCGGTAAGCGGTGTGAGCCAGCATAGACTTGCCATTGCAGTCACCGATGGCATATACATTCTGCACAGTGGTGCACATATGCCGGTCAGTAACGATGGCGGCTCTGTCCATCTGCAGGTTCAGAGTTTCCAGGCCGATACCTGCAGTAGCAGGACGGCGGCCGGCAGAAAGCAGGACCTTATCGCAGGAAATTTCCTTCTTCTCGCCATTTTCTTCGTAAATGACGGAGTTGGTCTTAACTTCCAGAACCTTGGAAGAAAGCTTGAACTCCATTCCACGCTTTTGGAAAGCATCGGTAAGGACCTTGCAAATTTCCGGGTCAGTAGCGCCGGCAATCTTGGGCATCATTTCAATAACGGTAACGGGAACGCCCACACTTGCAAAGTAGTAGGCCATTTCCAAACCGATGACACCGCCACCGATAACCACCATTTTCTTGGGAAGCTCGGTCATATCCAGCACTTCCCGGTTGGTGACCACAAAGCCGGATGCCAGGCCTTCCTTCAGACCGGGAACCGGAGGAACCACCGTTTCGGAGCCGCTGGCAATTGCCAGCCGGCGTCCGATATAGGTGTTTCCATTGGCAGCTACAGAAAAGCCGTCCTCTGCCCTGCCGGTGATCTGCGCCTCGCCGGTAATAACAGTAACATTGTTAGCACCCATGGTAGCGCCCACACCGGACACCAAGGTCTTAACAACCTTATTCTTCCGGGCGATCACCTTGGCATGGTCATAGGTAACACCTGTTGCCACAACACCGAAAGCTTCGCTTTCTGTTGCATGTCGATACATCTTGGAAGAGTTCAACAGGGTTTTGGTGGGGATGCAACCCTCGTTGAGGCAGGTGCCTCCCAGGGCTCTTTTCTCGAACAGGGCAACCTTCAAGCCACCCTGTGCGGCTCTTTCGGCACATAAGTAACCGCCGGGGCCGCCGCCAACAACCAATAAATCGAACATTTCCATAGGCTTATTTACTCAGCAGAACGGTGAAGTTCTCAAGGTTGAAGCCCAGTTCCTTCTGGAACTTGGCAGCGGGTGTGCCGTCCACAGCGCGGTGATCGTAGGTCAGGCTCAAGCCCATAGCGGGATATATCTCGATGCCGCCGTCCTTGCCCTTACGGACACGGTCAATGGTACCGCAGACGCCCAGGATACCGGTCTGGGGAGGATTGATAACGGGCGTGAAGGACTCAACACCCATATTGCCCAGGTTGGACACGGTGAAGCTGCCGCCGGATAGCTTGTCGGGGCTGATGGCGCCGTCACGGCACTCAGCAGCCAGTTCCTTAACAGCCTTGGAGATCTCCAGCAGGCTCATCTCGTCAGCATGACGGATGGTGGGAACCATCAAGCCGCGGGGCGTATCCACAGCAACACCCAGGTTGACATGGTTGAAGATGCGGATGTTGTTATCATCCAGCATATTTGCGTTCAGATCGGGGTGGTTCAGCAGCGTACGGGAAACAGCGTACAGAACAATGTCGCCCAAAGTGATGCCTGCGTACTCGCCACCGGCAGCCTTCAGCTGCTTGCGGTAGTTGAGGATTGCGGTAGCATCAAAGGAAGTGTTGTGGGTCAGCTGAGCCATGGTATGCAAGGAAGTGGTCATGGACTTGCTGATCGCGCGGCGGATACCGCTGAACTTCACATCGCGGTACTCGGCCTCTGCCTCGGCAGCAGCAGGTGCAGGAGCAGCGGCGGGTGCGGGAGCTGCAGCAGGTGCAGCCTGGACAGCGGGAGCAGCCTGTGCCACAACAGGAGGATTGGCCATCAGCTCACGGACATCACGCTCGATGATGCGGCCATTGGGACCGGTACCGGTAGCCATAGTAGCATCCACGCCGGCAGTAGCAGCCAGCTTCTTGGCTCTGGGAGATACAGCAGCGCCTGCGTTAGCAGCAGGAGCAGCAGCGCCACCGGGCACACCGATGGTACAAACGGGATCCAGGCAGGGAACTTCGTCGCCTTCCTCGTGGAGGATCTCCAAGATCGTACCGGTAGCAGTGGACTCGCACTCGAAGGATGCCTTATCGGTTTCGTAGGTAAACAGGATGTCGCCTTCCTTAACGGAATCGCCAACCTTCCTCAACCACTCGCCGATGATGCAGCTTTCCACGGTGATGCCAGCCTTGGGCATGATCACGGTCTGCGCACCGGCAGCGGCAGGAGCAGCGGCTTCAGCAGCAGGCGCAGCCTCAGCAGGTGCTTCGGCAGCGGCGGGAGTACCGCCAATGCCCTTCAAGCAATCGGTGGGTTCGCCGTGGGGACCAACGGCACAGACATTCTCCAGGCAGGGAACTTCATCGCCCTCTTCATAGAAGATAGCCAACAGCTCGCCTTCCTCGGTGGACTCGCACTCGAAGGATGCCTTATCGGTTTCGTAAGTAAACAGAACATCGCCGACCTTGATCTGGTCGCCAACCTTCTTCAGCCACTCGCCAATGATACAGCTTTCTACGGTGATACCGGCCTTGGGCATCAGAACGCCACGGGCCTTGGTAGCGCATGCAGCGGCAGGAGCAGCTGCGGGAGCTGCGGCTGCAGGTGCAGCAGCAGGTGCTTCGGCAGGAGCCTCAGCAGCGGAACCGCCACGCAGGGCGGAGGTGTCTTCGCCGGGGTTACCGACAGCACAGACATTTACAAGGCAGGGAACCTCGTCGCCCTCTTCAAAGAAGATGTCGAGCAGGGTGCCTGCTGCGGTGGATTCGCATTCGAAAGATGCCTTATCGGTTTCATAGGTGAACAGAACGTCGCCAACATTTACAGGGTCGCCGACCTTCTTGATCCACTCACCGATAATACAGCTTTCCACGGTGATGCCCGCCTTGGGCATGATGACTGCATTTGCCAAAGGGAATTCCTCCTTTATTCTTAGGGGTTTGCGACATATCCGCAACACACCATTGTTATACATGTTAATTATAACACTACATAACACAATTCGTCAATAGTGATTTGCTACAAAAATACAGAACCGAACCTGTCTGTTATAGACAGGTTCGGCATTTTTACAGCAGCTTGAGACCGGCTTTATGGGCTGCGATTTGAAACTGTTCCGGCATAGGTCCATCAGAAACAAGATAGTCCACATCGGACAGCTGTGCAAAGGTATAGGGCATCAAGCATTTCAGCTTTTCCCGGCCGCACATCACCACACTGGTGCGGGCCTTTTGAATCACCTTGCGTTTCACTAACATATCGCTCTCCGTACCGCAGGTAAAACCGGCGTCCACACTGCAGCCGGACACACCGATGAAAGCAAGGTCAATATTGATCTTGTCTAACATTTCCAAAGTATTTTGTCCGGAAAGCGCCAGATTTTTCCGATTTATGGTGCCGCAGCACAAGGTTACCACAGGATTGTGCAGGCGGCATAATTCCAACGCAATACTGGGTCCGGTAGTAAAAATATTCACATTGATATCCGGAAGACTCCGGGCCAACATCAAGTTTGTTGTACTGGCATCTAAGAAAATGGAACTATGGGGCTGGAGAAATTCCATGGCTTTTTGGGCAATCGCAAACTTACCTGCATTATTCTCCCCTATCCGCACATTAAATTCCGGGTCACCGCTGTGCCGGACGGATTTTGCACCACCCCGGAATTTCACCACGACGCCTGCTTCGGTCAGCGCATCCAAATCCCGGTGAATTGTCATCAAAGAGACCTCCGGAAACAGTGCTTGCAGCTCCTTGATGGTCACAACATTCTTCTGCTCTATGTATTCTTTCATTCTATCCAGGCGAATATTATTCATAATGTACCTCACAAATGTTAAAACCTTAAATATTTATAACAAATATAACACCATCATAATTTCTTGTCAAGTGAATTTTGAAAATTCTCTTGACGGACAGGAAATACTATTTTATAATAGCCAAAACTTTTATAAGAGGTTTTATATGATTACAAAACTTCGCATTTATGTCACTGCCGAAACCGATCCTCATTGGAATTTGGCTACTGAAAAGCATTTAATGGACATTACCCAGCCCGGTGAATGTCTGCTTTACCTGTGGCAGAACAAAAACACCGTAGTTATCGGCAAAAATCAGAACCCCTGGTTAGAGTGCCGTACTTCCCTGCTGGAAGAGGAAGGCGGAAAGCTTGCCCGGAGGCTGTCCGGCGGCGGCGCGGTCTTTCACGATTTGGGGAATTTGAATTTCACCTTTATTATGTGTAAAGAAGATTACGACCTGGACAGGCAGCTATCTGTTATTCAGACAGCCTGCGCCATCGCCGGTATACAGGCAGAAAAATCCGGTCGAAATGATATACTGGCCGATGGACGGAAGTTTTCAGGCAATGCATTCTATCAGAACCGCACCCACGCCTATCACCACGGCACTTTGATGGTGGATGTAAACAAGGATAAGCTGGGCAGATATCTCAGCCCTCCCAAAGCCAAGCTGGAGGCAAAAGGCGTAACCTCTGTCCGTTCCCGGGTGGTAAATCTCAAGGAACTGAACACGGAACTGTCCATTGAAAAAATGAAAGCCTATATGGCTGAGGCATTTAGCAAAGTTTACGGTATGGCCGCAGAGCCCCTGACCCTTACTGACACCGATTTCAACGCAATCGAAAAGGTTGCGGAAGAATACGCTTCCTGGGAGTATTTGTATGGAACTCCCCTGCCCTTTACTTTTTCCTGTGAGGCCCGTTTTGACTGGGGCTATATTCACTTGCAATTAGAGGCCAAGGATGGCATTATCCGTGGCGCAAAGGTCTACACCGATGCCATGGACTGGACCTTTCCGCAAGCAGTAGAAAACGCCTTGATAGGCTGTCGGTTTGAAACATATGCAATGCAGAAGGCCTTGCATAACTTGCATGATAAATCCATTGTCGAAGATCTCTGCCATTTATTGGCCGAGCAAGTCTTATGAAACAGGAGGTAGTATTGTGCGTCGTTCTTTGAAGAAATATGCTTCTATGGTAGCCAAGCTGAGCTTAGATGAGCTGATTGGTCAGCTGATGTGTGTCAACATTTCCCTAAGTACCACACCGGAGCAATTTGAAGAGTATTGCAAAGAAAGAAAGCCCGGCAGCATTTTCTTGAACGGTCATACCGGCAGCAGCATCAAAACCTTCACAGAAATCGCCAATCGCCATTCTCCTATCCCCGTGATCGTTGCCAGCGATATCGAGCACGGCCCCGGTATGGAACTGCCGGGTGAGCGGATGCTCCCCAATTGTATGGCCTGGGGTGCTTGCAACGATGCAGAACTGGTGAAACAAGCCGGTGCGGATACCGCCAAGATCTGCCGCAAGAATGGCATTCACTGGACCTTTGCACCGGTGGTTGACCTGAACATCAATTCCAACAACCCGGAGTCCAATATCCGTTCCATCTCCGATGACCCTAACCGTGTCATTGCTATGGCCGGCGCCCACATGGAAGGTATGCAGGAAAAAGGCTATATGATGACTACCTGCAAACACTTCCCCGGTCAAGGTATGGACGACCGGAACTCCCATTTTGTTACAGTAGAGAACCCACTGTCCCAGCGGAAGTGGATAAGCACCTATGGCGCTGTGTACAAGGAAATGATTCGCCGGGGTACACCCGCCATTATGACCGGACACATTACCCTGCCTGCATTCCAGTCTCAGGACGAAGGTCCCCTCGGCCCGCTCCCCGCTACTCTCAGCAAGGCCTTAACCACGGATCTGCTGAAGAACAAGCTGGGCTTCAAGGGCTGCATCGTATCCGATGCAATGGGTATGATCGGCGCATCCTCCCACTACCCCATCGATGAGATGATCGTCCGATTCTTTAATGCCGGCGGCGATATGTATCTATTCCCCCGGCTGATCGATTATGACTTCTTGAAAAAAGCCGTAGAAGATGGCGAAGTATCTATGGAACGCTTGCAGGATGCCGCTATGCGTGTCATGTATCTGAAAGACCGGGCACGACTTTTTGAGGATGAGGAAACGGTTTTATCCGAGATTGAAGACAATGTCCCCATCGGCGAAACCGCTCAGAAAATCGCCGATAAGAGCATCTGTGTTGTCCGTGATCAAAACGGCATTATTCCCACCAAGCTCCCCAAAGGAAGCAAAATTCTTTTGGTAAACGCAATGGAAGATTTCTTCCACAAAGGACCCAAGGGTGACGAATTCGCACCGTTAAAACAGGCCTTTCTGGATGCGGGGCATCAGGTCACAGAGCTTTATGTCCCCTCTTACACGCAAATCAAAGACGAACGGGACAACTACGACTTGATTCTTGTAAATCTGAAGTTCAGCTCCCGGGACACTCACGGTGGCTCTCTGCGGATTGGCTGGGATAACATTGACGCTTTCTGGCATACATACGTTTTCCAGCACCCCAAGGCAGTTTTGACTTCCTTTGGTGATCCCTACAAGATTCGGGAATTCCCCTATGTAAAGACATATATTAACGCCTTTTCTTACACAGAAGATTCTCAAAGATCTGTCGCCAAGGTAATTCTTGGTCAGATCCCTGCACAGGGTAAGAGCCCTGTAAGCTTCCCGCCCTACTTTGACCGCGAAGATTGATAATCAAAAACGCCCCGCTTATAGCGGGGCGTTTCGTTATTCTTTCACATAAGCCAAAGAGGTTTTCAAATACTGTTCCCAAAGATAGGTTTTCTCACTCTTTTGCAAGCCGCAGGCTTCCCGTATACCGATACAGATCCGGTGCAGCTTTGCCTGCATGGTGGGTGCCTGGAATAGCTCCGCATTATCTGTCAGCATTGCATTGTAGATGATACTACGGCGATCCTCACTGATACTGGTCATAGCCTCTGCATCAACAAAAGCCCGGGTGTCACCCTGCAAATACTTGGGGTTCGGCTCTACATCGGCAACATTGGCATACACAAACTCTGCCGGGTTCAACGGATTCCACCGGTCAAATTCATAGTCGCGGCTGTTGCCGATTACATGGCTTTCAATGGGCAGCGTCATGCCACTGATAATGGCATCCGTCAAATCTGCTTTCGCAGAGATCAAGAACCACCATGTTTTGTTATGTTGGAAACGGACCCACGCTTCCCCACCTTCAATGCTGCGAACGAAACACAAATTGATTGCTTTTCCTTTACCGGCATATGACGCAAAAACGGGCTTTAGTTTCTCCAAAACAGGCTTTACACTCTCCAGCGCAGCACGAATGTTTTGCGGTTGGTGTTCTGCCACCACCTTATAATCTCCCGTTGTTTTCATTGCGTTTGTACCAATATGCATTCGCACGCGATAGGTGCTCTCATAGGTATTCGCCAGCTTTACACATTCTTTTAGACCCTTTTCATCAGGATTATCCGGTGTGTAGAAAGGGCCAATATAAACAGTCTCATCTGCAATAGCAGACTTGGCAATATCCCAACGAAGCAGAGTTTGCTTATCCCCTTCCCGGGCAAGGATCCAAATATAAGCACCGTTACCGTGGATTGCCTTCACGTTCTTGGTTGCAGGCAGTACCACCTGAGCTGTGCGCTTCCCTGTTTTCAAATCATAAAAAGACAGGTCCAGGCCCTTCTCCGTATCCCGGCCGGAAACAACACCGTTCATTTCAAGCACCGGCACCAACAGGGTATTCTCAGCCGGTTGCAGCAAAAAGCTTTGCTTCTCCCCGCTTCGGGTACCAAAAATCAGTTGTTGGGCATGTATATCCAGTCTGTCGATAAAGTACTGATCCTTGTAGGTCTGCATTTTATCAATTCCCTGATCCTGGCTATAGGTCTGTCCGGTTTCCGAAGAGAAATACTCTGTACGAATCTCTCCTGCAGCATCCTTCACACGGCAGGAAAGCACATTGCCATCAAAGTAGTCATCGGGCAAAAGAGCCTCCATAGAATTCTGCTGACGCAGAAGCCGGGAGCGGGATGCGCCGGGGGTAAGTTCCATTGCCCGGATCTCCGTACCGTTAAAATAATAAGCTTCATTGCGGATCATACTGATCACCGGCGCGCCTTCTATATCCTCCGGCAACACTTTCTGCGTTACCAGCTGCAACTCAGCATCCAACACCGTCACTGTTCTGGTATTAGGATCATAATAACCGACGCCGGTGGTATAAGTGTCCATTTCCGTATTTTCAGACAGACCGTTTATTTCTGCCACCGTAGTCCATCCTTGTTCACCGGTCAGCAGTAGCATTTCTCCATTGCCAATCACGAGCAGTTTTTCTCCTACTGTGGAAAGGCCAAACCACTCGCCTTCTTCCAAAGAATAGCTGCGTACAGCGCCGGCGGTCTGCTTCTCCAAGTCACTGCCCGGCACATACAAACCGGGTTCAGTTGGTGCTATTGTGACAGATGTGGGTTCTGTCTGCTCAGTTGCGGGTTGCTTTTTGGAACAGCCAGCCAGCAACACAATTGCCAGCAGTATCCATAAAAACCTTTTCATTTACTGCCTCCTTGCCAGGGTATAGTCATCCCCCTGCCGATAATATGGGCAACGGGCCTTGGGGTTGGTGTAAAGCCTGTACACCTCGTCCTCATCCAAGTCCATCTTGCAGTAATACTCCTCGTATTCTTCATCGTAATCATAATGCCAACAGGTTTCGCACTGTTCTTCCATACCGGGGCCTCCAAATCACAAAGTTTCCAGGTATCCATCCACATCAAAGGGGCGGATCTTTTCATCCTTCCGCAGGTAAAGGGGATGATGGGGGTGTCCTTTTTTGCTGACACGCCCGGCACAGTACCAGGTCGCGCCATATTCATTACCTACCTGCAACATATCACGCAGGCAAGCAGGCAGGTAGTCCCGCTTTTCTATGATCGTACCCCATGCAGCCCACACAGCAGGCTTACTGGATATAGAAAGCACATAACGAAAGGCTTCTAAATTCTCCCGGTGGAGCTGCATATTGCAGGTTTTCTCCATAGCATCCGGGTCAGTAGCCCGCTGGGCATAGACATTGAACATAATAAAGCTGTCAAAGCCATTGCCCAAAGCAATCCGTTCCACAGATTTGAGGGTATTGTCCAAATCTCCCGGCTGGGCAGTGGAGGGATTGATGCCGATGCAGATCAAGGGATTCTCACCCCGAGTACCCAAAATATACCGGTACTCCGAATAGAAATTGGGCGCATACAGCCATTTCTCAATATCATAGGTTTCACTGGGGGTATTGGCGGCCTTCAGCGCCTGCCGAAAGGTTACCAATTCCAGTTTATCCGTAGTAACAGTGGGAATATGCATACCATGCTCCTTTATGCCCAAATTACCATATCCACGGGAATATCAAATTCCTCTGTATCCAAGTGGGCATACATTTGAAAATCATAGCACAAAGCCACGGTGGGGTGATTCGGTTCTGCGGTCAGAAACTTATCGTAAAAACCGCCGCCGTAGCCGATCCGGTGACCGGCTTTGTCAAAGGCCAGGCCCGGCATCAGAACCAGCGCAGTCTTGTCATCGGCCACAGGCGCATCAGCAATAGGCTCGGGAATACCCATATCACTGTTTGCAACCTGGGTCAGGTCATCTAAGTATATGAACTTCATGGTGTCCCCGTAGACCTTGGGAACAGCAACCCTTTTGCCATCCCGGATAGCCCGTTCCAAAATAGGAATCGTACGGACTTCCTGGTTATAGGGCATATAGCCGTAGACGGTCATCGCCTGACGGTAGGCATCGGTCTGCGCAAACAATTCTCCCAAGCGGGCGCTGCGCTCTTCAATTTCCGACAAGGACATCGCTTTTTTCTTTTCTCGAATCTCCCGGCGCAAAGCGGATTTATCCATTCTGCTCCTCCTTAGGCTTGCAGATCATACGGAACCACAAAAGCACAGCGATTTGACCGGGAACACCCAACAGGAACAGTTTCCATACATTCGCCTGCGCAAACAGCAGCAGCGACAAATACAGACTCAGCAGGACGCCCCATACCATAACGGAAATCAGCGTCTTGTTCCAGCGGAAATCGTGCCAGGCAGACAGCAGGCTCAGCCGCACGATAGCATCGGCAGGAATGGCATAGATAAAGGCAATCCAGCTCTTTTCGATACCCAAGGAAGAGATCACCACAAAGGCCAGCAGCGCCACAAACCACACAAGCAGAGAGCTAAGGCCCAAGATACTTTTTTTGTCCGCTTTCCGCTTAAGGGTCTTCTCCACAGCCTTTTCCATCTTTCCCACCACAGCGCCGGTTTCCTCCGGCAGCTCATTGGGGTCGCGGAGCAGATCGTCCACCTTCACGCCAAACAGCTCCGCAAGCTGCATAAGTGTCAGCACATCCGGAATAGACTCGCCCCGCTCCCATTTGGAAACGGCTTTGTCGGAATAATTCAGTTTCTCCGCAAGGCCAGCCTGGGTCAAGCCCATACCCTTGCGGTGTGTCATAATATGTATACCAAGATATTGTTTCAGGTTTTCGTCGTTCATATTTCCCTCCGGGGCATAGTTTTCTTTATTTTAACAGAAAACAGAAAAGATTTCAACCCATAGAAAAATGCCGCCCTTTGGGCGGCATTTCACTACTTTTCCGGGAAAAGCTGTTGGTAGCAGTATTTCATGATGGCGCTTCGGGTAACGATGCCGATAAAGGTATCCTTATCGTCCACCACCGGCACAAAGTTCTGACCGCTGGCCCGTTTGACCAGGTCCTGCATATCGGTGGTGACGCGGACAGGTACATTATCCTTCCGGCGATCGATCTCCATAATCTTTCTGGCCTCTGCCTGGCGCATATCCATATAACACAGATTCTTCAGCGCCCACAGCAGGTCACCCTCAGTAACGGTGCCCCGGTATTCGCCCCGCTTATTGAGAATGGGCAAAGCCGCATAGCCGGCAGATTCCATTTTCTCCAGGGCTTGACGGATGGTGTAATCATCATATACCAAGGCACACATTGCCTTGGGGGTTAAGAAAAACAATATGTTATTCATAAAGGTGCCTCCCATAAGTATGGCGGCTTCCCTGCCGCCACTAATATTATAGCATAGATTTTCCAAATAAGCATCAAAACTTTTTGTAAATTTCCTGTAACGATGCCAAATTTTGTGTTCTATTTTTGTGCAAGTTGTACATTCTACCAATAAAATCTACTGCTCTACTTGGAAGAGAATCGCTTTTCTCTCCTTCCGGGAGCAAAAAACTATGCTGTAGGGTGCTTTTTGTCTGCCGGGTGGTATAATAATCACAGCAAGAAAGGGGCGATATGATGGCAAAACGCATTAAGCTTCGGGACAGGCTTCTGCCCAACTACTCCCGGGGCGAGGAAATTATGAATATGGTTACCCACATCGTAGGCGGTGGATTGGGTGTATTGATTTTGGTTGCCTGTGTATTAAAATCAGCCGTGAGAAGTAACATTCCCGGAGTTATTGGCTCTGCCATTTACGGCGGCATGATGATCACGCTGTACTGCATGTCCAGCATCTATCACGGCCTGCGGCCAGGCACCGGCAAGAAGGTCATGCAGGTCATTGATCACTGCACCATTTACTTTCTGATCTGCGGCACCTACACACCCATTATGCTCTCGGCATTCGTACCGGTATATCCGGTGATTGGCTGGAGCGTACTGATCGCTGAATGGGCCTTGGCATTTTTGGCAGGCACTCTCACAGCCGTTGATCTCAAGAAATACAACGCCTTTTCTATGGTCTGCTACATTCTGATGGGTTGGGGTATCATCTTCTTCCTGCCGCAAGCAGTGGCAGTACTGACAAAACCGGGCTTTCTTCTGCTCCTGTTCGGCGGCATTGCCTACACCGTCGGCGCTGTACTCTATGGCATTGGCTCTAAAATGCCCTGGATGCACTCGGTATTCCACATCTTCGTGGTACTGGGAAGTGTACTGCAATTCTTAGCTATATTTTTCTACGCACTGTAAAACACTGTACAAATCCCTGCGTGTATGATACAATACATTTAGAAAGCGGGGTGTTATTATGAAGTACATACAGATTTTGATAGTCATTACGTTAATCATAACTGCGTGGCTGTTTTTGCGTTTTATTCTGAAAAGAATTTGGCTTTTTACAGTTCTGCGCAGGTTTGCAAAAAAGCATGGCTACACCTGCAAACTACCTCTTTCCTGTTTATGGCCAAATAACAGAAGCGATAGTATTGTGCAATTGGAAACAGGCAGCACACTTTATGCTGTTAAGCTGTTCGGACTATTGCGGAAGCACTGCGATATTCACTTCTGGAGCTTAAAAGAATATTCGGCAACCCAGTATTTCTCAAGGCGCGAATATGTTGGAGGCACCCCGATCGGGCTGACCGGTGCAAGGCGCAGAAGTTTGGGAAATGGGAATTGGACTGTCAGCAGTGAAAAAGAGGTTATTCCCGTTTTGCTCATCTCCCCTGCCAACGCACCTGTACGGCTGTCCCAAACACAAGTTAATCATTTTGAGTATCTACGAGCCGGAGAAAGAATTGAAAACGCGGTATTTGCCGATTGGGATTATCTGTGGCGGTTTATTGAGAATCGGGAACATTAAAAAGAGCGTGTCGGTTGACACGCTCTTTTCTTTATTCTTCTTCGGTTTTTGCAAAATCAAACAGGGTGGATTTCTCAGCCTCGCTGATCTCCTTACCTGCCATGCAGTCAGCAAACTGCTTGCCGGTCATGGTTTCGTTCTCCAGGAGGAACTCCACCACCTTCTTCATCTTGTCCGCATCCCGGGTAAGGATCTCACGGCAGTGGTCATAAGCCTTATCCATCAAAGCCTTGACTTCATCGTCAATGGTGCCAGCTACCTTTTCAGAATAGCCCTTTACCTTCTCATAGTCACGGCCAATGAACAACTCATCGCCACCGGTATAGGACACAGTACCCAAGCTCTCACACATGCCGTACCGGGCGATCATATCCCGGGCCAGCTTGGAGGCTCTGTCGATATCGTTGGATGCACCGGTGGAAATATCCTTTAAGAACAAAGCTTCCGCTACGCGGCCACCCAGCAGGCCAACGATCTGCTCGTACATCTCGTTGCGGGTCAGATGGTTGCTGTCTTCCTTGGGCTGCGTCCAGGTCAAGCCCAACGCATGGCCACGGGGAATGATGGAAATCTGATGAACCGGATCGTGGGTGGGCAGACTGTGCATAGCCACTGCGTGACCGGCCTCGTGAACAGCAGTGATCTGCAGATCCTTTTTCAGACGGACACGGCTCCGCTTTTCCGGGCCTGCCAGGATTTTCATCATGGCTTCATTCATATCATCCATATTCAGCACCGGGCGATTTTCCCGGGCTGCCAGGATGGCTGCCTCGTTCAGAAGGTTTGCCAGGTCTGCGCCAGTAAAACCGGATGTAGACAAAGCGATGGTCTTGAGGGAAACAGAATCGTCCAACCGCTTATCCTTTGCGTGGACCTTGAGGATCTCCTCACGGCCCTTGGCATCGGGGGCGTTCACATAGATCTGACGGTCAAAACGGCCGGGTCGGAGCAGTGCCGGATCCAAAATATCCGGGCGGTTGGTAGCTGCCAGGACGATAACGCCCTCTGTTCTGCTGAAGCCGTCCATTTCAACCAGCAGCTGATTCAAGGTCTGCTCACGCTCATCGTGGCCGCCACCCATACCGGAGCCGCGCTTACGGCCCACAGCATCGATCTCGTCGATAAAGATGATTGCCGGAGCGATCTTCTTCGCCTGCTCAAACAGGTCTCGGACACGGCTTGCGCCCACACCCACGTACATCTCCATAAAGTCGGAGCCGGAGATGGACAAAAACTGCACATCCGCCTCGCCGGCCACTGCGCGGGCCAGCATCGTCTTACCGGTACCAGGCGCACCGGAGAGCAAAATGCCGTGGGGGATTTTTGCGCCTATGTCAGCAAATTTCTTGGGGTTGCGGAGGAAGTCAACCACCTCCTGCAACTCAGCCTTCTCCTCATCCACACCGGCCACATCAGCAAATGTGATCTTCTTTCCGCCGGGTTGGCCGTGGCCGACACGGGCTCTGCCAAAATTGGCCATGGGGTTATTCTGATTTGCCCTGCCCATCAGCAGCGCCCAGGCCAGCAAAATCACCAAGCCTGCCACGATGATGGGAAACACATAGTCCCAGGGGGAGGCCTTTTTCCCGGCAACAAGGTCATAGCTCTTCAAGGTACCGTTCTTGGTTTGTTCCTCCAGGGTGGTCTGCATGCTTTGCAGGAAGCCCTCAGGATCGGCCAGCTTGCCGACTAACTCCTTCTTGCCATCGTAAGGATTATACATCTTAAGCTTGATGTACTCCCCTTCCACGACAAAGCTTTCCACTTTTCCGTCCTGGATCATAGACACGATCTCGGAACGGGTGATATTATCCACACTGCCTCCAAACAGGCCGAATATCCAGGAAAACAGCAGAGCCAAAATAGCAATATAAAAAATGACAGTTGTCAGTTTCAGCTTTTTCAAAATCGTGTTTTCTCCTTATTTCTCATATGCTTCCGGCTTCAAAACACCCACATAGGGCAGATTCCGGTAATGCTCATTAAAGTCCAGGCCATAGCCCACCACAAACTCGTTGGGAATGGTAAAGCCCACATAATCCGGCACCAAGGTGATGCCATCCACCCGCCGCTCAGGCTTATCCAGCAGGGTGCAGATCTTCAAGGACGCAGGCTCCTTGCTCAGCAGGTACTTCCGGGTAAAGTCCAGGGAACGGCCGGTGTCGTAAATATCCTCCAAAATCACCACATGGCGGCCCTTGATGTCCACAGACAGGTCCTTCTTCACCACCACATTGCCGGAAGAATTTGTTCCGCCATAGGAAGACAGACACATAAAATCGATCTCACAGGGAATGCTGATTTCCCGAACCATATCCGCGAAGAAGATCACCACACCCTTCAAAACACCCACAAAAACCGGGTCCTTATCGGCATATTCCGCAGAGATCTGCGCTGCCATCTCCTGTACCTTGGCCCGGATCTGCTCCTGGCTGATGAGGACTTTCTGAATGTTATTTTCCATAACGGAACCTCTCTATCTATAATTTCTCTATGGTAATGCGTACTGCATTGGTATCTGTAGAAAGTCTGTCCACATTGGCGCCGATGCCGGCAACACCCAAAACACCAGCCGCGTCTGCGATCACAGGAATGGTGTTTCGCAGGGATTCGGGGATCTTTTTGTCAATGAACAACTTTTTCAGGCTCTTTGTGCCGGCATTCAGGCGGATGGTATCCCCCTCCTGTCGGCAGCGAATCATC
The DNA here is from genome assembly GCA_017452505.1 of Oscillospiraceae bacterium. Taxonomy (GTDB): domain Bacteria; phylum Bacillota; class Clostridia; order Oscillospirales; family Oscillospiraceae; genus Faecousia. The sequence goes on from JAFTMI010000035.1 coordinate 187,217, forward strand.
ATTTTACCCTGGGGCACGACCGCAAAAGACCAGGCAGTTTGCTCTGACCGGGTATTGGGTTCGCAGGTGATTCGGTAGCCTGCAATACTTAGTTCGTTGGTCAATTCCCGGGCAGTAATTCCCTCCGTTTTCAGCGCTGTTTCCAGCATATCATAGTTCCGGGCGATGGTCACATCGCCGGGAAATTCCGCTTTTGCAGAGGGTTTTGGGGAAATCAGCAATCCCTCCAAGGCGGCAATATGGGCAGCCTCCGGCTCTTTCACGCCGGCTTTCAAAAGGATCTTTGCCAGCACACGGCTACGGATCGCCGAGTGCAACGCCAGCAAATCCGTTACCTTATTTGTGTACATTTCTTCCGCGATGGTGTCGAGCGCATCTTCATCCTGCCGCAGGCGCAGCGCCATTGCAGAAAGATTTTGGGATAAACTGGGGTTTTCTTTTTTTAGCTGCGGCACAATATGATGCCGCAGGCGGTTGCGGAGGAAATCATCTTCCCCATTGGAGCTGTCTTCCACAAAAGGAATGCTGTATTCTTCCAGGAATGCCAGCACCTCTTCCCGGGTGACAGTCAGCATAGGGCGAATCACGCAGCCGTTCACGGGGGTCACGCCGCCCAAGCCCTTTAGGCCAGTGCCGCGCACCAAATGTAAAAGCACGGTTTCTGCGTTGTCAGAAGCGGTATGGGCTGTGGCGATCTTGCCGGGCAGGCTGCGCAAAAAGGCATATCTTGCCTCCCGGGCAGCGGCTTCCAAACCCTTCGGTCCGGCAACCACATTCCCGGAGCCGGCAATAAAATCGATGCCGTAACCCTTGCAGAAATCTGCCACAAAGGCTTCATCCCGGTCAGATTCCTCGCCCCGCAGGCGGTGGTTGAAATGGGCGGCAGACAAGCGGATATTCAGTTTGTCCTTCAGCAGATACATCGCCCACAGCAGCGCCATGGAATCCGCACCGCCGGACACCGCACATACCACATTATCGCCGGGATTTACCATTTTATAACGGCGGATAAAGGCTGTCAGCTTATTCAGCATGTTTCCACTCCCGGTCGGTAAAGGTCTGATACTGAGGAATCCACTGGAGCTTCACTGTGCCAACTTCACCATGGCGGTTCTTAGCCACGATGCACTCGGCAACACCCTTATCCTCGCTGTTTTCATTATAATACTCGTCCCGGTACAAGAACAGCACCTCGTCGGCATCCTGCTCGATAGCGCCGGATTCCCGGAGGTCAGAGAGCATAGGCCGCTTATCCGTACGGCTTTCCGGGCCACGGGACAGCTGGCTGAGGCAGATAACGGGAACATTCAGTTCCTTGGCCATGATCTTCAACGAACGGGAAATCTCACTGACCACGTTCACACGGCTGTCGCCGCCCTTGCCATAGCCGGAGCCGTTCATCAGCTGCAAATAGTCTATGACCACAAGGCCTAAATTCTCCACCCGGCGGCACTTGGCGTTCATTTCCGCCACAGTGATGGAGGGGTTATCATCAATGCGAATATCCGTCTGGCTCAGAGCAACCGCTGCCATACTCAGCCGATTCCACTCGTCCTCAGAGAGTTTGCCGGTGGCCATTTTCTGGCCGTCCACAAAGCTTTCGATAGCCAGCAGACGCATAGCAAGCTGCTCCCGGGACATTTCCAAGTTGAACATTGCCACAGTCTTATTGGTCTTTTTCGCCACATTCAAGGCAATATTCAAAGAAAATGCGGATTTACCCATAGCAGGACGGGCAGCGACCAACAGCAAATCAGAATCGTTCAAACCGTTGATCTTCTTGTCCAGGTCCACCATACCGGTGGAAAGGCCGGGAATGGCTGAATCCGATTGGCTCAGCACCTTCAAGCGGTCAAAGACCTTATGGAGTGTCACGCCGATGTGCTCCAAAGAATCGCCGGTCTCCCCCTTGCGGATATTGTAAATCTTCTTTTCTGCAGCTTCCAGGATCTCACCGGTAGTACCCACCTGATCCTGGACCATTTTGGAAATATCCGTGGAGGCGTCACCCAGCGCCCGGAGCATTGCCTTTTCCCGGACAATGCCGGCATAGCGCACCGCATTGGCCGCGGTGGGGGTGATCTCCATAAGCTGCATGATATAGTCCCGGGAATTGTCATGGAACACACCCAGCTCCCGCATTTTATCCAGCACTGTGACCGGGTCAACGGTTTCGGAAAAATTGAACATGGTATAGACCGTTTCAAAAATCTCCCGGTTCTGCTGCAAATAGAAGTCCTTGGGACTGACTTTTTCAATTACATCCGGCAGACAGCGGCTATCGATCAGTATCGAACCCAACACCGCCTGCTCAGCTTCCAGAGAATAGGGTGGCTGTTTCACGATCAGTTCTTCATCCATACCCAAATCTCCTTTCTGTAAGGTTTATTTCTTTACGCTTCCTCGATCTTCACAGTCAGCGGCGCGGTGATCTCATAGCCCAGCTTGCACTGAACAGTGTAGGTGCCCACATTCTTGATAGAATCGGACAGCACGATCTTCCGCTTGTCGATGGCAATACCGGACTTAGCCTTCAAGGCATCAGCAATTTCCTGGCTGGTGACAGAACCGAACAGCTTGCCGGCACCGCCGCCCTTGGCGGTGACTACCAAGGTCATCTCCCGCAGCTTGTGGGAGATTTCCAGGGCCTCGGCGCGCTCCTTGGCGGCGCGCTCTGCGGCAGCCTTATCGTTCATACGCATGGTGTTGATAGCATCGGGGGTAGCCTCAATAGCCAGCTTCTTAGGCAGGAGGAAATTCCGTGCGTAGCCGTCGGAGATCTCCAGCATCTGGCCCTTCTTGCCCTTACCCTTAACATCCTGTAACAAAATAACTTTCATAATTTTTACTCCTCAAAGAATTTATCTATGGATTCCACCAACATATCCAGGACTTCGTCCACGGTTTTTCCGGTAATCTGGGCGCCTGCGGTTGCGGTGTTGCCGCCGCCGCCAAGAGGCTCCAAAACCACCTGCACATTGGTTTCACCAATGGAACGGGCAGAAACCATCACCCGCTCCCCATCCGGATACAGCACAAAGGATGCGCTGATGCCGGTAATGTTCAAAAGTTCATCTGCCGCCTGAGAAGCCAGCACCCGTGTAGTACCGGAATCCAGCTTGGCAATGGCGATGTCCTGGCGGTAAAGTCTTGCGGACTGGATGATCCGGTACTTTTCCACCGTATCCTGGAAATCATTCTGCAGCAGCTTTTTAACCTCCACTGTATCCGCGCCCAGCTGCCGCAGGAATGCGGCGGCCTCAAAGGTACGCTCACCGGTACGGATATTAAAGCTCTTGGTATCTAAGAAGATGCCAGCCATCAGCGCCTTGGCCTCGATGGGCAGAACATCATTCATTTCAACTGCATACTGCAACAGCTCCGTTACCAGCTCCGATGCGGAAGATGCGTAAGGCTCATGGAGATTGACCACAACAGGATTGATATAATCCGCAGCACGGCGGTGGTGGTCCACCACGCACACCTGGGGCACAGCCTCCAGCAGGGTTCTGCATTCCAGCTGATCGGGACGGTTGGTATCCACCACCACCAAGGTGGTACGGTTGTCACTTAAAAGCATTGCATCCTGCCCGGTAATAAAGGCATCCGCATACACAGAGTCCTGTCGGATCTCCTTTATGAAATCCGGAGCCATATTTTCCTGCAGATCCAGCACGATATGGGCAGGCTTGCCTTTCTTGCGGCACATACAGTAGATGCCCAGCGCTGCGCCGATGGCATCCAGGTCCGCATTTTTGTGGCCCATGATCAGCACACGGCTGCTCTTTCCGATCAGCTCCATCATGGAGTTGGCTGTCACACGGGAACGCACCTTGCTGCGCTGCTCAGCTTCCTTGTTGCGACCGCCGTAGAAATTGAAGTTGATGCGGTCCTTCACGACTGCTTGATCACCGCCGCGGCTCAGTGCCATCTCGATAGCCAGGGACGCAAACTCAAAGCCCTCCTCAAAGGTCTCGCCCTCAACACCCAAGCCGAAAGATATGGATGCGGCCAGGCCGGACGGGCTGGTAATAGCGTGCACATCCTCCAAAAGGGAGAATTTATCATCCATAGCTCGCTTCAGATCCCGCTTTTCAAAAACAAACAGGTAGCGGTTTCGCTCTAACCGGCGCAGAAGACCGTGGTAGCTTTCTGTCCACTGGGTGATGGCATCGTTGATCTTGGCATTGAGCGAGGACATTGCGCCCTCGGACAGGTTCTTGGTCAGTTCCTCATAGTTGTCCACCAAAATAATGGATACCACGGGGCGGGAGCGGATATATTCATCCCGTATCTGATACAGTTCGGTCAGATCTGCAAAATACATCACGCCCAACTGGATCTCCGGCGCTTCACCGTCCTGGATCACAGAGCCGTACACTCTGAAACGCTGGCCTGCATACCGCACATCATAGGGGTATTCATTTTTGCCCTCGGAAAGCCACTGAATATCAAATCCGGACAGGACATCACTGATATTTCGTTCTTTCAAGGTATCGTTCAGACCGGTGAGCTTGAGAAAGCGGTCATTGGCAAACACAATGTCACCGTCGGCCATACGCACCACCGCCATAGGAAAGGGCGGCTTCTGACCGGTCACACCGGCCTGCTGGTTTATGGTTTTCTCAACAAAGTCTTTTACCTGCTTTTTCCGGCGGGCATAGTGCAACAGATATGCACCCAAAAGGAGCAACCACACACACATCTGCAACCCGGCAAGGACAAACTGACGGAAAACAGCCGTTGCGATAATGAATACCAGGAACAGGGCCAAATAGATGCCCATATTGGGCTGCAGTATTCTGCGAAGCTTCTTTTTCACTTGGGTCGCCTCCTTACAAATGGGTATACTACCCAGAATAGTCCATTATTCTTTATAATATAACAGATCGCCGAAAAGTGCAACAGGGATTTTTGCTATTCATGCAAAAAGATTGCAATAACATCCTTGATTTTTCCGTATTATCATATCCCCCAGTCTTTTTGCCTAAAATCGGCAAAAAGACAGCCCCCTTTAGGCAAGGGGGCCGTTCTTTATTTATCTTGTATTATTCACAGGAAGATTGGACAGGACAAAAATCCTTCCGTCCGGCTTTTTCTGCAGAGTCATTACCATTCTTGGATAATCTTCCCTGTAAAATTTGCCTGTCGCGGTATTCAAGTGTCGCTGCGGACCTTCCCAATAAACCTTTACAATGCCGTTTGCGCCGTTTTCCACCTTTGTTACTTTCCAAGGGTCAGCACCGTAGGCATCGCTGACCCAGAAATAGTAGGCATCTGTCTGATCGTAGTACACCCAACTTTCAGGGATCTCAACATCTTCCAAGGTTACACCCAAAATCGACAAGGCCTTTTCAATCTTTTTAACCGGCAATCTGGTTGCCATCGTATATTCTTCCCTGCCGTTTTTATCCTTGTAGGCCTTGGCCAAAAAAGCTTGTTCTTCGGAAGTGAAATATTTGTAATCGTTATGACCGTGTTCGCCTATACCTGTGTAGAAATAAAACCTGAGCGAAATATCTTCCGGTTTTTCAAAGGTACAACCCAATGCGCGCTTATACCAGTATTCATCATTACCAAACCA
>JAFTMI010000036.1 GCA_017452505.1 Oscillospiraceae bacterium
CTCCCATCGTGGCTGACCTGGCTCACGAGGCTGGCATCCTGACCGTCGGCGTTGTCACCAAGCCCTTCAAGTGTGAGGGCGCCAACCGTATGCGTCAGGCTGAGCAGGGTATCAACGATCTGAACGGCAAGGTCGACTCCCTGGTCATCATCCCCAACGACCGTCTGAAGTATGTTACCGATCAGAAGATCACCTTCGCCAACGCATTCGGCATCGCTGACGATGTGCTGAAGCAGGCTGTGGTTTCCATCTCTGAGCTGGTTGGCTACTCCGATCGCGTTGTTATCAACCTGGACTTCGCTGACGTTTCCGCTGTTATGAAGGAAGCCGGCCGCGCACATATGGGCGTGGGTGTTGCTTCCGGCCGCGAGAAGGCTGAGCAGGCTGCTTTGGCCGCTGTGGCCAGCCCCTTGTTGGAGACCTCCATCAACGGCGCTACCGGCGTTCTGGTGAACGTTACCGGTTCTTCCGAGCTGACCCTGGATGATGTTGAGACCGCTGCAGGAATTGTGCAGGAGGCTGCCAACCCCGATGCCAACATTATCTTCGGTGCTACTTCCTGTGATGACTTCGTGGACGAGATCCGCGTGACCGTTATCGCAACCGGCTTTGAGACCAAGGAAGCCGAGGAGGAAGTCAAGACTCCTACCGCTAAGAAGACCAGCTTCTCCGATGACGATGCTGACATCTTCACTCTGTTCAACCGTTAAATAAGACATTTGCGGCATCCCGGACGGTTGTCCGGGATGCTGTTTTTTCGCCATAAAAACTGGAGGGCAAAAATGAGCGAACACAGCTGCCTGCATATTGGTATGCGAAAAGTAAAAAGCTTGATTGCAATCATAATCGGTTTTTGTATTTGGCAAGCGATTCGCCTTCTTTTTCCGGATCTGGAGGTACACCCGCTCTATATTTATATCTACAGTTTCCTGGAAGTGCGGGATACCTCTGAGAAGACAAAAACCTTGGGCATGCAGCGTATCAGAGCGACATTTGTAGGCATAGCCCTTGGATTACCAATGCTGTTTTTGCGGATATGGCTGCATTCCCGATTTGAAAGTGAAGGGCTGCTTGTGGCATTGGATCTAGCGATGGTTCTTGTGGGTGTGTTGGCTGCCTTGCAGATAGCGCCCCATTTCCGTTGCGGCGCTATGACGGGAATTGCTGCTGTAGTCTATATTATTTTGCTGATTTACCATGCCGATGACGGTCGGTACTTGTATGCGTTACTGCGTGCATCGCAAACGCTGATCGGTGTGTTTGTGGCATGGATTGTAAATGTGTGGATGTTCCCTTATCATGGAAATAAAGAATAGGACCAAAGGATACTACTATGGATGCTTATAAAGCGTTGGCCGCCAGCTATGACCGGCTGACGGAGGATGTGGATTATACCGCGGTGGTGGATTTTTATCGCCTGCTTTGGCAGCGGGAAAACCTATCACCCCGCACTGCTGTGGACTTAGCCTGTGGGACAGGCTCTGTGTCCGTGCTGCTGGCAGAGCTTGGCCTGCAGGTGACCGGTGTGGATATGTCACCGGAAATGCTCTGCCAGGCAGACCAAAAGGCAGCCGGTCTAAGCAACCGGCCTTTGTTCATCTGCCAAGAATTGCAGCAGCTCCACCTGCCCAAAGGCGTGGATTTAGCTGTCTGTGCATTGGACAGCCTGGACTATATCACAAACCCCGACGATTGCCGGGAGGCCATTCGGCGAGTTTATAAGGCACTCAATCCCGGTGGCTGCTTCATTTTTGATGTAAACACCCCGGAAAAGCTCCGGGCAATGGACGGCCAAATCTTCTTGGATGAGGACGACGATGTGTATTGCGTCTGGCGGGGAGAATTTGATGAGCAGACCAATATCTGCACCTACGGAATGGATATTTTCCAGCGGAAAGGGAAGTTTTGGTACCGCAGTGGTGAGGTCCACGAGGAATATGCCTATTCCCGGCAGCAGCTTACAGAGTACTTGAAAGCTGCCGGTTTTACCCATATTGAGGTGTTTGCAGACAGACAGCTTTGCGACCCCAGACCGGGGGAACAGCGGATCTATTTCAAAGCGAGAAAGGGAAAGATCAAATGAGTGACTATTTGGTGCGTGGAATGAGTATGGACGGCTTTGTGAAGGCCGTAGCTATCCGCTCCACGGAGCTTACGCGCCGGGGCGCAGAAATACACAAGACTACCCCCAATGCCACAGCGGCCTTTGGCCGGGCGTTGACGGCGGCTTCCATGATGGGTAATATGCAGAAGGTGGACAACGGTTCCATGACCTTGCAGATCAAGGGCAACGGCCCGATCGGCACCATTGTCTGTGTCTCTGACCCTACCGGTAATGTCCGTGGCTATGTATACGAACCCAATGTACCGGTGGTGGAAAAGTACCCCGGCAAGCTGGATGTGGGTGCAACCGTGGGTACAGACGGCACTTTGACCGTGATCCGTGATTTGCAGATGAAAGATCCCTATGTGGGTTCAATTCCCCTGGTGTCCGGCGAGATTGCCGACGATGTGACTGCCTATTTTGCCCAGTCAGAGCAGACACCCACTGCCTGCGCCTTGGGCGTGCTGGTGGATACGGATTGCTCTGTCAAGGTGGCCGGCGGCTATATTCTACAGCTTCTGCCCGGCGCCCCCGATGAAACTATCGACAAGCTGGAAGCTGGCATTAAGCGGGCCGGTGCGGTTACTGCGATGCTGGATGCAGGCCTTACCCCCGAGGAAATGCTCGGCCAGGTCTGCGGCGATTTGGGCATCCTGTTTATGGAGACCACCCCGGTGGAATACAAGTGCTACTGTACCCGTGACCGGGTGGAGGCAGCTCTTATTAGTTTGGGCAAAAAGGAATTGGCAGAAATTGTGGAGGAGGACAAGCCTTTCCCGGTGGAGTGCCAGTTCTGCGATGAAAAATATGTCTTTACGCCTGCGCAGATCGCAGACTTGCTGAAGGAATTGGAGGAGAAATAGAATGGGTGTTATCAGCTTTGCCCTCCAGGGTAATTATAAGCGGTTTTATAACGATTTGAAGGAATTGTCCAAGACCACCCATAAACCGGCCTGGTTTATGTTTTTAGACACCGCAGTGTGTACCTTGCGCTACGGCTCCGGTCTTCAGGACTATTTGAACTTCCGGTTCTATGAGAAAAAACATGCCCAGCGGAAGACCTATGTGAGCGTGGGCTACTTGGATCAGGTCATCACCAAGCTGTCCAATATCAAGTGGTCTCCCTATATTTCCAATAAGACCAATTTCCACAAGAACTACGGCAAGTATACCCGCCGGGATTTCTTTGATCCGGACGGGGGCTACGAGGCTTTTGAGGCATTTTTGGAGCGGAATCCCGTGTTCATCTATAAGCCCCAGATCGGCCAGTGCGGTGAGGGTATTGCCAAGATCGTTACCGCTGAGATCGAGGACAGAAAGGCTTTCTTTGACAAGGCGATGGAATCCAAGGCCTGCCTGGAAGAGCTGGTGAAGCAGCACCCGGCTTGGGAGGCCCTGTGTCCCGGTTGTGTCAATACGCTGCGTGTGATCACCGGCGCGGCGGCGGGCCAGTCCTGGCTGCTGTTTGCGGCTACCCGTGTAGGATCCGGCACCAGTGTTGCGGATAATTTCCATATGGGCGGCAGCGCGGCGCTGATCGATATGGAAACCGGCAAGCTCACCGGCACAGGCCTTGACAAGAAGCTAAACGAGCACGCATGTACCGCTACCGGTATCCGCTATGACGGTTACGAAGTGCCCTACTGGGAGGAAATCAAGGCTATGTGCCTGGAGGCAGCTTTGGTCAATGACCAGATCCACTTCATTGGTTGGGATGTGGCCATCACCCCCGACGGGCCTCTGCTGATCGAGGGTAACCGTGGTTCCGGATTTGACCTGCCCCAGGTTTTGGCCAAGCGTGGTCTAAAGGATATGCTGGAAGGCCTGGTTGCCAAGGTAGAGGAGCTGGAGAAGAGAAATTGACGTATTTTTCAGTTGCCCGGTGCAATTCCGGGCAACTGAAAAAATGCTTAGAAAAAATTAAAAAAGTGCTTGACAAAGTTTATGTCTATGTGTATAATAAACCACGTCGCTGAGATGTAAAGCGCTAAGCGATGGAATCGGGAGCATAGCTCAGCTGGGAGAGCATCTGCCTTACAAGCAGGAGGTCACAGGTTCGAGCCCTGTTGTTCCCACCATATTTGGCCCGGTGGTGCAGTCGGTTAGCACGCCAGCCTGTCACGCTGGAGGTCGACGGTTCGAGTCCGTTCCGGGTCGCCATATAACGCATCTGTGGAGAGCGTAAGCTCTCCACTATATGCCTCTGTAGCTCAGTAGGTAGAGCAGCGGACTGAAAATCCGCGTGTCGTTGGTTCGATTCCGACCGGAGGCACCACGTTTCTCAAC
>JAFTMI010000037.1 GCA_017452505.1 Oscillospiraceae bacterium
GGCATCCACATATTCCATACCAAACTTCTGTGCCAGCAGCATATCGATCTGAAGGGTAACGATGGTATCTTCCTTGCCAAATACATTCTTATACTGAATATCCAGCTTAGGACCGTAGAAGGCAGCTTCGTCGATACCAACGGTGTACTCCACACCCAGGTTGTCCAGGATTTCGCCCATAACGCGCTGCGCCTCTTCCCACTGCTCGGCAGTACCCTCGTACTTGATGCCGGCACGGGCAGGATCCCACTGGGAGAAACGGAAGGTGCAGTTTTCCAGCATACCCACGGTATCCAGGCAGTACTTAGCCAGCTCCAGGCAGCCACGGAACTCCTCTTCCAGCTGATCGGGGCGGAGAACCAAGTGGCCCTCGGAAATGGTGAACTGGCGGACACGGATCAGACCGTGCATCTCACCGGAGTCCTCATTGCGGAACAGCGTGGAGGTTTCGCCCAAGCGCATGGGCAGGTCACGGTAGGAACGGGCCCGGTTCAGATAGACCTGGTACTGGAAGGGACAGGTCATAGGCCGCAGAGCAAAGCATTCCTTGGTCTCGTCGGTGGGATCACCCAGCACGAACATACCATCCAGGTAGTGATCCCAGTGACCGGAGATCTTATACAGGTCGCTCTTGGCCATCAAGGGGGTCTTGGTCAGCAGGTAGCCACGCTTCTGCTCCTCGTCCTCCACCCAGCGCTGCAGGGTCTGAATCACTCTTGCGCCCTTGGGCAGCAGGATGGGCAGGCCCTGGCCGATCTCTTCCACCGTGGTGAAGAATTCCAGCTCACGGCCCAGCTTGTTGTGGTCACGCTTCAAAGCCTCTTCCTGGGCGGCCAGGTAGGCATCCAGCTCGTCCTTGGTGGGGAAGCCGATGCCGTAGATTCTCTGCAGCATCTTGCGGTTAGAGTCGCCGCGCCAGTAAGCGCCGCAGGACTTGGTCAGCTTGAAGCCGTTATGGCGCAGGCGGCCGGTGTGATCCAGATGAGGGCCGGCGCACAGGTCGGTGAATTCGCCCTGGGTGTAGAAAGAGATCACAGCATCCTCGGGCAGATCTTCGATCAGTTCTACTTTGTAAGGCTCCTGCATAGACTCCATGTAGGCAATGGCTTCCGCCCGGGGCTTTTCGGTGCGCTCTAAGCGGATACGCTCCTTAATGATCTTCTTCATCTCCGCCTCGATTTGAGAAAGATGGTCGGGGGTGAAGGAGAAGGGGGCATCAAAGTCATAGTACCAGCCCTCATCGATGGCGGGGCCGATGGCCAGCTTCACTTCCGGCCACAAGCGCTTAACGGCCTGGGCCATTACATGGGAACTGGTGTGCCAGAAGGTTTTCCGGTATTCGGGGTTGTCAAAGGTGTACAGATTTTCATCGCTCATTTTGTTTTTCCTCCTTTTTTATGGGCGCCTCTAAAAACTACCCTTTTGCGATTTGGTCGCATCTTTTCCCCCAACTCTTCACAGCTAAAAGCCCTCAATACACAAAGTATTCCGAGCTTTCCGCTGCTTGATTTGGCGTAAAATCTGCTGTCCAAATCATCAAAAAGCAGTTTGTAGAGATCGCCTGTGGGGAAAGGTAAAAAAATACTCCCATCCCCTGAAAGATCAGGGGTGGGATACAAAGTATTCCACGGTTCCACCCTGGTTGCAAGTTGCCTTGCCACTCATTGACGCTTTAACGGGCGCACCCGGCAGGACATTTCTTCCCTGCGGCTCAGAAGTGGTATCACACCCAACAGCTACAAGACCCTTTCACCGGACAGGTCTCTCTCTGGGAAGCCGATTCAAGCGCGCATGTCTTCATCACAGCTTTTTGACTTTACAACTATACCATATATATTACAAATTGTCAATCCTCGAGTCAAAGTGGAGGGCAGATGCGTTGTCAAGGGGGTGATTTTTCGCTTTAGTGGAGTAAAATCCCGGAAAAAGTTACAAAATCGGTTTACCATAATTGGGGTTACCGTTATTTTGGGCGCTGGGTACATAATTTTCCCTATTTTGCCAAAAATTTACAGCAAACACCAATATCTTGTGTGTAAATTGCATAGTTATCGCAAGAAATTTACAAGAAGTTTACATAATATTTCTTGCAGAAAAACCTAAAATGTTGTCATTTTACGGCATTTTCCAGAAAAGACTTGACTTTTTCAAAATTTTTGTTATAATACCTTTGCAATCCGATTTCGGATTGTATTTCTTTGTAACTTTTTGATACCGTTTGTAACGATATCCAACACTCTGAATTTTATGAAAGGAGGTCCTTCCCATGCAGTTTCTTGCTCCCTCAATGTTTCGCAAGAAGAATCGCTTTTGGGCGATGATTGCGATGCTTTTGGTGGCAGCTTGCCTGGTAGGTACCCTTTCCCACACGGCGAAAGCCGAGAATACATTTGTGATCACCGACGGCGAGGCGGTCAAGGTTCACACCACTACCGCCACCGATCCCGCTCGGGTCCTTGCAGAAGCAGGTTTCTCCCTGACCGAGAGTGACTCCTATACCACCACCGAAAATGACGGCGTGTCCGAGATCAACGTCCAGCGAGTGCAGAACATCACAGTGTACAACGGCAATGAGATTTTAACATCCACCACATATGGCGAGCCTCTGGGCGAGCTTCTTGACCGTTTGGGAGTCACAATTGATGAAAACGCTGTGGTTTCCGTTCCTTTGGATACCATCACCTACGCCGGTATGCAGGTTCGTATTGACAGCCTGGGCCACGCAACTGAGCGTTACACCGTAGAGGTCCCCTTTGAGACCGTTTACTGCGATGATCCTTCCCTGCCCCTGGGCGAAGAGAAGGTCTTGGTAACCGGCGTTCCCGGCCAGGCCATCCGCACCTCCTCCGTGACCTATTTGAACGGTGAGGAAAACAGCCGCACTGTCTTGGAAGAGTCCGTCACCACCGAGCCTGTGGATCAGGTGATCGCCGTGGGTACCGGCGAGCAGGTCGGCCAGGTAAATGACCAGCCCATCATTGGCAACGGTTTTATCGTCCTGCCCTCCGGTGAGGTTTTGAACTACACCCGTGCCGAAACATTTGTTGCTACCGCCTACACGCATTTCGACAGTGGCTGTGACGAGTTCACCTCCAACGGCGCTAAGGTCAAATGGGGTGTGGTTGCTGTTGACCCCAGCGTGATCCCCTACGGCACCCGGATGTTCATTGTTGCCAACGACGGTTCCTATGTCTACGGCCTCAGCACCGCAGAGGACTGCGGCGGCGATATTCAAGACCACCGCCTGGACCTGTATATGCCCACCCTGGAGCAGGCATATGCTTTCGGTGTCCGTAACTGCACCGTGTACTTCCTCGGCGGCGCCGACTGGAAAGACAACGCATAATTTCGTTGCAAATCCGCCTTTTTCGTGCTATGATAGCAGGAGAAAGGCGGTTTTTTTATGCTTGATGTATGTGATATTCAAATTATGAAGCCATTGCTTGCAGAGCACGGCTTTCATTTTTCAAAAGCAAAGGGTCAGAACTTTCTCATCGCCCGGTGGGTGCCGGAGCGGATCGCAGAGGAAGCCGGGGTGGATGCTACTGCCGGCGTGCTGGAGATCGGCCCGGGCATCGGCCCGCTGACCCAGCAATTGGCCCTGCGGGCCGGAAAGGTCTGCGCTGTGGAGCTGGACAAGCGGTTAGAGCCCATCCTTGCCGCCACTGTGGGGGAGTTTTCCAATTTGGAAATCATTTGGGACGATGTGCTGAAGCAAAACATCCCCCAGTTGGTTGCGGAGAAATTCCCCGGCCTGCGGCCTATGGCCTGCGCCAATCTGCCCTACTACATCACCTCCCCTATCCTGTCCGCTCTGTTAGAGGCCGAGTGTTTCCAGGCGGTGACGGTGATGGTGCAGAAGGAAGTTGCCCTGCGGATCGCCGCAAAGCCCGGCACAGCGGACTACAGCGCCTTTACGGTGTTCTGTCAGTATTATGCCCAGCCGGAGATCCTCTTTGATGTACCGGCTCACTGTTTCCTGCCTCAGCCCAAGGTCACTTCCGCGGTGGTGACCCTGAAGACCTACGAGCACTGTCCCTGGGACATTGCGGACAAGACCACCTTCTTCCGCACCGTCAAGGCCAGCTTTGCTATGCGGCGGAAAAAGCTTCTCAACGGCCTGGCTGCCGGGTTCTCAGAATTAGGCAAAGAGGCTTTGGCGGAAATCATTGCCGAATGCGGCTTTGATGAAAATGTGCGGGGCGAGACCTTGTCCATTGCCCAGTTTGCAAGTCTGTCTAATGCCATTTACAGGAGAAAAGCAAAATGATAGAATTTCTGTTCATCGACTTGGACGATACCATTTTGGATTTCCACAAAGCAGAGCATGTGGCTTTGAAGAAAACATTGCAGTCCTTGGGGTTAGAACCCACGGACACTGTGATGAGCCGCTACAGCAAAATCAACAAGGAGCATTGGGAGCGGCTGGAACGGAAGGAAATCAGCAGGGAATTTCTGCTGGTGAGCCGGTTTGCCCAGCTGATGGAAGAATTTGGTATCGAAGTGCCAGCAGAGCTTTGTGCCCGGACTTACGAAAACAACCTGTCCATCGGTCACTATTTTATGCCCGGCGCCCGGGAGGCGGTAGAGGCCTTAAGCAAGAAGTACAAGCTCTACATTACCAGCAACGGCACCTCCAAGATCCAGGCCGGTCGGCTGGAAAGCGCCGCTATCAGCCATTTCTTCCAGGATATTTTCATCTCCCAGGACATTGGCATCAACAAGCCGGACAAGGGCTATTTTGATCGGTGCTTTGCCCGCATTCCCGGTTTTGATCCCACAAAGGCTATGATCGTTGGCGACAGTTTGACCTCGGATATTTTGGGCGGCAAGCAGGCCGGGATATATACCTGCTGGGTCAACCCCAAGGGCGCACAACCCCGGGCGGATATCGTTCCCGATTATGAGATTTCCTCCCTTGCGCAATTAGAAGAACTCCTGGAAACCATATAAAATAGCCACCCCAATGGGGTGGCTTTTCTTATACCGTTACTTTTCTGCGTTTTTTCAGCTTATACAGTTCCTCGGCGGCCAGGCGGGTCTTTGCTACCACATCTCCGTCCTTGGGGAAGCAGTAATACAGGGCATCGTGATTGCCGATGCAGATCACATCGCCGATCTCATACCAATAGTAATCTGAGTACAGGCTATAGCAGGCCAGCGGGCCTTGCTCGTATTGGAGCTTGCCGTCGCAGCCGGTGAGGCGGAAGCCGTTTTCATCGTGGATAAGCTTGCCCTCACCCACCATATAGAGGGCCTTGGTATTTACCAAAATGCCGATGTCCACATCTTTCTCTAAGCGATAAGTACCCTCTTCCAGCTCCTTACGGACCTGCTGACGCTGCCAGGCATACCAATTGGGGATATGGGTAAAGGCAGCGCCCTCGGCCTGCAGATAGCCATGCTCGTCCAAGGTATAGACCTTGCCGCAGTTTTTGCAGGTAAGGGTGATTCCATCGCCTACCGTTTGACCCTCAGTATTGCAGTGGGGGCATTTGTACAGAATGCGGTTTAAGCCGTCAGCCCGGAAGGGCTCGTCTACCACGATTTTATTCTCCTGCTGATAGCGGAAGTTATCAAAGGAGAATGCCGCGTCTAAACGGGCATCCAGCTCCGCTACGGTCAGTTCTTTCAACTCTTCTTTCGTAGCCAGGCAGGTCACATCTGCCCGGACGGTGACTTTCCGCTTTTGCAGGCAGTTGTACAGGGGATCCCGGGCAAAAGCGCCCTGGGTGATCACCGTTACCACCGGCACATTCAGCTTTTTCAGCAACACGCCCATTTTCCGGGGCAAGGGGGTAGCTGTGCCGTCAAAGGAATAGCTGGCCTCCGGGTACATCAGCACACTGACCTTTTTCTTCTTCAGCAGATATTCCATATCCCGGATCAGGCTCACATCGCTGACAAACTTCTGGGTAGGAATGCATCCCAGCAGCCGCATCAGCCAGTTTTTGCCCACAAAGCCGTCAGAGGTGCAGACAATGCCGTAGCGCTTGGGGAAAAAGATCCGGGAAACGATTTTCAAGTCAATGAAGCTGGAATGGTTCATCAGTATCAGACAAGGTTCGTTCTTATGGATTTTCTCCATTCCGTGGGTCTTATAGGTGAATTTGGTGGGAAACAGGTCGAAAACAGCCAGCACACGCACCACAAGCTGCAGCAAAAGCAGGGGTTTTATGGGGTTACAATGCTTAGACCGGGGCAGGGCCATTACTTTTTCGTAGGGAAGCCGTTTGGTTTTGATTTTCATTGCGGGGTACCTACTCTTTCTTTTTTTACCCCATCATTTTACTATATTCGATGTTTTTTGGCAAGACAAAAATCCTTGTAGGGGAGGGATATTATCCCTCCCCTACAAGCATTCTCTTTTAAAATTTCGGGAGGCATAGTATGCCTCCCCTAATATCCACACTACACAAAAAACAGGAGAGGTTTCCCTCTCCTGCTTTTTGATTAGCGAACGTATTCGATGACGACCCGGCGGTTGGGCTCGGTGCCAATGGAATAGGTGGTGATGCGGTCGGTGTCCTGCAAGGTTGCGTGGATCACGTGGCGCTCGTAAGCGTTCATAGGCTCTAAGGTGGTGCGGCGGTGAGCCTTCAGCACCTGCTGAGCCTTCTTATTGGCATAACGGCGCAGGGAGTCCTCGCGCTTGCGGCGATAGCACTCAGCATCCACATTGATGCGGATATGACCCTCAACACCGCGGTTGACGGTGTAGTTGGCCAGGTGCTGCAGGGCATCCAGGGTATCGCCACGACGGCCGATGAGATAACCCAAGTCCTCACCGGTGAGCTCTACCATATAGGTGTTGTCCTCGCCCTTCCAGGCGTGGGGAACAGCATCGGAGCCCATATGCTCCAGCAGGCCCTTCAGGAAGACCTCGATCTTCTCCTCCACAGAACCGGGAGCGGCGGGGGCGTACTCCTTGGGCTCGGCCTTAACCGCAGCCTTGGGGGCTTCTGCCTTCTTTGCAGGCTTGGGAGCTTCCGCCTTTGCGGGCTTGGGCTCAGCCTTGGGGGCTTCCACCTTGGGCTCTTCCTTGGGCACAAACTTGGCCTTGGGCTTGGAACGGGAAGCGGAAGACAGCGCTACCTTGGGTGCTTCGGGTTCGGGATCGGGTGCTTCATAAGTCACCTGCACCTTGGCAGGGGTCGCGCCAAAGCCCAGGAAACCGGCCTTGGCCTGGGACAGCACCTGAACGGAAACATTGTCCCGATCCAGTCCCAGCTGGGCAAGGGCATTTTCGATGGCAGCATCGATGGTTTTGCCCGTAGTTACAATGGTCTTTTCCATTTTTATTCCTCCGTATTTTGGGAAGCATACCGGTTGGGGTCATAGTTGCGGCCCTTGCAGTAGGGGCGGCTGGGAATACCGGACATAACGCTGGGCGCTTTCTCCTCGGCCTCCTCTTCGGTGATCAGACCCTTCTTGATGGCATACTCCTTGGCAGCGGCGGCTTTGGCGGCCTCCTGCTCCCTCTGTTGCTGCTGTTGCAGTTTTTTCTTGCTGGTGTTGGCGGTGATACCGTCGGGGTTTGCAGCCCGGCGCTCAGCGCGCAGGCGCTCCTTCTCGGCTTCGATCGCCTCTTCTTCCATTGCCTTTGCCAGGCGGACAGCATCCTCGGCATCGTAGATTGTCCGATACTTCTTGGTCAGATACACATCGATGGCGGTGGACACCAAGCCCTGGATAAACCAGTAAAGGCTCAATGCACAGGGAATGGTAAAGCCGATCCACAGAGACATCAAGGGGAACATATACATCATAACCTTGTTGCTCTGGTTGGCCTGGGAATTCTTGGCAGTTTCCTTGTCCTGCAGGCCCTTTTCGTCGGTAACCAGGGAGTTGTTCATCTTCTGAGAGATGAGCATACTCAGCACCTGGCCGCCGGCAGACAGCAACGGCAGCAGGAATGCGCCGATGGTAGCCCAGTTATAGACCTTCCAGGCAAATACATTGAAGGAAGGAATGCTGCCCAGGTCAATACCCAGGAAGCCAAACTTGATGCCTTCCAGAGTCTCGGGATGGGCCACAATATCCTTCAGCTGCTCTGCATACTTGGGGATCAGTGGCGCAGCGATCATTTGCTGATAGTAGGTGTTCTTGCCAAATACCTCAGCGGCCTCACCAGCCTTGATGATCTCGACGATCTTGTCTGCATTGGCCTCGTGGAGCAGATATGTGATGGGCTCACGGACCACATTGTACAAAGGAATCAGCAGGAACAGCGGGATCAGACTCCAAAGGCAGCCTGCGCCCATACCCACGCCCTCTTCTCTGTAAAGAGCCTGGGTCGCTTCACTCAGCTTCTGCTGGTCATTGGCATACTTCTTCTGCAAGGCCTGCAACCTTGGCTGCAGACGGGACATCTTCATAGTGCTCTTCTTGCTCTTGGCAGTCGCCGGGAGCAGGATCAGCTTCAGAATGATGGCAAAGATGATCAGCGCAACACCGTAGTTAGAGGTGAGCTGATACAGCCAGGACAGCAGATAGCCAAAGGGGACACGAATAAAATCCATAGTTTTCCTCCTTAAGGCACGGGGTCAATAAAATCCCCCTTGTAAAAGGGGTGGCAGCGCAAGAAACGCTTCAGGGCTAAGAAACCGCCCTTCATGGCCCCATATTTTTCAATAGCTTCCATTGCGTAAGCGGAGCAGGTAGGCGTAAATCGACAGCAGGCAGGCGTGTAGGGAGAGATGTGGCGCCGGTAAAAGCGAATCATAGACAGGAGCAGTTTTTTCATTGCTCTTTCAGGATCCCGGCTTTTTCAGCCAGGGAAAGGTATGCATCGGTGAGTTTGCGGAAATCAGCGCTGATGCACCGACTCCGGGCTACCACCACGATGTCCCAACCGGGGGTGAACTTGTCCTCATTGAGACGGTAAACCTCCCGCAGACGACGGCGCACCCGGTTTCGGACCACAGCGTGGCCCAGCTTTTTGCCGGTGGTAATACCCACCCGGTTAATGTTCAAGCGATTGGGCCGGGCGTACAGCACCAGATACCCATTGGCTTGGCCGGAAGTGGCATACAACCGTCTAAAAATATGATTCAGCTTCAACGCGCAGGAAAATTTCATAACTATCTCTCCAAAAATTGGAATCCCTAACCCATATTCCGGGCAGGCTTGAAGAAATGGATTGTCGATGCATTGGCGAGAAATTTTTTCGCAAGGCAAGCAACAGACCCGCAGGAATACTTTGTGTATTTCAAGGGGCTGTTGTGAAGCATTGGGGAAAAAGATCCGCCAAGGCACGGCAAGACATTTCAGAAAGTCTGCCCATATAAAAAGGGAGCGGGGCGAATCGCCATTCGCCCCGCGTGGACTCCCATTTTGCTTGTAGCGGTGGCCTGCAATCAAATTAGCCTCACTTCACTCAAGCGGACAGGACCTTACGGCCTTTGGCACGGCGGCGGGCAAGAACCTTGCGGCCGTTGGAAGTAGCCATTCTCTGCCGGAAACCGTGAACCTTGGAACGGTGACGGCGGCTGGGCTGGTAGGTACGCTTCATAGGTGAACACCTCCTTAAAATCACATATGCTCGACAGCTTTTTCAGCTGCAGCGGAACAAAATTACAGACTATGTCCATAGTCACGCTAAGATAGTATAACCGAAAAAACCCAATAGGTCAACAACTTTTTTCCAAATCTTTGATTTTTGTGGGTATAAACTGCAAAAAGGAACAGCCTATGCTGTTCCTTTTTATTTGATCATAGCGGAAGCGCGCAAATGGAAAGTCGCCGGGACTTTATGCCGCAGGGCAAAGTCCGGATTGGACATGCACTGCATAATGGCATCCGCAGCAATGGTGCAGAGCTTGTCCATATTGAAATCAATAGAGGAAAGGGGTGGGTTGAGATAGCAGTTCTCCGGAATGTTATCCATACCTACAATGGCCACATCTTCCGGAACCCGCAATCCGTGCTCACAGGCACAGCGGATGGCGCCGATGGCCATATAATCATAAGCACAGAAAATGGCACGGGGAATGTGGCCGCTTTCCAGATATCCTTCAAACGCCTTGTATCCGCCAGCCTCAAAGCGCTCCTCGGTGACGGAACATCGAATCGCTTCCCTATCCAAAGATAACGCCTGGGCGGTGCTGAGAAAAAGCTTTTCCTTGGAAGCTGTATGGCGGTCGCCGATAAAGCCGATATCCGTAATACCGTTGCCCAAGAAATGTCGGATCGCTTCGGTGATTGCGTCGATACAATCTGTCGTCAGCGTGATAGCGCCTTCACAACCCAAATTGGGCAGTATGGTAGCTACGGGAATCTCCCCAGGCAAATTCAGAGGGACTTTGCCGTTGATGACGATAATGCCGTCTACGTTGGCGTAATGGCTGTAGTATTCCAAAAGGTCGGCCTCCGTCTGCGCAGAAAAATTGGTGGAAGCCACACACACTTCACAGGAATGGGCGGAAAGGCGCTCCTGCAAGTGGGACAGGGCAGAATTATAAAAATGGCTTTTGTACTCCGGACAGAGCACCGCGATCACATATTTTGGGTATTTGGCGTTGAAGAATTTCTTAAAACAGCCCTGCTCCCGGGCGATTCGGAAAATGTTCTCCCGGGTCTGCTCGCTGACCTCACTGCTCATAGAAAAGGCCTTGGATGCAGTGGAAACAGAAACATGGGCCAATGCTGCCAGTTTGGACAAGGTAATCATATCGTCACCTCCTACTCCGTAATTGTATCCGTTAAATTGCAAAAGCGCAAGCGTAATCTGAAATTTCGAAACTTTTTCGTTAGCGTTTCTCTTGATGTAAAAAAACACAAATGCTATAATAAGCAAAAAAGCAAAGGAGTAAGGCTTATGGAAAAACAAATCGGATTTGTATGCTTCGGTGAGGTCAATACCCCCATTGAGCGCCTGCAGATGAAGCATAAAGAAGCACTGGAGGTTCTCGGGATACTGGACTACACCTTCGTAGATGGCGGCCTGGTCATCGATGATCCCGGCTATGAAACCGCAGATGCAGCAATTGCCAAGCTGCAGGGTGTGGATATGAGTTGCCTGGTGGTCTGCGTAGCAGGTTGGGTTCCCACCCACGCGGTGATCCGGGTGACGGACAATTTCCGCCACATTCCCGTGCTTTTGTGGGGTCTTTGCGGCTGGAAGGAAAATGGCCGCATCATCACCACCGCAGAGCAGGCCGGCACCACTGCCCTCAGACCTGCCCTGGAGGCACTGGGCTATACATTTAAATATGTATACAATGTGATCGGTAAGCCTTATCCTGTGGAAAAACTGGATGCATTCCTTTCTGCCTGCTGCGCCCGGAAAGCACTGCGTAGCGCCCGGGTCGGCACCATGGGCTACCGGGATATGCTCCTGTACGGCACCCAGTTCGAGGGCAATTCCATGCGGGGTCAGATCGGCGTGGAAGTAGAGCCCTACGAAATGCTGGAAATGGTACAGGCTTTGGAAACACTGGATCCTGACGCCGTGGCCGAGGGCGTTAAGTTCGTGAAAGAAAACTGGGTATTTAAGAAGCCCTGCGCTGATGAAGTGATCGAAAAGGGCGTGAAATATGCCCTTGCCATCAGCAAGAAGATCCGCGAGCGTGGCTGGGAAGCCATTACCCTCATCGATGTGGACGGCATGAAGAAGCTGATGGGCTTCCCCCCTGCTATGGTCTTTATGCTGCTGGAGCATTACTGTGGTGTACTCACCGTTCCCGAGAACGATGTGATGGGCGCTGTGACCCAGCTGATCATGAAGTACCTGTCCGGTCAGAATGTTGCCTATATGGAGTACTACGAGTTCTTTGAAAACAGCATGCTCATCGGCGTACCGGACTATGTACCCAAGTCTGTGACTTGCGGAGATGTGACTGTACTGCCTGCCGCATTCGGTCTGCTGAGCGCATCGCTGCTGAACGTATCCAAGGTGAAGACCGGCTATGTGACCTGCGCCCGCCTGTTCTATATGCACGGCAAGTACAAAATGCATGTTTACACTGCCGAGGCCAAGGAGCCGCCTCAGTGGAACGAGTTCGGTTGGGACGATCCCGCTCCCCAGCTGCCCAGCCTGGAGGTTGCCCCGGACAGCTGCACCGTGGAGGAATTTGCCCAGAACGTGGCATGCCAGCACGTAATCGTAGCCTATGGCAACTACACAGAAGCCATCAAGGATTTCTGCCGTATGATGGACATTGAACTCATTATGTAAGGAGAATGATTATGGAAAAGCTTTTGATCGGTTGGGCCGAAGAGAGCATCGTGCCCGATAAAAAGGTGAGCCTGGGCGGTCAGTTCTATGAACGGATCTCTGAGTATGTGGAGTCCGAGATCAGCGTGACCGCTATGGCTGTGGAAGCCAATGGCGACCAGATGATCATGGTGTCTGCGGACCTGACCTCCGTTACCGCGTACTTTGTGGGTCTTGTACGTGAAAAGTTTGCAAAAATCTGCCCCGAGGTAGACCCCCGGAAGCTGATGGTTGCCGCTACCCACACCCACACCACCCACACCCTGGCCCGGGACAAGGTCAAAAAGAAGACCGCCAAAGATGTCTTGAAGGACTACCTGCCCGAGGGTAAGGAGTATAAGGCGCTGGTGACCGCAGACGACAGCGTGATCACCCCGGAAGAGGCCACGGAATTTGTTTCTGATAAGATCGCCCTGGCTGCCAAGCGCGCTTGGGATAACCGGGAAGAGGCTCTGTACACCAACGAGTTTGGCCGTGCAGCGGTAGGTATGTGCCGCCGGGTCAGCTATGATGACGGCAGCGCCCAAATGTGGGGCGATGTGAACACCGCTAACTTTGTAGCCCTGGAGGGCGGCAACGACTCCGGCATTGAGCTGCTCTTTACCTTCAACAAGGACCGCAAGCTCACCGGCGTGGTGGCAAACATTGCCTGCCCTGCCCAGATTCTGGAGCAGAGAAGCTTTATTTCCGCCGACTACTGGGGCCGCACCAAGGCTATCCTCCGGGAAAAGCTGGGTAAGGATATTTATTTGCTGGGTCTGGGCGGCGCCGGCGGTGACCAGTGCCCCCGTGACTTGGTTCGCTGGGTAACCCCCGAGACTCCCATTGACGACCCCAATGTAAATCGTCCCAATCCCCTGAAGCGGAAGGCAGACCCCTCTATGTATGACATCAGCGGCTGTAACCGTGCGGGCCGCCGGATCGCCAGCGAGATCATTGCCGTGTATGAGGACATCACAGAACTGAAGGACACCGCTGTCTTCCAGCACAAGGTCATCGATTTGGATCTGCCCCTGCGGAAGGTCACTATGGCAGAGTATCAGAACGCTGTCCGGGAGCTGGAGTACTACATCGATAAGAACAAGGACAAAGAATCCTTCAACTTTGCAGACACCGCCCGGATGCATGTGCATTGTGGCTCCATCCTCCGTTATCAGATGCAGCAGGATACTGAGATCTATCCCATCGAATACCATGTCATCCGCTTTGGTGACATTGCCATTGCCACCAACCCCTTCGAGCTGTTCCTGGACTACGGCAACCGTATGAAGGCCAGAAGTAAGGCTGAGCAGACCTTCGTGGTACAGCTTTGCTGCGGCAGCTCCGGCTACCTGCCCACCGAAAAGGCAGAAAAGGCCGGCCACTACAGTGCTTATGTGTCAAGCGGCAATATAGGCCACGAGGGCGGCGATCTCCTCACCCGCAGAACCATCCACGAGATCAACGAAATGTTTGACTGATCCAGCAAAAAGGGAACGGCTAATGCCGTTCCCTTTTTCAGCATGTCAAAACAGGGACGGCATTGCCGCCCCTGTTTTCTATTCAGCTTGCTTCAAATTCACCGCTTTGAGAACCCACGGTCAAATCGTAAGTCTCCCCTTTCTTTATATCGGGAGCGGACAGAATCACCACATTATAGCCCAATGCCGGTGTATGCTCGATGCGCACATTGCCGTCTTTATCGGTAAGCGTGATCTGTGTGCCAGCTGCGGCAGAGCCAACCTGAACAGCTATCACGCCCTGCTCTGAATTGCTGAAGGTCTGAGCCATTCCCGATGCGCCGGTGCCAATGAAGGTGCCGCCGGTAATTACCGCAGATTTGTCATAGTCCAGCGTCGCGGTATCTCCCTGGGTAGGACCGCAGACGGTGGTATAGCCACCGGAGATCTCCAAGGTGCCGTTGGCATCGATGCCGTCGCCGGAGGCGGTGATATTCAGCTTACCGCCGGAGATCACGATGCTGCCGTTTCCGGAGGACATTCCGCCCATGCCGCCGTGACCGCCCGGGCCATAAGCCATACCCATAAATTGGCCGTCATCCCGGCCGCCGAAGCCGCTTTGGTCTGTGCCACCTGCGGCATTGAGACCGTCGTCGCTGGCGGTAAGGGTGATATCGCCCCCGGAAACTTTAATATGCAAAGCCTCCAAGCCCTCGTAGCTTTCTGAGATGGTGACAGTACCGCCGGAAACAGACATGGTTTCCTCTGCGTGGAACCCGTCATCACCGGTAGCAACGGTAATGTCGCCGTTTTCCAGATACAAAGAGCCATTGGCATGCACGCCGTCGTCGGCTGAATTGATGCCCAATGTGCCGCCGGTAATCTTCATATCCGTACCGGCCTTCAGCCCCTTCATACTGGTGCTTTCGGTGGTTTCAGCAGTTTCCGTTGTAGTAGTTGTCGCACGCCCGCCGGGGCGCTGGGGTTTTCCACCCATTCCGCCGCCGGGGAATCCGCCGCCAAAACCGCCGTAGTTTTCAGAGGACTGCTTATTGCCGTTTTCGCTGCCGCCACCGGCGGTAATATCAAAGCTGCCGCCGTCAATTTGCAGGGAGCTGCCGGCGCTGATGCCGTCGCCCTCGGCTTCCATTTTGAAAGTGCCGCCGGAGATATATACAAATCCCAGGCTGGCATCGTCATTATTTTCCGCGTGGATGCCGTCCTTGCCCGCATCGGCAATGATAGCGCCGCCGGAAATACGCACGCTGTCATTGGCATCGATGGCGTGGGAGGCGGACTGAATCGTATAATTACCGCCGGTGAACACCAAATCGTCCTTGCAGACAATGCCGTGTCCGGCAGGAGAAGTGACCGTAAGTGAACCTGCGCCATTGAAAGTCAAATCGGTTTTGGCATAGACCACACCGTCAATATTGTTGTCATCAATGGCTGTAAAACTTTCACCGCCGGACAGGGTGTTTTCTGTGCCCTCGGCCAGGGTCACAAAGACCTTGTCCGCCTGCAATGCAAAAATCGGCGCGTAAGTCTTACTGGTAATGGATGCATTGCTCAGAACGATCTGCACCTTGGCATCCTTGGGGGCATCCACCACCAGCATTCCGTCATCCAAACTGCCGGTGACGAGATAGGTAGCCGCCTCGGTGAGCTTGACTGTACTGCCGCTGATCTGCACCGCATCGGAGGTTGCGGTGGCCGCATTGCCGCTGAGGGTGATTTTCACCGCACTGTCATTATAAGAGGAATCACTATCCCGGTCCGTGAACATTTCTTTGTCGGTTTCCGCAAAAGATGTGGACGGCTCTGTGGGATCTGCGGTGCTTGCTTTTGTAGGATCTGTGGCAGTACTGGCCGCAGGCTTCGGTTTTTCCTGTTTTTGACAGCCGCAAAGGCACAGCGCCAAGACAAGGAAAATCGCAAAAATCCGTTTCATAGCATTCTCCTTACAGCTCAGTATTTACCGTAGCCTGCCGGGAAACGGTGATCTCCAGATTGCCGTTGCGGCAGCGGAGCTTGTCTATCAGTTCCTTTTCCTTGGCAGGATCCCGGAGGGTCACATCATAGCTTAAGCGGAACATACTGCCCATATTGGTGGTCTTCACGCCGGTCAGCTGGCAATCGGTAACATATTCGGCAAAAACCTCTTCAAATACGCCGGTGTAGTCTAAGTCCTCCGGAATGGTAACACGGAAGGTTTTATAGCGGTTTGCATTCTTCTTTGCGCCGAAGTCCAGCACATTATAAAGCACAAATACGCCGCACAGGATCACCGTAAACAGCAATGCAAAGCCCAAATAGCCCATACCGGCAATGAGACCTGCGCCCATTGCCAAAAACAAAGCGGCTATCTCCTTGGCTGTGCCGGGCACGGAGCGGAACCGCACCAGGCTGAAAGCGCCTGCAACCGCAACGCCTGCACCCACATTGCCATTGACCATCATGATCACCACGCAAACAACTGCGGGCAAAACAGCCAAAGTCACCACAAAGCTTTTGGTATAGCGGGTCCTAAACATATAGGCAAGGGCCAGCAGCAGACCCAGCACCAGCGCGCCGCCAATGCACAGCAGGAAATCTGTGACAGAGATCACAGTGGTCAGTTCCGTGTCAAAAAGGCCTCGAAAAAAGGAATCAAACATTGGTTACATTCTCCTTCCGTTTGGAAAAAATCATAGTTTGGTAGGCAGTGCCATACTTGGAAAAGGATGTTTTATAAAGCTTCTCCCGGGAGAGTAGGCTTGTCAGCCACAAGGGGATTCCTCCGGGGCATTTCACCTCCATCAGCACCTGTCCCGGCGCAAGCAGGGGTGCACCGTAGTTTTCCGCGCAGAGGGACAGCGCCTCTTGTCGGCATAGGATATTATCATCAAAGGTCAGCCGAAGATCGCTGCCCTCTTTGCAGTAATAGGCCTCCCGTTCATAGGAAAGAAACACCGTCGGATGGAGTGTTTCATAATAGCCGGCAAAATAACGGATCTCCTGGGCAATTTGGGATTCGGGGGCATTCCCCCAGCCACAAAGCCAAGCCATCGCGGCTTGTTCTTCCATGGGTATGCGACGCTTGTACACCACGCCGTTATACTTCTTTTTCAGTTCCACAAAAACCGTGCTGTCCGGGGAGGTGTCTCCATAGCTGCGAATGCGGAGCTTTTCTTTGTAGGCCGGCTTTTCCAAGGAGCGGCGGATCAGCCGGTAGGTATCCGTGTCGAAATAAAGATTCTTAATGAGGGTTCTGCCGTACTTGTCCAGGCTCATATGCTTTTCAATTTCCGGCAATAGTCGTGCTTTTTGTTCTGCGGTGAGCAAAAATTTTAACTCATACCGCTTAAAAACTGTCTGTACAGCCATAAAACACCTCCTTAACGAACATTATTATACCAATTGGGCGGATTTGGAAATGAAGATTTTGTAAAGATTTCTTGAAATATTATTAAAAATTCCGGGTGCGTCAAAGCACACCCGGTTGTGTTTTATCAGGTTGTCGTATAGCCGCAATCGTCCTTGTCGCAAGCCTTATCGCAGCCCGTGGGGGCAAAAGCCTGGGCCGGGAAAGGAATCTTGGAGAACAGCTCGCAGGGATCCTCGGCGCAGCCGGGATTGTCGCAGCACTCCTTGGTGGGCAGGCAGTAATCCAGTACGGGCACGACCAGCTGGGCATCCCGCTCCAACCGGATGATAGAAAACTGACCCAAGGTCACCAAAAGCCGTCTTTCCTCGCCGCACAGCACCAGCTCCTCATCAAAGCAGCCGCAAATAGCCTCGGGAATCTGCTTTACAGCGCCCTCCCGTGGGCAGCAGTTTACTTCCATCACCTTGGAGCTGAGAACCATGGGATCCAGCACCTCCACCACGGCGGTGGGCAGGTTGGCGCTGACACGGCTCAAGCCGTCGGGGCCGCCCAGACGGGTATCGCTTGTGAAGATGTGAGCCTTGCTCTCCTCACCGCACAGCACTGCCCGCTTGGAGAAGGTAGCTACGCCGCACAGGGTCACAGGCCGTCCGCAGCCTACCACCGCATCGGCCAAAATCCGATAGAAGAAGGTGGCATTCACACAGTAGTGATGGCCATCGAAAGCCACGGGCTCTACATCTATATAAGTATACAGCAATTCTGCGCACCGCACTTTTGCGCTGGCGCAGCCGTCCAAAATATTCTGGGATGTTTTGGTAAGATACACCCGCAGGTCCTCAATGCAGTCCTTATCCCGGCAGCTGTCGGTAATTTTGCGGGTGTGGATGGAAAGGGCTTCCTGCAAATCTTCAATATTGCAGCGCACGCTTCCGGAGCAACGCTCTGACATAATCATACCTCCTAATAGTTTTGGGGAGAATAAGCATCTGCTTATGGGACAGTTTATGCGCCCACAGGCTGCAAGGTGCAAAGGAAAACCGGGATGTATCAGAAACATCCCGGTTTTTTGGACTTATCGGAAGGTATACTTGGTTTGAGAGCGATAATGTGTTCCGGCTTTTACAATGGGTTGCGGCCACTGGGGCTGATGTACTGCATCGGGAAAATACTGGGTTTCCATCGCGATACCGCCCCGGCGGCAGTAGATCACCCCGTCCTTGCCCTGTTCGTCCCAAAAGAAATTGCCGCAGTAGCAGTGAATGCCCGGACAATCGGTGGTGATTTCCATTTTTCTGCCGGAAACCGGATCACAAAGCACAGCACAAGGGTTGCCGTCAATTTGGAAATTGTGGTCAAAACCGGCTTGCAGGCGCAAGCTTTCATAGTCTTCGTCAATATCCTGCCCCACGACCTTGGGAACGCGGAAATCCATAGGTGTCCCCGCCACGCTGCGCAGTTCTCCTGTGGGAACACCTTGGGCATCGCTGGGGGTAAAATAGGCTGCTTGCAGCTGTAAGGTTTGCCCCATTGCCAGCTCCGGGCTTTGGTGACCAGCCAAATTGAAATAGCTGTGGTTGGTCAGATTAAATACGGTGTCCCGGTCGCTGACCGCCTCATAGGTAATACAAAGGGTATTCGTTTCTTCCAAAGCATAGGTCACCCGGATATCCGCATTGCCCGGGAATCCCTGGTCTTTGTGGGGGCTGTGGAGGGAGAATACGATTTTGTTTTTTTCCTGCCGCTCTACCTGCCACAGACGAAAGGCATAGCTATCCGGGCCGCTGTGGTGGCTGTGTCCGTTTTCGTTTGGGGTCAGCTGCACAGTTTCCCCACCCAGAGAAAAAGAAGCGCCACGGATCCGGTTGGCATTCCGGCCCACTGTTGCGCCAAAATAGGTGGTGCTGGCAAGGTAATCGTTGGCATCATCAAAGCCTAAAACCACATCGGCAAGCACGCCTTGTCTGTCCGGAACATACAGCCGCACCAGCGTTGCACCAAAATCCGAAATTTCCGCTGTCAAAGCGCCACCCGATATGGTGTATAAAAATGCCTGTTTTCCATTGGGAAGTATACCAAAGGGTCGTCTTTCCATTGGGAATCCCCCTTAATCGATCTGTTCAGTAATACAATTATACAATATGGTATATTGCTTTTCAAATATTTCTGTGAAAACAGAAAAAATTACGATATTTTGTGTTTTCCTCTTGCAAAAACCACAATATGTAGTATAATAAACAAACACACCCTATGGGAATCTATCTTCAAAGGAGTATACATATGAAAATAATCAAGAGAAACGGCGCCGAAGTGACCTTCGACCCGGCCAAGATCGCCGCCGCCATCACCGCAGCCAACAACGCGGTGGACGAAAGCGTTCGTATGACCCCCCTGCAGATCCAGCGGATCACCGAGCATGTGCAGATCAGCTGCGAGGAAATGGGTCGCAGCCCTGCCGTGGAGGAGATCCAGGACTTAGTGGAAAAGGCCATTATGGCCCACGGCGCATTCGAGGTAGCCAAGTGCTACATCACCTACCGCTACACCCGGAGTCTGCTCCGGCAATCCAACACCACTGACGACCGCATCCTCACCCTCATTGAGTGCAACAACGAGGAAGTCAAGCAGGAAAACGCCAACAAGAACCCTACCATCAATGCTGTGCAGCGTGACTATATGGCAGGTGAAGTCAGTAAGGACATCACCAACCGGATTTTACTGCCCAAGGAGATCGTAGATGCCCATAACGCCGGCATCATTCATTTCCACGACTCCGACTACTATGCCCAGCATATGCACAACTGTGATCTGGTGAATCTGGAAGATATGCTGCAAAACGGCACTGTCATCTCCGGCACACTGATCGAGAAGCCCCACAGCTTCTCCACCGCCTGTAACATTGCTACCCAGATCATCGCCCAGGTAGCATCCAACCAGTACGGCGGTCAGTCCATCAGCCTTACCCACTTAGCCCCCTTTGTGCAGATCAGCCGGGAGAAGATCCGCAAGGCTGTGGAAAAGGAGATGGCGGAATTGGGCATTGATCCCGGCGAGGAAGCTGTTTCCAATTTGGTAGAGAACCGGCTGCGTGAAGAAGTCAAGCGTGGTATTCAGACCATTCAGTACCAGGTCATCACTCTGATGACCACCAACGGCCAAGCCCCCTTCATTACTGTATTTATGTATCTGAACGAGGCCCGGAACGAGCAGGAGAAGAAGGACCTGGCTCTCATCATTGAGGAAATGCTCCGTCAGCGCTACGAGGGTGTAAAGAACGAAAAGGGCGTGTGGATCACCCCCGCCTTCCCCAAGCTGATCTATGTACTGGAGGAGGACAACATCACCGAGGACTCCCCCTACTGGTATCTGACCCGGTTGGCTGCCCAGGTCACCGCAAAGCGGATGGTGCCCGACTACATCAGCGAGAAGAAAATGCTGGAATATAAGGGCGACACCTATGTATGTATGGGCTGCCGTTCCTTCCTGACCCCCGACCGGTTCACCGAGGCCGGTGTGGGCAACATCGCAAACGCCGGCAACTACGAGCCGGGCAAGCATAAGTACTACGGCCGGTTCAACCAGGGTGTTGTCACCATCAACCTGGTGGATGTGGCCCTGTCTTCCGGCAAGGATATGGACAAGTTCTGGCAGATCTTCGACGAGCGGCTGAATCTGTGCTATCGCGCCTTGCTGTGCCGCCACGAACGACTGAAGGGCACGCTTTCCGATGCTGCACCCATTTTGTGGCAGTATGGCGCATTGGCAAGACTGCAGAAGGGCGAGCCCATTGACAAGCTTCTCTACGGCGGATACTCCACCATTTCCCTGGGCTATGCCGGCCTTTATGAGTGCGTAAAGTTCATGACCGGCCGCTCCCACACCGACCCGGAGGCCAAACCCTTTGCGCTGCAGGTGATGCAGCATATGAACGATGCCTGCAAGGGTTGGAAAGCCAAGCACGATGTGGACTTCTCCCTCTACGGCACACCCCTGGAGTCCACTACCTACAAGTTTGCCAAGTGCCTGCAGCAGCGGTTCGGCAAGATCCCCGGCATCACCGACAAGTCCTATATTACCAACTCCTACCACGTCCATGTGGCCGAGGAGATCGATGCCTTTACCAAGCTGCGGTTTGAATCCGAGTTCCAGCAGCTCTCCCCCGGCGGCGCTATCAGCTATGTGGAAGTGCCCAATATGCAGCAGAACATCGATGCTGTGCTGGAAGTGATGAAGTTCATTTACGATAATATTATGTATGCCGAGCTGAACACCAAATCTGACTACTGCCAGTGCTGCGGCTTTGACGGCGAAATCGAGATCCGGGAGGATGACGGCAAGCTGATTTGGGTCTGCCCCCAGTGCGGCAATACCGATCAGAACAAGATGAATGTGGCCCGCCGCACCTGCGGCTATATCGGTACTCAGTACTGGAACCAGGGCCGCACCCAGGAGATCAAGGACAGAGTTCTGCATTTATAATAGTTTTTGTGTAATTTGCACAATTTTGTCTATTAAATTTTTACTTTCATAATTGGAAATTCCCAAAAACCACCCTTGCAATTTCCAATTTATGGTGGTATAATCAATTCATAAATAACAATATTTCTCCTTTTCATCTTCTTATCTCTCTTTTTGCGGGGTACCGCCACCACAATATGTGGTGGCGGTACTTTCCTTTATCCACAAATTATACTTGCATTTTGTCGAAACAAGGTGTATAATCGGGAAAGAAATAAAACTTGGGGAAGGAGGAAGTGCTTCGCTGTTTTTTGCAGTGGCATTTTCTCCTTTTTGCAGGTTGTATTTTGAAAAAGAAAATTGGAGGAAAGAAAATGAAACTCATCTACGGCATCAAAGACAAACCCAAATTTGGCCAAATGCTGGTCTTTGCTTTCCAGCAGGTCCTGGCAATTCTGGCAGCTACCATCACCGTACCCACCATCGTGGGTAATGGCATGTCCATCTCCGCAGCCCTGCTCGGTGCCGGTCTTGGCACCATTGTTTACCAGCTGTTCACCAAGTTCCGCAGCCCTGTATTCCTGGGTTCTTCTTTCGCATTTGTCGGACCTATGCTGGCGGCCTTTTCCGGTGGTGTTACCGTTGGCTACCTAGGCCTTGTATTGGGTGCAATCTTTGCAGGCCTTGTTTATGTCATCATCGCACTGGTGGTTAAGTTCGCCGGTGTCAAGTGGATCAGCAAGGTTATGCCCGCTTCCGTTATCGGCCCCACTGTTGCTTTGATTGGTCTGTCTTTGGCCGGTGCTGCAATTAACGATGTTTTCTCTTATGGCGAAAAGGTCACTTTCGGTCTTTCCTCCTACTTCACCATGAACACCACCGCTTGGGTCTCTTTGATCTGTGCAATGGTAACCTTTGCTGTGGTCATCCTCTGCTCCACCTACGGCAAAAAAATGGTCAAGCTGATCCCCTTTATCATTGGCATCCTGGCCGGTTATGCTGTGGCATTGCTCTTTACACTCCTCGGCAGCGACACAACCAAGGTTATCGACCTGTCCGTGTTCAAGGATATGACGCTCTTTGAAGTTCCCGTGTTCACTTTCACCAAGGCTATCAAGGGCCTTGACGAGTTCAAGGTATCCTACCTTGCTACCGTTGCTGTTGCCTACATTCCTATGGCTTTTGTTGTGTTCGCTGAGCATTTGGCAGATCACAAGAACCTGTCCTCCATCATTGACGAGGACCTGCTGGAAAATCCCGGTCTGCACCGCACCCTGCTGGGTGATGGCGTTGGTTCTATGGTTGGCGCTTTCTTCGGTGGTTGCCCCAACACCACCTACGGTGAGTCCGTTGGCTGCGTGGCTATCACCAAGAACGCTTCCGTTGTGACCATCACCACCGCTGCTATTATATGCATCATTATTTCCTTCTTCGGCCCCTTCGTGGCATTCCTGGATTCCATTCCCGGCTGCGTTATGGGCGGTGTCTGCATCACCCTGTACGGTTTTATTGCCGTGTCCGGTCTGAAGATGATCCAGAAAGTCGACCTGAACCAGAACAAAAATCTATTCACCGTCGCCGCTATTTTGATTCCCGGCATTGGCGGTATGGCTATGGGTATCGGTGAGATCTACATCACCACCACTGCCTGCGCTCTGATTCTGGGTATCATCGTAAATCTGGCCTTGTCCAAAGCCAAAGAAGAATAATGAACCAAGCAAAAATCCACCGCTTACGCG
The DNA here is from genome assembly GCA_017452505.1 of Oscillospiraceae bacterium. Classification (GTDB taxonomy): domain Bacteria; phylum Bacillota; class Clostridia; order Oscillospirales; family Oscillospiraceae; genus Faecousia. The sequence goes on from JAFTMI010000037.1 coordinate 23,221, forward strand.
GTGGATTTTTTATTTATCCAACTTAAACTCCGTAAACGCCAGCATTGCCGAGTACAGAAGCACAGGGCCTACATTGAAGAAGTGGCAGTCCAAAAGGCTTGTCAGCAGCAGCGCCAGTATGGACAGCGCCACAAAGGTCTTGTCCTTGGTGGGATTTTTCAGAAACAGCTTTACTGTCTGAACTCTGTGAACGATGTAACCGAACAGGCACACAACGCCGCCGGTTGCCAGCAATTGGATCAGTGTGTTGTGCCAGCGGGGTGGGAACAGGGCTGTAAAATTATCTACCTGCGCCCACACATAAAGCTCTTTGTAATTTACAGGGAAGAATGTTCCGCCGAATATGGGATATTTCAAAAACTGCTTGATGCCCTCTTCGTAGCCCTTTCGACGCTCGGCAAAGGAATCCAGACCAATGTCGGACATCCGGCTGAACAGAAGCTGAATTTCCTTTTGGAATATCAGCAGGACCAGCAAAGGAATCAACGCGCTGATGGCATAGATCACGATCCGCCCCTTTGTATGGCGGGTGTGTATCAGATAGAACACATAACTGACCACAAAAATCAGCACGCCCATGATCATAGAAACCCGGGAGCAGGTAAACAGCAATGCCGCGAAAAACACAAAGGCTGACAGAAATCCGAACCAGCGGAAACGACCCTTGATCGCCAAATAGAAGGGCAGCGGGATCATCATGGCAAGGAGGGCGCCCATACTGTTGTAGTTTCCCCAACCGGTGAAGATATGCTCTCTGTGAATGGTGCCGCCGGCCCAGATCTCTTTTGTGAGATAGATGCCAAGCAGCTCCGCCACCAGCACATAGCCAACGCAGATGCCCATCCAGTACACATAGGCTTTGGGGGCTTGTTCCCATTTTACTGAGCCGCTGAACAGCCAATAAAGCCCCGCCACCGCCACAAATTGGATAGCTGCGAACAGCAGATTCCGCCAGCCGTATTCTGCCCAGTAACCGCTGCACAAACCGGAAATGGCATAGGTGATACCCAGCACGCACATACCGGACAGCAGTTTTCGCTTTTGATTCAGAAATTTTTTACCGCCGAAATCCGGATCCTTTACCAGCCGGTATACAAGGCTTCCTGCCAGCACAGCAAGCAGCACACCTAAGTAAATTCCCCCGCCGGACAGGGAAAAAATAGACTGTTCATTCACGCCGGGGTTATTGGCCGCTGAGGGGGAAATATACGCGCAGGCAAACACCGGCATCAGCGGCAGCAGATCTCGGCCAAACAGGCAAACGCAGGCAGCTAAGAGAAGCAAGATCGTATAGGCGAACAGCTCCTGGCCAAACACATTTGCCAAAACCGCCAAACCGCCCAGCACCACAAAATAAAAAGGCGAATACAGGAATTTGTCAAAGCGTTGGCGAAAAGATTGCAAAATTCCCATAGATTCACCTCCAAATCATAGTTATTTTCATTTTAGCATAGCCCCCAAATTTAGTCAAGGAAAAGCAGTTGCCCTTTGGGCGCAACTGTGGTATGATAATGTAGCTATAAGGAAAGGAGGTCTGCGCTGTGCTCAAAGCTTTTTTTGAAGAAAATCCCAAATTGGCCCTGGCGTTTTCCGGGGGCGTGGACTCTGCCTACCTTTTGTACGCCGCTGTCAGCTTTGGCGCGGATGTAAAGGCTTATTATGTAAAGACCCCGTTCCAGCCGGAATTTGAATACGAGGATGCCCTGCGTTTGGCAAACCAGCTGGGCGCAGAAATGGTTACGATCCATTTGGATGTGCTTTCCGATGATGCCATTACAGAAAACCCCAAAAACCGATGCTATTTCTGCAAAAAGCGGATATTTAACGCTATTTTGGAGCAAGCAAAGCGTGACGGGTATTCACTTATCATCGACGGCACAAACGCATCAGACGATGCTGCCGACCGCCCGGGTATGGCAGCGCTCAAGGAATTGGAAGTCCGCTCTCCCCTGCGGGAATGCGGCCTTACCAAAGAGGAAATCCGCAGACTTTCCAAAGATGCCGGGCTTTTTACCCACGACAAGCCCGCCTATGCCTGCCTTGCTACTCGCATTCCCACCGGCACACCCATCACAGCGGAAAAGCTTGCTGTCACCGAGCAAAACGAAGGTTTCCTGCGCAGCCTTGGTTTCAAGGATTTTCGCATTCGTTTTATGGGAACTGGCGCAAAGCTGCAGGTTTCCCAACAGGAACTGCCCCTACTCCTTGAAAACCGGGAAACCATTTTGAAAAAGCTAAAAAACGATTACACAGAAGTCCTTCTGGATTTGGAGGTACGATAATGCATACAGATGTAAAAGCCCTTTTGCAGGCAGTGCAGGACGGAAATGTCAGTGTAGACGATGCCCTCCTGCAGCTGAAGCAGCAGCCCTTTGAGGACTTGGGCTATGCCAAGGTGGACTTGCACCGCAAGGTCCGCCAGGGCGCCAACGAGGTAATTTACGGCGCAGGCAAAACCCCGGAGCAGATCGTCGGCATCTTGGAAAAGATGGCCCAAAACGGACAGAAAAATGTTCTGATTACCCGGCTTGATGCTGAAAAAGCAGAGTTAATCAAAGAAAAAGTTCCCCTCACCTATTACGATAATGCCAAAATCGCCGTGGCTGGTGAAATGGCTGCCCCCGGCGGTATCGGTACCATTGTGGTTGCAACCGGCGGCACCAGCGACATTCCCGTGGCCGAAGAAGCTGCCCTCACCGCTGAGTTTTTGGGCAATAAGGTTGTCAGACTTTACGATGTGGGTGTTGCCGGTCTGCATCGGCTTCTCAATCACTCCGAGCAGCTCATGCAGGCCAGCGTGGTCATTGCCATTGCCGGTATGGAGGGGGCTCTTGCCAGTGTGGTGGGCGGTCTTGTGGATTGCCCGGTGATCGCAGTACCCACCAGTGTGGGCTACGGCGCTGCCTTCGGCGGTCTTGCCGCACTGCTGTCCATGCTCAACTCCTGCGCCAGCGGCGTGTCTGTGGTGAACATTGACAACGGCTTCGGCGCCGGCTATCTCGCCAGTATGATCAACCACTCAGGAGGCGCAAAATGAAGATTCTCTACTTAGACTGCGGTATGGGCGCTGCCGGTGATATGCTCACAGCCGCGCTGCTGGAGTTATTCCCCGATAAGGATGCCGTGTTGGCAGAGCTGAATGCTTTGGGTATCCCCGGGGTTCAGTATATTGCGGAAAAAAGCGAAAAATGCGGCATTGGCGGCACCCATATCCGGGTTCTGGTGGAAGGCCACGAAGAGGACGGCCATCACCATCCCCACAGCGGTATGGACGATATTGCCCACATCGTGGGGCATTTAACTGTCAGTAAGGAAGTCCGTCAAGAAATTATGGATATTTACTGGATCATCGCCGGTGCGGAAAGCAAAGTCCACGGCGTACCCGTGACCCATATCCACTTCCACGAGGTTGGCGCGATGGATGCTATCGCTGATGTGACCGCCGTGTGCTATCTGATGGACAAGCTGAAAGCAGACAAAGTAATTGCCTCCCCTGTCCACGTGGGCAGCGGCCAGGTAAAATGCGCCCACGGCCTGCTTCCTGTCCCCGCCCCTGCCACCGCCAACATCTTAACCGGCATTCCCATCTACGGCGGCGCAATCAAGGGCGAGCTTTGCACCCCCACCGGCGCAGCACTGCTGAAGCATTTTGTGAAAAGCTTTGGGGATATGCCGGCTATGGCGGTATCCAAAATCGGTTACGGTATGGGCAAGAAGGATTTTGAAGCCCCCAACTGTGTCCGGGCAATGCTGGGCGAAACTGAAGAACACGCCGAGCAGATCGTGGAGCTTTCCTGCAACTTGGACGATATGACCGGCGAGGCCATCGGCTTTGCCATGGAAGTGCTTTTGGATGCCGGCGCGCTGGATGTATTCACCACCGCCATCGGTATGAAGAAAAGTCGCCCCGGCGTTATGTTAACCATTTTGTGCCGTATGGAGGATAAGGAAAAATTCCTCCCCCTCCTTTTCAAGCACACCACCACCTTAGGTATCCGAGAGAAAATCTGCAACCGCTACACCCTCACCCGCAGGACGGACATTGTCCAGACCCCCTACGGCCCGGTACGGCAAAAAATTGCCACCGGCTACGGCGTGGAGCGGAGCAAGTACGAATACGAAGATTTAGCTAAAATCGCCCGGGAGAATGACCTTTCCCTAAATGATGTAACTCCATAAACAAAAAAATCGTGTTGCCTTTCGGCAACACGATTTTTCTTATGTAACTTAGATGGACAGGCCAGCCTTCTCCAGAATGGTGGGCACATTCTTCTCTGCGCCGATCGCCATAATGTGAACGCCATCGCCCAGGCCCTGGGCCTTGATCTCCGCGATCATCTCAGCGGCCATCTCGATACCCAGCTTAGCGGGCAGACCCTTGACGCCCTTTTCCTTGCCCTCTGCGGCAGCAGCGGCCAGGCGGTCGATCATGTGCTGAGGCACATCGATACCGGGCACATTCTCGTTCATGTACTTTGCCATACCGGCAGCCTTCAGAGGAATGATACCGGCCATGATGTGGGTCTTGATACCGGCCTTGTCAACAGCCTCCAGGAAGCGCTTGTAGGTGTCCAGATCGAAGATACCCTGGGTCTGAACATACATAGCGCCGGCTTCCACCTTCTGACGCAGCTTGTTGATCTGCAGGAACAGGGGCTCATACACGGGAGTGACGGAAGCGCCCTTGTAGAACTTGGGAGTAGCGGACTTGTCAGTGACAGTGTCGGTCTCCTTGTCGTAGGCATTGCCGGACAGGGGGTTGCCGCCGCAGTCACGGCCACTTTCTTCCATATTGGTCAGCATCTGCAGGATACCAACGGAGTCCAAATCATAAACAGGCTTAGAATCCCGGCAGTCGCCCACAACGGGGTGGTCGCCGGTGAGGGCCAGCATGGTGTCGATGCCGAAAGCGGCAGCGGACAGGGCATCGCCCATCAGAGCCATACGGTTACGGTCACGGCCGGTCATCTGCAGGATGGGCTCCACGCCTGCCTGCTTCAGCTTAATGCACAGGCCCAGGCCGGTGGCCTTCAGGCTGGCAGACTGCATATCGGTAACGTTCACGCCGTGAACCTTACCCTTCAGCAGCTCAGCAGCTTCCATCTGCTCAGTAAAATCACAACCCTTAGGAGGGGCCATTTCTGCGGTAATGCCGAACTTGCCGGCTTCCAGTGCTTCTTTTAACAGACTCATTATTTCTTACCTCTCAAGCTAATGGTTCTGGGGTAGGCGAAGTCGCCATAGCCCTTGTCCTTACGGCGAACAGACAGCTTATCCAGCTGACCGGTAGCCTCCAGACGCTCGTAGATCTTGATCCATGCGCAGGGATTCTCGGGGTTGACCTCGCACTTGCCGTTCTTCTGACCGCCGCAGGGGCCGTTCACCAGGCTCTTGGCGCACTGGGTAATGGGGCAAACAGCGCCGGTCTGGCCCAGGACACAGTCACCGCAGAAGCGGCAGGACTCTTCCCAAACACCAAACTTCACAGCTTCGCCTAAGTACATAGTGTTGTTGGAGGGATACACAGGAATGGTAGGTGCGTTCTTGGCAACACACTGCACACCGTCACCGCAGGACATGCAGATGACGCAGTCGGGGTTGGCGGCATTGATGGGCTTCATCTTAGCCTTCACGCCCAGGTTCATACAGCAGTAGTCAGCGATGGTAGTGGCAACTACCTTCTTACCGGCCTGCTCCAGGATAGCAGCCAGCTCCTTGATCTGAGGCTCACCACCGGTCTGGCAAGCGGTAGCACAGCTGTTACAGCCCACGATCGCAACGGTCTTTGCGTCGCCAACCAGAGCCATAACTTCTTCAATGGGTTTCTTCTGGGTAATAATCATTACAGCTTCTCCTTTTATGAAAGGTTAATGGATGGTTTTGCCCATCCCATATCACCTTACATTATAACGCATTTATCCCAAAAATCAACAGGAAAAGAAGAATCCGCCTGTTCTTTTCGCAAAAAATGCCCCCGGTTTTCACCGGGGGCATCTGCCAATTAAGTATTATGGGTCTTTTCGTGCTGGGTGCCGAAGTAGAAAGACACCACCATAGACACGATAATCATCACATTATCAGGACTGATCCGTCCCTGCAGAGCCAGTATGGAAAACACCGTCACCACCGCAAAGGTGACAATGGTTTTCACTTTCAGAAGCTCTGCAAACTTTTTGAGAATTTCCTGCATCTTATACCTCCCTTTCCAAATCCGCCAGGCGGTGATTGATGACCTTGATCTGCTCCTCCACCACGGGCATTCTTTGGGCGAAGCCGTTGTGAAGTCTGACCTCCCGGGTCAGCTCTTCGATCTTGGTATCGGTCACAGCCTGGGCGATGGCAGTTGCTCGCTCCGTCTTTTTGGATGTAGCGACACAGGTGACCACCACACCGACAAGGGACAATCCGCCGGTGATCAACGCCACAACAATCGCATCGCTCATACCTATCACCCCCTATGCCATACCAAGAAGCCTTTTCCAGGTCTTATTCTTAGCGGTGATCTCTCCGTCTGCCCAGCAGCCGTTATCCTTTTGGAAATGGGTCACAGCCGCGGTAAACTTTGCACCGGCAATGCCGTCAGCCTCACCAACCTCGGTATACCCCAAAGCAAACAGTCGCTTTTGCACAGCCAGCACGGCCTTGTGGTATCGGTTTTTGTATCCGGACAAGGTCACAGTCTTGGAGAGGGTTTCCGGACCAGCCTTGCCATCCACGGAGGCACCACAGGCACTCTGCACATCCCAAACGAAATCATAGAGGGTGTAACCCTTTTCCTCTTTCTCAGGAGCGCCGCCAAAGGTGGTGCGCCGCTGCTGGGCGTGGCTATACCAAAAGGACTTACTTTCCCGGGTGTCGATATGTACAAAGGTATCATACAGGCCGATGCCCTTGATACCGATACTCTCGGCATACTTGGCGATTTCCGCAGGTGCTACCCCGTCAATATGGAAGTCAGCAGCCTGTCCATAACAGTGATAGCTGTTGGGCGCAGCATTGGCAACCTTTGCATTATGTGTCTTGCAGCGGTAAGCTGTGACATACACAGGCTTTCCGAAGTGGGTACGGATCTGCTGAAGATAGTCCACCAACTTATCATCAATAGGCGTCGCAGCACAGCAACCGCGTCCCTGGCAGTCAAATTCTCTTGCCCGAAAATTGGCGGCGATCTTCGTTGCATCACCCTTTTTGTATGTTTTGATAGCCATAGTTTATTCCTCCTATTTCTTGGTGTACTTTACCGTGATGTGAGCGGTGTATTGACTTCCGGATACTATTGTGGTAATGGCATCTGTGGTTGTAATATTCACAGTTGTGTTTCCTTCTTCCGTAGCATAACCCGCATAGATATACGCGCAGGTATTTCCACTATAAAAATAGGGCAACGGAAAATATCCGCTATCATTATCTCTTGTTAAATAGCCCTTGATTTCTATAATATCCACGGATTCTTCTGCTACCGAAATATTTGTTGAACCGGTGGTCTTTAGCGCTGCACTGTCCATATACTTGACATAAACAGGCTTGCCGTTATGCCTTTCTGTCGTTCGGTATTCCACACCCGCAACCATAGGGGGATTCACATATTCCCATTCTCCCCACACAGAATTTTCACAAAATCGTCTCGCCTCAACAATATTTCCTTCTGCAACACAGAATGCCATTTGCGCATTATTTCCGCTATGTTGGCTGGAAGTAATGCCCCACCACCAATTACCGTTTGGCGAATCGGTATCAGCACGATAAAAGCCGCTTTCTCTTGCTGAGTTCCAACGAACCGAGGGGGAATTTTTTGTTCCCAAGCCATAACCTGCGGGCGCCGCGCCTGCCTGGGCTGCTGTTACACCGTGGGGGTTTTCCCGGTCGAACAGGTGGGGAATCAACTGCTCCGGATCGCTGCTGCCATCCAGATTGCTGACCGCATCCCGGAATTCTTTTTGAGTTACCGCTCCTATCTGATCACAGGTCACACTGTGGGGATTGGCTTTATTGCTGATATGCTCACTTAGCTGCGGTTCCATATTGGCAATCCGGCCTAAGGTCTGCTGCCAAATGGGGTTGGAAGGCTCTAACGCAGGGTCTCCCTCCGGGTCAACACCGGTGTAAACCGGTGCCACCTTGGTCCAAAGGGTAGGTATTACCACCGTTCCTTCCGGGTTTGCGCCGTAAACGCCAACTGTGAGCCACAGATCAGGCTTTTCCAACACCTCCCAAGGAACAGTATGGGTATTCCCCTCCAAAGCTGCGGTAATCACCTTATCCCCAGCCCGGAATATTACCGTCTTTCCCAAGTTATCCCAGTGGCTGTCAAAACTAAATTCCGCCTCCAGACCCACTGTACCGGCTGTGATTGCTGCCGGGCGCTCTACCACTTGGATCTGACTTGCTGACACTTGTAATTTGATTTTCTCCATCATTTCCTCCTTTCTGATTTACATAGGAATATTCCTGCGGTAAGTACCGGTACATTCCAGGATGCTCTTTTGGCCGCATTGGGTCTTTTTCATCACGTACATCAGAACTTCTTGAGAATTCCTGTCCCGAATCCGCAGAATGTCCCCGCTCTTTACCCGAACGGCTGCAGGCACAGTCACTGTGCCGGGGGTATATCGCAGCGGGTTCAGATGCTCATACAGAACCCGGGCCAAGCCCTCAAAGGATTCATTGGGCACAACGGCCATCAACTGATTGCCGGTGATCACATAGGCATTGCCACCGTTTCCGTAAATATAGCCTCTTTCCTTTCTGTCCGCGCGGATAACAATTTTATCGATTGCATGGGTCAAATAATCGCCGTGGGAAAAGGAATCTAAGAAAACAAACTTGTTATCTCCCTCCCAAACCGGCTCTTCTGCATCGGCGTACCACTCAAGTGAAATATCTCCATCGGGGGTAGCCCGGCAAAACCGGCAGGATAGCTCTCCCACCCAGCGCATCAGCTTGCTGCCCGTGACATTGACCACAGTGAATCTATGCACCGGCCACTCACCGTTGGTAAAATACCCGGGCAACAGATGCACACCACATGCATCGCATACCATTTGGGCAAAGGTTTGCAATTTATAGGGCCATCCGTCCAGATTATCCACCCACGTAGATAAATCTTTATCCAGCCAACGCAAGCGGTCATAGGCTGTGATAAGATAGCGGTTCGGACTGGTGTAAACGGCATCTTCCACCGTAAACACCCCCACCTGTTCCTGCGTACCAGCCTCGTCAACTTTGTAAAGGGTCAGCTCCGAATCAACGGGAATATGCAGCTTTCCATTGGGTGCCAGCAGTTCTGCTTCCAGCACAGTGGGGCATACCGCACCCGGATTCAGTATTTTGCCTTCATTTACCTTTTCGGTGAGCTTCAACTGGCAAATAATATCTCCCCCAATTCTCCTGCCGTCAGCCAGGACGATCAGATTTCTTTCCATAAGATCGCCTCCTTAACAGGCGGTAATCCGGAAACGGTAATCCCGGAACTGGCCGTCAGCGGCGCAATGCCACAAAATACTGTGCTTGCTCCGGTAGGCTGTGATCTCCTGTTTGACACCGCTACAGGGAGATGTAAACCCAAAGGTAAAGGTATCTTTTTGACCAAATAACCCTTCCATATAGGCATACTCCTCCTGCGACAGCCGGGAATAGGAAAAGTCCCAGCTTTGGACATTGCGCCGCAGAACGTATCGGTGGTAATTGCCGTTTTCATCGTGACCAGAATCCGAGGACTCCATATCCTCTGCCAAAAACGCAAGATCTCCATCCGGCACCAAAACGGGTTTGCCATCAATGGTAAACAAATCCGTTGTTCGCATATAGCCCCTCCTTTGCGTCAATATCCTTACAGAAGTTAACTGCCAGCGTCACGGTACACAGACCGCAATTCAGCCGGGAAACTTCGTTGGCTTCGGCCTTCTTTATCTGCACTGCATTGGTCTGCTCGGTCAGCCAGTTTTCAAAGTCCAGCAGCCACTGGGCGCTGTCCTGCCCGGGCTGCATCCGATGATACAGGGTAAACAAGCACTGATACCGCACCTGCATATTTCCCAGCAGATCCACATACCGGTCCACCTCTGTAACTCCCCCGGGAAACAGGCCGGAATTTCCCGGCCCGTCCTGGGTAAAATCCACAGGCAATTCCCCGTCAAAGCCGGGAAACCCCAGCAGGAATTGCCGCAGCTTTTCCAAAATTTCCATTTACTGCTTCACTCCCCGGTAAATATCCAGATAGATGGATGCCTTCTCGTAAAGCTCCCGGCTGAGGGATTGTCTTTCGCCGGACTTACTGCCGGAGAAAGACAGTTCCCCGCGACCGCGGCTCCACAAGGACTCCGCCATGGCGCATATAGCCATATTTTCTGCCGACCAGCCGGAAGACACAACCCGATATTTGCCTTTAAAGCACTCCAGCCACTGCCGGGCCTGGGCCGCCACACCGGAAAATGCCTTTTCCGGAATGGCGCTGCCCAGGTAATCATTCACATAGAACTCATAATCCACCACAGGCAGCGCCTCCCTTATCAGTTAGCGGCGATGGCGATGTCCTTGAGGACAGCAGCCTTCAGGGTGTTCTTCAGCACAACACCTGCCACCAGCTCCACCTCACCGGTCTTCACAGCGCCGGGGGCGTTCAGGTCGGGCAGATACGCCTGGATCACACCGTCACCCATGGGAGAAATGCCGTGGAAACCATCCAGACCCAGGGAAACCGCGTAAATGGCGGTCTTTCCAGCCTCGGTGGCTACCACATCTTCTACGGTCTCGCCGTTGTAGAACTGACCCATATCCACCATGGGCACACCGGCATAGGTCTCCACCGTGCGGCCGAAATCGTCCTGGGTGCGCTCATAGTAACCGGCGCGGCGGGCGATGGAACGCAGCTTTACCAGCATGGAGCGGTTCATCAGCAGCATGGAGGGCGTGCCGTCCAGAATGCTGATGAAGCTGTCCATCTCGTCCAGGAATGCGTTGTAGTTCTCGTCCAGTTCGTCGGAGGTCTTCAGGCTGACAGCACTGGTCAGCTCATTGGCAGTGCCGCTCAGCAGCTTCTTGAGGCCGTCAAAAGTGCCCTCATCGCTGGTGCCGTTAATGACCAGGTTGTGGAAATAATTGGCGGTTGCCTTGATCTTCTGCTCCGCCTGGAAAGCCATCTCATTGGCTGCGCCGGCGGTATTCTGGATCACACGGTCCATCTGGAATGCGCCGCCCATAATGATCGCATTGGCGGTCTTCTTTTCCTTCTTGGCTTCGCCGGGGGTGTACTCACCGCCCACAGTACGCACTGCTGCGGTGGAGGGGGACTTCAGCTGAATGTAGCCGTAAGTCAGAGTGCTGCCGCCGGTGCCGGGAGAGATGACATTGTCAAACACCATCTGATCCAGCAACAGGCTGCTGCGGCGGAACATATCCACGATCTGCTGATCGACCTTATCCGCCATACCGATTTTTGCTTCTGCTAATGTAATTGCCATAATTATTTACTTCCTTTCAAATTTTTCAAGTAATGCGCCTGCCAAGGTGGCAGGACCTTTGTTTTCCTGCGGTGCTGCTGCACCTGTGCCCCTTGCGTAAGGGGGCGGGGTCTCCGTTTGGAATAAGTAGCTACATTCCTGCTTCAAGGTCTGCAGCGTCTCTTCCAAAGCGGTCTGCTGATTTTCGCTGGCTTTCAGGGCATCCACATCCAAAAGGGCGGTGATGGCCTTGGCATTGCGGCCCTTTGCCGCCAGAATTGCCTTTTCCAGATTGTGACCGAAGACCACGCTTTGAAGTTCCTCCCGGTGAGCAGTCAACGCCTGGTTATACTTCTCCTCCCAAGCGCCTGCCGCGCCGTCAAGCTCTGCAAAGCGAGCCTTTACGGCCTCAATATCCCGTCCGTTCTCCGCCATAATGGCATCGATGACCTCTTTGGGCAGAGGGCTTCCCTCCACCTGTAATCCCTGCAAAAATTCTCGTTTCATACATTCTCCTTTCCTATGCTTTTGTACGGGGTCGCATCCCGATCGTTTTGGCCTTTTTACGCCGGCCAAGGCATATAAAAAAGCAGCCTCCCGACTGCTTCCTTAACAGATTGAATTACTTCCTACCGCTGCACACCAAAACGAAAAACCTTAAACCGCACCTCCAGCAATGCGCCCGGAGGGGTACATAGGGGAGGGGCGGTTCGCAAGCGGGAGTTGCGGCTCAGCCCCTCCCCTATGGCGCATTCTTTGGGTACTTTCTTGGCGAAACAAGAAAGTACCATTAACTCGGCATCAGTTTTTCCCGGATGGTTTTATCATCTGCATCGGCCATACCGAACCGCCAGGCAAGGGCCACTTCCGGCTTCAGGATGCCCCGGGAAACCATTTCCATATAATCCGCCCAGGTCTTCTCCTGGTCGTAAAGGACACCGTTGCCCCAGTCAAAGCGAACCTTACCCAAATCCCGGCAAGGCAGCCCGTAAAGCTCAGCAAGCTGACCGCACAGGGCCATCACTTCCTCCACCGCGCTCTGCCAAATATGCTGAAAATCCAACACCGTCAGAGAATACTCCATGGCGCTGGCGGTGATCTCCGTGGCAGTCCGGTCATCCATATTGGTGTCGGAAATCATACCCCGGCGCAAGCCCAAAAGGGTCTCCAAATTCCGCAGATATTCCTGTTTTCGGGCAAGATAAGATCCCTCCCGCAATTGAGGAGAAAACACTGTCAGTCCCACCCGTTCGGGATCATCATCCAAGCCCACGAACAGATGATCCTGCAGACCCTGCTCTGCGTCCAGCAGATCCCGGGAGGCAAACACCCGGCTCTCGCCCCGCTCAAATTCTCCGTTCATTTGGGCTTCGTTGCGGTCAATGTTGCGGATCAGACCCTCAGCGGGGGCATATACCGCCACGCCGTCGTTGGAGCCGTCCACACAGTTGAGCATAGGCAGTTTCATCGTCACCAGGCCCACAGAACCCACAGGCTTTTCAAATCGGTAGCTTTCCGCCAAATTGCTGTAAGCCGGAACATTCTTAAGAGGCACTTCCGCGCCTAAATTCCGGCTGTCGCCACTGCGATAGAGCTTGTTTTGAATGGTGAGATACCCTTCCGCATCCACGCTTCTGCGCTCGAGCAGCGTGTAATAGGCATTACCCCATACACTTTTCTCCACCAAACCCATATCCGTGGGCCGACCTGCCCCATCGGCGCTAAAGATCAGCGCTCTGTTCCGGGGAACCAGGGTAAAGGAAAACCCCGTCCCGGTAGGACAGGGCTTGATGTAACAGCTGCCACCAACCAGCGCCAACTGCATGGCGATCCGTTTCTTCTCGTCTAAGCTTTTCAGAACACGCTGCCCCAAGGGGGTATCTGCCTCCACCTTGTACTCACCGAATACCGACTTTACCAGCTTATTCACCACAGTATAGGGAATCCGCTGGCATGGGTCTGTATGCTCCGTGGCTGTGCTTTCATAGTACATCTGAAACCATCGCTCGATGGCCTTGCGCATGGCGCTGCTGGTTTTATCCGCAGCACCAAAGGCCTGCTCATAATTGTAAATACTCATTTTTCACCTCCCCGGCTGCGCCCTACCGCCCGCAGGCCTGTCTTTAACCCCCGGGCATAGGCATCCAGCCGATCAACTTCTTGCTGAAGGGCCTGGTTTTCCTGCTTCAACTGCCGATTTTCCCGCAGCACGGTTTCTTTGGCCCACATAGGCAGGAATTTATTCACCAGATAATTCTTCATTGCTTCTTCCTCCATTGTTTCGTCGTTTGCGCCCCAATACCGTGGCGCAGAAATAGCGGATATCGTCCATTGCGTGATCGTTTTCTTTCTGCACACGATCGATTTGTCCGTCTTCTTCCCAGCGATACAGGGAAAATTCCCGGATGGCATCCTTGCAGCAAGGGGCAAATTGCAAGCACCCCTCCCGGAGCAGCGACCCCACCAATCGGATACCGGAGAGCACTTCGTTTCTCGCTTTCCGGACAGAGAACCGTCTGTGAGCGCGGATCGTGGCAATAAACGATGCCGCCGAAGGGTCTACCACCACAAATTCCACCGGCAAGCTTCCGGCAAGGTGCTCCAGCTCCCGGTAGTACTCCTCGTCTGTGAGCATTTTCCCGCTGTCCCGGCCGCTGTGGTAAAATTCTCTTATTCGCACCGCCCGGCCATCTGATACGCACCAAAGGCCCGCAGAAAAGGGATTTCTTGTGCCGTAGTCCACGGAAATGTAGTACCGGCCGTTTTGGGGGATATCCTTTGTAATATGCCGCTGGGGCTCAAACTCGTATACCAGCCCCTCCGCCATACACCATTGCCCCAGAATATACCGCCGATAGAATACGCCTGTGTACATTGCCTCGTACCGGGCGCGGATTGCCGGATCAAGCCCCGGATTGTCCGCCATCGTGAAGTGCAGATGGAGCAGGTTTTTCTGCTGGGCTTTTTGAATCCATTCTTTATAGAGCCAGTGCTCCGGCCCTTCCGGATTACAGTTAAACCACAGCTTCGACCCCGCCACCGAACACCGGGCGCAGGCCTGCTCCACAAAGGACCTGGGCATCAGCGCTACCTCATCCAGCAGCACCCCCGCTAAAGTAATACCTTGGATCACCTTATAGGCGCTTTCGTCCTGACCGCCAAAGAGATAATAGGTATTGCTTCTTCCCGTCCGGTCAGTAACCACCAGCTTATTTTCGCTGCGGTTTTCCCGAATCTGTACCACACCCCCCAGCCACGCCGGGAGATTGCCGATGATATTCCGCCGCAACGCGCCGATGGTCCTGCCGCACAGGCCAAAACAGTACCCATCAAAGCAGGTCATGCTCCACAGAAAAAAACCGGTCACCATACTTAAGGTCTTTCCCGAACGGATAGCGCCGTCGCAGATGATACCCTCCCGCTCCTTGAGCTTCGGTCGATTCCACCAGGTCATTGCCAACAGCTGCCGCTTACTGAAGCTCTGATACATCACAGGTATCCACCTCCTGTCCGGTTGCTTGCAGGATCGCCTCCAGCAGATTGTTTTCTTTTTCTTCCCGGGCATCCGCCCCTTCGAACAGACCTAAGTACTTCCCCAGCAGTTCCAACGCTTTCATTTTGTCGTAAAACTTCACCTTGATGCCGGTGGTGGATTTTTCTACAGATGCAACCGCCGCCCGCTGCCGGGGCTTCAAATCCTCCCGCAAACGGATCTGTCCGTCCTCCACCACCAAAAGATCCGGCGCTCGTGCAAAGGCAATGGCCGCCAGCTCGTTTATGATTTTCTCCGGTGATATCTTTGCCATGATCCTCTAAGCATCCTCCCCTTTCCATAAAAATAACGAAGTACCTGCGGGTACTCCGTTTCGCGTCTTGCGTCTGCTGTTGGCATACACAGCATACCACAGTTTTTACAGAAAGTCTTCTCGTTTTTTTATCAACCTTTTGAGATTGCAATTTGCCCCGTCACTGTGCTATAATAGATTCAATTCTAAGAAAGGCGCGATGTCCATGGCAAAGAAAGTCCGCAAAAACTTAACAAAGTGCCTGCTGTGGCTTTTTATTTTGGCCCTTTTGGTTGTGGCCATTCCCGTGGGCATCAACGATTGGGTGATCCAAAGCACCGCTTCCCGGATCGTCACAGTTGAGAAAGCGACCGCACTGCAGGATGTGGAATGCATTGTGGTTTTGGGCTGCGCTGTCCGCCCCGACGGCACACCCAGCCCCATGCTTGCCGAACGGCTTGATCGGGGCGTGGAACTGTACGAAAACGGCGCTGCGCCCAAGCTGCTGATGAGCGGTGACAACGGCCAGGTAGAATACAACGAAGTGGTCACAATGGGTAATTACGCTTTGGAAAAAGACATCCCCTCCCAAGATATCTTTTTAGATTATGCAGGCTTTTCTACCTATGAAAGTATGTACCGGGCCAAAGAGATCTTCCAAGCTAAGAAGATTCTCATCGTCACCCAAAAATACCACCTCCACCGAGCCTTGTACATTGCCCACGCAATGGGTCTGGATGCCTACGGTGTTGCCTGCGATACTCAGGTCTATGCCGGGCAAACCAACCGGGATATCCGGGAGATTTTGGCCCGGAACAAGGACTTCCTTACATCCATCTTCAAACCCAAGCCCACCTATTTGGGCGACCCCGTTCCCGTCAGCGGCCCGGGTAATTTTATCATAGAATAACAAAACCGCCATCCCGGTTGGGATGGCGGTCATTTTTATATCAAGCTGCGGAAAACATCCAAGCTCCGCAGGATCTTCTCATAGCTGACGCAGTAGCACAGGCGGAACCAGCCGGGACAGCCAAAGCCTTCGCCGGGCACTACCAGCAGATCTTTCCCCTTAGCCTTTTCGCAGAAGGCCATCGAATCGCCGCCGGGAGCTTTCACAAACATATAGAAAGCGCCGTCGGGCTTGGCGACTTCATAGCCTGCCTCCCGTAAACCCTCGTAAAGGGCCTTGCGGTTGCGGTCATACTCTGTTAAATCCGGCTGCAGATGGGCACACCGGGCGATCACATGCTGCCACAAAGAGGGTGCGCAAATGTGACCGATACCCCTGGCCGCGCCGGCAACAGCAGTGTACAGTTCTTCACCATCGGTAGCCTGCCGGGGCACATAGATGTAGCCAATGCGTTCACCGGGCAAAGACAAAGACTTGGAATAGGAATAGCACACAATGGTATCCCGGTAAATGGTGGGAATAAAGGGCACTTCCACCCCATCGTAAGCCAGTTCCCGGTAGGGTTCGTCGGCAACAATGTAAATCGCGTGACCGTGCTCCTTTGCTTTCCGGTCAAGAAGCTCCGCAAGCTGCTCCAGGGTCTTCCGGGTGTAGACCACACCGGAGGGATTGTTGGGAGAATTGATGATGATGGCTACGGTGTTGGGTGTAATAGCTGCTTCCACCGCATCCAGGCGAATCTGGAAATTGGGAACGTCCGCCGCCACCACCTTCAATGTGCAGCCGGCAGACTGGGCAAAGGGCTCATACTCGGAAAAATACGGAGCAACGGCAATAATCTCACCGCCATCCATTGACAATGCGCCAAATACCGCGCACAGCTCCGGGGATGCGCCACAGCCCAAAAACAGCTCGTCGGCTGTAATATCCGTGCCAAAGCGATTGTTCAGATCCTTGGCGATGGCCTTTCTTGCTGCCAGATCGCCCGTAGCGCTGGTATAGCTGTGGATAGCCAGATTGTCCATATTGTCCAAAATATCCCGGACAGCGTCTGTTACCTCCCGGGGGGCGGGCAGGCTGGGGTTACCGATGGTAAAATTAAACACATTCTCCTCGCCCACGATCTGAGCCCGGGCAGCGCCGTAGGCTGCCAGTTCCCGGATGGTGCAGCCGTTTGTGCCCATCTCGTATGCAGTTTTGTTATACATAGTATTTCTCCTTACATTTCATACAGGGGTGCAGGTGGATCAAATTTCTGAGGCTTATATGTAACAGTGCCGATGGGCTTGCCCTCAACGCCGTACTTGGGATTGTACCCAAACAGGTTTACATAATATTCCAAATCTGCTTTTTCCGCTTCCATGGCCTTCATCACTTCCACCGTAGCCAGCACATCATCCACCGCCCGGTGGGAGTTGACCACCTTGCCTGCCAGGTCATAGACCTCAATGGCATTGCAAAGCTTGTGGGGATAGCTGTGGCGGTCCTTGTAGACCGTGAGCAGGTCCAGCTTATCCTTGCCCTTTAAGATGGTGGGGTCACCGTCCCGGAGCAGAAGATAGTAGAGAAAACTCAAATCAAAATGAGCATTGTAGGCCAAAAGCAGGGTGTTCCCCGCCACCATCCGGGCGATATCGCAGCAAAGCCTCGTCTTGGGAATGCCCTTTGCCCGGAGATCCTCATTGGATATGCCCGTAAGGTTCTGAATCATCGGCGGCACAAAGCCCCCGGGGCTGAGAGAAATCAGCTCGTCATACTCCTGGGTAACAACGATTTCTCCATTTTGCTTTTCCACCACCACGGCGGCAAACTCAATGATCTCATCCCGGTTAAAGATCAAGCCGGTGGTTTCTGTATCAAAGAGCATGAGCCTGTCATATTTTGCAAACAAGGTATCTAACATATCAATCTCCTCTGTAAAGGGTCAGCGCCCGGGCGAACTTGCTCTTTTCCTCGGTCACAAGACCAAACCGCTCCGCTAACGCTTTGCCAAACGCATCGCAGGCAGCCTTTGTGCCGGCTTTCAGTTCCACCTCTGCCTCGCACAAAGGCTCAGTCCTTCCGCCGCCCAGCAAAACGCCCTTGTCCAGGGCGATCTCCACGGTGCATTCCTTAAATGTCACAGTTTTTGCCAACCGGGTGAACTTCGCGCCGCAGATGTGGACAAGCCCCTCTTTTGCAAGCGTTTCCAAATCCGCCGGTGCGCCCATTGCGATCAGTTTTGGGATCGCCGCTGCAATATCCTCGCATTCTGTTTCCCATTCCCCCCGGGCATCGCCCGCCGGGGTCTTCAAGGTACAGACGGAAATCCCATTTTCCAGCCGCCGACGGAGGGTATATCGCCGCATGGACATTGCCCCGGTGGGGGTGTCATAATAAGCGGTTTCCATCTCCAACACGATCCCACCGGGAAAGGCCGCATCGATGGCCGACAAAACTGCTTCCGCTGCTTTGAACTTCAATTCATATTCCGTTGCCATCGTCGCCCCTCCTGAAATTTTTCTCTATTATACACCTTCTTTTGCCCAAGTGCAAGAATCTTTCCGGGAGAATATATTCCGACAAAAAAATCGCGTCCTGCGTGGTACTTTATACACAGGAAGGACGTGAAGTATATGATCGTAATAGAATCTTATGTACGCCGGGGCAAACATATTCTCCGCCGATGGCTCTTAGATCCCCGGGTACATATTTTTCTCCGGATAGCCGGCTACCTGGCTGCCGGATTTGTGTTAAGTGCCGCCAGCTTGGGTCAGAGCATTCTCCCGTTGTCCCTTGCTCTGGTGTGCGCCTGCAGCGGCTGGCCGGCAGTGCTCAGCGCTGTGGGTGGCATTATGGGCTACCGCATTTTTTGGGGTGTGGGGCAGCAACCTATCGTATGGCTGACCGCAGGTCTTCTTTCTGCGCTGGCCTTGGGTAAAAGACAGCTCAGCCGGGAAACTCCACTGCTGATGCCTGCCATTTCCGGGCTGATCGTGGCATCCTGTGGGGTTCTGTTTCAAAACTTAGGGTTGGAGGATTCCCCCATCTCCCTGTACATAATCCGGGTGGCCCTGGCAATGGGCGCGACCCGGCTTTTTGCCCAGGTCCGCCGTGGCAGACACCCCATCTTGGAATGGCTGGCCTGCGGCTTGGGGGTGCTCGCATTGGTGCAGATCGCCCCGTCCAAATGGTTTAGTTTCGGTTTTTTTGCTGCCGGTATGCTGTCCGCAGTGGGCGCTTTTCCGGCAGTGGCTATCGCCGGCCTTGCCCTGGACTTAGCGCAGGTGACCGCTGTTCCCATGACCGCCGTGCTGGTGCTGGCCTACCTGCCCCGGCTGCTGTCCAAACCTACCGGGCTCTTCGGACGGCTTGCCCCGGGTGCAACCTATTTCCTCATTATGTGGCTGTGCAATGCCTGGGATCTGTACCCGCTGCCCGCTCTGCTTTTGGGCTCGGTGATCGGTGGCTTTTTGCCCGTACCCGGAAAGATCCCCCACCGCCGGGGTGAAACCGGCACGGCCCAGGTGCGCTTGGAATTGGCCGCCGGGGTACTGAACCAAACCCAACAGCTTTTGGCAGAAGCCCCGGAAGTACCGGTGGACGAGGATGCCCTGGTAATGCGGGCAGCGGAACGGGCCTGCGCCAACTGCCCCAACCGCAAAAATTGCAAGGACATCCAGCGACTTGGTATGCTCCCGGGCACGCTACTTCATAAGCCTCTCCTGCAACCTGAGGAGCTGCCCATCATCTGCCGAAAAAGCGGACGTTTTCTTGCCGAGCTCCACCGCTCCCAGGAACAGCTGCGCTCCATCCGGGCCGACCGGGAGCGGCAAAAAGAGTACCGGGCGGCTGTGGAGCAGCAGTACCGATTCCTGTCCGACTTCCTCCGGGAGCTGTCCGACGGCCTTTCCCGCCGTGCAGAACAGCCCAACATTTACAGCCCCCGGGTGGCGGTGTTCGGCAACCGTCCGGAGGAGGAAAACGGCGACCGCTGCCTGCGCTTTGCCGGCACGGAGGGGCGGTACTATGTGCTGCTATGCGACGGAATGGGTACAGGCCTGGGCGCGATCCAGGAGGGCCGCGAGGCCGGAACTATGCTCCGCCGGCTCTTAAGCGTTGGTTACCCCGCCGAATATGCCCTGCGCAGCGTTAACAGTATCTGCGCTCTCCGGGATCGGGCGGGCGCGGTGACCGTGGACTTGGCAGAGATTCAGCTTTCTTCCGGCAAGGTCACTTTGTATAAATGGGGCGCTGTGCCCTCTTATCTGATGGGTGGCGTGGGTGTAGAAAAAATCGGTGCTGCCACACCTCCTCCCGGCCTGTCCGTCACCGACTACCGGGAAAGTGTGGACAAGCTATCCCTGCGCCGGGGGCAGCTTTTGGTGATGGTCAGCGACGGCATCGGTGAAACTGAGGCCCTGCGGTGCTGTATGAACAGCATTGGCAAAACGCCCAGGGAGATCGCCACCACCCTCCTCACCGCCGCCCAACCCGGCCCCCAGGACGATGCAACCGTGGTGACCATATCCCTGGAGCAGGAGGAGAAATAAAAAAGAACCAAGACCAAATGGTCTTGGTTCTTTTGGGGGAGTGTTTTGAACTTAATCACACGAATAAAACGCGCCTAAAATATGAATTAGGAATTGGCTATTTTGCCTTTCTTAATCAGCTTTTTAAGACCACTTCCCGGCAAGGAAGGATCATCCTTGATTTTTACCCATACAATTAAAGGTATGATTCCAAAGAAGCTAATAAAGAGCAACAAATACAACAATGTACCGGTTAGTCCGGGACTTGGCTCCAAAGTGCCCTTCTCGATCCACTTAGAAACTCTCCAGGCATTGAACATCAACGGTGCGCAGAACAAGCTGCCAACACCTAAAGTCAATGTAGGCAAAATAAACCACCATAAGACACGTCGCTTTGCCGCTTTGCGAAGGATGACCAAATCTCCATTATTGAAGCCGTTATCCTCCGCCCACTCTCTAAAATCATTGTCGCCATAAGTAACCATATTTATTACCTCCGTAAATTTATGCTCTACAAGTAGAGTATAGTAATTATACTCGGTTTATAGAGTATTGTCAAGTAAAAGAGCAGAAATTATCATAAGATACAAGAGGGTGTTACGATGATTTCTTACGAACCTTTATATGAAACATTGAAGGCAAAAAATATTTCAACTTACAAATTGATAACCGAATATGGTATCAGCCGAAGTTTACTTGACAGACTTAAGCACAACCGCCCGATCAGTACTGTAACACTGAATGACCTGTGCAACATCCTGCATTGCCGTGTTCAAGATATCTTAGTTTTCACAGAAGATAATATGGAGCAAAAACAAAAGCCGTGAAGTTCACGGCTTTTATTTTTGCAATATTGATCGTGGTCGGCTTGCTCCCCCCGTTGCGGTGCCCGGCATCTGCCTTCGTCGACGGCGCTCCTCGGCATCTGCCGACCGCGGCCACTCGCTCGGGTCGCTTCATCTGCCACCGGCAGCGCTCCCCTCGCTCCCCAAATTTTCACTGGCTTCGCCAGTTCAAAAGGTATCAGCAACAAAAAATCAGCCATCCCGGTTGGGATGACTGATTTTTTGGAGCTGCTAGCCAGATTTGAACTGGCGACCTCATCCTTACCAACTATCTTAGAGCGATTTTTGCCTTGCGCCTCTTATCGTAAATTGTTGGATAAAACCCTTGTGTAACAAGGACTTTTCGGACTTGCCTACCGCTGCTTGCTGTAGCTTGCAGTGGGTGTTTTGTGTCGGTTTTTCACGGCCCGTGTCGGTTTTGTGTCGGTTTCTATGCTTGCTTAATTGCGTCCCGGAAGATCTGACTCGCCCTCTTTATGCTCTCTTGATCGGCATGGGTATACATCCGGAGTGTGACAGCTTTATCGGTGTGCCCCAGCTTTTCAGACACACTGGCAATGTCTGCGCCGTTGGTGATGGCGATACTGGCAAAGCTGTGCCGGAGCTTGTGAGGGTGCAACCCCTGAACACCATACTTCCTTGCAAAGTTTTGCAGATAACGGGCAGGACTTTGGGGATGGATAGGCTCAGCACTGCCTTCCTGGGTAAAGACGTATTGGCTGATGGCTTTCTTGCTTTGCTCAAGCCGAAGCTCACGCAGCAGCGCAATGATTTGCGGATCCACATCAATGGTACGGCTCCATCCGTTCTTGGGGGTATCCAGATAGATGCCCTTGTCCGGGGTATAACAGAGGTTACCACAGATGGTGATAGTGTTCTTTGCAAAGTCCACATCCTTCCACTGTAGTCCGCAGCATTCTCCCCGGCGGATGCCGGTGTCGATCAGCAACCGGATCATTGCCCGCCATTTCAGCGGCTCTTGCGATAGACAATTCCAGATGTGCCGGATCTCCTCCACAGTATAAGCCTCCGCTTCCAGCGTTTTCACTTCATCCTTACGAGGTCTGGGGCGCTGCACCTTGTCCATGGGGTTTCGGTCGATCAGATCTGCCAGATATGCCATTTTGAACAGTCCTTGCAGGACAGTATACACTTTGATCACGGTACTGTGGCTTTTGTTTTGTGCCTGCATGGATAGCAACAGCGCAGTAATCTGTGCGGCCGTTACCTCCGGAAGCTTGAAATCTCCTAAAACGGGATATATCCACTTATTCAAATTCCCTTGATAGCCTGTCCGTGTGTTCTCAGAACAACGGATTGCCAGAGAAGGCATAAACACCGTTTCACCGTATTGCTTTAAGGTTTTTATCTGCGCGGCTTCCAGTGCCTTTCGGTAGCTCTCTACGCGCTCTTCCTGCCGGGTAATTACCTCCCCGGCTTTGACCTTTCGCTCAAATTCCACTGCCACTTTGACCAGCTCCCGGTCAATGGCTTTTTGACTCCAGCCTGCAGGCGGATACCACCTTGTGGTAAGACGGGGGATGCCCCTGCCTCGGGATACGGAGATCTCGTAAAAGGGAGTTCCGTCCTTCGTATTCAGTTTTCTTGTGGATGCCATAAGTATACTCCTTTCTTGACAGTGCGCCTGAAAAAGGGTATAATATGGGCGCACTAATGCCTTATGATTTGATAGTCTTGGGGTTTCTGTGCGTAACCGTGTAGGAGTTGCCGCTCCTGCACGGTTTTTCTATTTTATTGTAGGTAATTCCCTTTCAAAATACTAATATAGGATTTGTCCACTTCTTGTATAGATTCGGTTTATTTATTATCTATCAATCCATTTTCCAGAAGGTATCTTTGAATCTGTTCATCTCTGGGATCGGTTTCAAACCATCCGCCGCTTCCGTCATCGAAAACCTCGGTTGCCTTGTTCATCATTTCCTGTAATCGAAACCTTGCATATACTGCACATTCTTCCTCTAGAATGTCACGATACACTGCGTCATCAAGAAGAAATAACCGTTTGCGGTTGTAATCAACGATCAACGTGTGACCGTCTGCTCCGCCATAAGACTTCTGTGAAAACACATCTCCCAAACTACCGTCGGTTTCGGCAAATAGCTCGTAACCCAATGATTTAATGTAGGCACCAAAATGGTTTCTCTTGTTTATTTCATCGTCAACGGCTTCGGGCGTTAGATATTTGATAGGGGTAGGGCCAGGAAGGAGAAAGACGAGAATTGAAATATTTAATGCTTTGCAAATCCTGATGAGAATTTCATATCTTGGCTCTCGCTTGCCAAGCTCATACTGTTGGATGGTGCCTGTTGCTACCCCAGCAGCTTCGGCGAGCTGTTTTTGGGTCATTTTTCGATATTTTCGCGCCTCTTTTATGCGTTCGCCAGTCGTCATACAATCACCTCGCATTCAATATAGCATATCTTCTTTGAAAAAGCAATCAAAAATATGTAAATTTCGGTATTGACACAATCAAACGAGTGTGTTAAAATTAAAACACAATCAAATGAATGTGTTTTCGTGAGCTGAGCAAATGCAGAATCAGTATACGAGAAAGCAACATTCTGATGGTACGCCAAGAACAAGAAACGAAATTGCAAAGGAGGCTTAACTATGCAAAACAAAACACCCACTGGTGCTCCCTTCCAGAAGATCCAGGATGCGTGCGCAACCACCGGCCTTTCGAGGTACTTCCTTCGTAATGGCTGCAAGGATGGATCTGTCCCCCACATCAAAAGCGGCGGGGTATATTACATCAATATTCCCGCGCTACTTAAGAAGCTGGAGGCAACACAATGAAAACAGAAATAA
>JAFTMI010000038.1 GCA_017452505.1 Oscillospiraceae bacterium
TGAAGGGTTGATCGTTCCCTAAGCCCCCTACGAGAGAGAAATGCCTATGACCATCAAAGATCTGGCAAAAAAGACCGGCTACGGTGTCGCTACCGTTTCCCGGGTACTCAATAACCATCCCAATGTCAGCAAAAAAGCCCGGGAGACCATCTTGCAGGCGGTGCAGGAAAGCAGCTTTGAGATCAATGTCAATGCGAAAAATTTGAAGCAGCAGCACGCAACCGCCATTTTGGTGGTAGTCAAGGGCACTTCCAACGAAATGTTCTCCGAGATGGTGGAGAGCATCCAGGCGCAGGTCGCCAAGACCGACTATCCTTTGATCGTGGACTACCAGGACGAAGATGCAGACGAGGTGCACCGCGCAGTGCAGCTGTGCCGGGAAAAAAAGCCCCGGGGCATCTTGTTCCTGGGCGGCAACCGGCAGAATTTCCTTGCGTCTTTCAACAAGATCGATATTCCCTGTGTACTGGTCACCAACGATGCCTCCGGGCTGCAGTTTGAGAATTTGTCCAGTGTCTCCACCGATGATAAGCAGGCGGCCTGCTGCGCCATTGACGCGCTGGTCGCCCTTGGGCATAAGAAATTTGCCATCATCGGCGGTGACCGTACCGTGTCCGATACAGGCCGGTTGCGCTATGAGGGCTGTTTGCAGTCACTGCAAACGCATAACATCCCCTTTGATGAAAAGCTGGACTATCAGGGTACGCGTTTTTCCTACCAGGCAGGCTACGATGCCACAAAAAAGCTGCTGGCTGACGGGCGGGAATTTACTGCCTTGTTCGCGGCGGCTGATGTGATGGCCATCGGGGCGATCCGGGCGTTGCGGGAGCATGGCTTGCGTGTGCCGGAGGACGTGTCCGTAGTGGGCTTTGACGGCCTGCCCTTGGGGGATTACCTGGTGCCCCAGCTGAGCACGGTTGCCCAGTCAGTCAAACCCATGGCACAGCGCAGCGTGGAGATCCTCCTGAGCTGCATGGAAGAAGGCGGCACAGCCCGCCATGAAACGGTGCCCTTTACCATTTGCCAGCGTGAAAGCACGCGAAGATTGGAATGATTTATGAGAAAAAGCGGTATTTTAATGCATATCACCTCGCTGCCCGGTCCCTACGGCATCGGCAGCATGGGCAAATGCGCTTATGAATTTGTAGATTTTCTTGCAGCTGCCGGCCAGGCCTATTGGCAGATCCTGCCCTTGAGCCCCACGGGTTACGGCGATTCGCCCTATCAGGCGTTTTCCGCCTTTGCGGGCAATCACTATCTCATCGATCTGGATCAGCTGATCGCTGAGGGTCTGTTGCTGCAGGACGAGGTAGACGGCGTTTGCTGGGGAAAGGACGCTACCCGGGTGGATTTCGGTATTCTGTACGAAAACCGCGCCAAGGTGCTGCACCTGGCATTTAAGCGGTTCCGGGAGAATGACGACTACCGCCGTTTTGTGACGGAAAATGAGGATTGGCTGGAAGATTACGCGTTGTTCATGGCGCTGAAAGAGGCGCACCCGGGCAAGACCTGGCAAAGCTGGTCGCTGAGCCTCATGATGCGTATGCCGGCGATGCTGAAAGCCTGTGTGCGGGACCACAAGGAAGCGATCGCGTTCCAGTATTTCCTGCAATATCAATTTGACCGCCAGTGGAAAGCCCTGCGCGGATATGCCAACGGCAAGGGTATCCGCATCATCGGCGATGTGCCCATCTATGTGCCGCTGGACTCAGCAGACGTGTGGGCCAATGCCCACCTGTTCCGGCTGGATAAAAACTGCCGACCCATCAAGGTGGCGGGATGCCCGCCGGACTCCTTCAGTGCCGATGGCCAGCTTTGGGGCAATCCCATCTACGATTGGGATAAGATGAAGGCGGATGGCTACCGCTGGTGGATCCGCAGGCTCAAGGCCGCCCAGAGAATGTATGATGTGGTGCGGCTGGACCATTTCCGGGGCTTTGAAAGCTTCTGGTCCATTCCCGCAGCAGACGATACCGCCAGAAACGGCGTTTGGGAAAAGGGCCCGGGTATGGACTTTATCCATGCTGTGCATCAGGCGCTGCCGGAGCTCGCGTTTATCGCCGAGGATCTGGGCTTCGTTACAGACGAAGTGCGTAAACTGCAGGAGGATTCGGGCTTCCCGGGTATGAAAGTGCTGCAGTTTGCCTTTGACTCCCGGGAGGCGGGGGACTACCTGCCCCACCGGTATCCTGTCAATTCTGTGTGCTACTGCGGTACCCACGACAACCCTGCCATGGGACAGTGGTTGGAGGAGGCTGCCCCCGAGGACATCGCCTATGCCAAGGCATACCTGGGTCTCAATCAGGAGGAGGGCTATATCTGGGGCTTGATCCGCGGATGCATGAGTTCCGCAAGCCGCCTGTGTGTGATCCAGATGCAGGATTATCTGCAGCTGGGCAGGGAGGGGCGCATGAACCACCCGGGTACGCTTTCCAGCAGCAACTGGACCTGGCGTGCAAAGCCCGGCTTTGCAAGCAAAACCCTTGCTGTGCATATTCTGGAGATCACCCGTCTCTACGACCGCAACTAAATAAAAAAGCAGGCAGTGCAATGCACTGTCTGCTTTCGCGTATCTGCAAATCGCACTGTCGAAAGACGGTTTGTAGGGGCTGGCCTCCCGGACAGCGCGGCCGGTGGCCGCAAGTGAAGCGTGAAGAGGTTTGGTGTCGGCGTTGCCGACGATTGAAATTACGGGCGGATAATATCCGCCCCTACGAGGGGTATCGATGGGGTTGTAGGGACGACCAAGTTTGTCACTCCCGCCGTTCAGTGGCTTTTGTTTTTTTGCGGCGGGACCGCCCCCTACGGGGTGCATCGTAGGGAACGGATTTATCCGCTACGCCTCCGGGGGCGTGATGCCCCCGGCCAGCAGGTGGGGCAGTGGCCCGGAAATGCGCACCCTGCCAGGCCCGATCCTTTGGAATCGGAAGGTGCTGACCGTGCCGTTGCCCCACCGGTAGCAGAGCTTAGCCCTGCCTGTGGCGATGGTTTTCTCCAGCGCCGTGCGGCAGTGCTGCAAACAGAACAGCGCCTGTGCCTGGGCGTATTCGGTTTGCACCTCCTCGCCATACTCCTCACAGGGGAGCATATCGCAGGAGGTCAGCCGCGCCACAGAGCGGCTGAGCTTCTGGCACAGGGCAACGGCCTGGAGCCGCAGCGCCTCCCGCAGGGCGCTGATGGGATATTCAGTTGTTTTGTTTGTTTTTTTCATGGTAAGTACCACCTTTCCTAAAAATGTAAAAAAGACATAGTGATTGCGTAGTCTTTACGCAATACTATGTCTTAAAATGTTGGATTTTTTAGAAAAGGGCTCTTAGACGTAGACGCATTGTACCAGAAAAGCGGGTCTTTGTCAAGGGCGGCTGTGAGAAGTATACACGGTTTTTGTTGATTATTTTTTTGGGACGTGGTATTTTAAGAGAAAGCACTTTTGGAAAGAGGGAAAACATGAAAAAACAAATTCTTTGGATCACCCAAACCGCCGTGATGCTTGCCTTGCTGGTGACGCTGCAGGTGCTGACCAAGGGCTTTGGGCAGCTTGTC
Source organism: Oscillospiraceae bacterium (assembly GCA_017452505.1). Taxonomy (GTDB): domain Bacteria; phylum Bacillota; class Clostridia; order Oscillospirales; family Oscillospiraceae; genus Faecousia. Next base: position 3,544 of record JAFTMI010000038.1, read on the forward strand.
ACAGGCTCTTTTGTCAATGCTGTGCTGGCGGTGACGGTGCTGGTGGCGGGGCTTTCCAGCGGCATAACCGTGGCGCTGATCTCCCCGGTTTTGGCGTATCTTCTGGGCATCGCCCCCCAGATCCTTACGGTGCCTGCCATTATGGTGGGCAATGCGGTATATGTGACCGCCTTGTATTTGATTGCCGGGAAGGACAGCAGGAACTTTGTGCGCCAAATCGCGGCCTGGCTTGTGGCGGCGGTTGCCAAATTTGCCACGCTGTATGCCATCGTGGTGTGGCTCATCTGCGGTGTGCTGGCAGAGCGCTTGCTATCTTCCGGTGTGATGAAACCGCCCATGCTGCAGGTGCTGCCCGCCACATTTTCCTGGCCGCAGCTCATTACCGCCCTGATCGGCGGCGCTGTGGCACTGCTGATCATGCCGATACTGCGCAAGGCCCTGCATAAATAAACGGGACGGGTCTCCCAACCTTAAGAAATGTTCGGTAGGATATGTAGGGGACGGGTTTCCCGCGTAAGCGGGAGGCGAAACGCCTCCCCTACAAAATGTCCGTTAGAATCAGTAGGGGCGGTCTGTGACCGCCCGCCAAATGTATCGTAAAAGGAGAAAGATATATGAAAGCAACTGGGGAGCGATGCGACCGCTGCCGGTGGCAGAAAAAGGGAGCAGAGCGAGTGGCCGCGGTCGACAGATGAGGAAGGATTTTTAAAGCCGACGAAGATGTCGGGTACCGCAACAGGAATTGGCAGAAGAGTGGAGGCTCGTGTTATTTTAACACAAAAGCGCAATTAACCCTTATAAATCCTGATTTTTTGGAGCGATTTTGAAGGAAAATTTTTGACAGAAAACAGAATATTTTGAATTGTTCATAGCGAAAGAGGCTGCTGCAAAACTTGCATTTTGTAACAGCCTCTTTAGATTATGTTCTGCCCATTACTTGGGGGACCCACAAGACCAACAGTCATTTCGTGTGCCTAGGTTTTTTGCTTTGCATTTTTCACAAATCCAAATTGTGTTAGGCTCTCTACTTGCAACAGGAGGCGTATGATCACTATTTTCGTATAAAATTCCCGTTTTGCTTCCGCATTTGTGGCAGAACTGACTGTTAGCAATCAGCTTTTCTCCACACTTCCGACAAAAAAGGATACGATTGCCTGCGATAGGGAGATTTGAGCGAGAGGGATTGATTGATAAAGTTTCTTGATTGCCGGGACTATGATAGGAAGGCGGCGGATTCTTGGAGGGATACTCGTATGTTTTGTCCGAAACGCACAACGCAATTATGGTAGTAATCAAAGGTGAAATCAAAAAACTCAAAAAGTAATATCCCCAAAAACTTCGATATTTCTTTTTAGCTATAAAACCAGGGATCATCGCCCATAATGCTATTCCAATTAAAGTGGAGATTTTCACAACGAATTCTCCTTTCTGTTCCAAGGTTGATAATATGAAAAAATATTGTATGATGAAATGTCAGTTCCACTAGTTACTACAAGCAAATAAGGTGCA
>JAFTMI010000039.1 GCA_017452505.1 Oscillospiraceae bacterium
AAAAAATTGTATCTTAAAACCTATCAAGGCTCTAAAATCGTTCTTTGATAAATTTGTCTAGCAAATTTTACTCAAGAATTTTCGTTGGCTTAAATTCGTTTACACGAAACTTAAACAATTCATTATTGTCCAAGGTGTTTGTTCGTCTTTGCGTTATTCAATTTACAAGGTACATGCGCCCTCCGCCGTGCGGTGAGCTTGACTATAGTATCACAGAGATACCTTCTTGTCAACAACTTTTTTCAAGTTTTTTCACTTTTTTGGAAATTTTTTTCAGACAGAAAAATCAGTTGCTTTTACACAGCTTTTTAGCGGTCAGAAAGGTTGCTGCTCACGTCTGCCAGCACATCTCCGGCATCCATTACAGTCTCCTCCCGGACAGCCATATCCCCCAGGCTTACCATACCGCAAAGCTTGCCGTTTTCCACCACCGGCAAACGGCGGATTTGAAGTCTGCCCATCAGATGGGCTGCAGCACCGGTGTCCATGTCCGGACGGACAGATGTCACCTGCTCCGTCATCACCTGGCGCACCTGAGTATTCGCAGGTTGACGGTTGGCTGCCAAACAGCGGGTCACGATATCCCGGTCCGTGAGCATGCCACACAGCTTGCCATTGGTGCAAACCGGCAGGGCGCCGATATTGTGCCGGCTCATTGTCCGGGCCGCCACCTCCACGCTTTCACCCGGGTCGATGGACACCACGCTTTGGGTCATAATGTCTTTGATTTCCATAGCTTACCTCCTTTTGGATGGAGTATGGACGGAAATCTCACATTTTATTCCTCTTGTAAATATTTTTTCATATACCCTGCCATTTTTTCGGCCACTTCCGTTATTGGGTTGTTTTCCCGCCACGCCAAGCTGACCTGCGTAGTCATAGACGGCTCAAGTGGAATCCCAACCAAATCCGGCACAGCCTTTAGCAAAAAGGCAAACATAAATCCCACACCCACATTACTCGCCACCATATTTTGCACCGTGGATACCTGGGCTGTATGCAGCAACACATTGGGTATACAGGACAACCGGGAAAACTCTGCTAAAATCCGCTCTGTCTGAAAAAAGCTGTTTTTGAACAGCACTAAGGGCTCTTGCGCCAATTCCCGCAAATTTATTGCTTTCCGTTTTGCCAAAGGATGGCTTTTGCTGACACAGCACACATTTTCCAGCACGGTTATCAGCTCCGCCTGCAAACCTGCGCCCAGTGCATCTGTGTGGGGCAAGAAAGCCATATCAATCTGCCCATCCATCAAAAATCCTTTTAAGTCTGTTCTGTCGCCCTCTACAATATGTATCCGCAAACCGTGTTTACGAAAGCCCTCGCCAAACAGCACCGGCAACACCAACGAGCCCACCATCGGCGGCACACCCAAGCGCAGAACTTTATCTTCACTGCTTAGCGCCTTCATTGTCCGCTGCAGATCATCTGCGCGGCCCAGCAAATCCTCTGCCAGGTTTAGCATTTGCTGACCTTCTTTGGTGAGAATCAGCTTTTTCCGCCGCCGTTCAAACAATGTCACCCCAAACTCCTTTTCCAAATGCAACACAGCATTGGACACAGAGGGCTGTGAGATATTCAAAATTTCCGCAGCCTGGCTCACACTGTCACATTTACACACCGCTCGAAAATAACGAAGTTGATCTAAAGTCATATTGCCTCCTTTATAGCTTTTAACTATAAAATTAAAGAATAATAATATTTTACAAATACATTATCTATCTGTATAATAGAAATTGCAAGATAAATTTTGGAGGTTTTCCTATGGATACATATAAAATAGGTGTGGTTGCCGGTGACGGTATTGGTCCTGAGGTCATTGCCGAGGGCGTAAAGGTTTTGGAGGCTGTTGCCAAGTTGGACGGAAGCTTTGCTTTTGACTTTACCCACTACCCCTGGGGCTGTGAGTACTATCTGCAGACCGGACGGATGATGGCAGAGGACGGTATGGACGAGCTTGCCAAGCAGGATGCTATTTTCCTGGGTGCTGTGGGTGCGCCGGGTGTTCCCGATCATATTTCTCTGTGGGATCTGCTGCTGAAAATCCGCAAGGGCTTTGACCAGTATGTGAACCTGCGGCCCGTAAAGCTTCTGAAGGGCGCTCCCTGTCCCTTGAAGAACGCTAAGCCCGAGGACATTGATATGCTCTTTATCCGGGAAAACAGCGAGGGTGAATACGCAGGCAGCGGCAGCTGGTTGTACAAGGGCAAGCCCAACGAGGTAGTCATTCAAGACGGCGTGTTCTCCCGTCACGGCTGTGAACGGATCATTCGCTATGCCTTCGAGACCGCAAAAGCCCAGGGCAAGAGTGTAACCAGCATCAGCAAGGCAAATGCTTTGAACTACTCCATGGTATTTTGGGATCAGATTTTTGCGGAGGTTTCCAAGGAATATCCCGATGTGCCCACCCACAGCTATTTGGTGGATGCGGCCAGCATGTTTATGGTGAAAGACCCCAAGCGATTTCAGGTGGTGGTTACCTCCAATCTGTTTGGTGACATTCTTACCGACCTGGGCGCAGCCATTGCAGGCGGTATGGGTCTGGCCGCAGGTGCGAATCTAAACCCGGAGCGGAAGTTCCCCTCTATGTTTGAGCCCATCCACGGCTCTGCCCCCGACATTGCCGACAAGCAATTGGCCAACCCCTTGGCTACCGTTTGGTCTGCCGCCCAAATGTTGGAATTCTTTGGGTATCAAAAGTGGGCTGACCGCTTAATCGCCATCATTGAAGAAATGCTTTGCGAAAAGAAAGTCCTCACCCCCGACCTGGGCGGCACAGCTACAACCAGCCAGGTGGGTGATGAGGTTGTCAGGAAATTACAGGATGCAGAAAGAACGCAGCAGTAAATACCAAGTCACCTATGCTGCCCCTATTAACAGCCCCCGTTGGCGTTGCCAACGGGGGATTCGTTTCTATATTCCGGAAGATTGCCACGTCGCTGCGCTCCTCGCAATGACAAAAGGGGTAGATTACAAAATACAACTATATACTACATTCCGCAAACGGGGTTGGTAGTAATCCTCCTGGGGATTGAGCATATGGTGGGCATAGAACACGGACAGCTTTAATTCCGGGTCAACCAGGACTGTAGCGCCTGCCGCGCCTCCCCAGCCAAACTCACCGATATTGCCGGTAGTGCCGGCAGCTTTATCGATCAAGGTTCTCACACCAAGGCCGTAGCCGTACCCTTTCAGCTGGGGCCAAGTGAAGGTTTTGATCTGCTCAGCATTCAACTGATTGGTCCGCAGCAGATCAATCGTGCCGGCGGACAGGATTTTCTCTCCTGTTGCGCCCACGCCCCCATTGGCAAGGGCCACGCAGAATTTGGAATAGTCGTTAATGGTGGTTGTGATGCCGCCACCGCCGTTATCATACTCCGGGCCCAAATCCAGAGTCGCTTTCGGACCTACCGGCTGATAGTAGCCATCGCCTCCTGCAACCTTGCCGGCCTGCTGATCAATGGTAGAAGCAGCATTTCCGTCGATGTACTCATACTGCACTGCCATTTTATCCTGCACGGATTCATTGTGATAAACAGCGTGCACATCCAGGGGATCAAAGATATTCTCCCGGACATATTCAGAAAAACGCTTTCCGGAAATCACCTCTACCACAGCCGCCAGCACATCGTGGGACAGGCTGTAGTTCCATCGCTCACCCGGCTCAAAGGCCAAGGGGTCGGAGGCCAGGCAGCGGATTACAGTGAGGGTATCCATTTTGCCAGCTGTCAGTTCCCGGGCCTTTTGGAATGCCTGGGTTTTCCGGTTATAGGTAAGGCCGGAGGTCATGGTGAACAGTTGGCGCAAGGTGATGGGGTTTTCCGCCTTTACCGGACCGTTTTCGCCGGCGATGTACATTTCCTTATATTCAGGAATAAAAGCATACAGCGGGTCATCCAACAGGAATTTTCCCTGCTCGTAAAGCTGCAAGGCTGCGGTCACTGTGGCCACCTTGGAACAGGAATAGATATTCACATAGTGATCTAAGGTCATAGGGATCTTGTTCTCTACATCCGCATAGCCGGAGGTGTAGGAAAAGACCTCTTTCCCCTCTAAGCACACCTTCACACCGTTGCCGGGGATGCGCCAGGATGTGAGATGATCCAGGAAGTTTTTAAGATTCGTAAAATCCATTTTCACACCTGTTTGTACAGTTTGAATACAGTGTATTCCTCGTCGGTTTCTACCTTCTCGGTTAACATAATATTCCCATCAACCTGGGTGAAAGCAACAGGGCGATTGTCATTCAGCAATTCTGCCTTGGCGATCTTCTGCTCACAGGGGATAGCATAATCCAGGCCGCCCTTTGCGATAAAGTAGATGCACTCCTTGGTCTGGGTAAGGAAGGTATCCTGCACCTTATAAGGTGCGCAGGGACGGGTGGCGTAAATAGCCTCGCCGTACTTTTTCAGCCATGCGCCCAGCTCTTTCAGGATCTTGACAGCATTGCGGGGAATCCGTCCGTTGGGCTGGGGAGATACATTCAGCGCCAGGTTGCCGCCCTTGCACACAATCTCCAGTAACAGAGAAAGCAGCTTGGAAACACTCTTGTAATCGTCATCATAGGCATAGTGGAAGCCTTGACCAAGGGTCAAACAGCTCTCCCAGGGCACATCGATGGCCTCATCGGGAATCAGCAGTTCCGGGGTGATGTAGTTTTCAAACTCCGTGCCGGCAGTTCTGTCCGCCACGATCAGATCCGGGTTAATTTTTCGCAGCTGGGGAACGATTTCTTCCATTTTGATATCCAGGCCGTCACGAATGGTAACCTGGCCGCCGTCCAACCACAGAATATCCACCTTGCCATAATCCCGCACCAGTTCTGTCATTTGGCTATGGGTATACTCGGTGAAGGCCTGCCACTTTGACTGCTTTTCCTTCACATCGTAGGTGGGCATACGGGTGGTAGGCGTGTTCTTCCACACAGCCTTCTCCCAATAATCCTCGTTATGCCAGTCGGGCTTGGAGAAGTAAGCGGCAATCTTCATATTCTTCTTGCGGAAGGCCTCAAACACCTGCTTCACAATATCGGCATTCTCCCGCTTGCTATAGGGGCATTCGGGGGAAGTGACCTTGTAATCGGTCTGCTTGGTATCCCACATACAGAATCCGTCGTGGTGCTTGGTGGTGAAGATCAGATACTTAAATCCGCAATCGGCTGCCAGTTCTGCCCACTCATCCGCATCAAAGCAAATGGGATTAAAGGAGTGGATCAAATTAAAATAGTCCTCACGGAATGCAGCGCCATCCTTGGCCCAATAGGGGTGATCGGCATAATCGTTATATCTGCGGGACCATTCGGCCTCTGCATCCACCATACCCCAGGAGGGCAGGATGCCCAGCTGGTTATAAAGTCCCCAATGGACCATAAAAGCAAGCTTTAAGTCCTTGAAGCCTTCCAACTGCTCCCGGATATGAGCTTCCGGTTGAATATATGCCTCTGCGGCAGAATAGTTATGTACGCCGTTTACAATAACGGTCTTTGCTTTCTTTTCAGCCATCTGTGCCACCTCTTTTAGTGTTGTTGGATCCAATCTCTGTACCACAGAGCAGAGTCCTTGGGAATCCGCTGCTGGGTCTCGTAATCTACATAGACCATACCAAACCGCTCGGTGTAGCCATAGCCCCATTCAAAGTTATCCATAAAGGACCAATGGAAATAGCCCTCCACAGGCACGCCCGCATCAGCTGCTTTTTCCATTTCCAAAAGATACCGATGGGTAAAATCAATCCGGTTGGGATCGTGCACCTGTCCATCCAGGGACACAACATCGTGAGCAGACATACCGTTTTCTGTGATATAAATTGGCAGGCCGTACCGCTCGTATAAGAACCGCGGTCCCCATTGCAGCGCTTTGGGGCTGATTGGCCACCCAATCGCAGTCTTGGGTGCTCCCGTCTCCCGCGGCACAAAGGTGGGTACGCCGGTTTCACCGCTGACAGCCTTGCCGTTATAGATATTTTGCCCGTAGAAATCTATGGGCTGATGGATCAGCGCCATGTCTTCCTCGGTAATTTCCGGGAGGTACTCTTTATACATTTCCAATCCGTCTGCGGGATAATGTCCCAAAATGACAGGATCGCTCCACCAGGAAACGCTCCACATCAAATCCGTGCTGTTAAGAGGACGGCAGGCAAAAACCTGTTTCCGCGCGGCTTCAATATCTTCAGGGCACTCCGTTGCGGGATAGTGTGCAGAACCGGTGGGCGCATATCCGATCTTAATGGGCTGCTTTGCCGCTTTTCGCATTGCGATTACCGCAGCGCCGTGGGCTTTCAATGTATTATGTGCCATTTGGAAAATATCCCGCTTGGAAACCTTCAGACCGGGTGCTTGAATACCTTCGTAATAGCCCAGTCCAATAAAACACTGTGGCTCGTTAAAGGTAATAAAATGCTTCACCCGGTCAGAGTACAGCTCCACCACCTTGGCTGCATAGTCCGCAAACCACTGCACGCTGTCATCATTCAGCCAAGCGCCTTTTTTGTACAGCGCATAGGGGTAGTCCCAATGAAACAGGGTGACATAAGGTGTAATGCCGTTTTCCAAAAGGGTATCGATCAAGTCAGAGTAGAACTTGACACCCGCCGGATTCAGCTCTCCCACACCATTGGGGATCAAGCGGGGCCAGCTGAGGGAAAACCGATAGGCCCGGATACCCAGTTCCTTCATCAGTTTTACATCGTCTTTAAATCTGTGATAGTGATCACAGGCAACATCACCGGTAGTGCCGTCTTTGATGCGGCCCGCTTCGTGGGTATATACATCCCACACGCTGAGACCCTTACCGTCCTCGTTCCAAGCACCTTCGATTTGGTAGGAGGCGGTAGCCACGCCCCATGCAAAATCTTTTTGAAAAGACATAAGCGATTCTCCTTTACGCAAAATATGAGTCAATCTTTACATTTGCTCCGTTTATGCTATACTGTATGTATATCTTATTATTAGAATATACCACAAGTACTGTTATTGCAATAGAAATTTCATCTTGTAAATATGGAGATTTTATTATGCAAGCACATAAAGCAAATCTGCATCATTTAGATATTGACGTTGCGGTTTTCCAAAATATCCAGTTAGACCAAAACTGGCACGCAGAAAACGCCAGGAATTACTTCACCCGGCTTTATATGGTGCGTAACGGCAGCGGTAATCTCTATACCGACAGCGGCACGATTACTATGCGCCCGGGAAACATTTATCTGATTCCCTCTGAGTACGATTTCGGATTTAGCTGTGAATCTATGGAAAAGGTTTTCTTCCACATTCTCCTGCCCTTCGGGGAAAAAACAGATATTCTTTCTGAAATTCAGCAAATTCTGATCCTGCCAAATCGCTGGGATACCATCAATACCTTATATGATCTGTGCGAGGCCACCGATGTAGCTTCCCTGCTGAAGGCAAAAACAATATTATACTCTATTTTGCATGATTTCATTTCTCAGTACGATCTGCATTTTTCGGACAATCGCAATCTTTCCCCCATTACACAGAGCGCTTTGGATTACATTTGGGAAAACATTTCCATCAAACTGACCGCCAAAGACATCGCCGATCACCTGTTTGTTTCAGAAAGCAAGCTGCGCAATGTATTTAAGGAAGAAATCAACATGACGATCGGCGCATACATCGATGATGCCATTTTCTTTACTGTTCGCAAGATGCTGTCTTCCGGTTACTCCATCGATCATATCGCAAGCACCTTGGAATTCTGTGACAGGAACTATTTATCCAGACGTTTCAAAGAAAAAACCGGAAAAACCATTTCCCAGTACCGACAAGAGTTGTTCGTATAAAAAACCCCGGAGTTACTCCGGGGTTTTGGCTTACGCTCTTTCGAACAGGTAATATTTAATCTTTCTGTTTTCGGTTTCCCGCTCCAGCAAGTCCAGATCGCAGTACAGAAGCGGCGCGCGGCTGCTGTCTACCTTTTCTTTCAGCTCGCCTTCGTTGTACTCCAGGCCGTAATAGGGATCCAGGAAACAGATCCGTTCGCCGTCAGCAGCGATCAGCACCATATAGTGGCCGGTCTTGGTAAACAAGCCGGGGCTTCCGTCGGGTCTGTTGGCAACATTGACAATAACTCTGCCGCCTCTGCGCAGACAAGCAAGCATTGCTTCCTTATCAGCGCCGTAACTAAATTTGAAGTTGTACTTCTCTGCCAGGGCGGTACCCAGGATCTTCATATCCGTGCCCGGCTCCAGATTTGCCTTGCTATCGACGGACAGCTGAACACAATCTTCCAAGCCAAGGCTCTGGGTAGTCAGTTGGTCTACCACCATACAGGCCGAGCAAACGCCGCAGCCGGCTTTGGCAATATTCTGGCTTTCCGGGCGGCAAGCGCCCGCCACATTGTTGGGATAAGGCATATCGGGATAATCCCGTTGGTTAATGTACAGCATAATGCTTCTCCTTAATTTAATAGTACAATTCGCGGATGATCATTTCGCATTCATCCGCATTCATGCCGTTGTGGATTCTGGGGTTGTAGAGCAGCTTTATGACAGACCAATCCAATTCGCTTAAGTCTATGATTGTGGTAGGTTTGCGTCCGGTGGTGATTTCTCTTTTCACTGTTACATCACTGACGCCTAACATCTCCGCCAATTTCTCCGGTATAAGTAAATCCCGGCTCTCCTGCGATGCCTCTTGGTGATAGCCGATACGACCGGAATAGATTCCGTTACTGTCATTGTACCACACCTGCACAACGCCATATTGGGATTTTCCCTCCATCACATGAGAAAACTGGATCTTAAACTCTTTGTCTTTCAAAAAGTAAATCGTCAAATTCTGCTCCAAGCCCTTTGCCGCCTGAATACCGGGAAATCCCTCAATGGCATTGAGCTGCTTGGCCAGATTGTTAAGGTTCTGAGCATCCTGTCGGTTGGGCATGCCCTCGATTCGGTAGTTGATGGGCTGATCCCATTTTTGTATTAAGGCTGTCTCGCCAGCTCCGCCATTCGATTCAATACCCAGCACCACTTTGTTGAAATGTGCGATAATCTGGTCCACAGAAACGCCTGGCGCATAGAACTCCGAATGGGGTTCTTCGGTAGGGGCTTCCGTAGATTCCTCCGTGGGCGCTTCTGTCGGTGCAGTGGTGGGCGCCGTGGTTGCTGCCGTAGTCACTGTTGTTTCTGCAGTCACATCGGTGGGCGCAACAGTGGATGTTTCATCCGTTTCCGCCGTAGGCATTTCTGTAGGCGCAGCAGTTGCCTCAGTGAGCGCAGCGGTCTCTTCTGTAGTTACCTGCGTTGCTTCTGTAGGCTTTTGCTGGGTAGTTGCCTTGCATCCGGAAATCCCAACAAACATAGCCAGCGCAAGCAGAAATGCAATGCTCTTTTTCATATACGCCCCTCCTCTCCTATTTTAATACGCTTATTTTACCTATCTCGGCAAAATATGTCAAGCTAAGAAAGCCGCATGCTCCATATCCGACTTTTTCTTCGGTGGACTTTTTGATATTATGGGTGCACTTTTCGAAACGATTCTCCCCCCAACCTTGACATTCTCCAAGCGCTGTGCTATCAATAAAAAAACAGTAGTTGGGAGGATTTCCTATGAATCGTCAGGAAGCCTTTTCTTTCTTAAAAAACAATCCGGTATTTTTCTCCCGGCTGGGTTTCGGCTACGATCCGCCTATGAAGAATGCCCAGGGCAAGCCCCTGGTTTTTACGGAGGATTTGGAACGGTATGCCAAGACCCACCGAATGTTTTCCGCCGCAGGGGTCAAAATCCAGACCAGCATCCTCCACGCAGGCTGGATGGGCATTGATGAATTTGACTATTCCCTCACTGACCGGACAGTGGATGCCATCTTCCGGGAGAATCCGGATACATATTATATCCCCCGGATCAAGCTGAATGTGCCCATTGATTGGTGCAAGGAAAATCCCGAGGAACTGCTGGTATACTGGGAAGGTCCCCGGGATGCAGAATCCATCCGGGCGCTGGTGGGAACGCAAAAACAGGACTACTTAGGTTACGATGCACCCAACGGCTACTACCAGGCGGGCGATTATGTAGACCCCCGTCCCAATGTAGGGGGCGTCATCGCCCGGCAGAGCTTTTCTTCCAAAAAATGGCTGCAGGATGCAGGATTTGTTTTGGAGAAGCTCATCGACCGGCTGGAAAACGGCAAATACGGCAGCCGGATTTTAGGCTACCACATCGCCTTTGGCGCTTCCGGCGAATCGGTAATGTGGGGACGTATGAACAGCCATTACGGCGACTATGGCATTTCCCATACCCAGCATTTTGTAGATTGGGGTCTTGCCAAGTATGGCTCAAAAGATGCCTTACGGAAGGCTTGGGGTGAGGAGCGTTTTGTAAACGGTTCTGTCCTGCTGCCCTCCCCGGATGCGCGGTATCACCGCAAAGAAAATCTCTCAGCATTTTTCCGGGCAGATACTTTAGGTACGCTCGCGTCGGATATGGACGAATTCCTGTCCAAAAGCTGTGCCGACGCTATTGAATACTTTGCCAAAATCGTCCGCAAAGCAGCGCCCGAGAAGCTCACCGGCGCATTCTACGGCTACTATGTCCACACAGACAATCCCAACTATGCCGGTCACCTTGCTCTGGAACAGCTGCTAAACAGTGACGATGTGGATTTTCTCGCCGCGCCCAAAAGCTATTACCGGTGCGGTCCGGGACAGCCCGGCGGCGAACTGTCCGCCGTACAATCCATCAATCTGAAGAAAATATGGTTGGACGAAACGGACAGCCGCACCCATTTGGCATTCGCTGATATGCCGGAAAACAAAATAAGCGCAACAAAGGGCAAACAACGGTTTGATGCCGCTATTGACAGTTTGGACTGGCTGTGCCGCGATTTTGGCGATTCCCGTTGCGTGCTGTGGCGGGAGTTCTGCAAGAACATCTCCCACGGCTCTGGCTTCTGGTGGATGGATCTGGGCGGCGGCTGGTATGACGATGCCGATTTGATGGAAGAAGTCCGAAAGATGACTGCTCTAAACGAACAGCTGCAAAAAGCACCCTACGAAAGTCTTGGGGATATTTTGGTGGTGACGGATGAGGACTGCATCCGAAAAATGTCCATCAGCAAACGCCAGCGGGAAGGCTTTATGGAAGACCTGCTTATGGAGCTTTCCTTGAGCGGTGGCATTGCGGACCATTATCGTCTGAAGGATCTGCCATATTTGAACCTTGACCGGTATAAAATGGTGATTTTCGCCTACACCTTCGATATTTCTTCTGAAATGCGGGCATATCTGCAAGAAAATCTTCCCAAAAACGCCCTGCTGGTATTCCATCACGCAGCCGGCATCCGCAAGGATGGGGTGTGTTCTTTGGAGAATATCCGGGAGTTCACCGGTTTTACTATGGAAGAGCAAAGGGTAAAAGAAGATTATGTGGGTGTTCAGGTAGTCGACAGCCAGGCACAGGCACTGTTTGATGGCGTTTGGCAAAAGGGCAACCGGGTCGCTATCACCGCTCCCTACCAAAAGGCACAGGTCTACCGCAGCCTTGCAAGGCTCGCCGACTGTAAGCTTTGGACGGACGGTGGCATGACCCTCTGGGGCGACTGCCGGGTTATGGGTGTTTTCACCTTGTCCAAGCTGCAAGGCACGCTGACCCTCCCTCACCCCGGCACTTACCGGGATGCCATCTCCGGAAAGATTTTCCGGGAAGTTTCCCAAATTTCTCTGGATGATCTGAACTCCAACGCAGCGGTATTTGTTCCCGAAACATAAACACAAACATCCCCACACAATCTCTGTGTGGGGATGTTTTTTAATTCAGTTTTGCAAAGTTGTAGCTTTCCAGAATCTGAAAGAACTTCACAAGCCGTTCGTACAAAGGCTTTGCTTTCTCGCCGAAATGTTCATCCACCAGTTGGGCAATGTCCATAACGGTTCTCTTGCCGTCGATCAACGGCCACACAAAGCTGCCGTTTTCATCTAAGTGGATATAGGTGATCCTGGGTTTTTTCAAAAGCTTTTGGGCTATGCGGTTTGCCACGCCTTTGTTCTCGATTTCCAGGGTGATGATCCCCGCTTCGTCCGTAGTCCAGTTGATTTCCGGGTTACGGACAGGGATCATTTCCAGGTAATTAGGCTTCTGCTTTTTATTCTTCATTGGTAGTCTTAGGTGCGCGCTTTCTCCACAGGGAGAACTTCAGCACAGTCAGGATCATAATACCAAGCAGAACCAATCCGCCAACAGTAGCCACATTGGCAGGAATATTGCCGGAAATATCGATGATCTTGTCCAAACCAAACACGGCAAACAGGGCAAGCAAAATGCCAACCAGGCCCTCGCCGGCGATCATACCGGAGCAGAACAGGATGCCGTCGTTGACGATAGCTTCCTTCTCCTCCTTTTTTCTCTTCATCTTATCCAGTGCCAAGCGGATCAGACCGCCGATCATAATGCAGGCATTCAGATGAATGGGCAGATAAATACCGATAGCGAAGGGCAACACGGGAATGCCGAGGATCTCCACCGCAACAGCGATGAATGCGCCGGTGAACACCAGTGCCCAGGGCAGGTTGCCTTCCATAACGCCTTCCACGATCAGCTTCATCAGGCTTGCCTGGGGTGCGCCCAGCTCCTTGCTGCCAAAGCCCCATGCTGCATCCAGCAGGAACAGTGTGCCACCGATAGCCAAGGCAGATGCCACAACACCCACCAGCTCACCGATCTGCTGCTTCTTGGGGGTTGCACCCAGCAGGTAGCCGGTCTTCAAGTCCTGAGAGGTATCACCGGCAATGGCGCAGATGATGCAAATAACGCCGCCGATAGCAATGGCACTGGCCATACCCGCAATACCGGTAGCGCCGGTAACCTTCAAAATCAGAGTAGCGATCAGCAATGTTGCAATGGTCATGCCGGAAACCGGGTTATTACTGCTGCCCACCAGGCCGACCATACGGCTGGAAACAGTTGCAAAGAAGAAACCGAAAACAACGATAACCGCAGCGCCCAACAGGGAAACAGGGATCGCAGGGATCAGCCAAACCACCAAGGTCAGCACCACAATAGCGGCAATGACGACCTTCAGGTTCAGATCTTTCTCTGTACGGGATGTGCCCGCTGCGCCGGCGCCGGACATGCTCTTCATAGCGCCGCCGAAGGTAGAAATGATCAAAGGCAAGGATTTAGCCAGGCTGATAAGACCGCCTGCTGCCAAAGCGCCTGCACCGATGTAACGGATGTAGCTGCCCCAAATGCCGCTTGCACCGTCGGCTGCGAAAATATCCGCAATGGGAACGGTACCGGGAGCCAGAATCGTGCTGCCACCGAACAGTACGATCAGCGGGATCAGCACCAGCCAGCTCAGCACGCTGCCGGCAAACATAAAAGAGGAAATGCGGGCGCCGCAGATATAGCCAACACTCATAACGGCAGGGTAAACCTGCGTGCCGATCTCACCGGCAAAACCCTTCACGCGGAAAGATATCTCACCGGAAACAGCCTTCAAGCCATCGGCAATAAACTTAAACAGCGCTGCAAAGCCCATACCGGCAAACACAGTAGAAGCGTTTGCGCCGCCCTTTTCGCCAGCCAGCAGAACCTCTGCGCAAGCTGCGCCTTCGGGGTAAGGCAGGATGCCGTGTTCCTTCACGATCAGCGCGTTACGCAGAGGGATCATAAACAGAACACCCAAAGCGCCGCCGATCAGCGCGATCAAGGTAATTTCCAAAATGTCGGGCTTGTCCATCTTGCCCTCAGCTGCCCACAGGAACAACGCAGGCAGTGTGAAGATCGCACCGGCTGCCACAGATTCACCGGCAGAGCCGATGGTCTGCACCATATTGCTTTCCAGAATGGAATTTCTCCGCATCATCACGCGGATCACACCCATTGCGATAACAGCTGCCGGAATGGATGCCGACACGGTCATACCCACCCGGAGGCCCAGGTAAGCATTTGCTGCGCCAAACACAACAGCGAGGATAATACCGATCACCATAGAAGTCACAGTGATTTCGGGGGTAATCTTATCCGCCGGAATGTATGGCTTGAATTCGTTTTTCTTGTCCATATATTCTCTCCGTTCTGCCACAAGTGGCTAAAATTCAATGTATTATAACATAGAATTGCAGGCAATGCAATTAAATCTTGCAAATTTTGCTATCTTTTCTATAAGGCAAGGCGATGACCACACCGACGATCATTAGTCCAAACCACACCAAAATCAGCCAGCCCCAGCCGATAGTCGTCGCTGCATCGGCAAAGATCAGATTGGCGGTGGCTGCAGACATATAGCTGAGGAAATCCAAAAAGCCCGTGGCCGAGGACACCATTCCTGTATCCCGCAAACTGGGACAGTACCGGCTCCAAAGCATGGATGCCGCACCGTTGGAGGACATGATAGCCACCACGATGAGAATGATATTTACCGCAGGCAGCTTTACCAGGAAGGTCAGCATAAAGAACACCGCTGCATTCGTAAACATCAGCAAAATGGTTTTGTCCATATCCCGGCCCAGCTTCTCATAGGTAAACACCGCGATAAAGGATGTGGTGGAGATCACCAGGGTAGCTACTGTAAAAATGCTGGCTGCAGTCTTGGCGGAAAAGCCTAAGTACTGGTTGATGTATGTAGGCAGCCAAAACACAACGGAGGTACGCACCACACCTGTCAAGATAGAAATAATGGCAAATTTCACGATCCGGTGCTTCAGCAGCACCTTCACATTTCCCTTTTTCTCGGCTTTGTACTGGCCGTATTTCACAATCCCCTGCCGCTCAAAAGTGGTAAAGAACAGGAAGCCTGTCACAGCCATCACCGCCAGCACCGCGCTGCTCACTGCAAACACGCTCTGCCACACTAAGGTCGCCGCCAGCAGGCCTGCGCCGGGCGAGCCGAAGAAGGACGCAAAGGTATAGCCCAAGCTGCACCGGGTAGCATGGATAGGTTCGGTATTTTCAGAAACCACCTTGGTCATCGGGCCGTAGATCATAGACAGGAAATAGCCTGTCAGGCTGTAGACCACCGTGGCTGCTGCCGGGGTTGCTGCAAACTGGGTAAACAGGAAATTCATAATACTTGCGCCCAAAAGGCCGGCACAGATCATATATTTTGCCTTGATCTTATCGCCAATGGCACCGTTGATCAGCTGACCCACCGCATAGGCCACAAAAAACAGAGATGACATTCTGCCAATGTAGGCCTCGGTAAAGCCGGCCTCCACCATTTGGGGCGTGACCGCGCCCAGGATATTCCGGGCAATGTACACCGCAAAATAGGACACTGAGCAAAGCGAGCCTATCTTTACAGCGTTTTTCGCATTATGGCTGAGTTTCACAAAATCCATCTTCTTTCGCAAGCTTTTATTCCCTAAGTATACGCTTCTTTTGGAAGAAAGGCAATACATAAATTTGTCAATAATACTATCATACATGTTGCTTTTTTACAAATTCCCCCTTTACAAACAGAGAAAAGGCTGTTATAATAGCTTGGCTTTGAGTATGCGCCGGTGGCTCAATGGATAGAGCATCGGATTCCGGTTCCGAGGGTTGGGGGTTCGAGTCCCTTCCGGCGTACCATTAAAAGGGTTATCCCATCTGGGATAACCCTTTTAATATTGTGTGGACTCAAATCTAAATGTAACATGCCGGTGGCATATTGCTACCACCAGTGCGAACACTGGTACAAGAATTGAGAGCTATTAAGCAATTTTTAGTCCACGGGAGAATCCATCGAAGAAATCCACATCCCATAGGGATGTGGATTTCTTCACTTTCGCCTTTAGTATAGAATCGCAAACAAGCCCCACCTTTTGTTTCCTTGTAGAAAAATTCATAGCAGTATGCTATAATTCTTAAGCAAAGTTAAGATTTCTCATTGATAAATGTTAAGAATTGTATTGTACGATATGGGCGGAGGTGAAAAAGAAATGAATGTGTTGATTGTAGATGACGACAGAGAAATCGTTGACAGTATCAGTATATTTCTTTCGGGAGAAGGATACAAAGCGATCAAGGCCTATGATGGCATTGAAGCGCTGGACGCTCTTTCCGAAAACGAAGTGCATCTTATGATCCTTGACATTATGATGCCAAAACTCGACGGCATTAAGACTTTGATGAAGCTGCGGGAGTCAAGAAATATCCCTGTGATCCTATTGTCGGCAAAATCAGAGGACACGGATAAGATTTTCGGCCTTACTGCCGGTGCGGATGACTATGTTACAAAACCTTTTAATCCGTCTGAGTTAATGGCAAGAGTGAAGTCCCAACTACGGCGTTATACCACCCTCGGCTCCATCGGTAAGCAGAACGGAGAAATTGTGATCGATGGCCTCAGCATGAATACCGAGAGTAAAACGGTAAAGGTTGACGGAGAACCCGTAAGACTTACCCCCGTGGAATACAAAATTCTGGAGCTGCTTGTCAGAAACAGAGGGCGGGTGTTCTCTGCCGAGGATATCTATTCCAATGTGTGGAATGAACAAAGTGCAGTAAGTGACAACACGATTGCAGTTCACGTCCGTCACATCAGAGAAAAAATAGAGATCAATCCCAAAGAGCCTAAGTATCTGAAGGTAGTCTGGGGAATCGGTTATAAGATCGATTAACGGAGGTTTATCAATGAGAAAGATCGTTTATTCAAATATTACAAAGTTCATCGCAGTGCTTTTGTTTATTGCAAGCATCGTATGCGGCGTGTTGATAGCGTCTGACGGAGTATTGCAGTATTTCAATCAGGATGAGGAGATATACAACTTTGAGAGTGATTTTTCGGAATCCTGGTACATTACCTCTTTGCTGAGTGAACCAGAGAACGTTATGTATAATGCGTATCATAGCGTTTTCTATCAAGAAGTGAATGGTTTATGGCATGTCAGAGGGGATATTGAATCTGATGAAATCCGAAATGATTTATCCAATCAACTAAATGAGAGGTTCGGAAATTATTCCAATTTTGATAAGATAAATTATTATGTGCAGTGGAATGATCTGGTGCTCACGAACTGCGGCGCGGAAAGAGCAGAAGATCTCATGCAGGATGAATATTATTCGTATCTAAAACGAGATGCCGGCGGGTATGTTGCGCGTGAAATGTCCGGAGATCGGGATATATCTCGAGTATATTTACTTGAAACGATTGATCGATTTGACAGCACGAGTACCATCGTAATTTGTTGCAGTGTGAAAGAGGAAACAGTAGCCGAATTTAAAGCGATCTGGGAACTGCAGGAAGGTATCGTGATAAATACATTTACACAAACGAGCATCTGTGCGGTTGTTGCGCTCCTTATGCTGATCTATCTCATTTGCGTTTGCGGCAAGGACAAAGACGGCGAATACAAGAATATGTGGCTGGACAATGTGTGGCTTGAGGGACATTTGGCATCGATTGGTGCAGTTGGAATTGGCGGAGTAGCACTCTGCTTGTTTATGCTTGAGGAATATGCTTATGGTGATTTTTCTCGCAGTTTGGTTTATCCTGCTTTGGGAACGGTCTCCGGTCTTGTCAGCACGATTTTTATCACCTCGCTGCTTTCCGTCATCCGTAATATCAAAACCCGCAGATTGATTTCAACGAGCATTCTTCTCCGTGTCCTGAGATGGTGCATTCGCTTGGTTAAGAAGATTATAAAGTGGATATGGAGAAAAACAAAGGCGTTTTGGCGAGTCATCTTCGGTATGCTGTCGAAGAAAACAGGGCTCATCCTTATTACGATGCTCTTCGTTTACACAGCTGTTGCCGGTTTGTTTGGTGTGCTTACGATCATTTCACCGGTATGGTTGCTGCTGGGCATTCTCCTGTTCGGTGGTGCCTGTTTTGTAGTCGCCTACAGAGCTAAGGACCTGGACGAAATCAAGAAGGGTGTCAGCGAAGTGCGCAACGGAAATGTGGCATACAAGATTCCGGAAGTGCGGTGTCAGGACATGAAGGCATTAGCGGCGAATATCAACGATATTGCCCAGGGCCTTGATGAATCTGTCGCAGCAAAAGTGAAAGCAGAAAGATTGAAGACGGAATTGGTCACCAATGTTTCTCACGATTTGAAAACACCTATCACCTCTATCATTAGCTATACCGAGCTGCTTTCCAAGGTAGACGGACTACCTGACGAAGCAAGGGACTATGTTGCGGTCATCGCAAAGAAAAGTGATCGGCTCAACAAACTGACACAGGATTTGTTTGATATTTCTAAAGTGCAGAGTGGTAATGACGATGTTGTTCTTGAAAAATTAGATGTGTCACTTCTCATCAACCAAGCCCTTGGTGAGCATGACAACGAAATTCAGAATTCCGGTCTCCCGTTCTGCGTAGACACACCGAAGGAACTGTTCATTTCTGCAGATGGGCGAAAGATGTCCCGTGTTGTGAGCAATCTTATTAACAACATTCTCAAGTATACCATGAAGAACACCAGAGTGTTTATTACCGCATCTGAAAATGATGGTATGATCGTAATGGAGTTCAAAAACATCTCTGCATATCCCTTGAACTTCAACGTAGAGGAAATCACGCAGCGGTTTGTGAGGGGTGATGAATCCAGAACAGCAGAGGGCAACGGCCTCGGCCTTGCAATCGCAAAAAGCTATACCGAGATCTGCAACGGCTCCTTTGAGATCGTAGTAGACGGTGATATGTTCAAAGCAATCTTGAGATTCAGAAAATACAGCTGAGTTCTTTACTACCCCAAAACAGCCTTGCGTGCAGTTCGTCCGTTTAACTGCACACAATTGTCATTTTGTTCGTTTAAGATTATACGCATTATAGAGGTTGTAAGTACTGTTATCTGACTGCAAAAGCCGTTGATATTACTTGTTTTTCTTCCAAATCCTATAAGAACAATCGCGCCAAAAATTCCAGATACCCACTTGGGTATCTGGAATTTTTTATTTACGGTGGCAGAGTCTTAAAAATCATAACCGCAATATGCCGGTAGTATCTTGCTGCCACCAGTGCAGACACTGGTGGCAAAAAACGGATTGCCGCGTCGCTGCGCTCCTCGCAATGATGTCGGAACTTTTCTACCCGTATTGACAAAAACAGTTGTTTTTTCGCCACAAATGTGCTATACTTGCCTAAAAGTATCCTGTTTTGGAGGTTTCACTATGGCTGCGCAGAATTTCCGCTCCGCATTTTACGGCTTTAACCGGGAAGATGTGGTTCGTTACATTGAATATTTGAACAATCAGTACAAAAATCAGCTGGATCAGCTGAACAATCAACTCCAGGCCGCGAAGGCTGCTCCCGCCAACACCGAATTGCAGGCCCAGCTGACTGCCGCTTTGGAAAAATGCGCCCAGCTGGAAGCGCAGCTTTCTAATGTCACCACCACCGAGCAGGAGTTGGAAGCTTATCGCCGGGCTGAACGGGCTGAGCGTATTGCCCAGGAGCGAGCCCAACAGATCCGCACCCAGGCCAATGCTGTTTTGGCCGACGCAACTGTTAAGGCAGAAGCTGCTTCCCAGCAGATCGCAGAGCTTGCCGACCAGGCTAACCAGCAGCTGCTGGCTTACCAGGCCGCTGTCACTGATACCCAGAACCTGTTCCAGGATGTGGTGGCATCTCTCGCCGCCATCAAGCCCGAAGAAGAATAATATTTAGGGTGTGCTGCAAAATGCGGCACACCCTTTTTGAGGTATGTTATGGAAGTTTTTTATCCGAAGTATTACGAAACTTTCTCCTGCATTGCCGCTGAGTGTCCTGACAGTTGCTGCAAAGAGTGGAGCGTCGATGTAGACCCTCAGGCTGCCGCCTTTTATCGGCAATTGTCCGGTGATTTAGGTGATCGGCTGCGTGAAGTTTTACAGGACACTGAAGACGGAACAATTATGACTATCGAGAACGGCCGCTGTCCCATGTGGCGCGCCGACGGCCTTTGCCGCATTCAAGCAGAGTTGGGACACGATGCGCTCTGCAAGGTCTGCCGGGAATTTCCCCGTTTGACCCATGATTATGGGGATTTTATCGAGTTAGGTTTGGAACTGTCCTGCCCCGAAGCTGCCCGGATCATTTTGTCCGGTACCGGCAACACCATACTATCCCGTTTCGTTCCCGGCGGAGAAGAACCGGAATATGACAGCTCGGCTATGGCGATTCTCAAGCGCACCCGGGCAGAGTTCTTTACTTTCCTGGAAACTACCCTGCTCCCCTTCCCCAAGATTCTCACCACGTTTCTGCTCTATGCCCACAGTGTGCAGGAAGAATTGGACGGCGGAGAAAAAGCAGTTCTCCTGCCGGAGGTTTCTGTCAGCGGCGTAAGCGCCGCCAAGGATCTTCGTCCTTTACAGGATTTCTTCCTTAGCCTTGAGATTCTCACCCCCCAATGGAAAACAATGCTGGAAGCCCCGACAGTTACTCCTTATTGGAAAAATGGGCACAAATCGCTGCTCCATTATTTTGTATTGCGCTACTGGCTCCAGGCTGTTTCCGACTACGACATCGTCTGCCGGGCCAAATTTGTCGTTGCGGCCTGTTTGCTTATCGGTGGACTTGGCGGGGATCTTGTCGAAACCGCCCAGCTTTTCTCCAAGGAAATCGAAAACGATCCGGACAATGTGGAAGCCATCTTAGATGGCGCCTATTCTCATCCGGCACTGACCGATATACAGCTTCTGCAACTGTTACAAAATTGACAAATCCCCCGGATGCTGTCTGCATCCGGGGGATAACATTATACAACAATTATTTATTTCTTGAACAGCTTGCTCTTCTTGAGGGGCAGGAAGAAGATACCACAAACAGCAAACACAACACTCAACACAGCGTTGATGATGGCATAGATTTCAAACGTGTTCCAGACATACATATCTGCTCGGAATTCTTTCAGCAGGCCATTAAGATTGAAGTCGCTAAGTGCTACCACTGCGCCAGCCTCTTCGCCGATTCTGCTGAGGTAGTCCAGAATGATCTCGCTCTCATAGGTAATGTCGCCGCCATTGGCCCATGCGCCATACTCAATACCAACCCAATAAGCAATCCAGCCAGTCTCATCGCCTTCCAGGAACTCGGGATAGCCCTCTTCCAAAACGGCCACCATAGCATCAGCAACAAAGTTGCCGCTCATCGCAATGTACAAAATGGGAAGAACTGCGGATACCGCCATATAAACATAATACAGCACAGAAATCTTCTTCTGCTTCATCAAGCCATAGAAGCAACGCAGGCCCACAACAAACAGTGCAAAACAAACAATGGCGAAAATCTGATCCATAATTCGATGCGCGTCAATCTTTGCTGTAAATCCCGGATGGTTCGCATATTCAGAGCTAACAAAGGCAAAATACATGCCCAAAACCAAGTGCATCACAGCAAAAACAACCATCTGTGTCAGCGCTACATATCTGTACCACTTGTAGTTCTTTGCCTGAAGTCTAACTCCGCCCTTCTCGGTTGATTCCACTTTAGTTTTGCCTAACATTTATGAATTCCTCCTATTTTTCTTACGAAGACAACAGCGCACAGTCTTAAACTGTTTTACGCAAGTTGGGAAAATCCTTTTATCCCTTATGTCGCTTTTCGTATTGTAGCATAAATTTAAAGGTTTGTAAAGATGAAATTCACAAAGATAGTAAAAGCTTCCAGTCAAAGCTAAATTATCATCAACGGTGGCCACCCATCAAAATCAAAATTTTCCCTTGACAAACAGGAAATCTGTGCTATAATACAAAAGCTGTCTGACAGTGCAAGTGAATATGGGGGTATAGCTCAGCTGGGAGAGCGCTTGAATGGCATTCAAGAGGTCAGCGGTTCGATCCCGCTTATCTCCACCAAAAGGTATCCGAGGGTACATTAAGTAAAAGTTCCGAAATCGTATGGTTTCGGAACTTTT
>JAFTMI010000040.1 GCA_017452505.1 Oscillospiraceae bacterium
ACAGCCGGAGCACAAGACAAGAATCGTCACTGCATGGAAGGCCAACGGCGCCATCACCGCCATGACCGGCGACGGCGTGAACGATGCGCCTTCCATCAAGTCCGCGGATATCGGTGTGGGCATGGGCATCACCGGTACGGATGTCACCAAGAATGTTGCCGATATGGTGCTGGCTGACGACAATTTCGCCACCATCGTTTCCGCTGTGGGCGTGGGCCGTCGGATCTATGACAATATCCGTAAGGCGATCCAGTTCCTGCTTGCCTCCAATATGAGTGAGGTGCTGGGTGTGTTTGGCGCAACGCTTATGGGCTTTGTGCTGCTGAATCCTGTCCACCTGCTGTTTATCAATTTGGTTACCGACTGCTTCCCCGCCCTGGCTTTGGGTATGGAAGAGGCAGAGCCCGATACTATGAATCGTCCGCCCAGAAACTCCAAGGACGGCATCTTCTCCGGCGGTTTGGGTGTGGATGTGGTGTACCAGGGTGTGCTGGTTACCATCATTACCATTGCTGCTTATCTCATCGGCGCTTATAAGGAGTTCGCTCCGGTTGTGGTGGGCGGAAGCTGGTTCACCTATCTGACGCAGGTGGGCGAGTCCGGTCACGGTATGACCATGGCGTTCCTGGCGATGAGTATGTGTGAGATCTTCCACTCCTTCAACCTGCGCTCTCAGCGCAAGTCCGTGTTCAGCCTCAAGTCCCACAACAAGATCCTGTGGTGGGCTATGCTGGGCAGCCTGGCACTGACCACCCTGGTCATCGAGGTTCCCTTTATTGCAAAGGCCTTCGGCTTTACCACCATCGGTCTGACTGAGTATGCCATCGCAATGGCTTTGGCATTCCTGGTGATCCCCGTAGTGGAAATTGTCAAGCTGATCCAAAGAGCTGTCACAAAATAAAAAGGCTTCCCCTTGAGGGTGTTGCAGAGCGCAGCGAATCTTGCAATACCAATGCTTGCTGGGTGCAAGCATACAATAATTTATAAGCTGTCAGCAAAGCTGACTGATGAGGTGGAAAAGCAAGAACACCTCATCCGACCCGATTTCATCGGGCCACCTTCTCCTCGAGGAGAAGGCTTGAAAAGAGCGTGTCGAAAGACACGCTCTTTTTTATAGGTTACAATGGGGCGTTTTTTCTTCGGTATTGCAGGGGAGACAGGCCAAAGCGTTGTTTGAAAAGAAATATGAAATAGCTTGCATCATGAAAGCCTACATCGAAGGCGATTTCTGTAACAGGGCTGTCTGTGTGCAAAAGCAGTTTCTTGGCATCCTCCAATTTCAGGTCATTGCAGTATGCCCGGATCGACATTCCGTTTTCTTTTTTGAATAAGTGGCTGATATGGGATGCACTTCTGTTAAAATGCTTTGTCAGATCGGTGAGGGTTATATTGGTGTGATATTCATTTAAGTATTGCAGGATCAAATGATATTCGTCACAGCTTTCCCTTAAGTGCGCGGATAGCAGATGTTCGGTCATTGTGCATAGCGGGGGAATGACCGCTTCGCATAGCGCCAAAGGCAGCTGAGGATTCAAAGCGGTTTCCCAAAGCTCCCTATTTAAGATGGCTTCCGCAGTGGGGCTGGTTGGGCGGTATCCGCTCACTGCAATAAACCCCACTGCGGCATCGTTTTTGGAAACAGGATAAATGTATTCGTATACTTGGGCATGGCAGACAGAGCAAAAGGCATTCCCTTTTTGACAAGCGGTCAAAAGCTGTTTTTGATTCAGCAGACATTTGTGATGGTTTAAGCTTTTGGCCATAATGCAGTATGCGTTGGTGTGGCTGTTGTAGGGCAAAAGCGCAGAAACAATTTGCCGGGGAAGTCGATGGAAAATATCCTGGTCAAAGTGTATGGAAACACGCAATTTACAATCGTTATTGAGATAATCCAAATAAGAGAGAATGTTGGAAAGGATGTCTTTCATAGGCACAATTGCACTTTCTTTATATTTTTGTGAAGTTTTCTGATAGAATAACTGCTAAAATATAATATAATGATACATAGAAAGAAAGTCAAGCGAAGGAGGTTTTTCATTTGCTGAAAACGAAAAAAATAGATTGCGATTTGTGCGTGGTCGGTGGCGGTATGGCCGGAATGGTTGCAGCCATTTCCGCAGCCAGAGAGGGACTGAAGGTGGTGCTGATGCACGAACGTCCGGTTTTGGGCGGCAATGCATCCTCAGAGATCCGTATGTGGATCTGCGGCGCCCAGGGCAGAGACAACCGGGAAACCGGCATCTTAGAAGAGATCGCCTTGGAAAACCTCTACCGCAATCCTACCAAAAGCTATGCTATATGGGATACGGTGCTGTATGATTTTGTCCGCCGGGAAGAGAATATTACCCTGCTTTTGAACTGCACCTGTATGGATGCCGCTACGGAACAGGGGGATTTTGCTTATGGCCGCGATACCCGGATCTGTACGGTTACCGGCTATCAGATGACGACCCAATGTTTTTATGAGATCAAAGCAAAATTCTTCTGTGACAGCTCCGGCGACAGCATTCTTGCGCCCCTTTGCGGCGCCCAGTTTCGCATTGGGCGAGAGGCAAGCCATGAGTTTGGCGAGGACACAGTAACAAAGATTGCCGATGATATGACCATGGGAATGTCCTGCCTGCTCCAAGGTCGTGAGACGGATCGGGCCGTAAAATATACGCCCCCGGCGTGGAGCAAGCAGCTTGGCGAAGAGGATTTTGAAAACAGAGACCCGGACCTATATAAGGATACGGAGAATTTCTGGTATTTGGAGCTGGGCGGGGACAGAAACACCATCGAGGACACGGAAATCCTCCGGGATGAGCTGGTCGCCCTTGCCACCGGCACCTGGGATTATATCAAAAACTCCGGAAAGTTCGATGCATCCAAGTGGGATCTGGACTTTTTGGGTTTCTTGCCGGGTAAGCGCGAATCCCGCAGACTGTGCGGTGAATATATGGTTACCCAAAAGGACATCACAGGCGGAACGGTTTTCCCCGATGAGATCGCTTTTGGCGGTTGGCCCCTTGACGACCATTTTCCCGGCGGATTTTATCACAAGGGCTGTCCCAATACCTATTATTCCACCCCTGCGCCCTATTCCATCCCCTACCGGGCGCTGTACTCTAAGAATGTGGAAAACCTTTTCTTCGCCGGCAAAAATATCAGCATGACCCATACCGCTATGAGCAGTATCCGCGTTATGGCGACCTGCGCGTTGCTGGGAGAGGCGGTGGGAAAAGCCGCATCCATCGCAGTAAAAAATGATTATACACCCCATGATGTGTACCTGAGCGAGTTGGAACAGCTCCAAAATCTGCTTATGAATGAGGACTGTTTCCTCCCGTCTAAAACGAGAGAGATTTCTTCCGTATGTCAGAATGCAAAGCTGAATATTGCCAAAGAGGTGATCCGCAACGGCCAGGACAGAGCCCACCGCATTTACAATACCGACGAGCGCACCTGCGCTTATGAGGCTAAGGCAGGCGAGGAGATTAGCTATACCTTTGATGAAGCTAAGGTGTCGGCGGTGCATATCGTATTTTGCAGCGATTTGAACCGGGATACCCTTCCCGGAAGCCATTGCGAACGCTCTCATTCCACCCGCGCCAACCAACGCCTGGACAGTCCCCAGATGCATATGCCTAAGACCCTCTGCAAGGCATTCCGGGTGATCGGCGAGCGCAAGGGAGAAAAGCAGGTTCTTTTGGAGGTTACCAATAACCGAAAGCGCGCTCACCATCTGCAGGTGGATCAGGTGTTTGACAAACTTACCTTGATCCCCATAAGCGGCTGGGATGACAGCGAAAGCATTCCTGTAATTTCCTTTGATTTTACATAAAGAAAAGAGCGTGTCGCAAGACACGCTCTTTTTGTTAATGTTTTTCCTGGATCAGCAGAAGATCTGAGATAATGGAGTTGGAAACCAGGTAGCCGTTGGGAGTCAAATGCCAGCGGCCGTCAAAGGTCTTGGACGCTAAGTTTCGTTCCTTGCACTCCAGCAAATACTTTTCCAGGGGCGCAAAGGGTAGCAGGAACCGCTTTTCGTAGACCTTGGGGTCAATGCCGCCTACAGTACGGAGCTTCATCATCAGATACTCACCGGCCCGGTCACGGGAGCCGATCTCCTGCACCTCTTCCAACACCTGTCCACCGGTGCGAATGCCCTCAATATAGGCTGGCAAGTCTCTCACAATGGTGAACCGGCTGCCGCCGAAATCGGAGCTGGCATTGGGACCAAAGCCCAGGTAGGGCTCGCCGTTCCAGTACTTGAGATTGTGCCGGGAGACATTGCCCTTGCGGCAGAAATTGGAAATCTCATACTGCCGATAGCCGTGCTGTCGGAGAATTTCCACTGCGGACAGGTACATTTCCGCCTGGGTGTCATCATCTGCTAAATTGCAGTAGTCCTTGTATTCATAAAGGGGTGTGCCTTCTTCCACCTGTAAGCCATAGCAGCTGATATGCTCCGGCTGCAGCTTCAGCACATTTTTAAGCGTCCGCTCCCAGGCATCCAAAGTCTGGCCGGGCAGACCGTACATCAGATCCACAGACAGATTCTTAAAGCGGAACTTGCGGATTCGTCTTACCGCTGCAACCGCCTGCTCATAGGAATGGGGACGGCCGATCCTCTTCAGAATGTCGTTGTCGTCGCACTGAATGCCTAGGCTCACCCGGTTGAAGCCCTCGCTGTGCAGCCGCCGCAAAAGCCGGTCGGACACGGAATCGGGGTTGGCTTCAAAGGTGATCTCCGCATTGTTGGATACCGTAAAGGCTTTCCGGATAGTGGCCAGGATCGCAGCCATACCGTCCGCACCGAAAAAGCTGGGCGTACCGCCGCCAAAGTAGATGGTATCTACAATGTAATCGGGGGCCAAAGGGCCTGCTTCCCGGATGTGCTGACAGACTGCCTCCTGGTAGCCGAAGATCCACTTATCTTCCTTGGTGGCCACGGAGTAGAAATCGCAGTACTGGCATTTGCTCCGGCAGAAGGGAACGTGAATATAGATACCCAAAGGGGTTTTGTTTTTACCGGTAAATAAAGGCATATTTTAATCCTCGTCAAGCTTCAGTACAGCCATAAAGGCCTCGGAGGGGACGGAAACTGTACCGAAGGTACGCATCCGTTTCTTACCCTCTTTCTGCTTTTCCAGCAGCTTCTTCTTACGGGTGATATCACCGCCGTAGCACTTGGCAAGCACGTCCTTACGCAGAGCCTTGATGGTCTCCCGGGCGATGATCTTGCCGCCGATGGCTGCCTGGACGGGAATCTCAAACTGGGCGCGGGGGATATTGTCCTTCAGCCGTTCGCAGATCTTCCGGGCCCGGGGATAGGCATTGTCCGCAAAGAGAATGAAGCTCAATGCGTCCACAATGTCACCGTTGAGGAGAATATCCAGCTTTACCAGCCGGCTGGGCCGGTAGCCGATCAGTTCGTAGTCCAGTGAGCCGTAGCCACGGGTGCGGGACTTGAGGGCATCGAAGAAGTCATAAATGATTTCATTCAGAGGCATTTCGTAGTGCAGCTCCACCCGGTTGGCATCTAAGTAGACCATGTCCTTGAATTCGCCCCGGCGGGAAGTTGCCAAATCCATAATATTGCCCACATATTCCTGGGGCGCCATCAGATTGACCTTGACAAAAGGCTCTTCCGCCAGCTGAATGTCCATAGGATCGGGGTAGTCTAAGGGGTTATCCACCATATGCACCACGCCGTCGTTGGTGGTGACCCGGTAGGAAACGTTGGGGGCGGTGGTGATCAGGTCTAAGTTATATTCCCGTTCCAGCCGCTCCTGGATGATCTCCATATGGAGAAGCCCCAGGAAACCGCAGCGGAAACCAAAGCCCAGGGCAATGGAGTTTTCCAGTTCATAAACAAAGGATGCGTCGTTGAGCTTCAGCTTTTCCAAAGCTTCCCGCAGGTCCTGGTATTTTGCGCCGTCGGCGGGGTACACACCGGAGAAGACCATAGGCTGTACCTGCCGGTAGCCGGGCAGGGGGTCGGTAGCAGGGTTTTCAACAGTTGTGATGGTATCGCCTACCTGGGTGTCGGAAACAGTCTTGATGGAGGCGGTGATGTAGCCAACCTCACCGGCACCCAAAGCATCCCGGGGAATGAGCCCCTTGGGACTCATTGTGCCCACTTCCACAACCTTGTAAACAGCGCCGGTAGCCATCATTTTAATGTCCATACCGGGGGTAACTGTACCTTCTTTGATTCGGGTGTAGACGATAACGCCCCGGTAGGAATCGTACTGGCTGTCGAAAATCAGCGCCTGCAGGGGGGCATTCCGGTCACCCTTGGGAGCGGGAACATCTTTTACGATCATTTCCAGCACGGAATGGATATTGATGCCGTTCTTGGCAGAAATTTCGGGGGCATCCTCAGCGGGCACGCAGATAATATCCTCGATCTCCTGCTTCACTTCCTTGGGACGGGCAGAGGGCAGGTCGATCTTGTTGATAACAGGCAGCACTTCCAGGCCTGCATCCGTGGCCAGGAAGGTGTTTGCCAAGGTTTGGGCCTCCACGCCCTGGGAGGCGTCCACCACCAAAATTGCGCCCTCGCAGGCCGCCAAAGACCGGGATACCTCGTAGTTGAAGTCCACATGGCCCGGGGTGTCGATGAGGTTCAGCGCATAAGTCTCACCGTCATCGGCGGTGTAATTCAGGGTGGCGGCGGTGGCTTTGATGGTAATGCCACGCTCCCGCTCCAAGTCCATGGAGTCTAAGATCTGTTCCTCCATCTCCCGCTTGTCGATGGCAGAGCATTCCTCCAGCAGGCGGTCAGCCAGGGTGGATTTGCCGTGGTCGATGTGGGCGATGATGGAAAAATTACGAATTTTGGAAAGGTCTGTCATAGATACACCTCAGTTATCAAGTACAGGCGGATACACCGCCATTTTACACTGTTCTTATTATAATGTGTTTTTGCGCAGTTGTAAACAGTATGTTTTGCAGAAAGCCGGGGAATACTGAGTTTTGCAGCGACAAAAACCGCCCAAAGCTGCTTTTTTAGAAAAATTTTTGCAAAACCCTTGTCAAAAAACCGGATTCAAGGTATAGTCTAACAGAAAACTCGAAAAACAGAGAGGGATGGAAGTATGTGTGCAGCAAAGAAAACACCCAAGACCCCGGAGGAGCAGCAGGCTGTTCTGCAGAAGCTGATCGCCCAGGGCCGAAAGGACGGTATGATCCGCGCGGATGAGCTGCGGAGCCAGCTGGAGGAAATGGACCTCACTCCGGAGAAGATCGAAGAGATCTACGATAATTTTGAGGCTATGAATATCCAGGTGGTCAGCGATGATATGGACCTGGAGCTGGATGATGCCCTGGATCTGGTTGACGATATGGACGATGATATCGACCTGTCCGATATGGATGAGGAAGATCTCATTGACCCGGTAGACCTGGCTGCGGAGTACAATCTGGACGATCCGGTGCGTATGTATCTGAAGGAGATCGGTCAGATCAAATTGCTGACCGCTGAGGAAGAAGTGGAGCTGGCAAAGATGGTGTCCGAGGGCAGCCAGTACGCCAAGAACAAGCTTACCGAGGCAAACCTGCGCTTGGTGGTGTCTATCGCCAAGAAGTACTCCGGACGCGGCCTGCACATCCTGGATCTGATCCAGGAGGGCAACACCGGCCTTATCCGCGCTGTGGACAAATTCGACTGGACAAAGGGAAACAAGTTCTCTACATATGCCACCTGGTGGATCCGGCAGGCCATCACCCGCGCCATTGCCGACCAGGCCCGGACCATTCGTGTGCCGGTGCATATGGTAGAGGTCATCAATAAGGCCACCCGCTGCAACCGGAAACTGGTGCAGGAGCTGGGCCGTGAGCCCACCGTAGAGGAGATCGCAGCTGAGCTGGGTCTGCCTGTGGAAAAGATCATCGAGGCAAACCGCACCGCCGCCGATACCCTGTCCCTGGATACCCCTGTGGGTGACGAGGAAGACACCTCCATCGGTTCTTTCGTGGAGGATGAGCGTACGCCCGGTCCTGCCGACGCGACCTCCAATGCCATGCTGGCTGAGGCGCTGAAGGAGATCCTGGACACCCTCACCGAGCGGGAAGCCGATGTGCTGCGGATGCGTTTCGGTATGTACGACGGCCGTACCCACACATTGGAAGAAGTGGGTCAGATCTTTGGCGTTACCCGTGAGCGTATCCGTCAGATCGAGAACAAGGCCATCCGTAAGCTGCGCCACCCCAGCCGCGCCAAGAAGATCAAGGATTTTTACTGCTAAAAAATACCGCCGGTACAATGTACCGGCGGTTTTCTTTAAGCGTTTTCTTTGACGATCACAAAACCGTCCACTAAGTTGGCGCATTCCAAAGTGCCCTCGATGGCAACGGTGCGCTCCATCAGATCGGTGCACAGCACGCAGCCGTCCTTGCATTCGATCCGCATAACATTCTTCAGAACCACATTTTCCTGGCTCTGGGTGTTTTTATAAACAGTGGAAAGACACATAATTTTCTCCTTATTTGATATCCAGGGCAGACAGCACGGCGGTCAGCCGCATATTGCCCTTTTCAAAATCGCACACAGCGGCCATTACCTGCTCGAAAGCGGCATGGCTGCCGGCCTTGTCCAGCTGTTCAGCAAGCTCCGCCAGCTCCTGTGCGTGGGCGGCATTGTGGCCAACCATATACTTCATCAGCGCAACCAGTTCTTCCATGGGCGTGTGCTCGCACTTGGAAGCGCAGCTGCTGCAGGAACCGGCGCAATCATGGCTGTGATCGTGAGCCTCGTGGGCGTGGTCGTGGCTGTGCAGGTGCTCGTGGTCGTGGGGATGGGTGTGATCGTGATCGTGGATGTGATCGTGGGTGTGGCTGTGGGTCACACCATCGTGGGTGTGCTCATGGGTGTGGGTATGCTCGTGCTCGTGCTCGTGATTGTGATCACCGCAGTCGCAGCCAATATGATCGTGATGAATATGCATAAGCGTTACTCCTTTGAATAGTGGTTTTCGTAGGGGAGGGATATTATCCCTCCCGTGTTTGAATGGTCGGCGGGAGGCATACTATGCCTCCCCTACATTTACATTTCCAGCAATGCATTGCGAATGTCGCCGATGGTGTAAAGAGAGCCAAAGCACAGCACTGCGCCGTCCTTGCCGCACAGTTCGAGTGCCTTGCGGACACCTTCTGCGACGGTCTCGCAGGCGGTGGCTTTAGCACCGGCATTCGTTAAGTGCGTTGCCAGCTCCGCGGCGGGCAGGCGGCGGGGGTTGGGAGGTGTGACACATACAAACTGCTCGATGAGCGGCATAACCGGGCGGTACATATCGCCGTAGTCCTTGTCGGCCAGTACACCGGTGAGGGCGATGACCCGACGGCCTTTGAGGTAATCTTCAATGTTCTTAACCAGTGCTTCCAAACACTGGGGGTTGTGACCGCCGTCAATGATGAACAGGGGGTCACGGCTGACGATATCAAACCGGCCGGGCCAGGAAACATCCCGGATGCCGTCATAGATATTCTCCTTGTTGATTTTCCAGCCCTTTTCCATAAGGGTTTCTGCCACGGCAAGCACCACCGCTGCATTGTGGAGCTGATGGTCGCCAAGCAGGGGCAGGTGGAGGTCCTTATATTCACCGCAGTCGAAGACCTGCTCGAACAGGTCGTGTTGTTTCAGCTGAAGGCCTGCAAAGTTGGCCTTTTTCAGCTTGACATTCCGCTCTGCGCAGGTTTTCTCGAAAACAGCTTCCACGGAGGGAACACCCCGGTAAATAACAGCATTGCCGTTCTCTTTGATGATGCCGGCCTTGTTGAAGGCGATCTCTTCCAAGGTGTTGCCCAAAATATCCGTGTGGTCTAAGCCAATATTGGTAATGACCGCCACTTCGGGGCAGGGGATCACATTGGTGGCATCCAGCAGGCCGCCCAGGCCTACCTCCAGCACCACAATGTCGCAGTTCCGGCGCTTGAAAAACTCAAAGCCGATGGCGGTGGTCAGCTCAAATTCCGTGGGGGACTCTTCCATGGAGTCAGCCAGGGGCTTTACATATTCGGTGATCTCCACCAGTTCCTCATCGGAGATCATTTCACCGTTTACCTGCATCCGCTCACCGAACTGATAAATGAAGGGGGAGGTGTAAAGGCCGGTGCAGTAGCCTGCTTTCCGCAGAATGGATGCGGTCATAGCGGCGGTAGAGCCTTTGCCGTTGGTGCCGGCGATGTGGACATATTTCATGGTGTTCTGGGGATTGCCCATTTTGTCCAGCAGGTCAGTAATACGGCTGAGACCGGGCATCATACCCTTCCAGCATACGGAGTGGATATAGTCAAGCGCTTGCTCGACAGTCATAGTTCATCATCCTTTTTTGAATTTGATAGGGGGCCATACGCCCAGGCGGGTAAAGATACTGCTTCTCATCAGCAGATAAACGATGAGGACTTCCAGCACCATCACGATGGCAAACTGGATGCTGCGTGTACTCAGATAGTAGATAATGCTTTCTCCAAAGGGGCCTTTGGGAAAAGTGTAGGACAGGGCGAAGCTTTGGAGCAAAACCGAACCTACCGCGGTGGGCAGCAGGTAGCTTAGCGACAGCCGAAAAACAGAGAGATTTTTCAACAGGAAACGGCGCAGCAAGCCACCGCACAAACCGTATAAAATGGCGGGAAGACACAGCAGGGGGTTGAAGCCGAACTGCATCAGACTTCCGGTGAAGTCGGCAACAAAGCCGGTAAGGGCACCCATGACCGGGCCAAAGAACATACCGGCCAAAAACAGCGGGAATTTATCCAATGACCAGCGGACACCCCCGGCCACGGAAAAAGAGAGAAGACGGGCCATGACCACACTGATGGCGGCCAACATTGCACTGAACACAAGGGCCTTGATGGCCTGGGTACGTTTGGTTTGCATAAAAAATCCTCCTTCTATGCAGGCAAAAAATGGTATCCGGGCAATGGGTACAAAAAAGCCCCAAACGCCAAAGCGTCCGGGGGAGTGATCGTACAGCATTACCCTCGGGGCGTTTGCCCCACCGAGTATCGTTGCTTACATATAAGGAGTTTTTCCTATATGTGCAGCGGGTGCGGAAATCTCATCGCGGACAAAAAGTCCTTCGTCTGCCACTCAACTCCCCATTTTGGCAGCACTTCACGCGAGGTCTCCTACTCTGTTCGAACCTATCATACACTATTCTATAAAAAAAGTAAATCCCCAATTTACAAAAACACCCCCTGTTTTATGAAAATTAAATACATCTGCTATGTTTTTCCTAGGAAAAATCCTTGATTTTTGTGCATATTTGATTTATAATTACTGATATCTTAGGATAGGAGGAGCAGAATTTGGGCGAATTGATAGCCATTCTGTCCGGCAAGGGCGGAACGGGTAAGACCTCGGTGTGCGCCGGGCTTGCGGAAGCGCTGGCTTTGCAGGACAAAACCGTCCTTTGCGTTGACTGCGATGTGGGGCTGCGCAACTTGGATATTGCCCTGGGTCTGAGCCAAATCGGCGCTCTGTCCTTCCAAGATGTTTGCTCCGGAAATTACACCTTAGACCAGGCTACCCGCCATAGCGTGTATCCCGGCCTTTCTTTTCTTACCGCGCCGGTGAACTGTACCCCGGATGAGGTGGATAAGGAGGCCTTTGGAGAAATGCTCCAGCAGGCCCGGCAGCTGTTTGACTATGTGCTGCTGGATGCCCCCGCCGGTATCGAAGTGGGCTTTCAGCTGTCCGCTGCTTATGCCGACCGGGTGATCCTGGTGACAAGCGCCGACCCTGCTGCCATTCGGGATGCATCCCGGGCCTCCGATGTGCTGGAGGCTATGGGCAAGAAGAATGTGCGTATGGTCCTCAACCGGGTCAATGAAAAAATGATCTCTGCCATGGGCATTACCGTGGATGATATTATGGATCAGTCCGGTCTGCCCCTCTTAGGCCTTGTGCCGGAGGATGAAAATGTGCCTTTGGCTGCTGCGTTCCGTCAGCCCCTTTTGGGCTATGAGAAGAAGGGCGCAGCCGCTGCCTGCAAGCGTATTGCTAAACGAATCCAGGGCAATTTTGTTCCTGTGAAACTAAAATAACAAAAGGAGGGTATCTATGAATATTGCATTTTTGGCCCACGATAAGAAAAAAGAACTGATGGTACAGTTCTGTACCGCATATAAAAGTGTGCTGAGCAAGCATAATCTGTACGCTACCGCTACTACCGGCCGTCTGATCTCGGACAATACCGGCTTGCCTGTTACCCTGCTTTTGGCTCACAAGCAGGGCGGACATCAGCAGATCAATGCCCGCATTGCGTATAATGAAATCGATCTGGTGCTGCTGTTCTCCGACCCCAACACTGTGGATGCCTGGGATGACAGCCAAATGCTGGATACCATCCGTCATTGCGACCGGCACAATGTGCCCATTGCCACCAATTTAGGCAGCGCTGAGATGTTCATTATGGGTCTGCAGCGGGGCGACCTGGATTGGCGCGAGATGTACCACACCAAGCCCAAGTATTAAATAAAATTTTCATTGTCATTCCGAGCCAGTGCTCACACTGGCGTGGGAATCTCCGGGGTTGTTTCTTTGAGATTGCCACACCAGTGACACGGTCACTGGTTCGCAATGACAATTTATTTCGTGAAAGGATAAGAAAGATGGAGAAAATTACCCCCCGGACGTTGTCCGGTTTTATGGAGCTGCTTCCCGGCAAGCAGGCAAAATTAGAAAAGATGATGCAGGTGCTTCGGAACACCTATTCCCTGTACGGCTTTGCGGCTTTGGATACCCCGGTGATCGAGGATGCCAAGATTCTTTTGGCCAAGGGCGGCGGTGAGACCGAAAAGCAGATCTACCGTTTTCAAAAGGGCGACAGCGACCTGGCTTTGCGGTTTGACTTAACAGTACCCCTTGCCAAGTATGTGGCACTGCATTATAACGAGCTGGCATTTCCTTTCCGCCGTTTCCAGATCGGTAAGGTTTACCGGGGCGAAAGAGCCCAGAGAGGCCGTTTCCGTGAGTTCTACCAGGCGGATATTGATATCATCGGCGACGGCAAGCTGGATATTCTCAATGAGGCGGAGATCCCCGCTATCATTTACCGGGTATTCCGGGGCTTTGGCCTGACCCGGTTCCAGATCCGCGTGAATAACCGGAAGATTCTGAACGGTTTCTACGCTATGCTGGGTTTGTCGGAAAAGAGCGGTGACATTATGCGCACCGTGGACAAGTTAGATAAGATCGGCGCCGAGAAGGTGGCTTTGATTTTGAAGGACGATTGCGGCCTTTCCGACGAGCAGGCCGGCGAGATTCTGAAGTTTATCGCCATTCGTGGCAGCAATGCCGAGGTTTTGGCTGCGCTGGAGGGCTATGCAGGCCGGAGTGACTTGTTTGACCTGGGCCTTGCTGAACTGAAGGCTGTGGCGGCAAACCTGTCTGCTTTTGGTGTTCCCGAGGCCAATTTTGCTGTGGATCTGACCATTGCAAGAGGTCTTGACTACTACACCGGTACTGTCTATGAAACCACCTTGCTGGACCACCCGGAGATCGGTTCTGTCTGCTCCGGCGGTCGGTACGATAATTTGGCTGAGTACTACACCGATAAGGCTTTGCCCGGTGTGGGTATCTCCATTGGTTTGACCCGCTTGTTCTATGTTTTGGACGAGCAGGGTCTGCTGAATGATGCTCTTCCCAGCGCACCGGCGGATGCTTTGGTGCTGCCCATGACCGAGGATGTTTCCAAGGCAGTGGAGCTGGCTGAGGCTCTGCGCAGCGCAGGTGTCAGGGTGCAGCTTTACGGCGAGCAGAAAAAGTTCAAGCAGAAGATGAGCTATGCGGACAAGCTGGGTGTACCCTATGCTGTGCTGCTGGGTGAGGATGAGATCGCCGAGGGCAAATGCTCTGTGAAGAATATGACAACCGGTGAGCAGCAGAAGCTGACTGCCCAGGAGGCAGCCGAGCATATTCTGAAAGGCTTGGCAGAGGCAAACGGCCCGCTGATTCTTGAAAAATAAGCATATCGGAGGTGCCCCACACCTCCGATATTTTACAAAAAGCCTCCCTTGCCTAAAGGGAGGTGGATTCGCAGGAGGCGAAGACGGAGGGATAATTGCCCCAAGGGCAATATGCCGCACTGCGGCATCATATCCCCCAGTCACCTGCGGTGACAGCCCCCTTTAGGCAAGGGGGCCTTTAGAGGGAGTATCTATGGAGCTGACGCATATTGCCACAAGGGAGGGGCGGTTGTCCTCTTTTTTGCGGGAAGAAATGAAAATGTCTGCCGGGCTGATGAACAGGCTCAAGTGGCAGCAATTGCTTTTTGTCAACGGTCAATCGGTGCATACGGATTATCCTGTAAAGCCCGGGGATATTATTACTGTTCCTTTGGACGAGCCGGTGCCGGATTATCCGGCAGAGGACGGAGAGCTGACGATTTTATATGAGGATGAACACATTTTGGCGGTGGATAAGCCGGCGGGTATGCTGATCCATCCATCCCGTTCCCGGCTCACGGGGACACTGGCAAATGTCGTGCTGGGCTATTATGAAAAAACCGGGCAGAAAAGCGCCTTTCACCCTCTTACCCGGTTGGACCGGGACACCTTTGGGGTGGTACTGCTGGCGAAAAATGCCCATATTCACAGCTTGCTTAACGAATTGCATTTGCAGGGCGGATTTGAAAAGATCTATGAAGCGTTGGTTTTTGGCGGTCCGGAAGCAGAATCCGGTGTGATCGATGCCCCCATTGCCCGGCTGCCTCTGCCCAGTTTGCTCCGGGAGGTCAGTCCCGGGGGAAAACCCTCGGTGACGGAGTTTAAGGTGCTGGAGCGGAAAGAGAATTTTACCAAGCTATCGTTGCGGCCCGTCACCGGACGCACCCATCAGCTGCGTGTTCACTGCTCCTATATGGGCTGGCCCATTTTGGGTGACCCCCAATACGGAAGTGAAGAATCTCAGGCTTTTTCCAAAGAGATGGGTTTCCATAGCCAAAGGCTTTGCGCTAAGGCATTGACCTTTGCCCATCCCGTTACCGGAGAAAAAATTACGGTGACTTCCAAATTTACTGCGGATTGAATTCGGCATCTTGCTTTTGCCGAATAGCTATGATAAAATTATAAAAACATTTGTGAAAGGAGGCGGCATTATGCGGAAATTTGCGGTTTTTGTTTCCCTTTTGTGCCTTTTGTGTACGCTGTTTGTGGGCGCCAGTGCCGCCACCGGAGCGAAAAGCGTCAGCAGCCACGCAACCGTGACCGCTGACGGCAGATGCCAAATTACCCTCACCGCCGCCATCCACTTGGATGCACCGGTGGAAAAGCTGCGGTTTCCCCTGCCCAAAAATGCGGATAATATTACTGTCAACGGCTCTCACGCCCGAGTCAAAAGAGAAAATGGCTTGAAGCAGGTGGATGTGTCCAAGTTTGTGGGCAAGACCGCCGGTGATTTTACACTGACTTTTAACTATTCTCTGCCGGATCTGGTGCGTACCAATGAGGCGGATCTTTTGGAACTGACGTTACCGCTGCTGTCCGGATTTGCCTATCCGGTGCAGACCATGGAATTTACTGTTACTTTGCCCGGTGAGATCACGGCCAAGCCGGCATTCTCCAGCGGCTACCACCAGGCCAATATTGAAAAAGATATTACCTGCACCACGGAAGGGCCTACGGTTACCGGTACTTCTCAGGTGGAACTGAAGGATCACGAGACCCTGGTGATGACCTTGATCGTTGACGATCAGATGTTCCCCCGGACCATCATCACACCGCCGGATTTGGAAACGGTGAATGTGATCGCGATTGTTTGCTTTGCGTTGGCGCTGCTGTACTGGATTTTGTTCCTGCGGAATCTGCCCTGGTGGCCCGGCAAACAGCCCACACCCCCCGAGGGCTACGGCCCCGGTGAAATGGGCAGCGTTCTGCATCTGCAGGGCGGAAACTTAAATATGATGGTCTTTTCCTGGGCGCAGCTGGGTTATTTGCAGATCCGTACGGAGAAGAACGGCCCTGTGCGTCTTGTAAAGCAAATGGAAATGGGCAACGAGCGCAGCAGCTTTGAGCAGCGGTGCTTTAAGCTGCTCTTTGGCAGCCGGGATGTGGCCAACGCATCCAGCCGCCGTTATGGCGCGGTGTACTGCGCCGTGGAAAAGCTCAGACCCAATCTCACCGCGCTCATCCACCCCAAGTCCGGAAATCTGACAGTATTCCGCATTTTAACGGCGCTGACAGGCCTGTTCTGCGGTGTTGGACTGGCGTTGCTGCTTACCGATGGCGCAGCGCTGCAATGGTTTTGGATCGTTGTTTTGGGCGTAGCCGCATGGCTCAGCAGTTGGCAGATCCAGCTTTGGGCCCGGCATTTGTTTGCGCCCCAGCAACGAAAGCTGTGGGTCGGCCTGGGCTGGTGCGGATTTTGGCTGCTGCTGGGTCTGATTGCCGGACAGGTAAGTACCGCTGCGGCACTGGTGTTCAGCCAGCTGTTTGCCGGCTTGCTGCTGGCTTTTGGCGGTCGGCGCACCTATGCAGGCAAGCAGGCTATGGAGCAGGCTATGAGTATGCGGCGGTATTTTAAGACCGTGTCTGCCGAAGATCTGCGGAGAATCAAACAAAACAATCCGGAGTATTTCCACCAAATGATGCCCTTGGCCATAGCCCTGGGCGCAGATAAAGCCTTTGCTAAAAGCTTTGGCAAAGAGCTTGTGGGTCAGTGCCCCTACATTTCCGACGGCATCAATGTTGAGATGCGGGCCGGTCAGTGGCGGGTGCAAATGCGGCAGATTTTGGAAAGAATGAATACCCTGCCGGAACAGACCCGGACGGAAAAGGTCATTGCGTTTGTGGAAAGTCTGCGGAAATAAAACAATAAATTTGAAAAGAGGTTTCTATTATGATCATTGGTATTCCTAAGGAAATTAAGAAAAACGAGTTCCGTGTAGCGGCGACTCCGAATGCTGTTGCCGATCTGGTGCGCAGAGGCAATACTGTGCTGTTTGAGACCGACTGCGGTGTTGGCAGCGGTTTCTCCAATGCCGATTATATCGCCGCCGGCGGTAAAGAGTGTGCCCACGAAGAGGTTTATAAGAGCTGCGATATGCTCTACAAGGTCAAGGAGATCGAGACATCTGAGTACGACCTGCTCCACGAAGGTCAGATCGTCTTTACCTATCTGCACTCCAATGCCCACCCGGATATGGCCAAGGAGCTGATGGCCCGGGGCGTGACCGGTATCGCTTACGAGGATATTACCGATGAAAACGGCGGCTTTCCTGCGCTGGCACCTATGAGCGTGCTGGCCGGCAAGGGCGGTTTCTTAGCTGCACTGTACTTTGCTCAGTCCGTCCATGGCGGCAACGGTATGCTGCTGAGCCGCATTCCCGGAGTTCCCACCCCCGAAGTCACCATCATTGGCTGCGGCAATTCCGGTATGGGCGCTGCTGAGCTGGCTGCTGCTTTCGGCAACAAGGTCACCATTTTGGATGTGAACTGGAAGGCTATGGAGGCTGCTAAGGATAAGCTGCCCGCCAATGTAGAGTTCCTGTACTCTAACCGGGAGAACCTGGTTGCCTGCCTGAAGCGCACCGATGTGCTGATCAACTGCATTCTGTGGCCCAAGACCCGGAAGGATCACCTGGTAAACCGTGAGGACTTGAAGATGATGAAGTCCGGCGCGCTCATTATCGATGTGGCCTGCGACGATGCCGGTGCTATTGAGACCTGTGTCAGCACCACCCACGACGATCCTGTCTACTACGAAGAGGGTATCCTCCACTACTGCGTGGACAATATCCCCTCCGCCTTCTCCTGCACTGCTTCTCAGACTCTGTCTGCTGCAACGCTGCCCCATGCCATCGCCATCGCACAGAAGGGTGTGGAGCAGGCTCTGCTGGATAATGCGCATCTGCGCCGGGGTCTGACCACCTACAAGGGCAAGCTGACCCTGTTGGAGACCGCCGAAAAGCACAATATGGCATACACCGACCCCAAGGACGCCATCCTGGGCAAGTAAAAATGAAACCTCCCGCCGATCATCGGCGGGAGGTTTTTGTAGAAATAAGCTTAATCGCAGCAGGGGTCAGGCTTTTTTGGGGGTGCAGCCTTCTCCTCTGCGGGAGTGGTCACATCGCCAAGGCCGGAGGATTCAGCGAAGAGGACATTTGCTTTGGTCATATCCACAGCATCGGTGGGGACGATGATCTTGGCAGCTCTGCCGTCGGACATAGCGACCAGCGCCTCATACTTTTTGATTTCCAGCACAGCGGCATCCACACCGGCGTTCTTCAGCTCACGCAGACCGTCGGCCTCTGCTTTCTTGGAAAGGAAGATCGCTTTGGCTTCGCCTTCGGCACGGGCAATGCGGGCATCCCGCTCGCCCTCGGCAGCCAGGATCATGGCCTGCTTATCACCTTCAGCACGGGTAATGGCTGCGGCCTTGTGACCTTCTGCCTGCAGCAGGGTCTCACGGCGATCACGCTCTGCCTTCATCTGCTTTTCCATTGCGTTCTGGATCTCAGCAGGGGGGATGATGTTCTTCAGCTCAACACGGTGAACCTTGATGCCCCATTTGTCGGTAGCTTC
Organism: Oscillospiraceae bacterium; assembly: GCA_017452505.1. Classification (GTDB taxonomy): domain Bacteria; phylum Bacillota; class Clostridia; order Oscillospirales; family Oscillospiraceae; genus Faecousia. The sequence continues at coordinate 18,514 of JAFTMI010000040.1, forward strand.
GTCCAGAATAGAGGTCATCTTTGCGTTGATGGTGTCACGGGATGTAAGGGTTCCGTCCAGCTCCAGTTCGCCGACGATATTACGAAGGGTGGTAGCGGCCAGATTGGAAAGGGCAGAAATGGGATTGACAGCGCCGTAAGCATAAAGCTTTGCATCGTAAACAGCGTAGTAAATGACGGTGTCGATCTGCATGGTAACATTATCCTTGGTGATGACCGGCTGGGGAGGGGAATCCAAAACCTGCTCTTTGAGGGTCACCTTTTTGGCGATCTTCTCTACAACCGGGATCTTTACATGGAAACCGGCAGACCAGGTAGTCTTGTACTTTCCGAGAAACTCGATCACATATTCGTGGGCTTGGGGAACGATCTTTGCGTTTGCCAAAATAAAGGCTAAGACAACGATAGCTATAATAATGATTGCGGGCATTTTTATATCTCCTTTTTATAAATTGGCCGGTGAGGAATTCTCCTGCCTACTTTTATTATATAGGGCGAAGGCCCAAATGTAAAGTGGATGAAAAAGCAAATACTGCAAAAAAAGCAATATGGCATACACCGTCCCCAAGGATGCGATCCCGGGCAAATAAAAAATACCCCGCTGCTGATCAGAAAAAATCAGCGGCGGGGCTATTCTTTGATAAATTATTCCCGGATACCGTAGTTTTCGATGATGTAGTCCATATCTTTGTCGCCACGGCCGGAAAGGTTGATCAGGACAGAACCTCTGCCCATGGTCTTAGCCAACTTTATACCGTAGGCAACGGCATGAGCGCTTTCAATGGCGGGGATAATGCCTTCCATTCTGGACAGCTCAAAGAAAGCATCGATGGTCTCGTCATCGGAAATGACATCGTATTGTACCCGACCGAGGTCGTGGAGGAATGCGTGCTCCGGGCCGGAGGAGGGGTAATCCAGACCGCTTGCCACAGAGTAGACGGGCGCGGGCTCGCCGTTTTCGTCCTTGAGCATAATGCTGTTGAAACCGTGCATAATGCCCTCAGTACCGTATTTCAGACTGGCAGCGTGGTCGCCCAGGGCAGGACCTCTGCCAAGGGGCTCAATACCGTAGATATCCACGGGGTCATTCAGGAAGCCGGAGAAAATACCCATTGCGTTGGAACCGCCGCCTACACAAGCGACCACTGCATCGGGCAGTTCACCGGTCATATCTAAAAATTGCTCTCTTGCTTCGATACCCACAACACTCTGGAAATCCCGCACCATCATAGGGAAGGGATGGGGGCCCAACACGGAACCGATGCAGTAGATAGCGGTGTCGTATTCCTTGCAATATGCGGCAAAGGCGGCATCAACCGCTTCTTTCAGGGTCTGCAGGCCTTCGGTCACTTCCACGACCCGGGCGCCCAGGATCTTCATACGGGCCACATTGGGAGCTTGCTTTTTAATGTCCACAGAACCCATATAAATATCACATTCCAGACCAAAGTAGGCTGCGGCAGTGGCGAGAGCAACGCCGTGCTGACCGGCGCCGGTCTCTGCGATGACCTTCTTTTTGCCCATAAACTTGGCAAGCAGAGCTTCGCCCATACAGTGGTTGAGCTTGTGGGCGCCGGTGTGGTTCAGATCCTCTCGCTTGGCATACAGCTGTACGCCTGTACCCAGCTTGTCAGAAAGTCTTTCCAAATGGGAGATGGGCGTGGGTCTGCCCTGGAATTCTTTGCGAATACGGCGCAGCTCGCTGATGAATTTACGGGATTTGCAGATGGTCTGATAGGCTTCGGTGATCTCCGCCATAGCTTTCTGAAGCTCCGGGGATACATAGGTTCCACCGTATTTGCCGAAAAAGCCATTGGCATCGGGGTAGTGCTTGAAGTATGTATCAAAATCAACATTGTTAAATTGCATTTGTTGTTCCTCCTGTTTTTATATCTCGATATTGGGATTATGTATGTATTTGCGGCGCGGAGCGCCATCGTTTGGTCTGCATATGTACCTCCTCGCAAATCCGGTCGAGGGCGCGGTAAAAAAATATCCTCGACAGAAAATCCGCTTTCTGCCAAGGACGAATAATGCAAACACTATCCGCGGTGCCACCTTGCTTGATGCGCCCTTGCGGTGCATCCCCTTATGCGTATCAACATACGCTGACCTTTGGTAACGGAGTGTCCGGCTCCGGCGCACATACTAAGCAGACCCGTTCTGATTGCCCTCGGAAGTCCATTCAGCGTTCCGGTGTCTGCCGCAATTCCACCACCTGCGGCTCTCTGAGAGAAACCTTGGAAAGCCTACTTACACTTCCTCAACAGTTTGCAATATTATACGCCCTGTTTCCGGTCTTGTCAAGCATAAAACAGCAAAAAACGAAGTATTACAGTGGTTTTGAGAATTCCAAAACCGGGTGGCCGTTCTTGTTTGTATAGGAACGGCAGAGGGCAAAGCCTAACTTTTGGTGGAGGGAAATGCTGGCGGTATTGTCTTGGCGGATTTGCGCAATAGCCATGGTGTAACCCATCAGAGTTGCCTGTTCCAAGGCTGCTCTTACCGCAAGATAACCATAGCCTTGCTGCCGGTATTGGGGCTTGATTTCCGGGCCGCAGCTGATTTCTCCGGGGGCTGTTTCGTACAGGCTCACAAAGCCCACACACAGAGTATCGTCCATCACAGCAAACAGCTGGAAATACTTTCCCTCGTGATTTTTGGCAAGGGACTCTTGTAGCATTTTGGCCATCGCATCCGGGAGCATGGAACTGTAAGAGGTGTTGTCAAACAGGTCTGCATCGTTGAGAGTGATGGGATGCAAGATAATCATTTCATATTCTCCTTGGCTGTGTTGCAGGAGGCAATCAAAAGACGGCGAATGTTTCCGCAAAGATTTTCTGCAGATTGATAGGTTTCTAAATCGATTCTATGGGTTTTATACAATAATTTCAGCCAATAACTGGCTTCGTTGGATTCCTTTAGCGCGATTTCTAATTTGGCAATAAAGTCTTTCTTGCTTTGCGCATACTGAGCTTCGTGAATATTTGCACCAACAGATGTACCTGACCGTGCGAGCTGATCAGTCATATAGGAACTTTTAGCAACCTTAACATTGTCAGCAAGATTAACGATGACAACGGCGAAGTCAAAGGATAAGGCAAGTAATTTGTTCTCGGCCATAAAAGCACCTTCTTTCGACGAAATTATAGCATAATTTGTTGCAATTAGCAATGATATATCGCTATGCGATATGATATACGGCTTATGCCGTGTGATATATTTGCGTTGCAAATATGATATAATATCCGTTCCATACATACGCGAAGCGTATATCATCTGCGGAGCAGATATCATAGCCACAGCTATATCATCCGTGACCGAAGGGAACGGATATCATTGAAAAAGCTCCAAGCCTTTTGGCTTGGAGCTTTTTCTGGTGACCCGTACGGGAATCGAACCCTTGCAGAAAAGACCTAAAACTGTTGGTATTACTTGGTTTTTGTAAAATTCGTGTGCAATTCCGTGTGCAATTTTGCGCCATTTTTTGCGTGCAAATCGAATTTGCACACGGGTTAATCATTGCTCAAAAAGAAGTTGCTAAAGTCCTTTGCGCGATCTGCGATGTCCTTTTGGGCTAAGTGTGTGTAGATCTTCCGCATCGTTCCATCATCAGACCAACCACCTATCTCCATGGCAATCTTTTCCGGAATCTGCAGGTGGTATGCCAGAGAAGCAAAGCTGTGGCGCAGGCCGTGCACACCGACTTTTGGCAGGTCGTGAGCCTTGCAGATCTCATTGATGTGCTGATATATCCATGACCCGTTATAGGGCACTACATATTCGTTCTTTCGCTCTGCGGCGCTCAGTGCCTCCAGGAGGGGCGGTATAATTGGCACGATGCGATTTGAAGATGCTGTTTTGTTTTGCTTCTTGTGGACCATACCACCATCAGCATAGACCATTGCACCAGCCACACGGATGTGCTGCTTGGCAAAGTCGATGTTTTCCCATTTAAGCGCCTTGATCTCTGACCGGCGCAGGGAGGATAGCGCAAGCAATGCAGCGATCTCTACGGTGTCGCCCTTTACGGCATCAACGAAGATCTTCACTTGATCCGGCTCCAGGTATGGGCGCTCGTTCTTTTCCTTGGCGGGGAGGTTGACCCGGGGTGTGCGGCCGGTGGCTTCCAGTATGGCAGCACGGACAAGACCCCACACATTTGCAATATACTTGGGTGATTTGCCTTTTGATTCTCTGCGGATGGCGGATTGCCACTGTTCGTCGGTGGCGGTGTAGACGTCAGCTGACATCATCGATTGGAAGCAGTTTACCTTATACCGCTCATAGGCATATATGGTTGCCGGTGATGCAGATCCACGTCGAGCGTCAATGTAGGCGTCGATGGCATCTGATAAGGTTAGTGCTTTTACTTTTTCTTTTTTCTTCGCCTGTTTGGCTCTGTATTTTATGGCTGTGGCCTCCGCAGCACATTCCTCAGCTGTTTCTTTGGTGATGGTATGTCTAATACCGTCCACCATAACTTTGGTGCTGTAAGAACCGGAGGGGAGCTGGACGATCTTGGGGATGTTTAAGTCTACGTTCTTCTTCATTGACTTTCCTTCCAGGGTATGCTACCATAAAAAGTAGATTACCCCTATCGTGGTTGGTGGGTGGTGTTCTATCTTACCGCTTTGGTGTTGGCGCACCGGGGCGGTTTTTTATTTATCCTCAAACCCCAGCAGATATCCCACCGAAACACCAAAGTACTTGGCAATCTTATAAGCGGTAGTTGCTGCCAGGTCTTTCTTGCGGCCGGCCTTAAGGTCGGTGATGGTGCTCCGACTAATTCCTATCTCGGAGCACATCTTGCAAGGAGTGATGTTGCTTTGGGTGCAGAGGGTTGAGATGCGATCATATAAAATAGACATAGTAATCAATAGCACTTTTTGCAGGGTTCATAACCCAAATTGATAGCCTCAGATTTGGTAACCTTGGATGGGTTCTTCATATTGCTGCAGCTGGAGCTGGAATGATACTTTGATCCGGTCTTGGGAATCCAAACCATATCCGCTACCGGTTCAACTACTGGTGCGGTAGTAGGCTTGGTCGTGGGCTTGGTGGCTGGAACAGTAGAAGGCTTGATCTGAGTGCTGTTTTGACCAATACCACCGAACACATCTGCGCCGGCATTCCTGGTAACGGAGAAGGTGACTTCATTTCCGTCGCTGGTGCAGAAGATATCGCCCTGCATATCCGTCCGGAACACTTTCACATCAGCGTCACGCAAGCGGCTCAAAGTATCTTCTGTCGGATGTCCGTAGCTGTTGCCGGTGCCAACGGAGATCACGGCATACTTTGGCATAATCTCACGCAGGAAGGGGTAAGATGTGCTGGTGTCGCTGCCGTGGTGTCCAACTTTCAAAACAGTAGCGGACAGATCTTCGCCGGTGCTCAGAATAGCCTGCTCTGCTTCACGCTCAGCATCGCCGGTAAACAGGAAGGACGTCTTGCCGTATTCGATCCGGAGGACAATTGAGGTATCGTTAGTATCGCTGCCGCCATTTACGCCAAGGATCTTTACGGTTGCGCTTCCCAGAGAATAGGTATCGCCCTTCTTGGGAACGGTAATGCCGCCGCCTTTTTGCGTTGCATACTTGGCAAAATCCTCAAAGGCATTGCTGTCATAGTTCTTAACCGGGCAAAGGGTGAGGTCTGCCGTTGTGTAATTGAAAGCACCGGGCAAGCCACCGATATGATCCTCGTGTGCGTGGGTACCAACCACAATGTCCAGCTTAGGCACGGCAACCTTCTTCAGCACAGAGTAGATGACATTAGAGTCAGCCTTGTTGCCGCCATCGATCAGCATATAATGGCCGTCACATTCAACCAATGCTGCATCCGCTTGGCCTACATCAATGAAATGAACGGTAAAGACAGACTTTGCCAGGGGAGTAGGAGTTGTGGGAACTGTGGCAACGACAGCCTCCGTCTGCTTCGTGCCGGTAGTTGCAACGGTTGCTTTCGTCGGGGCAGAGGTAGCCTTGGTGGAAGGAGCTTCAGTAACTGGTGCTGTAGTGGAAAGTGTTTCAGCAGAGGCCGTGGGTTCCGGATCGTCCGGCTTCGGCGCAATAGATGCTGCGGTACTTGCCTGTGTTTCTGTAATTGATGGGCTGAGTGTATCGGTATCTTCTGTGTCGGAAGGGAAGATCATACCGATAACAATCAATGCGGCAAAGATAATTCCAATCCATTTTAATAGTTTTTTCATATTATCATTTCCTTCTGCGTAGCTTTAGCTTTTATCGATTAACTATTAAAGGCATCAGGGAAGGTGATGGAATCGATCTTTGCGCCAGTTGCTGCATCGACAATGGAAACTTCTACATAGTATTCGGCTTCGGTAAAGGCTTGGTACATAGCAACGGAGAAAGCAATTGAAAGAGGAGTAAAATCAAAGGCGCTTTCATACGCGGCATTGTCAACCTTCATAGTAACGGCGGTAAAGTGGTCATTGTGGCTGATCTCCTTAATGTAGGGGGTGTCTTCACCGTTTACAAATTCTGCAAAGTCTTTATCAAGAGAGTTGGCCATTTCATCGAGGAGTTCCTTGTGCTTGGCTTTTGTCATAGTAACAGTAACAGATCCGTCTGCATTTACCTTTGCTGATTTAAAGCCCTGTTCGTTTGCGTATGCATCCGCATCAAATTTCGTCATATCCTCACCTTCAAACAAAGAGGCAGGGAGTGTAATATCCACAGAGAAAAGTTTTTCGTCGGTTTCGATTCCATCTGTTGTGCTTTCGGTAGGTGAGCTAACAGTTGCCGCGGTGGTCGCTTTGGTAGCTGCCTGGGTTGCTTTGGTGGCAGTAGTAACCTTAGTAGCCGTGGCCTTGGTAGCTGCTTGGGTCGCTTTAGTTGCAATGGTAGGCTTGACAGTGGCCTTAGTCGTGGATTGGGTGGCAGTAGTGGTAGCCTTAGCGGTAGTAGCCTTTGTTGCTTTATTACCGGAAGTAGCCTTAGCGGTAGTGGACTTAGTAGCAACCTCAGTCTCATCGGGAGCTTCGGTAGCCTGTGTGGCCTGGGTTACATTGGAAGCGGGGGTGGGACCATTGACAGGGCGCGAACAGCCTGCAAATGACAAAATCAAAAGGATAGCAAGAATGATAGATGTGATTTTTTTGAACATAGTTAGTACCTCTTTTCTTAAGTTCGCCCGGACTGTCCGGAGAATTACAATATAACAGATTGATTATTTGTTTCGGCTTGCCCGCCGTTCACGCATAACCCGGACCATATCCCGCAGGACTTCCTTATCAGCCTCGTCCAGCTCCTTAAAGCCTTGGTAAAATCCAATATCGACCTCGTCCAGGATATCGCGCTCACCGTTTTCGGTGGGCGCTTTTTCGGTTTCATTGCCAAGTAAATAGTCAGATGTAACGCCAAAGTATGCAGACACCTTGGCTATGTTTTCTGCGGACAGTCGTTTTGTGCGGCCTGCCTTCAAATCACCAATAATGCCGCGACTAATTCCTAGATCCGCACACATTTTTCCAGGTTTTATGCCACGATCCTGGCAAAGACTTTCGATAATTCCGTACATTTTGCACATTGTAAGCACCTCAAATTTGTACGGAATGCCGAATAATCGGAATGCCGTACTTTTTGTGTTGACTTGTACGGAAAACGGTGCTATTATACACATGCAAGCACGGAATGCCGTACATTACTAAATTGGTTGGCACCTATAGTATAGTACAGCTATCCGTACTTGTCAATATAAAAATGTACGGAAGGAGGTCCTTTTTTGGAAGGGTGTAAGTTTACTGATTTCGGGCTGCTTGTAAAAACAGAGCTTTTGAAATGCGGAAGAAGCCAGACTTGGCTTGAAAAGACCGTTACAGAAAAGACGGGGCTGTTTGTGGACAGCAGTTATATGTACAAGATCCTCACGGGTGAGCGTAACGCCCCCAAGATCGTGGATGCAATTCGCAAGATACTGGATATCCCGGATTCGCCCACAGAGCAGAAAACTACGCAGAACTGAATGGAGGTGAAGGAATGTCCGCAATTTTTATCCCCCACGCGCTAAAAACCATCGAAGTTGATACGGAAAAGAAAATATTCCGCATAAACGGAGAGGATTTTGGCAAAGGTTGCACCGGATTCTCGATACTCTGTCATAAATACGATAGCTTCGATATCCGCGTGGAGATCGGAACAACCGTCAGGTATGTCACTATCAGAAACGGCAAAGTAGCTGACGAGAAACAATACGAGACGGATGATCCGAGGTTTGGCAATTCAGCAGAACAGGCTGATCAGGTCGAACAGCCCGGCTAACTCCGAGAAGAAATCTTTAGGCTTGCTTTCCATAAAATCAAGACCGGTTTCGGTGAGCTCACAATCTCCAGTTATAAAGTATTTTACATAGTTAGCGGTTTTGAGTTCTTGCAGAGCATAGTCGATATCTTCTGGAAGCCATTTTTGAAAAGCATTTAGATTCTGTATTCCTTGTGCATCAAATTCCATTGCAGCGGGCTTAGATGCTCCGGACTTTCTGCGTCGCTTAAATTCGCAGTAAAGAATCTTGAAGGCTTTTTCTGTTTCTTTGGTCATGCAATCACCTCCTTTCGAGGCGATTGTACCACAGCAAAAACTAATATTCAACGAAAGAATAGCAATCAATCAGTCCCATAAAACGGGAACAAAGCATTGAGCAGAAAGGAGGTAGGTATGCCCAGGGTTGCAATCAATGCAAAGAAGTACGCAATGAGCGACTTCGGCAAGTACTTAGCATATTGTAGGTCGCTGCGTGGTATGACCCAATCCGCAATGGCGGAGAAGATGGGAACCGTGCAGCAGAAGATCAGCGGAATTGAGAACAAGCCCGGTCGGATCACGATGGAGGAACTGTATGAGATCAATCAGACATTGGATTTGGATATGATTCAGCTCTTGAAGGCTGCTGGCTTCTCTCTTCCTGCAATCCGGGATTATTTCCGGGAGTATTTCAAAGACCACAATTGAGGAGGTGAAATAGTGGCACGGAAGAATGCCACGCCCACGAGGGAGCAGGCGCAGGTGTTGGAAAAGCACGGGCTAAAGGCTCATTCGTGGGTAGTGGTAAAGGAATTCCAAAACAGTATGATCGTAAGAAACCGGTTTTCCGGTGAATTTAAGCACATAGGAAAGGAAGAAAAACTATGAGTCAACCGGCACTATTAGAAATCCCCAACGAGTGGGAGAAAATCGTCAACAATGTGGAGCGCCACAATGCAAGGGCCCGCTTTGAAGCGAATTTATATCAGCGCAAATTGAAAAAGAAGGTCAGCAAAGTGGCTGAATTAGGTCTTGGCGCAATCCTTTCGGTTGGCTTGGGCGCGGCTGGACTGTTAGCTCCCTGGCTTGCCGGTGCTGTGGCTATCGTTTTCGTTTGCGCAGCCTGCTTCCACGGAGGCCGTCTTTGGGAAGGATTCCACAAGGGTGAAAGCCTAAATACACGCGAATAAAAAATGCCGCCTCGGTTGTAGCAGAACCGAAGCGGCGCGTAGGGGTGTCCTAACACTCCTAATATATCAAATTTAGGAGGAAATGTCAATGAGTTCAGGTTATGAATATGTGTATGCCCTTTTGCTTGAAAGCGAAGACGGCAGTCAGTTCTTAGCAATCTCTCCCTGCGGGAGTGCGGATCCAAAGGATTTGGCGTTGCTGAATAACGATATTCTTTGCGAAGTGAAGGAATGTCTTTACGTCAATAGGCTGTCAACGGAGTTCCAGTTACTTGAAAAGGTGATGGATCTGAGCGAGGTAACAGCCGTCTATGCTCAAGTCTGGGAGAAACAGGAGGCCGACAATGTCACGGAACCCGGAGATTCCTAATTGTTACGATCCCGCCCATCAGGCAGAGCAGCGGGAGGCAGAATGGGACAGATTTGTAGAGCAGCTTCCTGTCTGCACTCTTTGCAGAGAACGCATTTTCCCGGGCAGCAAAGTCCACACCGCCCATTTTATGGCTGTCTGCTCTTCCTGTGTAGAGATACTTAACGACGATTATGAAATATTGGAGGATCCAAGTTGAATACCGCAGATTATATCAAGCACGAGGCTGACGAAATTGCCAGCCGCACCGGACGATACATACCACCGTACCGGCTTGCAAACCTTATGAAAACCGCCCAGCGTATCACAGACCTGCTTGTTCGGTCTGATATTGCTATGACCTATGATGAAATTCAGTTGGTCCTTGGTATCGTACAAGGTGCCGTGGGCCGTGCAATCGGAAAGGAGACTGACTAACTATGATGCCCAAAGATAAACTCCGCCAGCTTACTGGCGATGAACGGCTTGGCCAGATGCGAGAATCCGAATATCTGGGAGCTGAAGATATTGACGATGATGTAGAACCGATCCTTACCATCTCCGGTCTTTGGAACGGTACAGTCACCCTACAGAGGGGTAAAGAAAATAAGGATGTGTTGACCTTTGCGGAGGAACGGGTGCCCGGCATCCGGCAGGTGCGACCCCTGATCATTAACGCCACCAACAGAAAGACCCTGCGGAAACTGTTCGGCGATGTCAAGGCGTCCACCCTGGTCAGCAAGCAAATTCAGCTTTACATCGACCATAATGTCCGGGATCCCCAAGACGGTGGCAAGACTGACGGCATCCGGATTCGACCGTTTAAGCCCCGTGTTCAGCAGGCCTCCCCTGTGCCGCCCTGCACTGACTGCAGTGGTGAGATCACGCCTGCCTTTGGCAAGGATGCCCGCTGGGTGGCCGCATACACCACGAAAAACTATTCCGTTCCTCTGTGTGCCGCTTGCGCTCAAAAGCGGAAAGAGGCTGAAGCGTCCGCCCCTGTGCCGCCCGCTGATGAAATCCCGGAGGTCCCCGCACCCGATATGCCTGAGGATGGTGGTCTTCTGTGAGCCTTCCAAAGGTTACATCCAAAAACTATTACGATCCGCATATCCAAATGGCATATATGGGAGCTACCCAGTTCAAGGCATTCCAAAGATGTGAAGCAGCTGCACTCGCTACCCTGCGTGGCGAGTGGGCTGAGAAGAAAACTGTGGCTCTTTTGGTGGGCGGGTATGTTGACTCTTATTTTTCCGGAGAGCTGGATCAGTACAAGGAGGAACACCCGGAGATCTTCAGTTCTCGATATCCTTACGGTCTGAAGTCCGAATACAAGATGGCGGATCTGATTATCGAACGGATGAAGCGGGACAGGCTGTATATGCTGCTGATGTCCGGACGGAAACAAGTGATCCGCACAGGCTTCATTGCCGGTGTTCCCTTCAAGATAAAAATCGACTGTCTGTTAAACGCAGCTCAGAGCAAGCAAGTCGTGGAACAATTTCCCGAAACAGCAATTGCCATGGGCATGTGTGACGGCGCCATCGTAGATCAAAAATTGATGGCAAACTTTGACAGCGTATGGTCCCCGGAAGATCAAGCACGAATCCCCTTTGTTGAGTACTGGGGCTACGATACCCAAGGAGCGATTTACCAAGAGATTGAGGGCAATATGCTGCCATTCATCATCAACGCAGGCACCAAGGAGGAAGAACCGAACCTGTGTGCTTTCTATGTCAGCGATGCCGATCTTGCAGCGAAGCTGGCAGAGGTTGAAGATTTGGCTCCACGCTACCAAGCAATTAAAGAAGGTCGGGAAGAGCCCCGCCGCTGCGAACATTGCGCTTATTGCCGTGCTACCAAGCGTTTGCGGAGGATCATCGACTATAAGGAGGTTGATTTCCTTTAATGCTGAATCACATAACCATTATGGGCCGGTTAACCCGTGACCCTGAATTGCGCCGCACCGGCAGCGGCATTGCTGTGGCATCCTTCACCCTTGCAGTGGACCGGGATTTCCCCAACAAGGAAAGCGGCGAAAAAGAAACAGATTTTATAGACTGTGTTGCCTGGAGACAAACCGGAGAGTTTGTTTCCAAGTATTTCACCAAGGGCCGAATGGCTGTGGTATCCGGTCGCCTGCAGATCCGCAAGTGGCAGAATGATCAGGGCGAAAACCGCTATTCTACGGAAGTAGTAGCCGACAATGTATATATCGGCGACAGCAAGCGGGACGGAAATACCGGAAGTTCTCCCACCCCTGCACCTTCTTACACCCCTCCTGTTACTCCGGATGCATCTGATTTTGCACTGCTTGACGATGATGATGCTCAACTGCCGCTTTAAGGATGTGATGATATGCTCCTGCCAAAGGACGAAAACAACGAAATATCCCCCAATGCAGCGGAGCTGAGTATCATTCCGGACTATGACTATTCTGCGGCTGATTTCTGCACCCCGGAGCCTTATGAAAAGCTTTACGAGCTGCATAAGACACCTTTCCTGTATGAAATTGCCAAGGTAAAGATGGAAGAGAATGCCAAAGCGGTAGGCTTCAAGAGTTTCAAGGGAATGCTCCAGAAGTACAACAAGGCACAGCTGGACGCAAAACGGCGGAACATGATTCCAAACCAAACCGAGTTTGAGGATCAGGCAATCGAGCTGAACTGCGGCACATGGGAATCAATGGACTGGGGTATCTTCCGGGACCTGCCTAACGGCGGGCGGGAGTGTGCCTGTGCCCACCCTATTATGCCGATTAGCCGTCTGATCAACATCGATACCGGCGAAGTTAAGCTTACCCTTGCATTCAAACCTCCGGGCAGAGACAAGAAATGGCGTACTACGATCGTGGACAAGGCCACCGTCTCCACCTCCCGGAACATTACCGCTCTATCCAGCCAAGGCATTTCCGTTACCAGTAACAGCGCATCAGCTCTCGTGGACTATATCAACGATATGGAAAACCTGAATTATGACATCATTCCGGAGCAAAAATCCATTGGTCGACTTGGATACATACCAGGCGAAGGCTTTTCTCCTTATGTGGAAGGTCTTGTGTTTGATGGTGATGCATCCTTCAGGAATCTGTATCAGTCTGTGGAATCTAGAGGATCCATCGGCACTTGGTTCGAAACCGCAATGGAATGCCGCCGGCAGTCACTTACTGCAAGGATCATGCTCGCTGCCTCGTTTGCATCTCCCATTCTGTCGCTGGTTGGCTCTCTGCCGTTCTTCGTGCATCTGTGGGGCGTGGATTCCGGTACCGGTAAAACCGTTGCCCTAATGCTTGCTGCGTCCGTGTGGGGCAATCCTGCGCTTGGCAGCTATGTTCAAACATTCAACGGTACACAGGTGGGACAGGAACGGACTGCCGCTTTCTTAAATCACCTGCCTGTGTGTCTGGATGAACTCCAGCTCACTAAGGACAGCAGAGGAAAAACCAACTTTGACGTGTATCAGCTTGCGCAAGGCGTAGGCCGGTCTCGTGGTAAAAAAAGCGGCGGTGTGGAACTCACACCCACTTGGAGTTGCTGTTTCCTCACCACAGGAGAATCACCGCTTACAAGCATTTCAGCCGGCGCCGGCGCGGTCAACCGTGTCATTGACATTGAGTGTACTGCCGGTTCTGCCGTTCTGACAGATGGACAGCGGATCTCCGGCAACCTGAAACGCAATTACGGCTTTGCTGGACAGATTTTCGTTGATCGGCTTTACAAGGATGAAAAGACGCAGGATATTGTTCGGGAGCTTTACCAAAATAACTTCCGGGATCTGTGCGCCGGTGATTCCACTGAAAAGCAAGCTATGGCTGCTGCTGCAATTATTACAGCTGATCTTTTGGCATCTCGGTGGGTATTCCACGACGATGATGAAACCGCAAGAAAACTGGTTTTGGATGTAAATGATATCCAGGAATTCCTTGCATCCAAGGAGGCTGTATCGGCCGGCAGGCGCGCCTATGACTGGCTTTGCGACTGGGTTGGTTCCAATGTTAACCGTTTCTTTAATCCGGAACTGCCTGCGGTGGGCGACTGTTATGGCATCATTGAGAACAATACCGCCTATATCAACCGTGGTGTGTTCAACAAGGTGATTCAAGAGGCAGGATATTCTTACGCCGCCACGCTCAGTTATTTGAAAGCCAATGGCCTGATTGAAACGCGAGGGCGCGCATTCACCAAGGGCAAACGCATCAATGGTGTTCTTTCTGAATGCGTAGTGCTGAAACTACAAACAGAATGGTTTGACCCTGCAGATACAAGCGATCTTCTGCCGATGTAGTTCCACAATTTGAGGAACATGTTCCACATTTGTTCCACAAGAAGTAAAGAAGAAAAGTTAAAATTTCTTCAACAACTTAAATTGATTTCTTTACTTTCGACTTATAAAAATTGAGTTTTACAAAAGTGTGGAACTGTGGAACATGTGGAACACATACATCAATGTATATAAAACACTGTTATTTTACTCAGTGAAATAAGTAAAACACACCCCTATAAGAAACTGTGCAAAACTGTTCCACAGTTCCACAGTTTCAAAAGTGCCAACAATTATTCCAAGTTTACTTTGAATTTTTGGCGCAAAAATGAAAGTTTTTCAACAAATCGTTCGAATTCTCTGTGGAACAGAGTGTTCCACACTCGTTCCGCAGAGTTCCACAAGGTGAAAATATGGAATTAAGAGACTACCAGCAAGACCTATATCAAAAAACAAGGTTGTCTTTCATGAAAGGTCGCAAGAAGGTGCTCGCAGTGGCTCCCTGCGGTGCCGGCAAGTCTTACCTGTTCTCAGAGATGATCAAGAACACCAAGGGCGACGCGCTTGTTTTGGTACACCGTCAGGAACTGAAGGCACAGCATGAAAAGCTGTTTCGGAAACTGGGTATTACCAATGTGCGGGTAGAAACCTACCAGACAGAGCGCAATCATCTGGAAGAGAACCCTACACCGCGTCTGTTGGTGGTGGATGAAGCACACCTGAGCCGTAGCAGGAGCTGGTCGGAAATTATTTCCTACTATGACACGCATACCGTTGGCGTGACCGCCACGCCGATCCGCCTCGATGGCAAGCCGTTGGGAGACATTTTCGACGATATGGTGCAGGGCATCACCACCAAGGAACTGATCCGCAGGAAGTGCCTTGCCCCGTATGAGTACTTTGCCCCCACCACCGTGGAAACTGACAACCTGAAGATCCAGGCCGGTGACTTTTTGATCAAGGACCTGGAGACCATCATGTGCAACCGGACTATTTATTCCGATGTACTGAAGAGCTGGGAAAAACTGTCCGGCCGCAAGAAGACAATTGCTTACTGTGTATCTGTCGCCCACGCCCAGGAAACCGCCGGTATGTTTACGGCAGCCGGTTATCCCGCTGCTGTGATCGACAGTAGCCTACCAGATAAGAAACGCTCCCAAATTATGCAGGACTTCCTGGATGGACGGATCCTCATTCTCTGTAATGTCGGGATCATCTCCGAAGGCGTGTCCATTGATGATGTGGAGTGTTGTCTTCTGCTCCGGCCTACGCAGTCCCACGCTCTGTACTGGCAGCAGGCAATGCGCTGTATGCGGTACCAGCCCGGGAAAATTGCAAAAATCATTGACTGTGTTGGCAACTACACCCGGAATCCGCTTCCGGATGCCGATGTGGAATGGAGCCTTACACAGTCTGCCCGCAAACCGAAAAGAATAGATTCTTCGGGAAATTTCTTTATCCGCACCTGTCCTAAGTGCTACAGGGTATTCAAGACCGCCCCGGTGTGTCCGTACTGTGGTGAGGTATATCCACTGCATCCCATAGAAATCAAGACACAGCAGGAAATTGAACTTGCCCGGATCTCCGAGCAGGAAAAGCAAGCACTTGAGGAGCTGAATAAGCAGCGCCGCATGGAAGTTGGTATGTGTAAGACCTTTGAGGATCTGATTGCCATACAGAAAGACCGCGGCTATGCCAAAGGCTGGGTGTTCGCTATGGCACGGCTGAAGAAAATCCCCATTAGGAGGGATTGGTCATGAACCATAAGGCAGAAACCGCCTTGCAAAATCAAATCATTGTAGCCCTCTGTGCGAATGGCTGTGTTGCCCGTAATCACACCGTTGGTGAGTTTTATACCAAATATGGTGCCATCGTCCGGGTAGGAACTCCCGGTGAAAGCGATATTATGGGCCACCGGATCGCGGATGGCAAAGCATTTTATTTGGAGGTAAAGCTTCCCGGCGAAGAACCCCGTCCTGATCAGTACGCTTTTTTAGAAGCAATGCGACAAGCTGGGGCAATAGCCGGGTGGTGTACCTCCGTAGAGGAGGCGCTGGCAATTGTCTTCGGCTCCTGAGACCAAAGCGGTCTTCCCCTACGAACGGCAGGCAGCCAACGGCGATGAAATGCCCAGCGGACTGGATTACCCCGATAAGGTTACATACCTTCTCTTTCGGATGCTGTATGCGCAGCTCCGTATGGGCATCGTTGACCGTGAGACTGCTATTCGTGAAAAGCGCAAGATTATGCGCGAGTACGAACATTACAAATTTGTTGAGCAGATGGGAAAGCACCATGTAGATACTATCCGGCGGACAGAAATGGCAAGAGCTGCCTACCGGAAAAGCCGTACCCTTGAAAACGCTGATCTTCTGCTCATTGCCATCGATGGTGGCGATTATCGTAAGAAAGAAGGCGCGATACAATGAAACCCCAGTTGTTTCATGATAATTTTCAAAATTACAAACGATATAACATCCCACGGAAAGCACAGCTGGTTATAGCTGACATTCCGTATAACATTGGTGCTGATGCCTATGCCAGTAACCCTATGTGGTACAACGGCGGCGACAATAGCAACGGCGAAAGCAAGCACGCAAAAGCCAGTTTCTTTAATGGCGATGGCCAGTTTAAGATTGCTGAGTATATGCACTTTTGTAGCAAACTCCTAGTTAAAGAGCCTAAGGAAAAAGGAAAAGCTCCCGCAATGATCGTGTTCTGTGCTTTTGAACAGATTCCCACTGTGGTTGAGTTTGGAAAGCAGTACGGTTTTATGAATTCGTATCCGCTTTTCTTCATCAAGAATTATTCCGCACAGGTACTGAAAGCCAATATGAAGATCGTTGGTGCAACGGAATTTGCTGTCGTTCTGTACCGTGATAAGCTGCCGAAATTCAACAATGGAAGACAGTATGACGATGACGGCAAGGTTATTCGCGGCAGCGGCAAGATGGTCTTTGACTGGTTTGAGTGGCGCAGAGATGGTAAGGAAATCCCCAAAATTCATCCTACGCAAAAGCCGGTTAATGTACTTAAGCGACTGATTGAAGTGTTTACGGATCCGGGAGACGTTGTCATTGATCCTGTGGCTGGAAGCGGTACCACATTACAAGCTGCCTGGGAAACCGGCAGAAGAGCATACGGGTTTGAGGTAAACAAGCAGTTCTATTCTGCCGCAACAGCAGAAATGCCCTGTTTCCGTGAGGATGACGGCAACGAGAAAGCAGAGGTGTCCAATGGGTAAGCCAAGAATGATGGGGATGATTAACCGATGCATCCCAAACAGCAAAGCAGATATGCGATACCGGCGTAAAGCATTTAAATGGGATATGAAATCAGAAAGTGGCGGCGGTGGTGCTTCCACAGGTTTCGTTTTGATAGCCTCAGGAACAGTTGCAACAGATGTCAATTGCAAGCAAGGTGATATAATCCTTCATTCACAAACTGAGGAAAGCAGCGAGGAATAAAATATGGCAAAAAGAAGGCAAGAATATTCCCCAGCACAAACCAGTTTTATGGCGGAGATCTTCGTGGACGGATTCGCAGGTGGTGGCGGTACAAGTACTGGATACGAGCTTGCAACCGGTCGCCCGGCAGATATAGCCATCAACCACAATCCGGAAGCAATCCGCTTACATAAGGCAAATCATCCATACACAGAGCATTATCAAACTTCTATCTGGGAAGTAGATCCCAGAGCTGCTTGCAAAGGACGGCCTGTCGGTTTAGCCTGGTTCTCCCCGGACTGCACCCACTTCTCGAAGGCACGCGGCGGTAAGCCTGTCAAAAAGGAAATCCGCAGCCTATCTTGGGTCGTCCTGAAATGGGCACTGGATGTCCGTCCCCGCGTTCTGATGATGGAAAATGTGGAAGAAATCCAGACTTGGGGACCGACAATCACCGTGATTATCAATGGTGAGGAAAAAGAAATACCGGATCCCGACAGAGTTGGTGAAACCTTCCAGGCATTTATTGGAGCCCTGACCACCGGTATTCCGGCTGATCACCCTGCCATTGAGGAAATTTGCGAGTATCTGCATCTAAAGCGAAACAGTCCGGAGCTGAAGAAAATCATTAACGGTCTGGGCTATGATGTGGAGTATCAATCTTTGATTGCTGCTGACTTCGGTGCACCTACCACCCGGAAACGCTTCGCATTAGTGGGCCGGTGTGATGGTAACCCCATTGTATGGCCAGAGCCTACCCACGCACCCAGAGACAGCGAGGCGGTCAAGTCCGGTAAGTGTAAGCCTTGGCGCTCTGCAGCGGAAATCATTGACTGGGCATTACCTAGCTACTCGATTTTTGCATCCAAGCAGGAGATTAAGGAGAAATACGGTGTTGATGCACGCAGACCATTGGCAGATAACACCTTGCGGCGTGTGATCAGTGGTGTGGATAAATTCACCATAAAAAGCGG
>JAFTMI010000041.1 GCA_017452505.1 Oscillospiraceae bacterium
AATCAGGACTTCCGGCTGCATCGCCATAATGGAGGCAAGATTCAGAAGCTGCTTTTGTCCGCCGGACAAATTGGCAACATCTCTGTGGAACCAATCGGCAATACCAAAGTAGCAAGCCATTTCCGCAACCCGGGCACGCATCGTTTTCTGGTCGCAGCCTAAGCTTTCCAAACCGAACGCCAGCTCATGCCACACCTTATCGGTGACGATCTGATCATCCGGATTCTGCATCACATAGCCGATTTTGGCAGACTGATCTCGCTGGCTGACCTTTTCAATGGGTGTTCCGTTGAACAAAATCTCACCGGACTTTTTGCCGTGGGGCGCAAGGACGGATTTCAGTTGCCGCAGAAGTGTGGTCTTACCGCTGCCGGACTTGCCGCACAGCACAATATACTCGCCCTTTTCAATAGACAGGCTCACACCGTCCAGGGATTTTTTACCCTTGGCGGTGGGGTAAGAAAAATTCAAATCTTTGATCTGGAAATGTGCCATTGGATGGCCTCCTTTACATGTAACACAGTAGGAATGAGAAGATAGCAGATATAGGTAACAAGTCCCCAGGAAACAGGTGCAATAGTCACAGTGGGAACAAATACAGCGGAAAACTGACCAAAACAGGCAGCTGTAATTGTTAACGCAACGAAAAGCGTCATAACCGCCAGCAATGTCCAGTCCGTCGCAGTCATACGGTAGATCATAAAACTGCTGCGCTTTGCTGTACCATATCCACGGGCGCGCATGGAATCACCGGTTACCACGCTTCCTTCTAATGCCCAACTTGTCAGGGCACCCAAGACGGTGCCGCCGTCCTGAAGCTTTTCCTTGGTGGTTGCATTTTCGCTGATGCCCTTGCCGATGGACTTTCTTGCTCCGATAATCTGCTGCGTCTTTCGAATAAAGTTAGGCACCATTCGGAATACCATCACAAGAAGCAGCGAAATCGACGGAATCAGATTACCAAACAGACAGGTAAATTTGTCACTGGTCAGCACCTTGTTGTAGCAGCCAAACCAAAGCATCATAATGACGAACATGCTGGCAAGGGCTGCACCATAAAACAGGGCCTCCAGTGTATAAGGTCTGCTTCCAAGGTGAAACAGTGGTGTTGCGCCCAAAGTATTAAACAGCGGATTGATGACCGTCAGCATGACAAACACAGGCAGCAATCCCAGTATCGTTTTCCAGCCCTTTTTGCCGTTCAGAAGCAGATAATAGATTGCCCCCGTCACGACGCCGGCCAGCAGATATGCCGGATGCTGGATCACCACCGACATTCCAATGGCTCCCACAAAAAAGAGGAAGTTCACCGCCGGGTGGCATTTGGAAAAAGCGTCATATTTCATGGCTTACTCCCGGGGTGCGCCCACATCGGTACCAAGACCTGCGCAGGTGTAGATCCAAAGGATTTTATCCCCGTCCTGAACCGCATAAGACGAAGAACCGTAATTCGGGAACCCATCGTTTACCCGATACATCCAACCGGATTCCGGACCGCAATCAAACTCATAAAGGTGGTTGATACCCTCTACATAGTAGCTGTCATACAAAGCGTTCCAGCTATATTCGATTTGGATTCCGGCATTCTCACAAACACGCTTCAAAATTTCAAAGGCAGTTTCCCCTTGCTGAAAAGAAACAGTTGTTTCCTTTAATATCATACCGTCTGCGGGAACGTAGGGTGCTTTACCTTCTTCCAACTTATCCAAATTGGATAAGATCGTATCGCAACGGATTTCTACGGTACAGGTATACTCACCGCTGAGCGTATCCGTGAAGCTCGCAGAGGTTCCCTCGGGTGTTACAGGTGCAGGATCTTTCTGCAAATAAAATGCCAAACCAATTCCGGCAACCATAATCACACAAATCGCCAAGACCATTATGAAATTGGCGGTTTTTCTTTTCTTCATAAGAAGCCTCCCAAAAAACAAAAAGAGTCCCTTAGCGGGACTCTTAAGTATAGCAACAAGACCGGTCGGCAGTCCCCAAGAGCCATCCGGTGCGAAAGTCACAGCTCGTATTCCGGCTCTGGACGCCATCTGCTTGATTTCTTCTCGGAAACCCAATGAAATCAAGCGGCATATTGTCCACCTACGGCGGCTTGGTACCGCTGGGGTATACCCATTCCAATCATCTGCCATGACTTTTATATTATTCCATTTTCGGCATATATTCTATCATACTTTTCCGGAAGGTGCAATGTTTTTCCGATTATTATTAAAAAATATGTCCGGCAGTTCATACGAACTGCCGGATGTTACTTTTAGTCATTCATATCGTACAGGGAGGATTTGCCCGTCAGTAACCGTTCATAAGCCGCCAACGCATAATATCCCTGTTCTGTGGCAACACCATCTACCTTGGGAGCATCCTGGATATGACAGAATCCGCCCCCTTCAACAGCAAAGCTGCAAAGCTTATCCACAACCGTTTTCCCATTTTTAATAAAGCGAGTATCCTTTGCCGGGTCAATGCCCAAGGCAGTCAGTGCAACGATCACCTGGGCACAGGTCTCACTGGTGGAGACACCATAGCCCACGAAACCACCATCCTCCGCTTGTGCCTTGGACAGATAGGTTAATGCATTCTGAGCAGCACTGCTTACCCGCTCGTCCTTTGTATAGGGTGCCAGTGCTTGCAATGTCATAGCAGTCACATCCAAATCTGAGGCAGAGCCAGCGAGGCTCCAACCGCCGTCTGCACATTGCACAGAAAGGATATAATCGATCAAGTCTTCACGGCTAACCTGCATGGCAGGATCTGCCGCCGTGGGAACGGTATAGTTGCCGCTATCCAATGCAATCA
>JAFTMI010000042.1 GCA_017452505.1 Oscillospiraceae bacterium
ATTCCCCTCTTGTCCCTTGGTGGGCTGGGGCTTAGTTTCATCCTCGTTATTGCCGGGCTGGTTGGACGTTGTATCCTGGTGGGCGCCGCCCTTCAAATAGACAACGACACTTTGGCCTGCTTTGACTTCCACAACACCGGTCTCCACGCCGTCATAGCCGGGCTTCATGGTCAAGGTCTTCACAGTCTTCTCAGACTTCAGGCTGCCGCCCTCATAAATGGCGGCTACCACGGTCGCGGTCTTGGTGGTGTTGGTGCCGTTGAGCCAGGACAGACGGTAAGCGGTGCTCTTGGCGCGTGCCTGCTCCGCTTCGTCGCCTAAGATATTTCTGCCGCTGCCGGCATCATACAGCTCAAAGTCGGTGGCAAGGCCGGAGGGGTAGAGCTTATAATTGTCCACAGTTACAGCCTTGTCAGCACTCTTGGTGGAGAAGCTGATGGACTGGATAGCGGTGAAGCTGGGGGTGGAAATATTCTTGGTGTTGGAGATCTCCTTGCCCTTGCTGTCCAACAGGTACAGATCGTAGGTGAAGTTATCGGGGTCGTTAAAGTCCATCACCCGCTTGAGGGCGTAAGTACCGGGTTTGATATCTGTCAGTGCCTGATAGCTTACAATACCGTCCCGGGACTCACTGAAGTAGAGCTTGCCGCCCTTGATCATGATGCCGCCGTCCGTGCCGTTTTTGGCACTATCACCTGCATACTTGAGCAGATAAATTTCCGCGTTGGAAGAAAGACCGCTGGGCAGGGTAAAGGTCATTTCCCAGGTCTGCTCCTTGGCATAGGAGTCACCGGCGGTGATCTTGGCGGGAACATCCACATTCTGCAGGCGGGCATCGCCGGTGAGGGCCAGGGCCTTGTTGGCAATGCTGGCAGAGCCGCTAAACTCCCAGGCATAGGTGGGGTTCATCTTTTCAGCGGTCAGTGCGCCGTTTGCGTAGC
This sequence comes from Oscillospiraceae bacterium, assembly GCA_017452505.1. GTDB lineage: Bacteria > Bacillota > Clostridia > Oscillospirales > Oscillospiraceae > Faecousia. Next base: position 942 of record JAFTMI010000042.1, read on the forward strand.
TGTCAAAGTTCTCCAGGAAGGAGGGGTACTTGGCATAGCGGTCGGCATCGGAAGTCATAACAGGGGTTACACCTGCCTTGGTTTCCACCCAGTAGCCGGTGGAGCCCACATTGGGGATGGTGGCATCCTTCAGAATCTTGCCCTTGGGGAAGGTGATGGTCTGACCCTTGACGGAGAAGGTGGGATCACTATCCTTTACCTTGAAGGCCTTCAGAGAGACCTCGTCGGTGTTGGGGGTGATGCGCCACAGATTCCGTCCGCCGCAGTACATACCGGACACCACATACTCTGCGTTCCAGTACTGGGGCATTTCAATGGGCTTGCGGTCTGAGAAGCCCGCCACCTCGGTAAGGGCGGCCATAACCGCATTCATAGTCTGGCCGGTCTTTTCCCAGCCTTCTTCGCCACCCACTTCGCCTTTGGTGTTGTAGTGCAGGAAGGGCTCGGGGTCGAACATACCCAAGTGGTACAAAAGCTCAGAATAGTAGGCAGTGCTGCCCCATCTGGAAACACCGTCACGGGCATACAAATAAGAGGCGGTCCAGGGAGCGATCTGCTTGGTTTCGGTGGAATTATACATATGCCGGGTGAAATTCACCTCATACAGGAGGGAGTTGAAGGGGGAGTACTCATAAACACCGTCATTATAGGAGGCGTACTGCTTGTTGGCGGCATATTCGGTGGCGTTGGGGTGGTTAAAGTAGTAGCTGTAGGTGGAGGCAGTACCCACCCGGATGGAGTTACCGCCGGACAGGGCCACGCCGTCGTCACCCACACCGGCGATCTTCTCCCAGGACTTGGAGTCGTGGGACTGATAGTCGGAACAGGATGCATCGGGGTAGTAGGTCTTCAGCGGTTCATAGAGCCACTGGTTTGCGTATCTGTTCAGGTGGACACGCATAACGGTGTTCCAAATGCTGTAGGCCCGGTTATACCGATCCACATCCTTGGACTTCTTCTCGGGGCACATGGTGAAGATCTCGGATTCGTGGGGGTTGTTGGGGTCGGCGGGCCAGAAGGGGAAGCCATACTCTTCCAAAAGCGGGCGGATCAGCTTCTTGTACTTGGGGTTCTTGACGATCTGGGCGTAGAGTTTTTTGTTCTTATTGTAATACCAGTCAAAGCTGTGGTTGCCGCTGTTGCCCCAAAGATACCAGGCACCCAAAGCGAAGCACTCGGTATCGATGACTACGCCGTCCAAGGGGCAACCTATTTCCTTCATCTTTTTCAGCAGCGCAGAGGTCAAATCCTCCATCTGCTCAACGCCGTGCTCTAAGAACAGAACATTCTCGGGGGCAAGCTTCAGGATCCTCAGCGGGCCGAAAAGGTGCCAGTAGCGTTTGCCGGCGGGGCGGGCCTCCAGCCTTTCCTTCATAGCGTTGGCCAGCTTGGTCACATCCGCATCGGTGTAGCTGCCGAATTGAATCTTGGCATCGCCCAGGGAAAGGATCGCATATTCACCAATATTGGTGAAGTTGGTGGTCAGAAGGCCGTCCAGATAGGGGTATTTGGTTTCGTCAAAGTCCGTCCAGCTCAGCGCATAGAAGGGTTCTTTTTCTACAGCCGCGCCGGCAGGCTGCGCCAAAACCATAGGCGCAAGGGTCGCCAGAAGCAGAAGCAGTACAAGGGCTTTTTTCATCTTTTTTCTCCTTTCGGTCAGGGGGAAACGGTTGGGGGCAAAAGTTGCCCATTACAAATACTTATACTATAAAAATGGGGGGTATGTCAATGAACATTTGGCATTTTTGCCGAGTTCCGCAATTTTTTGATAAATGTGTACAAAAAGGCAAAACAAGCCTTCCCCCGGGGGAAGGCTTATAAAAAGGGAACGGCCAGTGGCCGTTCCCTTCATTACGCATTCAGCATTATGCATTTTTATGCCTCGGGGTCATCGTTTAATTCTTCGATTTCCTCGGGTTCGTCGGCAGGGGCTTCGGTGGGTGCTGCAGGCTTTTTCTTCTTCAGCAGGAAGAAGGTCACACCGCCGGCAACAGCCAAAACTGCCACAGCCGCGATCACAATGATCAGAACCGTGTTATCCTTGGTTTCGCCCGTGGGCACATCGGTGGATTCGGTGGGGGCTAAGGTC
>JAFTMI010000043.1 GCA_017452505.1 Oscillospiraceae bacterium
AATGACATAAAAGGTGTAGTCATTGCGAGGGTGTGTTAACACCCGTGGCAATCCGCAACCCCTGTCATTGCGAGCGAAGCGTGGCAATCCGTTCCTTAGGTATTACGGATTGTTTCGTCGTTTCACTCCTCACAATGACATTTCTATTTTGTCATTGCGAGGGCATTTATGCCCGTGGCAATCCGTAACTCTTGCCGCCATTGGCGGCGCGGGGCTTTGCCCCGCAGGGAGAACGGATTCCCACGTCGCCTTCGGCTCCTCGGAATGACGTGGTGTTTTATTTAGCAGAGCTTTGCGCCGGCGGGGATGGCATCGTCTACCATCAGCAGGTGCAGCTTTTCCTCGCCCTTCTCGGTGTGTACAGCGGAGATCAGCATGCCGCAGGACTCCTTACCCATCATCTTCCGGGGAGGCAGGTTGGTGATGGCAACCAAAGTCTTGCCGATCAGCTCCTCGGGCTTATAGAACTTGGCAATGCCGGAGAGGATCTGCCGATCCGTGCCGGTGCCGTCGTCCAGGGTGAACTGCAGCAGCTTGTCACTCTTTTTGACCGGCTGGCAATCCTTGACCTTCACAGCCCGGAAATCGGACTTGCAGAAGGTATCGAAATCCACCTGCTCGGTGGCATAGGGCTCAATTTCAATATCGCTCTTAGGCTTGGACAGTTCCTCGAGAGCCGCCAGCTCCTTCTCCATATCGATACGGGGGAACAGGGCATCGCCGGCAACGGTTGCCGCCTGTACAGGCAGCACGCCGAAGTCCTCCAGGGAGTCCCAATCCATCGTTACGCCGCCCAGCCGCTTGGCAATTTCCTCTGTGGTTGCAGGCATAAAGGGAGAAAGCAGACCTGCACAGATACGGACAGTTTCCAAAAGGTTATAAAGAACCTTGGCAAGACGGGGGTGGTTCGCCTCGTCTTTAGCCAGCACCCAGGGTGCGTTCTCATCAATATACTTGTTGGCACGGGAGATGACCTTGAACACCTCGGAAAGGGCATTCTGGAAGGCGTACTTTTCCATCTGCTCCTCGTACTTATCACGCAAAGTGCAGACCATTTCCACCAATTCCTTATCCATCTCGATGTTGACCTGCTGCTGAGCGGGGAGCTTTTCACCAAAGTACTTCTGGGCCATTGCCACAGTACGGGAAACCAGGTTACCCAGGTCGTTTGCCAAATCGGTATTGATGGTGGAGATCAGCAGCTCGTTGCTGAAATTGCCGTCAGAGCCGAAGGGGAAGGACCGCAGCAGGAAGAACCGCAGGGCATCCACGCCAAAGCGCTGGGCCAGGATATAGGGGTCAACCACATTGCCCTTGGATTTACTCATCTTGCCGCCGTCCAAGAGCAGCCAGCCGTGGCCGTAAACCTTCTTGGGCAGGGGCAGACCCAGGCTCATGAGCATTGCGGGCCAAATGATAGCATGGAAACGGACGATCTCCTTGCCCACGAAGTGCACATCGGCAGGCCAGAAGTCCTCCAGGCCCTCCTTGGCATCGTTGCAGAAGCCCAGGGCGGTCATATAGTTAAACAGTGCGTCGATCCAAACGTACACCACGTGGCCCTCATCGAAGTCCACAGGCACGCCCCAGCTAAAGCTGGTACGGGACACGCACAGATCCTCCAGGCCGGGCTTGATGAAGTTGTTCACCATCTCGTGGACACGGCTACGGGGCTCTAAGAAATCGGTGTTTTCCAGCAGATCCTGCACCCGGTCAGCGTACTTAGAAAGCCGGAAGAAGTATGCCTCCTCCTCCGCATCCTGCACTTCCCGGCCGCAGTCGGGGCATTTGCCGTCCACCAGCTGGCTCTCGGTCCAGAAGCTTTCACAGGGCTTGCAGTACTTACCGGTATACTTGCCCTTGTAAATATCGCCGTTTTCATACATCTTCTTGAAAATCTTCTGAATGGCGGCAACGTGGTAATCGTCGGTGGTGCGGATGAATCGGTCATTACTGATGTTCATCAGCTTCCACAGATCCAGCACACCACCCTCGCCCAAAACGATGTTATCCACATACTCCTGGGGGGTGCAGCCTGCCTCCTTTGCCTTGTCCTCGATCTTCTGACCGTGCTCGTCGGTGCCGGTGAGGAAGCACACATTGTAGCCCTGGAGCCGCTTATAGCGGGCCATAGCGTCGGTGGCCACGGTGCAGTAGGTGTGGCCGATGTGCAGCTTGGCAGAAGGATAGTAGATAGGTGTGGTAATGTAATAGTTACCCTTAGACATAAAAATTCCTCCTAAAAATGAAAATCGCCCTTGCAGAGCAAGGGCGAGAGTTTTACTTCGCGGTACCACCTTGGTTCGCAGATATCTGTTGGAACAACCGTCTCAAGGCTTCTCCTGGAGGAGAAGCTGTCAGCAAAGCTGACTGATGAGGTGGAAAACATATCCATAGGACACCTCATCCGGCCCTGCGGGCCACCTTCCCCTCAAGGGGAAGGCTTTTTGGCGATTGCCCAAAAAATCTGCCTCTTCACGCAATAACGGGCGTACCCGGGTGGGCCTAAATATCGACGCACCGGCTCCCAGACCATGTTCAGCAGCTTCCTCTGTACCCCATTCCACCAACCGGGGCTCTCTGACCAGCCTTTGCAGCTTACTCTTCTGTTCGCAGCCTTTTCATATCTTGGGGTATTATACCCTGTTTTTACCGGTTTTGTCAAGTTTTATTCTGGGTAGCCACGATATTGCTGCCGAACACATCGGAAAGAATCACATCACCGATGGAAACAGGGAGCTTGGCAACAGCCTTGTTGATAAGCTGCATACATTCGGACATTTTCTCCTTGGGGATGGGCCGGTCGGTCTTCACGGACACCAGGCCGCCATTTTCGCAGCGGACGGTGGAGGTGACGGTGCGCTGGGGATTGGTGCATTCATTGCGGGCATATTCTGCGCCCCGGGGACAGGTATTGCCCTCCACTTTTACCACTTCCCGGCCATTTAGCTGCACGGTCAGCTGACAGCCCAGAGGGCATACGATGCAGGTAAGTTTTCTCTCCATATTACAACTCCTCCAAAGAAACGGTCAGCGACCCTACATTGTTAAGCAGGTCTTGTTTGATGGTCACAGACTCCATCTCGCCGGGGGCGACCTTGGGCCGCTTCCGGGATAAAATCACCTTGTCGCCGGCGGTCACATTGACCCGCACATTCTTATAGACATTGCCCACCCGGAAATAGAGGGTGATATCCTTCTTTTCCGTGATGACCTGGGGGACAGTATAGCGAACTTTTCCGTCTGTTTTTACGGGGATTTCCACTTTTTTACCGGTGTTTCCCTTAATATAAGCCGCGGCAGCCTTGCCGGCGATCTCCGCCTCTTCGGAAACGAAGTCCACCAAATCGTGGACATGGAGCACATTGCCGCAGGCGAACACACCGGGGATGGAGGTCTGTCTGTCCTGGTCCACCACAGCGCCGTTGGTAATGGGGCTAAGGTCTACCTTTGCCGCCTTGGAAAGCTCATTTTCCGGAATCAAACCAACAGACAACAGCAGCGTATCACAGGGAATGAACTCCCGGGTCTCGGCGATGGGACGGCGGTTTTCGTCCACCTGGGCGATGGTCACGCCCTCCAGCCGCTCCTTGCCGTGGATCTGCACCACGGTGTGGCTCAGCTTCAGAGGAATGTTAAAATCGTTGAGGCACTGCTCGATATTCCGGGCCAAACCGCCGGAATAGGGCATCAGCTCGCAAACTGCGTGGACCTTTGCCCCCTCCAGGGTCATACGGCGGGCCATAATCAGGCCAATGTCGCCGCTGCCCAAAATCACAACATTCTTGCCGGGAAGATAGCCCTTCATATTCACAAATTTTTGGGCTGTGCCGGCGCTGAAAATGCCTGCAGGCCGGCTGCCTGCGATGTTCAGCGCACCCTTGGACCGCTCCCGGCAGCCCATAGCCAACACGATGGCCTTGGCCCGGAGCTGGAAGATGCCCTCTGTCGCATTTGTAGCGGTGATAACTTTATCCTCGGTAATGTCCAAAACCATGGTGTTGCACTTGGTTTCGATGTTCAATTCCCGAACTTTTTGCTCATATTTCCAGGCATATTCCGGTCCGGTCAGCTCTTCGCCGAACTTATGCAGGCCAAATCCGTTGTGGATGCACTGCTGCAAAATGCCGCCCAGGCTTTCGTCCCGCTCCAGGATCAAAATATCACGAACGCCCTGTTCAAAAGCTGCAATGGCGGCGCTCATACCGGCAGGACCGCCGCCGATAATGACCAAATCTCTCATTGGGCCATTCCTCCCTTGGTTTTTTCCACATTGATCACAGACTTGCCGCCGCATTTTGTCACGTCTTCATAGGCAATGCCCAGTTCCTTTGCCAAAAGCTCGGTGACATAGGGCATGCAGAAGCCGCCCTGGCAGCGACCCATTTGGGCGCGGGTGCGGCGCTTGACGCCGTCTAAGTCGGTTGCGCCGGGGTTTCTGCGAATGGCATCCAGAATTTCACCCTCGGTGACACCCTCGCAGCGGCAGATGATTCTACCGTAGGCGGGATTGGCCTTAATCATAGCGTTCTTCTCTTCCAAAGATGCATCCCGGAAGTGGTGAGAAGATACTCTTGTAGCCACATAATTGGGGTTTTCTACCAAATCAAGGCCTTGTTCCCGGAGCATTCCGGCAATGTACCTGGCGATGGCGGGAGAGGCAGACAGGCCGGGGGATTCAATGCCCGCCGCATTCACAAAGCCCTGTTCCGGGGAGGTGATGATGAAGTCGCCTGTGTTGCCGGCAGCACGCAGACCGCAGAAGGAGGTAATGGCTTTGCCTGCAGGCAGGTTTTCCACATATTCTTTGGCCTTACCCAAGATCTCGGCAAAGCCCTCCGCTGTGGTGTCCTTGTCTTCCTTGTCTTCTTTGTCCACAGAGGTAGGGCCTAACAGCAAATTGCCATCCACAGTGGGGCTGACCAAAATGCCCTTGCCCATCTTTGTGGGGGTGCGGAAAATGGTATTGCGCACCACGCCGCCGCACTCCTTGTCAAGGAGTATGTACTCGCCCTTCCGGGGGTGGACGGAAATGCTGTGGTCGCCGATCATTTTTGCAATGGTATCAGAATAAAGACCGGCGCAGTTCACCACGCACCGGGTCTGCACCCGGCTATTTTCGGAACAGATCTCATAGCCGCCGGGAATCTTTTCAATAGAGCATACGGCAAAATTCCGCTTTAGCTCCGCGCCGTTGTCCATAGCATTGCCGATGGCGGCGATGGTCAGGTCATAGGGACAGACGATGCCGCCGGTGGGCGCATAGAGGGCGCAGGTCACATTCTTTCCAATGTTGGGCTCCAAAGCCCGCACACCTGCCTGGTCCAAAAACTCCACTTCCACGCCGTTGGCCTTGCCTTTTTCCAACAGTTTCTCGATACCTTTCCGGTCTTCCTCGTCAAAGCCAATGACCAAAGAGCCGTTGCGCTTGTACTTTACGCCCAGGGTCTTGCAGACATCCTCCATCATAGCCGCGCCTTCCACATTCAGCTTGGCCTTCAAAGAACCGGGGGCAGCATCATAGCCTGCGTGGACGATGCCGGAATTTGCCCGGCTGGCGCCCATGGCCACATCGTTTTCCTTTTCCAAAACAATGATTTTCAGCTGGTACTGGGCCAGTTCCCGGGCTACCATTGCGCCCACCACACCGGCACCGATAATCGCTACATCAAACATATTGCCATCTCCTTGACAAAGTATATTCCGATACTTTATAATAAAACAATCAAAAACGATTGTCAACGAATGGCCAAAAAGGGGATAAACAATCAAAAACGCTCATCCTCTAAAAGTTTTATTCGTAGGGGAGGCATAGTATGCCTCCCGCGGGAGGGATGCTATCCCTCCCCTACGATGCCTATATGTGAGGTATGTTATGTTAAAAGAAGAACGCTATGATAAAATATTAGCCCTTTTGGAGGAGGAGCAGTATATCTCCGCCAACGCTCTGAGCCGGCAGCTGTTTGTGAGCCTGCCCACCATCCGCCGGGATCTGGCGGAGCTGCAGCGGCGGGGTCAGATCGTCCGCAGCCACGGCGGTGCGAAAAAGATCCAGGGCGAGCACACCGTTGCCCCTCTAAATTTCCGCAGAACGGTCAACGCCCTCAGCAAGCGGGCTTTGTGCCGGGCGGCGGCGGAGCTGGTGGCAGACAATGACATTATTTTCATCGATTCCTCCACAACCACCTTGCAAATGGCGGACTTTTTGGGAGAGAAAAAGGGCATCACCGTCATCACCAACGGCATCACCCTGGCCACCCTGCTGGCAAAAAGGGGCATCAAGACCTACTGCACCGGCGGCGAGATCTTTGAAAATTCCCTGGCTCACTTCGGCAGCTTTGCAGAGGATTTCATCCGGCGGTTTAATATCGACACCCTGTTCTTTTCCTGCCACGGGGTAAACGCCCAGGGAATGCTCAACGACCCCTCCCTGCCGGAGACCCAGATCCGCAAGGTGGCCATCGAGCAGAGCAAAAAGACGGTCTTCCTCTGCGACGAGACCAAATTCTCCCTGTCCACCCCCTACAATTTGGTATCTTTGGACACCCTGGACACCGTCATCACCGACACGGAAAAGGTCTACGACTATACCGCCGGGAACAACCAAATCATTATTGTATAAAAAAACCCCACCCGTTTGGGTGGGGTTTTTGTTTCGCAATTATGCGCCGAAAATGCTCAGCAGGAAGCCTGCGGTGCAGTCTTCCCGCCACATTTGTTCTGAAATAGTGCATAATCCCCCCACCTTAACAGGTGGAGGGATTGTTTCGCAATTACGCGCCGAAAATGCTCAGCAGGAAGCCTGCGGCAATGGCAGAGCCGATAACACCGGCCACATTGGGGCCCATTGCGTGCATAAGCAGGAAGTTGGAAGGATTGGCCTTCTGGCCTTCCTTGTTGGCAACACGGGCTGCCATAGGCACAGCGGACACGCCGGCAGAGCCGATAAGGGGATTGATCTTGCCCTTTGTCAGCTTGCACATCAGCACACCCACCAGCAGGCCGCCGCAGGTGGACAGGATGAATGCCACAACGCCCAGCACCACGATCTTCAGCGTCTCAGCGGTGAGGAAGTTGGAGCCAACCATGGTCGCGCCCACAGAAACGGACAGCAGAATGGTGACGATGTTCATCAGCGCGTTCTGCATGGTATCGGACAGACGGTCGGTAACACCGGTCTCCTTTGCCAGGTTGCCCAGCATCAAGCAGCCGATCAGCGGCGCGGTGTCGGGCAGCAGCAGAGCCACGAACAGTGTAACCGCAACGGGGAACACGATCTTCTCGGCCTTGGACACCTTCCGGGTCTGCTCCATCTTGATCTTCCGCTGTTCCTTGGTGGTCAGCAGCTTCATAAAGGGAGGCTGGATCAACGGGATCAGCGCCATATAGGAGTAGGCTGCCACAGCGATAGCGCCCAGCAGCTCGGGAGCTAACTTAGAGGTGAGGAAGATGGCGGTAGGGCCGTCGGCGCCACCGATGATGCCGATGGATGCGGCCTGGTTGCCTGTAAAGCCCAAGGCGATTGCGCCCACAAAGGCGGCAAACACGCCCATCTGGGCAGCAGCGCCCAACAAAAGGCTCTTGGGATTAGACAGCAGCGGGCCGAAGTCGGTCATTGCGCCCACGCCCATAAAGATCAGACAGGGGTAGATACTGGTCTTGACACCGATGTAGAAGAAGTCCAGCAGACCGCCATGGCTGAGAACAGCGCCGTAGGAGTGGTAATCCGGGTGGTTTGCATCCATAAAAGCATCCCACAGCTCCTGGTGGTACATATTTGCCATGGGCAAATTGGTGAGGATACAGCCAAATGCGATACCGCACAGCAAAAGCGGCTCAAACTTCTTCACGATAGCTAAGTACAGCAACACACAGCCGATGAGCAGCATCACGCCGTTCTGCCAGGTCATAGCGGCAAAACCGGATTTTTCCCACAGGTTCAGCAAAATTTCGCCTATATTCATTCTGCCACCTCCTTAATAGAGAGAAAGCGCAGCTCGTTGATGGGCTTTCCCATCTTGTCAGCCACAATGGCCATAACCATAGCGGCGGTCTTGGGCTCTACATTGTAGAGCTTCAGCTGGCCGGCAGAGCCGGGCGCAGTGGGTGCTTCCGCTGCAGGCGCATCTTCCTGCTTGGCAGGAGCGGGGGCGACTGTCTTCTTGGCGGTAGCCATGAAGAACTTGCCAAGAATGATCGTCAATAACATCAAAAGGATCAAACCGGCAAAAACCGTTGCATAGCCAAGCAGCGCCAAAATGCCGCCCTGGCCAAGAGTAATGTTTTCCATAAGAAAACCTCCTTCGAGGTAAAATGCGGGGGCGACGACCGCAGGGTCACCGCCCCGGAATAAAATTCTTTTTCTTACTTAGAGAACAGCCAGTTGATGAGCATGGTGGTGAGGATGATCAGACCGATAACCACGAAGATCACCAGCATACCAATGCCCATGCGGGGCAGCTGCTCAACAAAGCCCATAGGGTTAAACGTAATATTCATACAGAGCCGTGGGGATTCGTACACAAATAGCCCCACATCCGTCCTTTCGTTTGCATTTTTCCTTATCTTCCTCGGCTTGCGTTAGCAAGCTCTCGTCATCTGCGCAAAACTCCAAAGCGAAAATCCAGGCTGTGGGGTGCTACGCAGTTTTCAAAGAGCAGCTTTTTGGCAAGGCAAGAAAAATCACGCAGGGAATACCCACTGGTATTTTCAAGGGATTTTCCGCAGCATTGGCGGAAAGCAGCCTTTGAAAACCTATTGGGGTACGATTTCCCACGGCTTTAGCCTCCGAACATGCTCAAGATGATGCCGCCGGCAATAACGGAAGCGATCTGTCCGGAAACATTCACGCCGATGGAGTGCATCAGCAGGAAGTTCTGCGGATCTTCCTCCAGGCCCATCTTATGGACGATACGGCCGGACATGGGGAATGCGGAAATACCCGCAGCGCCGATCATAGGATTGATCTTCTTCTTGGAGAACACATTGATCAGCTTGGCAAACAGCACGCCGCCGGCGGTGTCCACGATAAATGCCACCAGACCCAGGCCCATGATCAGCAGGGTGTCCACCTGCAGGAACTTGTCCGCAACCATATTGAAGGCCACGGAGATGCCCAGGAAAATGGTGATGAGGTTTGCCAGCACCTTCTGGGCGGTTTCGGACAGGTTGTCCAGCACACCGCACTCGCGGATCAGGTTGCCGAACATCAGGAAGCCGATCAGCGCGGTGGCCTGGGGGATAATGGCGGAAGCCACGATGGTGATGATGATGGGGAACAGAATACGGGTGCGCTTGGAAACATCCTTCTGCTCGTAGGGCATGCGGATCTGGCGCTCCCTCTTGGTGGTCAGTGCCTTGATAACAGGGGGCTGGATGATGGGCACCAGCGCCATGTAGGAGTAGGCTGACACGGTGATGGCACCCACATAGTTGGAACCCAGGGTGTTGGCCACCGCGATGGAGGTGGGGCCGTCGGCAGCACCGATGATGGCAATGGAAGCGGAGTCCCGAATTTCGGGGAAGAAGATGCTGGCCATGCACAGGGTGAAGAAGATACCGAACTGGGCAGCCGCACCGAAGAGCATCAGCTTGGGGTTAGAAAGCAGGGGGCCGAA
>JAFTMI010000044.1 GCA_017452505.1 Oscillospiraceae bacterium
GACCTTAGCCCCCACCGAATCCACCGATGTGCCCACGGGCGAAACCAAGGATAACACGGTTCTGATCATTGTGATCGCGGCTGTGGCAGTTTTGGCTGTTGCCGGCGGTGTGACCTTCTTCCTGCTGAAGAAGAAAAAGCCCGCAGCACCCACCGAAGCCCCTGCTGACGAACCCGCGGAAATCGAAGAATTAAACGATGACCCCGAGGCATAAAAATGCATAAAAAGGAACGGCTTAGGCCGTTCCTTTTTTCTTTACCCTGTTCGTAGGGGAGGCATACTATGCCTCCCGCAAGCCTTCCGACACCTCCGCTGCAACGGGAGGGATGATATCCCTCCCCTACGAATGCCCCGGCGGCACATAGGAGATATAAAAAAATTATCCATTATCCATTGTCCATTATCCATTCTTGTGTTATAATGGTAAAAATTCCTATTCAGGAGGTAAAAAATGAAAAAACTGTTTACTTTGCTTTTGGCATTGGCTCTGCTGGTGCCTGTTGCGCTGACCCAGCCCGCCAGGGCGGAAGTGGAAAAGCAGCCCTTCTATGCTTTGGGCTGGTCCGACTTTGACGAAGAAAAATACCCCCACTTGGACGGTCTGGCAACCTCCAACTTCAGCGTTGTTGACGGAGAAAAGGTCAAGATCACCTATGCCAAAAAGCCTGTAGTCTATGGCGAGTATACCGACGAGGATGTGACCGCCTTTGCCCAGGCTCTGAAGGATACCATGGACGCCCGTCCCGCAGGCGCCCGCTACTGGCATCTTTGGGCACCCGGCAAGGCTCTGCGCCTTGACCCGCAGAATGTTCTGTTTTTGGATGCCGGCGTGGATCAGATGACAGATTTGGTCACCGCCATCATCAAAAAGCTGTCTGAGATCAAATGCCCCTTAGACGGTTTGGTCCTGGATACCGAGTACATCGGTATGGGCTCCTGGTATCTCTACTCCGATCACTACCAGGAAAATCCCAATATCTACGCCGATATTGTCAACGACCCCCGCTACGCTACCCAGATCCGCCCGATGCTGGAAGAGCGTGGCTTCCCCTTCTGGCCCAACCCCAGCGGTATCATCTCTGAGATCTACGGCATCTGCAATGTGAACAAGGGCGCAGAATATGACCTGGCCCGGAGCATCTGGGACACGGTTATCCGCATCCATTTGAACAACTACGCCAACAAATGGTGCTACGAGCCGCTGAAAAAATACTACCCCGATGCCTCCCTGTCTGACTACCAGTCCACGGATTCCAAGCCCTGGTTCCGGCTCTACGAGAGCAATGCTGACGGCGTGCCCCAAATCGGCGGCAGCTCCCTCAAGGTGGGCACTGCCTCCTCTTACAGCTACTACTATGTCCGCCCCGGCAAATCCTTCTTTGAAGACAACAAGAAGTATAGCTCCTATAATGAAGCTGTCTTTGAGGCCTCTGCCTTCAATAACTTCATTACCGATGTGAACTTCACCCGGCATATGTATGCTTCCTCCAAGCAGGTAGCACCCTGGATCACCTCCTATGTCTACGGCGGCAAGACGGAATCCTCCGCCGCCTACACCCCCTATTACACCGAGCTTCTGTACCACTTAGGTATGTTCGACCCCGAGCCCTTCCTGTCCTACACCTATATGCCCGAATATAAGGAAGAGGGCAAGGAGGCCAGCTACACCTCTCCCAAGTACATCGCTACCCAGGAAACTATGAACGCCATCCTGGCCGCCCTCACCGATGTAGCTGGCTACGCCGACAGAATGCCCATCGAGCTGCCCCAGTACTGGAATGCAGAGTATGTGGTGTCCGGTATGTACTGCGGCGGCCGGAATCTGTGGCGTGTCACTCCCAATACCGATGAAATCTCCCTGGAAGCTTTCAAGGTAGAGGGCAAAGACCCCACCTTCAGCGTAAAGGGTGAGACCGTTACCTTCCCCGGCGGTAAGATTTTGGAGGATGCCACCATTCCCAATGTGGGCTCCTGTGGCTACTGGGTGGAAACTGCCAAGGATGTGACCCCCATCATGACCTCCGATGCAGACCGCTATGAAAAGTACCCCGCTTTCCGGGAGAACTTTGACGCCTACGAAGACGGCAAGCTGACCGCCAACAAGATGGCCCAGACCTATGCCTGGGCAACCCGTTTGCAGGACGGCGATACCGCGGAGGCTGTTCCTTTCGGCGAAGGCAAGGCTTTGGCTCTCTCCGGCAATGCCAGCTTCGGAAATATAACCATCCCCACCAAGATCACCGCCGGTGACTCCTATGCCGAGGAGCAGACCTGGCAAATCAGTTTTACCGTTCCCGAGGGATTGTCCCCCGAGGCAGAAATCAGCCTGCTGAAATATATCGCCGAAGGCACCGAGATGTTTGACAACGGCATCACCATCCGGGACGGCCAGGTCTACTACAGCCAGGTGGTAGAAGAGGGGCTGGTGGAAGATAAGGAACTGACCAAGATCAAGCCCGGCACCTATACCCTCAAGCGGGTCATGAACTTCTCCGACCCCGACTACTTCACCTACAGCGTCTATCTGCTGAACGCCAAGGGCAAGGAGATCGCCCGGGTGGAGAATGTGCCCTGCCCCACTTTCCGCTCTATTACATCCATTCTGTTCCTCACCAATAATGCCGACAAGGCGGTTTTGTTTGACGACTATGCCCTGTACGCCTCCGGCCTTACCACGGATTTTGAAGTCTATAATGCCGACACCGGCAGAAATGTGGCCGCCGACGAGCCCACCGCAAGCAGCGCCGCTTACCGCCTGTCCTGGCTCAACGGCACCGATGCAGAAAAGAAGCTGGAAGTGGTAGCTGCCATCTATGAGGGCGATACCCTGAAAGAGGAAAAGACCATCAAGACCCTTTCCATGAAGCCCGGCTGCGATGCCATTGAGACCGGCGTTGTGGAAGCTGCAGAGGGTCAAAGCGTGAAGGTCTATCTGAAGGGCGATGTCCAGTCCTTTGAGAACGACACCACCCCCGGCGAGCCTGTCGTGGCTTCCGGTGATGCCAATCTTCTTTTGATCATTGCCATCGTTGCGGCTGTTATCGTTGCCGCTGTGGTGGTACTGGTAATCGTCAAAAAGAAAAAGCCCACCGCTCAGGATATCCCTGTGGAAGAAACCCCCGCAGTAAACCCCGAGGAAGAAGACGACCCTGAAGAAGTGGACAGCAACTACACCGAATAATCCATAACAAAAAAGGAACGGCTTTCGCCGTTCCTTTTTTATTTCAATCTCTTTTCCAAGGTTGCGGTGGCGTAGGGGGTCAGATGCACCCGGTTAAAGCCGTATTCCGCCGTGAGAATAAAGGATTTGGGCAGGTCATCGCAGGGGACGACCTCACCGTTTTGCTCCGCTTTTTCCAAAAAATCCCTTGTGCGCTTGGAGGTGGAGGTGTTGTCCATATCGAAAATGCCGATGATACTCTTCTCCCGCACCGCCATATCATTGCCGATTGACAAATACATAACTTTCCCTTTCGTAGGGGAGGGATATTATCCCTCCCGCTTTTCCAAAAGATAATGTTTCATCGTTACATTCGGGAGGCATAGTATGCCTCCCCTACGAGGCGTATTTTTTTGATTCTGCCACTGCCAGCTGGTCGCATCTGTTATTCTTGGGGTTGTCTGCGTGTCCTTTGACCCAATGGTAATGAAGTGTGTGAATTGTTGCAAGTTCCAGGAGTTTTTCCCATAGATCCGGGTTTAAGGCGGGCTTTTTGTCCGCTTTTTTCCAGCCGTTTTTCTGCCAGGAAACAGCCCAGCCCTTGGATAAACCGTCGATCACATATTTAGAATCCGAGTAAAGCTCCACAATGCAGGGCTCTTTCAGAGCAGACAGACCTGCGATCACGGCGGTCAGCTCCATGCGGTTGTTGGTAGTCTCTTTTTCGCCGCCGGAGAGCTCTTTTTCTGTGCCTGCGTACTCTAAAATGGCACCCCAGCCACCAGGGCCGGGGTTGCCGGAACAGGCACCGTCTGTATAGAGGGTCACTGTTTTCATTCTTCTGTTTCCTCAGTTTCGTCGGCTTCCACCCGCTGGATGGCCACCAGCTGGTTGCCCTCTTCAATGCGCATCACAATAACACCCTGGACATCCCGCTTATACACATTGATGCCGGATGCCTTCACCCGGATGATAACACCGCCGTTTTCAATGAGCATCACATCGTCGGTCTCGGCAACGGTGCAGCAGCCTGCAACTTTGCCGGTCTTGGGGGTGATATTGTAGTTTTTCAAGCCCTTACCGCCACGGCTCTGGGGCACTTTTTCACCCTCGGGGCCGGTACGCAGGTACTCGGAAAGCTCGGTGCGCTTGCCATAGCCGTTCTCGGTAACGGTGAGCAGGGTACGGCCTTCCACCACCTTCTCCGCGCCGATCACATAGTCATCGCCGGTTAACAGAATGCCCCGGACACCTGCGGCGTCACGGCCCATGGGACGGACATCATTCTCGTTGAAGCAGATGGCCATACCCTCCCGGGTGGCAAGGATCATATTATCGTCGCCGTTTGTGCGGATCACATTGATCAGCTGGTCGCCCTCGTCCAAGGTGATGGCCCGGATACCGGTCTTGCGGCGGGTATTGAGAGCAATGAAGGGGATCCGCTTGACAGTACCCTTTTGGGTGACCATCATCAGATATTCGTCCTCGTTGAACTCCCGGGTGATCACCGTTGCGGTGACACTTTCGCCCTGCTCCAAGGGCAGGATATTCACCATCGCGGTGCCACGGGCAGTCCGGCCTGCCTCGGGGATCTGATAACCCTTCCGGTGGTGGACACGGCCCTTATCGGTAAAGAACAGCAGATGATCGTGGGTAGATGCCACATACAGGCTCTTCACATAGTCCTCGTCCTTCAGATTCTGGGCGTTGACACCACGGCCACCCCGGCTCTGTGTGCGATACATATCCACAGGCATACGCTTGACATAGCCGGCATTGGAGATGGTAAAGGCGCAGGTCTCCTCCTCGATGAGGTCTTCAATGTCGATCTCGTCCTCGATCTCCTGGATCTCGGTCTTGCGGTCGTCGCCGAACTTGTCCCGAATGGCGATCAGCTCCTCACGGAGCACAGCCTGGAGCTTCTCCCGGTTGGCAAGCAGGTCAAGATAATACGCAATTCGCTCCTGGAGCTCGTCGAACTCAGCCTGGAGCTTTTCTCTGTCAAGGCCCTGGAGGGCTTTCAGACGCATATCCAGGATGGCTTGGGCCTGGACTTCGTCCAAGCCAAAACGCTCACACAGGCGCTCCTTAGCGTCGTCATAGGCACTGCGGATGATGCGAATGACCTCGTCGATGTTATCCTGGGCAATGAGCAGACCCTCGAGCAAATGGGCGCGCTCTCTTGCTTTCCGCAGGTCAAACTCGGTACGGCGGGTCAGCACTTCCATCTGGAATGCCAGATACTCGTCGATGATCTGTCTCAAAGACAGGATGCGGGGCTGCTTTTGGTCGTCCACCAGCGCCAGCATAATGATACCGAAGCTGCTCTGCAAAGCGGTCTGCTTAAACAGGGTGTTCAGCACCACCTGGGGATTTGCGTCCTTCTTCAGCTCGATGACGATACGCATACCGTTGCGGTCGGTCTCGTCCCGGAGGTCAGAAATGCCCTCCAGGCGCTTGTCCTTCACCTGGTCGGCAATGTTCTTAATGAGCTGGCGCTTATTGACCTGGTAGGGAAGCTCGGAAACGATGATACGGGTACGGTCTGCGCCGAATTCCTCAAATTCGGCTCTTGCCCGGACAACCACCTTGCCGCGGCCGGTGGCGTAGGCGGCACGGATGCCGCTGCGGCCCATAATGATACCGCCGGTGGGGAAGTCGGGACCGGTGATGTGCTCCATCAGATCCACAGCGGTGATCTCGGGATCGTCCATCACAGCCACGCAGGCGTTAATGACCTCGGTGAGGTTGTGGGGCGGGATATTGGTAGCCATACCAACGGCAATACCGCTTGAGCCGTTCACCAGTAGATTGGGGAAACGGCTGGGCAGGACCCGGGGCTCTTTCCGGCTTTCGTCGAAGTTGGGGTCCCAGTTGACGGTGTCTTTTTCAATGTCACGGAGCATCTCATTGGAGAGCTTACTCATTCTTGCCTCGGTGTAACGGTAGGCGGCAGGGGGGTCGCCATCCACGGAGC
>JAFTMI010000045.1 GCA_017452505.1 Oscillospiraceae bacterium
ATCTGTTGCATTGAATGCAGAACCGGGTACAACCTTCGCTGCAGCATACAGGGCATCCCAGCTGCTCATATCTGCACCCTCGGCATTCTCCAGATAGAAGATGTAGCCCTTCTTGTAGGTCAGGCCATCCATATCGATCGCAAACATATCCTTACCGCAAGTTACCTTGGGCTTCTTCACGATATCGATAGATGCGGAAACACGCTTGGTTGCGCCATTGTTGTTCAGATACTCAACGAACAATACGTAAGTACCGGTCACATTGGGCAGCTTGTATTCGCTCAAGTTGATCAGCTTGGAGAAGCTCTTCCAGTTGTCGGTTTCATGGAAGGGAGATCCGGTGACAACCTTAGATGCAGTCATAACTGCGCTCCAGTTGGTCAGGTCGACGCCCTCTGCGTTTTCCTTTTCAATATAGAAGATGTAGCCCTTAACATATTCGAAGCTATTCATCTCAACCTGGAAGTTCTCATCCACAACGGTAACAGCGGGCTGGCTTGCGCCACAGACACAATTACCGTTCTCATCAAACTCGTGGCTGATTGCGGGGATAACTTCCTGGGTTACCAGGATCTCACCACAGACGGAGCACTTCTTACCCTCGGTACGGCCGTTGGAAGTACAGGTGGGTGCTCGACCGGGAATGATCTCTTCGGTGTGACCCAGCATTGCGATTTCCTCGGTTTCGGTGCTGACGACATAGCCGCAAGAGCAAATCACGGTAGTGGTCTTGCTGCCAGCTGCGGTACAGGTTGCGTCAACAACAGTCTCAGTGGTAGTAGTATTGATATGGCCGGTTGCTGGGATCTCGGTCTGCGCAACGGTGATCTCGCCACAAACGGTACACTTCTTACCGTCGGTCAGACCAGGCTCGGTGCAGGTTGCCGCCTTGCCGGGGATGATCTCCTCGGTGTGCTCACCGGCGGGAACATCCAGAGGTTCTACCAGGTGCACACCGCAATCGGCGCATTCCTTACCAGCAGTTGTACCGCCGTCGATGCAGTTGCCTGTAGCGGGGATTTCAACTATATTGTGGGCCTCTTCGAACACGAAGGAAGGACGCAGGACTGCCAGGTACTTCCAGGTAGATGCGGGCGCATACTCAAACCGCGCAGTAACGGTGTAATCAGTGAAACCGGAGGCTGCTATATTCACGAAGGTATTATCGCCCACATAGACAAACAGGTAAACGGAGGTGGAGCCGCCCATCATAAAGATGTCGCCGACCACCAGATCCTTCTCCCAGAAGTAGCGGCTGCGGAGAGTGCCGTCCACCATATTGAGGTAGCGGTTCTGCCGCTCGTCGCGGTTATTCTTATTGTAGGAACTCTGGTAAACCAGCTGGCCGCCATAGAGACCGGGGGCTACCATTTGGGCAGCTGCAGAGGTGTTGTGGTTGGGCATCCAGGACACGGAGGTCTTGTTGGAGGATTCCCAATACCAGGTGTCGTTATAGACACCCATATTGTCAACGCCCTTGGTGGAATAATCGTTGTCAGTGTCGCCGCCAACCAACTCACGGCCGGTGGTAACCTTACCGCCGAAGATATGCTCGATGCCAAAGGCTTCCTTGTAGATCAGCTCGGCGATCTGCACATTGGTCAATCCGCTAAGGTCCATATCCTTGACCTTATTCACTGCATCCACAACAGTCTGCTGCTCGGTCGCAGTCAAGGTATTGGCCACATAGGTGTCATAGCACTTGTGATAAGCACCATTGATCTTAGCCTTGGAGCCGTCGATAGCGGTGTACTGCGCCAGACCTTCCTTAACCTTGACAGTGTAGGAAACAGAAATACGGGTATCGGCAGGAACGGTAACATTCCAGCTGATATTGCTGCCGTCCACGACAGCATTATCCGTTGCGGACACAAAGGTCACATGCTCGGACAGCTCATCGGTGATGGTGATGGCCTTATCCTCATTGTTGGTATTGAACACATAGAAGGTGTAAGTGATCTCGTCGCCGCAGTTAACGGTCTTGCCCATTGCGGTGGAGGTGACCTTCTCACCGATGATGCCCCGCATATTGTTCATACGGTTGAGGGCATGCTCGGTAGCGCCCTTGGTGGTCATAGCGCTGGGACGAACCAGCGCAAAGCTTGCCAGGTAGTAGACACAGCTGGTTTCCGCATAGATGGCAGGGTCAAACAAGTCCTCCACCATACGGAAACGAACTGTTGCTTCGTGGGTATCGGATTTATTGGTATTGCTGTAGCTACCGCCGCCACTATGGATGATGGTACCGTTACCCACATAGAGCATTGCGTGGCCGGAGCCGGTGGTGCGGCGGATATTGATGATATCGCCGGGGCGCAGCAGAGAGATGATCTCGGCCTTCATTGCTGCCTTTTCCTCTTCGGTCAAGGTGCAAACATAGGTGCCACTCTCATCCTTCTGCATAGGCTCAGCGTAGTATACAACGCCGGGATTGGAGCTGGTGCCGGTCTCAAAGTTCCAATTTGCCTTGGCAAAGGCAGCATTGTTAGCGGTGGTATTCAGGGTATTGTTGCCGTTCTTGGCTGCAAAACCGGTGGTCATATAGTTGGCATCGTAAGTAAAAGCAGCGCAGTTGGTGTAGCCATACTGGTCAACAGTATAGTACTCAGGCTGCTTGGTGCCGGTTTCCCAGCGGTACAAGGAAGTACCGGTCATATCGTCGGTGTACTGGGCACGGTCACCGCGAAGCAGGTAAGCCTCAGCAGTGGCGATGATAGCCTTTTCTACCTCGGTGTAGCCATTCTTGTCGGCATCATTATAGTACTCGCCTTCCTGCAGGCCGAAGGTGATGTTATAGTTGATAGAGGGTCGGACCACCACAAACTGCTCGGAAGCGGGCAGTCCGGGCAAAACATTTGCGGGGTCAATCTTGCGAATGACCTCGTTCTTACCAAGGTATACCAGGTGGCTGTTATCCACGATGTACAGCTTGGTTTCGCCGTTGTTCTTTACGAACAGCAGGTCACCGGAGATCAAGTCAGCGATGGTGACTTCGGTAGCCCGGGCGCCACGGAACAGTTCGTCCTTTTCAGCAGGAACGGCAGTACCGCCATACAGATGAGGAGGCACGCGGTCCAGCAGGTTCAGCGCAGTATCCACAGCATCTTCGCCGCTGCCGGTGGAGCCGCCGACATTTTCGCCAGCCTTGTCGAAGATCATCTCCAAAACTGCGTTGGGGTCTGTGGTGCCTAAGCCGGGACCGGCAGTAAAGCCCACATTGAAGATCATATTCAGCAGCTTGATTTCATTCAGCTTAGGCTGATAGGCAGTGACCAAGGCATCGATAGCCATTTCCAACTTACGGATATCCTCGGCATTGAAGGTCTCCAGTACCCAGATATCCTCCGTTGCAGGAATGGTCACATCCATCACGGTTGCATCCGTGCCAGCCAGGATAATATCCTTCTCGGAAGCACGAACTTCCTTGACAGTATACTTGGGAGATACCGTATATGTAATCACACGGGTCTCACCGGGAGCGATGTCCTCAACCACCCAGTACAGAGCTCTGCCGCTGGTATAATCGCAGCCGCTGAGCAGCTTGGTAAACCGGGGGATCATATCTGTCACATAGACATTGATAGTTTCTGCGTTATTGTTGGTAATAAGGAGCTTAAAAGTAATCTTGCCGCCGGGATGGGCAGTAACAGCGCCACCGGCAGATCCCTTCTTCTCCAGAACCACATTGGCCATCTGCTCGGCAGTTGCAAAGGTCATATCCTCGGGCCAAGCAGGAGGCTCGATGGGAGCATCCGGCTCTTCGTAAGCGCCACAGACGCAGTAACCGGTGGCCTTGTCATATTCATGCTTGCCGGTGGCAGGGATCACAACAGGGCCGTCGCTGATGGTCTTGGCGCAAGCATTACAGTAGACAGTCACATTCTTGCTGCCCTCAGTGCCGCAGGTGGGAGCCTGTGTGACGGTCTCTTTGGAGGTAATATCCATGTGCTCTGCGCTGGACTCAAATACCACATCCTTAGCAGCTGCCATCTGATTCAAGGAGAGGACAGAACCGGTGCTGGTTGCAATCTTATAGCACAGGGTATCGCTAGGAGTAATGGCCATTTGGCTAATCGCACAGGCATTGGTGAACTTACCTGTAATTTTACCGCCATTGATAATAAGCTCATCAGTTGTAACACTGGAAGAACAGTTAAACGCTCTGTAAACATTGTCAAACTGCAGGTGACCGCCGTTCACAGTGATCTTCACACTGCCCGCATTCATAAAAATGAAGGAGTTGCCGCTGCTATTGGCCTTAATGTTTGCATTCAGCGTAATAGATTTTTGAGAGTAGAAGCCGTAGCTGCTGGTCTTCATATGCAGAGTGGCATCATTTTTACTTTCAACGAAAATCTGATCGTATTTGTAAGAACCGCCAATATTGTTATGCCAACCGTAGTTTGCTTCAATATAGCTGTCCTCGTGGATCTCGGTGTAGAAATAGAAGCTATACTTGCTATAGCCCGATTTTGGAATACCAAAGGCCTTGGAACCGCTGATAGGCTTACCGGTCTCATTATTATAAGCATCGATTCTTGCGCCCTTCATAATGAGCTTGTAGCGCTTTGCAGAGGTGTCATAAAAGAACTTCATGTTCCATTCGTCAGTTTCTTCGTTGGTGACCTCTACGATCTCCTGGATGAAACCGGTAAAGGTTGCGCCGGAGGAGTCTGTCATCGTCACCTCTTTGTTCTTTGTGTAGGTCTTTGTTGCGCCGTCGTTAGTTGCCGGCAGCTCGACCATATAATCTGTTCCAACCAAAACGCCAAGATACTTGGTGGTAACATCTGCAAAAGCAGGCACTGCCACGGCGGGCAGTAGGCCAACGATCAGACACAGAGCCAGCACAAAGCTTAAAATTCTTTTCATTGCTTTTACTCCTTTTCTTGATTTCGCATCTCTCCAAAGGATAGACACATATTTTTACAATTTCACTATAACACAGGCAAATCATCAAGTCAAATTATCTATTTTGTTGATCGGAAATATTGAAAATTTCTATATTTTGTGTGTTTTGTACAATTTTTCGTGGGGTAAAGCAGACTTGCACCCCTGTTTTTGTGTTATATCACAGGAGAAATTTTCAGCGAATGGAAAATATCCATATACCCCTGTAAAATATCCAGTTCTTGCTTGCCAAAAAAATTCAAAAATAATTGCACAAAAAACATCGGCCCGCCAAATGGCGGGCCGATGTTTTTAAGTCTTGTCTAATTATTACTTCTTGGCGTTGCGGATGGCAATGATACGGTTCATTTCGTTGTAAACGATCATGAAGCCTTCGTCCACACCCATACCGGGCTTTGCCAGGATCTGCACAGGCTGGGTGGCCATTGCGCAGTGGACACAGACCTGTGCGCTGCGGTCGGTCTCATTACAAGTACCGCCCTGGTATGCACCAATGCCCTTCTCCTTGCAGTAGAGAACCGCCTCGATGGTATTGTTGATGCCACCCAGGTCGGGAGTCTTGATCTGCACCATGTGGCCGGCCTTGTTATCGGCAAACAGCTTGATGTCCTCCAGGGTGTTGCACCACTCATCGGCAACCAGCTCCACATCACAGCCACGGGCGTCCAGCTCAGCGGTCAGAGCAGCCAGGGCCTTCATCTGGGTGGGAACGTCCACATCGCAGTCCATAGGGCCTTCGATACGCAGGTGGAAGGGCTTTGCAATCTTGCCCAGCTTTTCAATATAGTCGGCCATAGCCTTGTAGTTATCGTTGCCGAAGGCAGCACCAATAGTGCCGTAAACATCGATATGGAAGATGGGCAGGTAATCCTCGCTGGTGCGATGGGTCAGAATACGGTCACGGAGCCATGCCACATACTCTTCCAGCTTCTCGCCCTTGGGGCCCAGCTTGGTTTCCACATTGTTGATCAGCGCGTGGGGCAGAACCTGTGCGCCCTTGATGATCATCTTATCGGAGTTGTCGTAACGGTCATCACCGGACTGGGTGAAGATGTCGATGGGCTTGTCGGAAACAGTGCAGCCGTACTCGTCGGCCACCACTTCGCACATCAGCCGCTTGGTGGCCTTGGCAACAGCATCCAGGATAGCCTGAGAAACACCGTAACGGATAGCGGTATGCAGGCGCTTGCCCTCAACCTGGATGGCTTCCATCATAGCACACAGGCCACGGAAGTCATCAGCTTCCTTGCCCACCAGCTGGGGCTTGATGTACTTGTCGATAACGGGAATAAAGTCCTCTGCCAGGAACAGGGGGTCACGTCCGCCTGCACCGGAGTACTGCACGGCAGCGCAGTCACCGAAAGCAACCTGGCCGTCTTCCAAAATGATCATAACAGAGATGGACTCACCGGCCTGGCGAACAGAACGGAAACCCTCAGTAACAGGTGCGCCGACATAGAACACACCGTCGTGACCGGCGCCCTGCTTGATAGCGCGCTGGTCATCGAAGTAGAAGCCGGTACGGCCGGCAGAGCAAACAACATCAATGATTTTCATAATACATACTCCTCTTTTATTCTGCTGTCATTGCGAGGAGCGCAGCGACGTGGCGCCCTGAGCACAAAGTGCGAGGAAGTGCCCTTGGGGTGCAATCCCCAGCTCATGAAGGAGATTGCCACACCAGTCTGCGGACTGGTTCGCAATGACCGTTGTTAGGTAGATTATCTGGGGCGGCCAACCAGGCGGCCCTTGCCGATGGCGTAAACGTCGTCGATGACCATCTGGAAGGATGCCTTCCGCTTTTCGGCCAAGGCGCGCTCATAGATCTTGGTTTCGTGGAAGTCCTTCAGATCCTTGCTGAAGGGCAGGTTGCCGGGATTCAGAATACGGACAGCGCCGTCATTATCACGGCAGGGCAGCATCAAACCGGCATTGGCGCGGCAGGGTGCGAAGGGAACGTCCAAGACACCTGCCTCCACACCGCGGCAAACGCCAACAGCGATGTCACCGTTACCCAGCTCGAAGCACTTGTCCACGATGCAGCGGGTCTCCTGGCGGATGATCTCCTTCTCCTCTTCCAGATGTACGTCCTGGAAGCTCTGGTCAGCCAGCATATTGACAACCTGCTTGGTGCAGCGCAGGCCCTGTGCATTAGCTTCCATAGTGGGAATGCCCACAGCCTCGTGGGGAGTTTTAACAATAACCTTGGTGGCCTTTGCCAAAGCAGCGGTCAAGCTGCCGGAGGAAATAACACCGAAGGCCTTTGCCTCGTCAGCGGGGAAACCGCCCATCCACTGGTGCAGAACGGTGGTGACCTTAACATCCTTGTAGCCGTACTTCTGCAGATACTCGTCGGTCAGCTCTTCCAGGGTACGGATGGCAGCGATGTCCTGAACCAGGTTGCCGCACTGGCCGTAGCCGACAGTGATGTTCTTAACGCCCTGCTCAGCAGCCAGCAATGCCTCGATGATAGCGGCAGCATGGGAAATACAGGGGGGCACCAGAGTGCCGGTCAGCGGGCCGTAAGGCTCACGGTTGATGGAAACACCCATTTCCTCATAGAGGCCGGTCAGACGGTCAACATACTGCCAGTCACGGATGGTGCGCTCCATAGGAATGTTCTTGCAGTAGGGCAGGTTGTAGGAGATACCGCCGCCCTCGTAGCTGGTAAAGCCACCGGCGAAAGTGATCTCGGTGAGCAGTCTTGCATCGGGTGTGCCGTGCCGGACCTGCATAGGTACATTGACGCTCTCTACCACCTGGCGGCACTTGGCAACGCCGTGGTTTACTGCAGGGAAGCCGTTGAGCATGGCCCGGCCCAGGCGAATGGACTCGGCGATGCCGTTTTCTGCTTCGGCATAGCGATTCTGACGGGTGTAGCTGTCGATGGTGGAGGGCAGCAGGTCAGCCTCGCCTTCCTTCTCTAAGTACTGCATCAGCTTGATGTGCTCCTCAACCACAGGAACACCGGCCCGGGGCTGCACCAAAGTGACCTTATTCTTCTTTGCATCCAGCAGCTTCTGAGAGAAGTCACGGGATTTAGGCATAGCCTTATGGTAGGCAACTGCCTCCTCTAAGCCTACATCCTTACCGGTGGGCCACTGGGTCAGGATCTCCTGACGCATTTTCATAAACTCGCCTTCGGGAATGCGCTTATTCTGAATGTCCATAGTATTCAAGCTCCTTTTTTATAATTCGGAGAGCCGTCTGGGGATAGTGCAGGGAAAGCAATCCCATTGCGGCCAAAATATACGTTCTGTCCACCCATACGCCAGCTTCCTTGGGTCGTAGGGATTCCGGATGGGCGGGGTCATAGAGGGCATGGGCAGCGATTTTCTCTGTCTGCCGGGTGTGGATCAGACTGCCGCCTGTCACCACGATCTGCTTGACTTTGGTCAGATTCTTGCCCTCTTGCACGAAGGTCTGACCCAACATTGTATAGGTTTCGGAAATGGTACCTGCATGGCGGGCTACCGCTTCGGCAACAGCACCGGATGCCAATGCAAAATCCAGCTTTTCTAAGTCATCACCGCCGGTGGGAACTTTGTCGGTATGGGCCTTCAAGTCCTCAACCAGCTCCGTTACCCGTTCTTCCGTCAAGCCGGAAAGCCGGCAGATCTTATCCATACCCGCTGCATCCACAATACCCTGGATGCTGTAGCGCATTCCGATATCGCCTTCCACTGTACGCTTGGCGTAGGGTTCGGGCAAACCTTTATATACGGTATTCATATGGTCGGGCATGCCTTCAGCGATAGAGTAGATATCGGTGGTTGCACCGCCCACATCCACAGCGACCAGTTCGCCGATACCGCTCTCCCCTTCGCAGCCGTCCGCCAGCAGTTTCATTGCCGCCAGCACAGCCGAGGGGGTGGGCATCATAATATCGGACAAAAGCTCCGCCGCTTTGCTCAGGCCCTTGGCCTGGATAATGCGGGTGAGGAAGATCTCACGGATCTGCTTTTGGGTAGGTTCTGCATTTAAGACGCCGAATTTCGGCATCACATTGGGGCAGACATAGACTTCGCAACCATCTAAAATCCGCTGGCACTGCCGCGCCGCTGTGCGGTTGCCGGCAATGACGATGGGAAATTCCGGTTTCATTTGGGCCAGCATTTTGGCATTGTGGAGGATGCACTCGGTGTTGCCGCCGTCCGTGCCGCCTACCAGCAGGAAAATGTCCGGCTTGGCTTCCCGGATATCCTCTATATCATCCTCAGTGAGTTGGAAGGCATACACCCCAACCACCTTGGCACCTGCGCCTAAGCTTGCCAATCTTGCTGCCTCGCCGGTCAGCTCCGGGACAAGGCCGCTGGTGACCATCCGCAGGCCGCCGGCCGCGGAGGAGCAAGCATAGGTTTCTGCAAAATCCACCTTGCCTATCTTGGCTTTCAGCTTTTTAAGGCCTTCTGTCAAGCCGTCATTGATATCGGTCTGAATGGTGGTGAAAGCTGCTGCCGTACCCAAGAGAGTCTCCGACTCCACATCCACGGCGGTCAGCTTGGTATATGTACTGCCAAAGTCGATCAGAAGGACCGGTTTCACGCAGTCTCACCGTCCATGTGCAGCAGCTCGCGGAGCGCTTCGATGGTAGTTTCGGGAGCAGTGCCGGGAGGGAAGGCTCTGTCAAAGCCCATATCCTTAAAGCGGCGTTCCACATCCTCAAACTTCTGCTTGCCGATGACGATGTTGCCGCCGACAACCAGAGGAATACCCTTCAAGCCAGCCTCGTCGCACTTCTCACGGAGGCCCCGGCAATCCAGCTCGCCCTGGCCATAAAGAGAAGAAACCACGATTGCATCTGCATTGGACTCGATGGCCGCTGCAATGTACTCCTCCTGCGCAACCATAACACCCAGGTTGATCACCTCGAAACCGGCTTCGGTGAATGCGTGGTACAAGATCTTGTTACCAACGGCATGCACATCAGCGCCGATTACGCCGATGACCAGCACTTTCTTACGTTGTTCCATTTTTACACCTCATATTTTTTGTTTTTGCTATTGTTCTATTCATATATGTTACAATGGTATATAACATTTGTCAAGATGCGTTTTCCAGTATTTTTACATTTATTACAGTTCGATGCTCTCTTGACCCTCATCCATTGCCTTTTTGATCTTCAGCAGGTTCTCCTTGGCCTCTTCCTTGGTGGGATAACAGAAAGAATCCCAGGAGCTGTAGCCGGTTTGGATCATCAATCGCGTTCCATTCACACTGAGGCCACCGTAACAACTGATATACTTGGTTTTATCATTGCTCAGAACCATTGTGCGGGGCTTAGACTGCAGCAATTCCGCAAAGCACGCACGCAGCGCCTCCGGCAGTGCGCTTTCCAAAGCGCCGTACACAGCATCTTCTACAGCATCTGCCACTTCGCAGGATACTTCGTCCGCAATTTCACTTATGTCAAAAGTCTTTTCATCCATTTGTAATTCTCCTTTTGTTTATTAAAACAAGCCCCCATTGAGATTCCAAGCCGGTGCGCACACCGGCTCGGAATCTCAACCATGGAAGCCTCAAATACTTTTTGCATCCAGCAGGCGTTTGATCTTGGATTCCAGGTACAAAACAGAGCCTTCGTCCATTTTATAATAGCAATCGATGACTCTGCCGCCGAAATTCTGTATCAGTTCCGTCGCGCCGGCGCTGAAATACTTTTCATAGAATTTTGGCACCAGCACCACAGTCTTATCCTTAAGATAGACTTCTAAATCCTCGGCCTCTGCAGTGGTGGGTTCATACACCTCCGCGTCCTCCACATAGCTCTTGCAGGTGTTGTACATCAGTTGAGCAAAACGGGAGCTACTACCAACGATACCCAGCTTCTCCCCTGCCTGCAGCTTCAGAATCCGTGCCAGGGAGTGCGCCGAGGGCCGCAAAGCCGTCCGGGCCAGGGGCACTTTATCCGGCAGGATCTCCGCCAGATAATCTCCGTGTTGGGAAGTGGTGACCACCAAATCAAAGTCTTCGCTAAGCTGGTAGGGATACCGCTCAACATTTTCAAGCAGGAATGCCTGCAGGTCTACACCGCTTATATGGCGCAGCTGCTCGGACATATGGGACAGGCACTCAGAATTGCATTCCACCACAGCCACCTTCACAAAGGCCTCCTGTTCCGCCCGCTGGCGCAGCTTCAGATCCAGGAAAATATTGATCTCCATAGGAGAAAAGCCCATTTCCTCCAAGTGGTTGAGCATATCGTCGATAGCAGCCATAGCCTGTTCCTTCCGGCTGCTGGAATTAGCAGGCTGGTAACGTACAAATGTGCCCCTTCCTTGCGCCTTTTCCACCAGGCCCCCAAGCTCCAGCTCGTCATAGGCCCGCTTGATGGTGCCCCGGGCAATGCCCAGGCGCTCCGTCATTTCCTGCACAGTGGGCAATTGCTGTCCGGCAGGGAGCGTTCCGTTTTTGATAGCAGCCCGGATGCTGTCCACCAATTGCTGGTAGATAGGAACATCCAATTCCGGGTTAATCTTATAAACAGAATCCATAAGTTCAATCCTTTACAGGTACATTATAAATAACATCTTGCAGATCGCCCTCCCGGCCGATGACATTTGCCACCACCCGATCGCCCTTGGGGAGCTTTGCAGGCTTGCCGGTGATCCGCTCTGCCTTTTCTTTCAGTTCGTGGATATCCACCACAGGCAGGCCGGCATCTACCAAGCGCTGCTTCAGCTCTGCCTGGCGGGGATTGACGGCAATACCGCCCTGGGTCACCAGCACATCAATGCTCTCACCGGGGGTAGAGATGCAGGTAACGCGGTCAGTGACGATGGGAAGTCTTGCCCGGAACATAGGCGCAATGATCATAGACAGCTTTGCGCCGGCTGCGGTATCGCTGTGGCCGCCGGAGCCGCCCATAATGTAGCCATTGGAGTCGGTGTGGACATTGACATTGAAATCGGTATCAATTTCCGTTGCGCCCAAAATAACCACATCCAGATTGTCCACCACTGCGCTGCGGTTTCCGGGGGCGGCATAGTGCATGGCGGTGATCTCCTGGTGGCGGGGATCGTTACGGATGGACTCTACAGCCTTCAAGTCAAAACACTGGACATCCAGCAGATTCCGAAAACAGCCTGCCTGGAGCATATCTACCAGGTAACCGGTGATACCGCCCAAGCCAAAGCTGCCCTGGATCTTCTTTTCCAGCATAATATCCTTTAAGTACTTAGCAGCAGCCAAAGATGCGCCGCCGGCACCGGTCTGGAAGGAAAAACCGTCCTTCAAAAGGCCGGAGTTCTCAATGACCTTGGCTGCGTGGGATGCCATTACCAAGCCCACCGGATCACGGGTAATTTGGGTCGTGCCGGACACGATACCCTTGGGATCGCCGATGGCATCCACTGCCACCACATAGTCTACATAGCTTTCAGAGATCGACCAATTCTGCAGAGGATAATCCATCAGCTGATCGGTGATAACAACTACCTTTTTGGCATACATCGCATCGGCAAAGGCATAGCCCAAGCTGCCGCAGGCAGACTTGCCGTACTTACCGGTGCAGTTGCCCATCTTGTCCGCTGCTGGGGCAGCGATAAAGGCCACATCAATGGGGGTTCTTCCCAATGCAATATCTCTGGGGCGACCACCGTGAGTACGGAACTCCACCGGTTTTTCCATAACGCCCTGGGAGATAGCCCGGCCGATACCGGCGCTGATATAGTCAGCGGACAAACCGGTGACTACCTTATTTTGAATATGGGTAAGCAAGGGTCTGTGGACATCAAACAAAGAGCTGGCATTGACCGTCAGATCTTTAATGCCCGCATTGGCAATTTCCTCCATTACCATATTCAGCACAAAGTCACCGTTACGCAGGTGATGGTGGAAAGAAACGGTCATACCGTCTTTTAAGCCGGAGAGAGCAACCGCCTCCCGGATAGAATTTACAAGCTTACTCATTCTGCTTCCCTCCTGTCAAGGCCAAGCTGCTCAGCCATTTCGATGGTGCGCTGGGCACGGGCCACGATGGGTGCGTCGATCATCTTGCCACGCAGGGCGATAGCGCCCTTGCCCTGGGCCTTAGCCATAGCGATGGCTTCCAGCACCTCGTAGGCATAGTCGATCTCTGCCAAAGTGGGGCTGAAGGTCTGGTTGATGGCCTCCAAGTGGCGGGGAGAAATGGCCGCTTTACCGGTAAAGCCCAGCGCTTTCGCAAGCTCAGCATCCGTCCAGATACCCTCGTCATCGTTAACATCCGTAAACGGTGTGTCATAAACTTCCACATCCGCAGCCCGGGCAGCAACCACCAAGCGGGTACGGGCATACTCGATCTCCCGGCCCTCCTTGGTACGCTTGCAGCGCAGGTCGGCGGTCAGGTCCTCTGCACCTAAGAACAGAGCGTGGATCCGCTTACAGGAAGAGGCAATTGCATAGGCATTCTCAACACCCAATGCGGTTTCGATGAGGGGCATCAAGCCCACGGAATTTGCAGGCAGGCCCAGTTTTTCTTCCAGTTCGGTTATGTAGGCATCTGCTGTGAGGGCATCCTGGGCAGTGCCGGTCTTGGGCAGGAGGATAAGCTCCGGTTTTTCCGGCAGAATGGCATCCAGGTCAGCCTTCCAATACGCAGTGTCTGTAGAATTGATGCGGACGATCCGCTGACAGCCGGTAAAGTCCATATAGCGCAGGGTATTGCGCACCAGCACCCGGGCTGCATCCTTCTCAGCAGGAGAAACAGCATCCTCCAAATCGAAGATCACGGCATCAGCGCCTAAAACGCTGCCATTGATGAGCATATTGGGGTTATTACCCGGCAAAAACAGCATAGAGCGAATCATTGGGCATCCCCCTTTCCCCGGAGAACCGCAGTCTCCACTCTGGCACGGATGACACACTCCAACGCGCCCCGGTCAACCACACGGACATTGGCATTTTTTACGTCCAATTCCTCCAGGACGTTCCGCACAGCCTTTTCGATAGCCTCGCCAAACTGGCCCATAACCACCGATTCCAGCTGCAGCTTGATGCCGTCAGTGCCCGGCTCGATCTCTACATAGGCATCGCTGGACTCCATGGTTCCGGCAGATGCACGCAGTTTCATTTCCATATCTGACTCTTCCTTTCAATGTTATAGTAACAATTCCCGGATATTATATAACACAATCACAATAATTGCAATTCTTTTCTTTTTTGTTTGCATATTTCCTTTCTTGTTGTATAATGGTTTTATACACAGCCTGACCAACATAATCCAAACCCGTTCCTGCGCTGCGGGGCAGTCCCAATGCCTCGTTACCGCTTCTTGAAGGGCACAAAGCCCATCTGCGAAGCGGTGCCTTGCCTTAGAACCGCCCCGTAGCTCAGGAATCTGCGACCTAAGGGGGGGATGGATGAATGGATCAGGCAAAGCATATGAAGCCGATGGGCTGGCGCCCATCAATGAAATATAATGACGCCTGAGCCAATCAGATGCACCCTTAGGCGGGTTCGGATTATATTGGGCAGGCTGCAGAAAGGGGCGCAAGGCTATGGATATTGAGATCCTCACCTCCCTGCGGGGCAGGAAGTTAACAGCGTGGGAGCATCTGCTGGAGAATACCGGCCTTGTACCGGAGGAAATGCCGGAGCAGATCGTGCTTTTATGGGAAGGCGACGATCTTGCCGCCACCGGCAGCCGTCAAGGCAACATCTTAAAATATTTGGCTGTTGACCCGGCACACCAGGGCGAAGGCCTGCTTGCTACTCTGCTCACCGCTTTGCGGCAGGAGGCATTCCAAAAGGGCCATCGGCATTTGTTCCTCTACACCAAGCCCTCCAACGAGTACCTGTTTTTGGATTTGATGTTCTATCCTGTGGCCGCCACGGACAAGGTGCTTTTGATGGAGGATAAGCCCAACGGGGTGAAAAGTTTCTTAAAAACGCTGCCTGTTGAACCCGGGGGCGGCACGGTAGGCGCTGCGGTTATGAACTGCGATCCCTTTACCTTGGGCCACCGTTATTTGGTGGAACGCGCCGCCAGGGAATGTGATCATTTCTATGTGTTCGTCCTTTCCGAAGACCAAGGCCATTTTTCCGCTGCCGATCGGTTGGCTATGGTAAAAGCCGGTACGGCAGACCTTAAGAATGTGACGGTACTGCCCACCGGACCGTACCTCATTTCCGCCGCCACCTTCCCCACCTATTTCCTCAAGGACCGGGACGGGGCGGAACAGGTGCAGTGTCTTTTGGATATTGCTGTTTTCTGCAAATACTTTGCACCCCATTTTGGCATCACGCGCCGCTATGTAGGCACAGAGCCCCTCTCCCCCATGACCAATAAATATAATGCAGCGCTGAAAGCAAATCTGCCTGCCAGGGGCATTGCAGTCCGGGAACTTCCCCGTTTCGAAAAGGCCGGCACGCCCGTCAGCGCCAGCGCTGTACGAAAAGCTTTGACCGAGGGAGATTGGGATACCCTTCGCTCCCTCGTTCCCCCCACCACTTTTGAACACTTACAAAAAACAAGCAAGGAGGACGCATTATGCAAGACCGCCAAGACAGCCACATCTTAAGCAGCTATTTCGCCCCCAGAGGTCACAACCGTATGTATGCTTTGGGTATGCAGCTGGCGCAGCTATACCTATCCCCTTTTGATAAGCTCATCGGCATCATCGGTGAGGCCGGTTCCGGCAAGAGCGCCTTAATTCGGGGTATGTTCCCCGGTCTGGAACTGACCAACGATGATGACGGTGTATATGTCCGTCCTCTGCCCCTGTTGGAGCAGGATTCCGGCTTCAGCTTCTTTACGCCCCATACCTATCACTTAGATATTCGTTTTGAAAACGGTTTTACCCAAATGAGCATCTTAGCCGATGCCATCATTGAAGCCCTGCAAAACGGCAAACGGGTGATCGTGGAGCATTTCGATTTGGTCTATCCCCTGCTGGGCTTCAACGCCAATCTGCTGATCGGTGTGGGTGAGCAGGTTTTGATCGCCCGGCCCACCATTTTCGGCCCGGAGCCCCAGGAGATCCGGGATTCCGTATACAAATCCCTGTCCTACCGACTGATGGCCCACACCGCCGAGGATCTGTGCGAGCTCTGTATGCCTGCCGAGGAGTTGGCCCGCTGCGGCCACGACGATGTGCGCCACGGCTTTGTCATTACCTTCCCCGATCACGCGCCCAATTTTGATATTCAGGAATTGGAGCAGAAGGTCAATGCGCTTATCAAGGAAGACCTTCCCATCACCTATCTGGACAACAACCACGTTTCCATCGGTGATCAATCGCACTTCTGTACCGGACCCCGTATCCATGTACGCCGGACAAGCGACATTCAGGACTTCCACCTGCTGCACCACTTCATCTATGACCGTTTCGCCAAGCAATATCTGCTGGTTGGCTGTGTGGGAGAAGCCGCTTTGGACAACCTGGCCAAGCTGGATGCCCAGCAGGAAAAGCAGTCCGATCTGATCCTATGACAGAAGTAACGCTTCAGGACATCCTGCTGGCCCGGGAACAGCGGGTCACCAAGCAAAAAGAACTATTAAAAAAACATAACTGCCCCTTGGTTTCGTTCACCATGAACATAGCCGGGCCTGTGAAGACCTCCCCTCTCATTGAACGGGGATTCCGGGAAGGCATAAAAAAGCTGGAATCTCTCGGCTCTGCCATTTTGGCAAAGGAGATCACCTGCGAGGACACCGGGTGCGAGGGTTTTTTCGCCGTGAATGTGGATGCCCACATTCTCAAAACCATTTGCACAGAATTTGAAGAAGCCACTCCCTTGGGACGGCTCTTTGATATGGATGTATTGGATGCCGATGGCAACAAGCTGGACAGAGAATGTCAGCGGAGCTGTATTGTCTGCGGTGCACCCGGTCGGGGCTGCGCTGCCGGACGGGTGCATTCCGTGTCTGAATTGCAAGCTGCTACCGATCGGATCTTGCGGGAGCATTTCCGTTTGGCTGACCGGGAACGGATTGCCGACTTGGCTGTACTAAGCCTGTTGGAAGAGGTATGTATCACCCCCAAACCGGGGCTTGTAGACAGGCGGAATACCGGCAGCCACACCGATATGGATTTGGATACTTTTTATGCCAGTGCCAACACTCTGTGGCCTTATTTCAAAGTCTGTGTTGCCATTGGCCAGGACACCGCCACCCAGCCCCCGGAAGAAACCTTCCATTTGTTACGGCAGGCCGGTTTGGACGCCGAAAAAGCCATGTATGCGGCAACCAACGGGGTAAACACCCACAAAGGTGCTATCTTCACCTTGGGCATTTTGTGCGGCAGTGTGGGCAGACTTTGGGCAGCAGAGTTGCCTGCGCCCTCTCTTCCACTATTATTAAAGGAATGCGCCGCTGTGGGGCAGGCCGCTATAGAGGATTTCTCCAAGACGGACGGCTCTACGGCAGGACAGAAATTATATTTACAAAAAGGCTTGCGGGGCATTCGCGGCGAAGTGGCCGAAGGATTACCTGCGGTTATAAACATCGCATTGCCCGCTTTGGAAGAAGGCCTTGCCAAAGGAATGTCTTTCAACGACGCCGCCGCCTGCGCCTTAGTAGGGCTGATTGCCCAGGTGGAAGACAGCAATCTCTATCACCGGGGCGGTGACGAAGGCGCAACCTTTGCCAAGGAATATGCAAAGAATTTGGGTGCATTCCCAACCATATGGCAAATCGAGGCTATGGACGATACCTTTATCCGCAAAAAACTCTCCCCCGGCGGCTGCGCCGATCTGCTGGCTGCCACCTTATTTCTACATAAATTACAAGGAGATATACTATGAAACTGACGATTTTAGGCGACATCATGGCCGAAATTCCGGTGCTGCGGGCAGCAAAGTGCCGCTGCGGCAAGTATGATTTCAGCGGTGTATTTGACCCCTCCCGGAAGTTGCTGGCTGAGTCCGACTACATCATCGGCAATTTAGAGACCCCTTTGGCCGGCGAAGAAGCAACGTATTCTCAGAACCATATCTGCTTCAACGCCCCCGACGAATATGTGGATGCTTTGATCGATGCCGGTATCAAGCTGGTTTCCACCACCAACAACCACACCTTTGACCGGGGTTATGCCGGTATGGAACGCACCATCAAGGTACTGGACGAAAAGGGGCTGCCCCACACCGGCACTTTCCTGCCCGGAACTGAGCGGCAGGAGGCTTACTATTTCGAGCAGGACGGTACCAAATTCGCCGTGATTGCTTATACTTACGGCACCAACTACGGCGGCAGCGGCGGCAAATGCTTAGCCGAAGGCGAATACGAAGGCACTGTGAATCTGCTGTGCCATCAAACCCGCAGCACCTATCTTCCCGGTGTATGGCGGGAAGACTGGATGGATCGGCTCCTGGAAAACAGCAAGCTCATTAAAGATCCCAACGGCTTCTATAAGCTGAAAAAATATTTGGGCCTTACCGCCACCTATCCCCGCCACGACGACAACTTAGACGGCAAGACGGACACGCCCTACATCGAACAAATGCAATCCGATATCCGCAAAGCCAAGGAAAAGGCTGACATCGTGCTGTTCTACCCCCATGTAGGCGGACAGTTCACCATCAAGCCCGGCGCATTTACCGAATATGTCATTGAAAAAGCTTTGGAGGCCGGTGCCGATGCCATCGCAGCTACCCACTGTCATATTCCCGAGAAATTCCTATGGCGTGACGGTGTTCCCGTGTCCTACTGTCTGGGTAACTTCAATATGAATCCTAAGTCCTACTTAGCGATGCCGGAGATCCTCACCAATTACGGCTATGCGCTGCATCTGTATGTGGAAAACAAGAAGATCGTCAAGGTCACCTGCTCTATGATGAAGAACTGCGTGATGCCCGGTGGACAGATCGCCAGCTGTCCTGTGGACGAACTGTATGCAGAGGCAAGCGAGAAAGAAAAGAAAGCTTTGGAAAAGGACATCCGTCACCTGTACGGCCGCATCACCGGCAAGGTACTGAAAGAGAATATCGTCAGAAGAGAATACGAATTATAAGAAAAATGCAGCCATCTGAGATGGCTGCATTTTTATATGTAATTACAGTGCGGTGATATGGGGATGCTCGCCCATAACTTCCCGGAGGCATTCCAAAAACGCCGCGATTGCGGGCTGATTCTGACTCTCTGCCGCTGTGACGCAGGACACCTCCCGGCAAGGCAGGGAAAACACAGTTTCAAGCCTCCGGGCAATGCCCTCCTGCTCCAAGCCCTCCGCTACGCTGATGGGAACAATGGCCCAATGCTGCTTCTGCTCAATGAATTTCTGCAAGTGTGCCATAATGGAAATACAGATCTGCGGCCGCTCACCGCCAAACATCTGCTGATGCCACTTGGCAAAGGCACTGCTCCACTCTATGTACACCTCATCAAGCAATGACAGCTGGTGCAGCTCCACCGGCTCGTGATAAACACTGACCATAGAAGTTATCAAAACCATAGGCTCGGAAAATACAGGCGTTTGGGCAAAATAGCCGTCCTTCACCCGGCCGCAGGTGAACGCCAAATCGGTTTTATCTTCCTGGATGCTGTGGATCGCCGCCTCCAGCTCCATATCCTGGATCTCCAGGCGGATCTGGGGGTTGGTCTGCATAAACCGCTCATACACAGCGGTGAGTAAATAGGTACCGATACTGTTAAAGGAAGACACACGGAGCATTTGGTTTGGCTTGTGATAGAGCTTCTGCATTCTGTCCAGTATCGTCTCATACTGGACAGCCAAATCATAAAACTCCCGGCCCGCCGCAGTGAGAGTCATCTCCCGGCAGCCTTGCTTCCGATAAAAAAGAGGTCCGCCCAGCTCCTTTTCCAATGCCTTCAGCCGTGTACTTAGGGAGGATTGCGTGATAAACAGTGATTCCGCAGCCCGGCTGCCGGTCTTATAACGGCAAACAGCCAGGAAACATTCAATTCCCGCGTGTGTCATAAAAGCTCCCTCCTATGGCAAAATATTGAGTATATTCAATATTATAACAAGAAATAATCAACTTTACAAGTAGCAATTTTAGGTTTATAATAGGGCCAGTTCATAAAAACAACATTTTTAGGAGGAACTATTATGATTTTCGGTGTTCTGAAAGACATTAAAGAAGGCGAAAACAGAGTTATCTGCACGCCCGTGGAGGTAGCTTCCATTGTTGCCGCCGGTCACACTGTGTACGTACAGAAGGGCGCTGGCGTTGGCGCCGGTTTCCCCGATGAGAAGTACGCTGCTGCAGGCGCTACCATCGCCGACACCGCTGCCGAGCTGTGGGACAAGTGCGAATTCCTGGCTAAGGTTAAGGAAATCGAAGAGTCCGAGTACAAGTACTTAAAGCAGGGCAAGATGATCTACTGCTGCATCCACCCCGCCGGCCACCCCGAAGAGATGCAGGCCATCCTGGACAGCAAGTGCATCGCCATCACCGCTGAGGACAGCCACCGTTACGGCTCTCCCAACTGTGAAGCTGCCGGCAAGCAGGGCGCTCTGTTCGGCCTGGAATCCATGCTGACCATCAACGGCGGTAAGGGCAAGTTCGTTGGCGGTTTTGCCGGCGCTCCCGGTATGAACGTTCTGATCCTGGGCGGCGGTATCGTTGGCCAGGGTGCTCTGTCCGTTCTCCACGCTCTGGGCGCAAATGTTACCGTTATGGATATCAACATCGGCTGCCTGAAGATGCTGGGCGACAAGTATCAGAACAAGATCAACACCATGTTCTGCACCCAGGAGACCATAGCCTCCGTTCTGCCCCAGACCGATATGGTCATCAACTGCGTGAAGTGGCCCAAGCAGCGCAAGGACTTCCTGATCACCAAGGAAATGCTGAAGCTGATGGAGCCCGGCAGCGTTTTGGTTGACATCTCCAACGACGATCCCGGCGCTATCGAGTCCAGCCACGAGACCCACCACGACAATCCCCGTTATGTTGTCAACGGCGTTGTGCACTACTGCGTCAGCAACATCCCCGGCGCTGTGGCTCACTCCACCACTGTGGCTTTGGCTGCTGAGACTCTGCCCATGCTGCTGAACATCCTCAACAACGGTCTGGCCGAGGCCTGTGTCCGCGACGGCTTCATCCGCCGCAGCCTGACTGCCTACGAAGGCATTCTGACCCACGAGGAGACCAGTGCTATTCAGAACCGTCCCTGGATGAAGCCCGAGGATGCTCTGAACATTGCCGATCGCAAGCTGGATCCCGCACCCCCCGCTACTACCACCCGTAGCACCAACTTCATCAAGAAATAAGATTAAGAATATGGCTCTGAAAATGGATCTTGACCAGTACCTCCGTGAGCTGGAGTGGCTGGTGAATACAGACAGCGGTCAGGGCAACCCCGAAGGTATCACTGCGGTTGGCGATTTTTTCGCCGACCGCTTTGCCGCTATGGGCTGGATTGTTGAAAAATACGATCTGCGCCCCGGCACCGGCAACTGCACCGTGGTGAAGAACCGGGAAGCCGACCGTTATGATTTGATGCTCATTGGCCATGTGGACACCGTATTCCAAACCGGCGAGACCGCAAAAAGGCCTTTCCGCCGCGACGAGAAGAATTGCTACGGCGTTGGCGTGATCGATATGAAGCAGGGCTGCCTGTCCATGCTGCATATCTTGGAGCAGCTGCCTGCCCAGGTGAATGAAAAGCTGAACATTATGGCTATTTTCAACCCCGATGAGGAGGTTGGCAGCCGTTGGTCCAAGCCGATCCTCCACCGCTATGCCGCCATCTGCGACAAGGTATTTGTCTTTGAAGCCGGCGGCAGCCATCCCGGTATGGTGACGGTGGAACGAAAGGGTCAGACCGCTCTGTCCGTGACCATCACCGGCCGGGCCGGTCACGCAGGCTATATGTTTGAAAACGGTTCTCTGTCTGCCGTAACTGAGGCTGTTCACTGGGTAAATGTTCTGAATCAGTACCACTCTGAGGAAATGGACACCACCGTCAATGTGGGTGTTTTCAATGCCGGCGAGAAGCGGAATGTGGTTGCCCAGACCGCCACCGTTGCCTGGGATATCCGCTACAGCCGTCCGGAAATTAAGGATCAACTGGAAACCACCCTCGACGAACTGGTAAAGCACGCAGAAGCAGGTGGTTACAAAGTGGAGTTCGGTCTGCGAAAGACCTCCCCGGCCTTGGCGCCCGATGAACAAGGCTGGGCCTATGTGGAGCGGATAAAGAAGGTTGCCAAGAAGACCGGTGTTACCTTTGCTCTCAAAAAGCGGGGCGGTATGTCCGATGCCAACCATATGTCTCAGCTTGGCCCTATTTGTGTGGACAGCTTAGGTCCCACCGGCGACTTTGATCACAGTGACCGGGAGTACTTAGCTATCGATTCTATTGTGCCTTACACCCAATTTGCTTATGATCTGATTTGCGATCTTGCGGAGGATGCATAATGATTTTTACTACCGATTACAAGTTAGAAAATTACATACTAAACACCAAGTGGGAAGATCTGCCCGCCGAAGTCCAAAACCGGCTGAAAGGCTGCTTTGTGGATCTGATGGGCGCTCTGACCATCGGCAGCCGCAGCAAGCAGTTTGACGCAGGCCTAAAGCTGGCAAACTCCCTGTTCGGCAAGGGTGATATCCCCGTCATCGGCGCTCCCGACAAGCTGTGCTTTGCCGGTGCTGCCACCGCCATGGGGCACTCTTCCAACGCTTATGACATTGATGACGGCCACAATCTGACCCGGGCTCATCCCGGCACCTCCTTCATTGGTGCGGTGCTGGCTGCGGCTTACGAGAAGAATGTGTCCCGGAACGAGTTCTTAGCTACCCTGCTGGTGGCTTATGAAGTCACTGTCCGTATGGGCGCTGCGCTGATGGATTACTATCAGTACGCCCACAGCAGCGGCACTTTTGGCGCTGTTGGTGTGGCTGCCGGTGTAGGCCGTCTGTACGGCTTCACCAAGGAACAGATGAACAATGTGCTGTCCGTTGCTGAGTTCAACGCGCCCTTGGTTCCCGGCATCCGCAGTGTGGAGTATCCCTCCATGAACAAGGACGGTGTTCCCTTCGGTGTGATGACCGGTGTGCTGGCTGTGCTGAACACCATGTGCGGCTTCACCGGCAACAAGCATATGCTGGAGGCCGAGGAATACCGCAGCTACTGCGACGATTTAGGCAAAAAGTACCAGGTTATGGATCTGTACTTCAAGCCCTACCCCTGCTGCCGCTGGGGGCATCCCGCTATTGATGCCTGCGTAGGCCTGATGACGGAAAACAATTTGAAGGCCGCTGACATCGCCAAGGTCACCATTCATACCTTCAAGCGGGCCACTATGCTGTCCAAGATCATCCCCCAGACCGCTGACGAGGCCCAGTACAATATCGCCTGGCCCGTGGCCGCCTGTCTTGTTTACGGCGGCTTTGGTTTGGAGCAGGTTCGTGAGGAAAGCTTGGGCGATCCCGCCATCGTTGCAATGATGGACAAGCTCACCTTTGCTGTGGACGAGGATATGGATGCCCAGTTCCCTGCCCGCCGTATCTGCAAGGCAGAGATCATTACCAAGGACGGCCGTGTTTATGTGTCCGACGAGTGCGAGCCCCGGGGCGAAGCCAGGGAGAACATTCAGCTACCCTGGCTGTGCGACAAGTTCCGCTACATTACCGCTCCCGTTCTGACCGAGAAAGGCCAGGAAAAGGTGCTGGAAATGATCACAAGCGAGGCCGATATGCCCATCCGTGCTTTGGTAGACGAAGTCAACAAGGCAGAATACTGGAAACAATAAATAACAAAAACCCGGATTCTTCCGGGTTTTTGTTATTTATACTTGCAAACAGACACTTCTTCGGTTATCATAGTATTATCCAAAAATAAAGAGAGGCTGCTCCCTATGAAAAATTTCAGAAAAAACTTCAAAAACATTTTGCTTTGTCTGTTCGAGCTGATCGCTGGCTTGCTGATTGTGATCAACTCCAAAGGCTTTAACAAAATCATTATCACCATCGCCGGTTTCGGTTTCATCCTTTCCGGTCTCCTGCAGGTGATCCGGTACTACCGGGCTGAGCCCCAAGCTGCCGCCCAGAAAAATTATTTGATGAAGGGTCTTCTGCTGTTGTCCACCGGCTGCTTCTGCGCTTTCCGGTCCAACTGGTTTGTGGCAGTCCTGCCTTCCTTTAGCTTCCTGCTGGGTGTGGGTGTATTTCTGATCGGTCTTGCCAAGATCCAGCAGGCAATGGATATGGTTCGTATGGATCAAAAGCAGTGGTATTATGCCTTTATCGGCGCAGCCGTTTCCTTGGCTTGTGCTGCCACCATTCTGAACGGACCTATTGCCACCAAGAAGATCCTTTGGATCTTCACCGGTATTATTTTGATTTTTGTAGCCGCAGCAGATATTGCCATGCTGGTTACCCGTAATTCCTCCAAGAAGCCCAAAGCTGCAGAGCCTGTGGAAGAAATTCCTGCCGAAGAAGCTCCCGCAGAAGAAATCAACGAATAACAATATGCCCCGGTGAGCAATCACCGGGGCATATTTATTTCTTTCGAATCAATCCTTAAAATCGAACAATTCCTTTGGTGTAATTTTCAAAACTTCACACAACTTAAAAATCACATCCATTGAAACTCCTACATTTCCCAGTTCAATAGCGCTGATGTGACTGCGGTCGATATCGACTAATTCTGCCAATTGCAGCTGTGTCATCCGCTCTCGCTTACGATAGTAAACTACATTTAATCCAAATTTCTCATACAGTCCTTTATATTCCTTTTTCATAGCGATCACCTCTTGTCTATATTTTAGACCGCTATTTGTGCAATATAAACCTTGTGTAAACATCGCTACGCTATTGACACAAGTCATTCCACTTGTTATACTAACAAAAATGGTAGGAGGTATGTAAATGACGGATATGGAGCGGATGCACCGTTTGCTCGCTATGGCAGAACAAGATAAAAATTTCCAAGTTTGGAATAAGTCCTCTGTAGAACTCGAAGAAAAATGTTCCAAAATTACAAGATGGCTACCTAAAAAATTTCGAAACATCTTTTCTTGCTATGTTGGGTGCAAAGCGATGGCGTATCAACGCACACTAAATTTAGCCTGCAAAAACATGAAATTCTTGGATGAATAAGACTGATAAAAAATCGCCACTCCGAAGAGTGGCGATTTTTATTCACATTACAGCTCAGCTTCAATGTAGCGGATGCTCTTTTCCATAGTGTACAGGGGGTCGGGGGTGGAGCAAGCGCTGTCGTGCTCTACCAGGAAGTGCTCAGTGCCGGCTTCCTTCATCTTGGGAACGATGGTCTTGAAGTCCATATTGCCGTAGCCAACACATTCATAAGCGGCGCAAGCATCGAAGTAGTCCAGCTTGGTATCCACAACGATCTTATAGTCCTTCAGGTGGACACAGCCGATACGACCCTTCAGCTTCTCGATGGTAGCCAGCACATCCACGCCGGCGTGCTGCAGCCAGTAGGTATCCAGGGTGAAGTTGATGTTGGGGCAGTTCTCCACGATGTGGTCAAAGATGCGCTCGCCGTTGGACATACGCATAAACTCATAGTGGTGATTGTGCAGGAAGAAGCTGTAGCCGTTCTTCTTCATATGCTCACCGGCCTTATTCAACTCTTCCAGCTTGGTCTTGCAGATCTTCTCGTCCACGATATTCTCTTCGGTGACCATTGCCACGATGGGGATAGAGCCCAGGCCGATGTTCGTACAGCCAAATACTGCGTGCTCTTCCATCAGCTTGTCGGTATCATTTACGATCCGGTCAGCAGGCATATGGGTCAGCACAAAAGGAAGACCTGTTGCATCGCTGACTCTCTTCAGCCGTTCGGGAATGAACTCAGCACCAGAATACTGCATAGAGATGTAGCCCATCTCCTTCAGCTTCTGGGCGGTATCCAGTAAGCCCTCCTCGGTCTTGATCAGCTTGTGGACAGAATACAGGTTAATGCCAGCTTTCATTTTACAAATCCTCCGTTCATTTCTTTATAACCCTGGTCGGCAAGAAGGCCCTTCAGAGCGTTGACGGCATAGTCAAATGCTTCGTCATTGTTTTCAAAGTGGAAGCGGTTCTTCATTTCCTCATCGTCGATGGTTGCGTAGCCATCAAAGATCGCTAAGTGAGGCTCCAGTGTCAAAACCTGGTTGCCCTCGATCATCTCGATGAGCTTGGGGATATCGCCGTCGCCCACACCGGCAGGAACCAGTTCCTCGGTCTTGGCGTCGGTATCCTTAATATGGAAGTACTCCATTTTGCTGTGGAGCGTGGGCAGAGTGACCTTGGGATCCTCGCCGCACTGGATGTAGTTGGCAGGGTCATAGACAAACTTCAGACCGGGCACATTGGTCATCAGCTCCTGAACACGCTCCAGAGTATCACCATAGACCTTCTTTTCATTCTCGTGGCAGAGCTTTACGCCATACTTGGTGGCCACCTCTACCATACGCTTTAAGTAAGCAAAGACCTGCTCCTTCTTATCGTAAGCATCAAAGAAGCTGAACATGCGGATCTTGTCTGCACCAAAAATATTGGCCAGCTTGCACATATGCTCCACCTTGGGCAGATATTCCTCAAAGTCGAAATCCTCATTAAGAGAAACCTTACCCATGGGAGAACCCAAAGACCATACTTTTAAGTTATTCTCCTTCAAAATGGCGGCTACTTCCTCCGCTCTTTCCAAGGTCATATCACCGATGTTCACACTGTCCACGGTACGGATCTCCAAAAGGCCGATACCGTTGCGGTGCAGAGCATCGATCTGGGCCTGCAGGCTGCTGCCGGCCTCATCTGCAAATGCACATAAACGAATCAAAGCAATTGCTCCTTTCCTATTAAATACTAAGAATTATTATACTTTGTTTCCATAAAAAGTCAACAAAGAATCCGCTAAAAAAGTGCTTGACAAGGGGCAAAAGATGTGGTAAGATACGCAGGTAATAAAGAAGGCTTATCATCCGCCTCACCTCCAGCCAAAGCGCAAAGAGGTTAATAT
This sequence comes from Oscillospiraceae bacterium, assembly GCA_017452505.1. Lineage (GTDB taxonomy): Bacteria > Bacillota > Clostridia > Oscillospirales > Oscillospiraceae > Faecousia. The sequence continues at coordinate 26,777 of JAFTMI010000045.1, forward strand.
TCCACCTCCTTAGCGGAGAAACTGTGTGAATGCGGATGGATTGCCATCCGCTTTTTTATGTTTAGGCAGACATAAAAAAGTCCTTGCCAACCAGCAGCGGGTCTTTTCCCTCGGATGCGGCGCAAGACCTTTTTGAAATACACAAAGTATTTCTGCAAAGGACATTGCTTGCCCCAAGAAAAAATCCTCATCTGCTGCAATGACAAATCCTTTTTAATATCTGCCCATTATTGGAGGTGCTTACCATAGCCAAGTTAGATCATCAGCTCAATGAAGAAATCCAGGATAAGGAGCTTCGCATCATCGGTGAAGACGGCGCACAGCTGGGCATTATGTCCGCTGACGAAGCCAATGCTTTGGCCGAGGAGCAGGGCCTGGACCTGGTAAAGATCTCCCCCAACGCAGTTCCCCCCGTCTGTAAGATTATGGATTATTCCAAGTTCTGCTTCGATCAGAAGAAGCGGGAAAAGGAAGCCAAGAAGAATCAGAAGGTCGTGGAGATCAAGGAGATCCGTATGAGCCCCAGCATCGACACCAACGACTTGAACACCAAGATCAAAAACGCCCAGAAGTTTCTGAAGGACGGCAACCGGGTCAAAGTCAGCGTCCGTTTTCGCGGCCGTGAGATGGCGCACACCAATCTTGGCGAGAAGCTGCTGATGGACTTTGCAGAGGCCTGCGCTGAAATATCTACTATGGAAAAGAATCCCAAGTTGGAAGGCCGGTTCATGGGTATGTTCCTGGCCCCCAAAAAACAGTAAGTAACAAATTATTTGTTCTATTACCAATGATACGGAAGGAGAACCAACTATGCCCAAGCTGAAAACCCATAGCGGTGCTAAGAAGAGATTCAACCTCACCAAGTCCGGTAAGGTCAAGAGAGCCCGCGCTTACAAGAGCCATATCCTCACTAAGAAGGATACCAAGCGTACCCGTCGTCTTCGTACCACTGCTTATGCAGATGCTACCAACGTAGCTACCGTCAAGAAGATGATTCCCTACAAATAAGCCAAGGAGGATATTGAGAAATGGCAAGAGTCAAAGGCGCAATGATGACGCGCAAGAGAAGAAATGCTACCCTGAAGCTGGCTAAGGGTTACTGGGGTTCCAAGTCCCGCCACTTTAAGATGGCCAAGCAGCAGGTTATGAAGTCCGGCAACTACGCTTATGTTGGCCGCAAGCTGAAGAAGCGTGACTATCGCAGACTGTGGATCACCCGTCTGTCTGCTGCAGTTGCTCCCTACGGTCTGAACTACTCCACCTTTATGAACGGTGTGAAGAAGGCCGGCATCGAGATGAACCGCAAGAGCCTGTCCGAGATGGCTATCCAGGACACCGCCGCTTTCGCTGCTCTGGTTGAGCAGGCTAAGGCCGCTCTGAAGTAAGAAAAGCATTGAAAACCGCACTGCTTGGCAGTGCGGTTTCTTTTTTATTTCAGCTCATTTAAGTAATATGCACGGGTTGCGGCATAGCTGCCGTCGGGAGCTGTGACAGTCAGGCGAATATAGCTATTCTCATCACCCTTTTCAAGCAAGCGGGTCAGATCAAAGGTTGCCTCATTGAGCCACTTCCCACCTTCTGCCGTTTTCTGTCCGGCAAAACGGCCATGGCTTTCCATCATAATATGTTGGGCATCAGAGCAGGTGATCTTCACAATATTTTCCTCAACAGTCAAATCGAAGATCTCCGGGCCGCAGGACATATAGAAATCACCCTTTTCCAGCGCATTGATTACAGCGCCGTACTCCAGTTTTTCCGCGCCCACCATGATCCAGGCGCCGCCCAGCGCTTCCGGATGGTGCATATCGTCAGTGCCCACAGGGTAGATTTTGTTACCCAGATTTAAAAGCTCCCTCAGCACCCAGGCGTTGTTTTCATTATTGCCCAGGTAGCAGCATTCTTCGTTCCGCAGCTCCATACCCCACAGGCCCTTGAGTGGCGCATAATCAGTGTAGCTGTGGCAGGACCAGTTGGGATGATTGTACATCACCAAAAAGCCCATCTCATTGGCCTTGGCGATCATTGCGTTGGTGATATCCACCTCGTGGCGCATATCCATATTTTCAAATTGGACCAGCTTGTTATATTCCTGGGCATTGGCATAATTGCTTCTGGCGCTCCAGGGAGACCACAGATTGTCCGGGCGCTTGGCAATCAGGTTAAAATGGTAGGACTTTCCGTCAAGCTTAGGGCGATAATTCTCGTGGTTGTAGTTCAGCTCCATAGCGGTAAGCATCAGAAAATCCGGATCGTTCATATGGGAATGGTCTACGATCACATTATGATCTGTCAGCGCAAGGACTTGATAGCCCTTAGCCTTGTAGGCATCCTTCACCTCCTGGGGTGTCAGCTTGCCATCGGAAATGGTACTGTGGGTATGGAGATTTGTCTTAAAATATTGAGGTACACGGGGTAACAGATGCTTCATTATTTTTCCTCCTGTTATGTCTTATATCGGGGCTGGCAGGTGATATTCACGCCCAGACGCTTGAAAATCTTTTCATCCACCGGGGAGAGAATCACAGAGGAATGCACTTCGCAGCCGCGGAGCTTACCCAACTGTTCCATTGCCTGCTCTGCCTTGGGATCGGTAGCGGCGCAGATAGACAGAGCGATCAACACCTCGTCCGTATGCAGGCGGGGGTTGCGGTTGCCCAAATGGTCAACCTTCAGATGCTGGATGGGGTCGATAACCTCCGGTGCAATCAAGTGGAGAGCATCGTCCAGGCCCGCGAGGGTCTTTAATGCGTTCAGCAGAAGCGCCGCCGATGCGCCCAGCAGATTGGAAGTCTTACCGGTTACGATCCGTCCGTCCGGCAGTTCCATGGCCGCAGCGGGCTTGCCTGTCTGCTCCGCCTTTTCCAAAGCGGGAGCTACCACCCGGCGGGCATCCTCGGTCACATTGGCCTTTTTCATCAAAAGCTCTAATTTGAGAATTTGGTTATAGTCTGCCTTGCCCTGCTTTTGGTCGCACAGAGCGGTATAGTACCGGCGGACGATCTCCTGGCGAGAGGCTTCACAGCAGGCCTCGTCATCGACAATGCAGTTACCCACCATATTCACGCCCATATCCGTGGGAGATTTATAGGGACATTCTCCCAGAATCCGCTCAAACATGGCCACCAGCACAGGGAATGCTTCCACATCCCGGTTATAATTGACGGTGGTCTGTCCATAAGCTTCCAAATGGAAGGGGTCGATCATATTCACATCGGACAGGTCGGCGGTAGCAGCCTCGTAAGCCAAGTTCACGGGGTGATTCAGGGGCATATTCCACACAGGGAAGGTCTCGAACTTCGCATAACCGGCCTTCACACCCCGCTTATGCTCGTGGTAAAGCTGGCTCATACAGGTGGCCAGCTTGCCACTGCCGGGACCGGGGGCGGTGACAACCACCAAAGAGCGGGATGTTTCAATAAAGTCATTCTTGCCATAGCCCTCATCGCTGACAATATAACCAATATTGGCAGGATAGCCGGGAATATCATAATGGTGATAGACCTTAATATCCATTGCTTCCAAGCGGCTGCTGAAGGCCTTGGCCATACTCTGACCGGAGAACCGGGTGAGCACCACGCTGGACACATACAGGCCAAAGCCCCGGAACACATCAATGAGGCGGATCACGTCCCGGTCATAGGTGATGCCCAGGTCACCGCGGATCTTATTCTTCTCGATATCATCGGCATTGATGGCAATGACCATCTCCACCTGGTCCTTCAGCTCCAGAAGCATACGAAGCTTGCTGTCCGGCTGGAAACCGGGCAGAACACGGGCTGCGTGATTGTCATCGTAGAGCTTACCGCCAAACTCCAGATACAGCTTGCCGCCAAACTGGGCGATCCGCTCCCGGATATGAGCGGATTGGGTACTGATATATTTATCGTGATCAAAACCTTGCTTCATCTTTCTGCGCCCCTTTTCTGCAAAATTTGCATAGCAAATACCTTTTTCTATTTTAATTTACTTTTTCAAAAATAGCAAGTTTTTTCTGCATTTTCACAAGAATAAAAAATAAGCAAAAAAGCTATTGCTTTTTCCTGTCGAAAAGGCTAATATAATACAAGGCATATTCAAAAATACTTTGCAACGAGGTGATCGTGATGCGTAGGAAAGATGTCAATATGCTGGAAGGCTCCATCATGAAGGGAATTTTGACGATTGCTATTCCCGTTATGGTCATGAATGTAGCCACTTCCCTGTTCAACATCATCGATATGACGGTGTTGAAAACCTTTGGCGGCGCCGTTGGCGCTGTTGGTGTTTGCGGTACGCTGATCTCCCTGATTACAGGCTTGGTGATCGGCGTTTCCTCCGGTTCCAATGTCATCATAGCCCGGTACATCGGCCGAAAAGATCCGGCCAGTGTGGACCGGGCTATTAACACAGCTATGGCTTTTTCCATTGCTGCCGGTATCGCTTTGGCGATCATCGGTGTGGTGGGTGCGCCGCTGTTTTTGACCTGGAATAACTGTCCGGATGCCCTATTGCAGGATGCAACGCTGTACTTCCGGCTTTACTTCGCAGGCGTCCCCATTTTGATGGTCTACAACTTCTGCGCATCCATTCTCCGGTCCTCCGGTGACTCCCGCCGGCCTATGATCTTCCTGATCATTGGCGGTATTGTAAAAGTTCTTTCCAACCTGGTATTTGCCGGTGTGTTCCACTTGGGTGTGATGGGCGTTGCCTTTGCCACCATTCTTTCCTGGTGTGTATTCACCACCTTGGGCTTAACCGCACTTACCCACAATGAAGGCGCTGTCAAGCTCCGTTTGAAGGACATCCGTTTCTATAAAAAAGAGATGAACCAGATCCTCCACATCGGTATTCCCGCCGGCTTGCAGCAGGCTCTTTACTCCGTTGCCAATGTGATCATCACCGCTGAGGTAAACAAGCTGGGTCCTGCCGCCACCACCGGTATGTCCATTGCCAATAATTTTGACGGCATTCTCTATCAGATCAGCGTGGCTACCTCCCTGGCGATCATGCCCTATGTCAGCCAAAACATCGGCGCAGGCAATCTGAAGCGCTCTGTCCGCTCCATTTGGGAGGGCATTTTGGTAACGGTAGCCCTGGGCGGTTTCTTCGGCTCGCTGTCTGCCATCTTCTCCCGGCAGCTTTCCGGCATTATGTCTGCCGACCCGGATGCCATCAAATACTCTATGCAAAAGATGGTCCTCATCTCCAGCACCTACTTCCTTTGCGGCATCAACGAGATTTTGGGCGCGGCCCTTCGTAGTATGGGCAAGCCTCTCTCCTCCACCATTTCCACGATGGTGTGGATGTGCGCCTTCCGGTTTGTGTGGGTGTATTTGATTTATCCGCTGTTCCCCGCAAGCCTTACCTACCTGTACTTGGTATGGCCCATTGGTTGGGTAATGTCCGGCCTGTCGCTGCTGTGCGCTCTCATCCCCACCGTCAAAAAGCTGAAAACCAAGACATCTGCACAGTTGCTTGCCTAAAAAAGGTAGTGACCCTACAAATTTATTATGCAAGCATAACAAATTCGATATGCAAAAACTATTGCTTTATTGGAGCAACGTCATTACAATAACCACAAGCATATGAAAAACATACTGTGACGAGGTAATCGTGATGCGTAGAAAAGATGTGAACATGCTGGAAGGCTCTATCGTAAAGGGTTTGTTGGCTATGGCCCTGCCCATTATGCTGGCCAATGTGATCCAGTCGATGTACAACATCATCGATATGCGGGTTCTAAAGCAATTCGACCCCGGCGATGGTCTGGCCATTGGCGCGGTAAGTGCCTGCAGCAATCTGACCAACCTGATCACCAGTTTGGTTATCGGCGTTTCCACCGGCTCCAATGTCATCGTAGCCCGATACATCGGCCGCAAAGACCCGGAAAGCCGGGATCGGGCTATGCACACCGCTTTGGCCTTTTCCATCATGGCAGGCATTGTGCTGATGGTCATTGGCATTATCGGCGCCCCCCACTTCCTTACCTGGACCAACTGTGACCCCGAGCTTTTGCCCCAAGCAACCCTTTACTTCCGAATGTATTTTTCCGGTGTGGCTGTCCTGTTCCTGCATAATTTCTTAGCCTCCTTCCTTCGTGCCACCGGTGATTCCCAACGGCTGATGGCTACTTCCCTCATCGGCGGTGCCGTCAAAGTTGTCGGTACCTTCCTGTTTGTAGGTGGATTGCGTTTGGGCATCCTGGGTGTCTCTCTTGCCACCTTGGTTTCTTGGTTTGTTTATCTGGGATTGGATCTGCGCGTACTGCTCCCTAAAGACCGTGCCGGTGTTCAAGTCCGCCTCAAGGATATCCGTTTCCATAAAAAGGAGATGAAGGAGATTCTCCATGTGGGCATCCCCGCCGGCTTACAGCAGGCCCTCTACTCCATAGCCAATGTTATCATTGTGTCCACGGTTAACACCTTCGGCAAGGAGGCCACCGCCGGTCTGGGCATTGCCAACCAGTATGACAATATTCTCTATCAGATCTGTACCGCTGTGACCGTGTCCGTAATGCCCTATGTAAGCCAAAACATCGGCGCAGGTAATGTAAAACGCGCTAAGAAGGCTATGCTGCGGGGCTTCTTCATCACCCTTTCTTTGGGCGGCGGATTGGGCGCCCTGTCTGCCATCTTCTCCCACGGATTGGCCAGCTTTATGTCCGGCAATCCTTTGGTCATTGCCCACGCCCGGGAAAAAATGGTCATCATCTCCAGCACCTATTTCCTCTGTGGCACTGACCGAATCATCGGTCAGTCTCTGCGAGCCATGGGTAAGCCTCTAGCCGCCACCATTTCCACCATGGTATGGATGTGCGCCTTCCGGTTCTTCTGGGTGTATGTGGTTTACCCCTTCCTGCCCCAGGGCAATTTGACCTCCCTGTATTTGGTTTGGCCCATCGGCTGGCTGCTGTCCATCTGCACGTTGCTGTGCATTTTCTTCCCAACAATCAAAAAGCTGGACAAAAAAGCTGCACAAAACCAAGTTATCATCTAACCAAACCAACCCACCCAGCAACAGATTTTGCCGGGTGGGTTTTTACCGGAAACTTTTTTCGCGCTCCGAAAAATAATTTGCAGAATTTGCGAAAAGCTGTTGACAAATCCTTTTCTGCGTGGTATTATATCCAAGCGTCAGACGGAAGTCTGCAAGTAAATATGCGCGAGTGGTGGAATTGGTAGACTCGCTAGATTCAGGTTCTAGTGTTCACTGCGGACGTGCGGGTTCAAGTCCCGCCTCGCGCACCATAAGAGACAGTCGAAAGGCTGTCTCTTTTTTTGTTAGGATAGACTTGGTAAAACAGGGTTATAAGTCTTGGAAATATCCGCAAATGCCCGCCTCGCAACTTTTTATCTATTTGCACCTATTCTCCCCTATTTGCAAATATTACGATTCATTTTCGTCGGTGCCGTCGGCGGCACGGACTACTTTCTCTCACACTATGTCATCTAACTCTTATTGTTTTATGCACTATACAAAATCGGTAGCTTTCATTTCGAAAGCTACCGATTTATCGTGTTTACATTTTTACAAGTTTAATATCAAATCGTCCGTTCTGCTTAAAATATCCCAAATTAAAAATCTCGCCAGGGTGCTTTTTGCTCCACTGCTCCGCAACCTCTTTCAGTTCATTGGCAGTTATCAAAAGGATTTGTGTATCATTGTTCAGCATATAATCAACGCATTCCTGCACACTTTTCTCGGTAAACTCAGGAGCAATCACCATAAATACCGCAACATCTTTATCGGAAGTGCGAATGTACCCATCAAACTGCTGAATATGGTCTTTCAAATTCACCGGTGTTTCCTTAGATTTGTTGTCCCACATAATGTACTTATCTTTGAAAGACAACTTTCCATCAGGGTGTTCTGTACCCGTCAGCGTCAAAGGTTTGTTTAAGAGGAGTTTCTCAAACAAGTAATCCGTTGCATCCTCAAAAAGCCTTTCGCACTGCAAATCTTTATCAATGATATTATTGGAACGCAGATATTTCAAATCACGGCAAGCAAGCTGATGATAACAGGCAAGTAACTTCTCCCGGCAATCCTCTGTCTTTACCTCAATTCTTCTCATTTCATCGTAATATTTGAGAATACGGGAAATCAGAACCGCCTTTGCGCCAGCTGTGGGTAATCCCAAGTCCGCACACCAAGCCGACAAAGCCGTAACATCCAAACCATCACGAGGAGAGAAACCGCCAAGCAAATTAGAGGGGCTTATAGATTTCAAAATCACATCCCGTAGTTCTGCAACCGTCGGATTTGCTGACAGTTCTATCGCCGCAATACCCTTGTGTTCACCAGCCCTACTCACAATACCCAACAAATAGCTTTTCTTCGTTTTCTTAATTACATAATCGACCAGTTTTTCATATCCATAGGTGCGAATCTCAATGCCATAATATGTACGGATACCGTCAGCAACATCGGATGGAATAATATCGCACATATTACCATCAGAATCCTTAATGCACATCAGTAGTCCTTTAGATTGCAAAGCTTTTCTGGCATTGTCAATATCATCTAACGTGTGCAGACAATTTCCTTCCTCGGGGAACCTGCCAGCTTTAGCCTCTAAAATATGTTGCTCCATTGTGGAAATGTTGAGATATTTTCTCAATGCTTCAATAAGGTTCTTTTCATCGACAGAAACATCATTATTGTATGCCCACGCTGTATCAAGCATATACTTAAACAATGCAACATCCCTCGAGGCCTTGGCAAAATCGAAATTATTGGATTGGTCAATAATTGATTGTTCATACGCTAAAACAGCCGCATCTGTATTCTTTTGTATAGAAATAAAATCATCCTGATTAAGAAGATAATTACGCATTAAAATAGGCGCAATTATCCGTACTGCACGATTGCTATCCAATTTTAGCTCATCGAGACTTTTTGCAACATTTTGAGGATCTATATATTGCGGTGCGGTCTTTTCCAAGAATTGCTTAATTTCATCAATATTAAGCCTTCTGTAATCCGCAACATAGGCCGCTGCCACTCTTTTAGCAATTGTGATATTGGGTATCTGTTCAATATAACTCCGAAAATCCACAATATTACCTCCTTAATTCCTATATTTTAATTATAACATTACGGCAAAATATTGTAAAGGCTTTTTTCAACTCGGCAACATTTCATCACTCATTCATCGCTCATTTTGGGTTGATGAATGAGCGATGAATCGCAAATTTTGCGCTCGAAGTCCGTCGGCGGGTGGTCGGCGGATGGGAGTTGCGTCACCGTTTTTGCAGAGGCTATGGACCTTAGGACTGATTTCGTGAGAAACCTTCAAGTCCCGCCTCGCGCACCAGAAAAGAAAAAGTCGTCTCAATCGAGACGACTTTTTTCTTTGCGCTTACGAAATTCGCACACCAGGAGAGATAACTGCAAGGCTTTCTCTTTTTTGTTAGGTTTTTCATAGTCCTTTTTTGTTTTTATTTGCAAACTCTGACGGGGAAATTTTCATATATTTTTTAAAATTCCTATAAAAGGTGCTGAAATCATTATAACCGCAGCAATTCCCCGCCACAGAAATCTTTTCGCCGGATGCAATCAACTCGGCAGCCCGCTCAATGCGATAGCGATTGAGGTACTCTTTAAACGGCATACCGGCAATCGAATTAAAAATTGTGCAGAAGTTCGTTTTGGACATAGCAGAGCGCCGCACGATCTCACCGAGAGTGATATCCTCATCAAAATGATTTTTGATATACTCAATGCTATGCAACACCAGCTGTCGATTCTCTTTTGCTACAAGCGCTAAGGCGTTTTCTTCAAAATACACCCGGGCAAAAAGCGAAAGGAGGACCGAGACCGTTTCCTTTACAATCTCTTGCTTACCGGTTTTATTGCCAGAGAATTCCGCCATGATTCTTTTGAAAAGGGTATCGGTAAAAATCATATCTTCATAAGATAAAGAAATCTTCGGCTCGATTTTTTCCGCCTGTTCCGCTTGGAGATATAACAGAAAATCCAATATCAATTTGTTGCCCTCTTTAATGTTCTGAAAATAATCCGGTGTAAAGGATAATGAATAAAAGTCCACCTCTCCATCGGGCGTTTGGATATAGTGCGGCTGATCGGGCGGCAGAATGAATATATCGCCCGCAGTGAGCTCTGCCATACTGTTTTCAAGATGATGGGTAAGTCTGCCACTGATCACATAGTAAATCTGAAAGTAATTGTGGCTATGGAGTTTAAGAGCCTCTTTGGGAGAAGTGATACGCGTAATATAAAAATCGTTTGTGGCATTTTTGTAATATGATAGGACAAATTTTTTCACATTCATAATCATCACCATAAAAAGCATAACACATTTGCGAACAAAACGCAATATAACCGGAACATTCTGCATTGATTATATGATAGGTTTTTACTAATATAGAATTATACTACTATCACCCGAAAGGAAGATTATATGAAAATCGTTGCACTAAACGGATTGTTGGGTTACGGATACAGTGAAGAAGCACTGGATATTGCTTTTTCCGAAAAGGTGGATTATCTGGGAGTGGATGCCGGTTCTACCGACCCCGGCCCTTATTATTTGGGAAGCGGAAAATCCTTTACTGACCGCGGCGCGGTAAAACGGGATTTGGAATTGGCTCTTCCCAAGGCTTTAGCCCAAAAAGCGCCGTTTATCATCGGCACCGCCGGCGGCGCAGGCAGCGCGCGGCACGTTCAGTGGCTGAAAGAGATCCTTTTGGAAATTGCCGCTGAAAAAAAGCTGCAGTTTAAGCTGGGTGTCGTTTTCAGCGATGTTTCCAAGGAATTTGTTTTAGAAAAACTCGATAGCGGAAAAATCACAAATATGAGCGATGAAATGCCGCTTTCCCAAGAAGCAATTAAAGAAAGTACAACCATTGTAAGCCAAATTGGCATCGCACCGATTATTGAACTGCTGAAAGAAAAGGCAGATGTAATTCTCTGCGGCAGAGCCTGTGACACTGCCATTTACGCTGCCCCTTGCATCTATAATGGCTATAACCCGGGACTTGCATTCCATATGGCAAAGATTATGGAATGCGGCGCTATGTGTTCTGAGCCGGTTGCAGCAGCCGATGTCATGCAGGCGTATATGTACGAAGATTACTTTGAGCTGCGTCCTGCCAACCCTATTCGCAAATGCACCGTTGACCGGGTTGCCGCCCACACATTGTACGAGCAGAGCAATCCTTATCTGATTTTCGAGCCGGACGGTGTCTGCGACCTGACAAATTCCCAATTCCGGCAAGTTGACGAACGGACGGTGCGGGTCACCGGTTCTGTTTTCAAGGAAGCAGAGCAGCCGACGCTGAAATTAGAGGGCGTAAAGTGCTCCGGCTACCGGACGATCTGCCCCGCAACGATCTACGATCCGGAAACCATCCGTCAGTTTGACACCATTGCCGATACAGTTATGAATTTTGTGAAAGAAAACACGAAGAACACCCTTCCGGATGGCAGCTATACCGTATCTTTCAAAACAAACGGCGGCGAAGAAAGCTCTCTGGGTATCATTATGGACATTGTTGGTCAGACCCAGGAAATTGCAGATACTGTTTGCGCCCTTGTGCGGAGCAGAATGCTGCACTGCGATTATCCGGGCAGAAAGTCCTCTGCAGGCAATCTGGCTTTCCCGTTCTCTCCTTCCGACATCCATGTGGGCCCGGTATATGAATTCTCCGTGTTCCATTTGGCACAGGTGGATTCTCTGCTGGAAACTTCAAAAATCGAACTGGAGGAAATTGGGCTATGAAAAAGCTGATTGATTATACCAAAATCCTGCGCAGCAAAAATGCAGGTCCCCTGTTTATTACCTTTGATTTAATTTTCAACAACAACGAGGATATGCTCTATATCGCAGAGCGGTTGACCAAAGAACATATCGCCAAAGCTTACGATGTTCCGGTGAGCAAGATCGACATTATCGTGTACAGTGTCGTGAATTCCATCAAAATCACATTCCCCCGGAAAAACATCAGCGGAAGCCTTGCTGACAACGATATTTACGGCTGTCAGCAGCATGTCCCGCTGGCAAACATTGAACTATAGGAGTGGTGAGAATGTACGCAGATAAAGATTATATTCTGAACTTAAGACACGAGCTTCACGAATATCCCGAAATTGGATTTGATCTTCCGAAAACCATTTCTGTGGTAAAGCGGGAACTGGAGAATCTCGGCATAGCATACACAGAAAAATACGGCGAATCCAGTGTTGTAGCGACCATCAACCCCGAAAAATCCCATTTCACCATTGGTATCCGGGCGGATATGGATGCGCTTTTGATCGAAGAGAAAACCGATCTGCCGTTCAAATCCAAAATCAAAGGGCAAATGCACGCCTGCGGCCACGATGCCCATACGGCTATGCTTCTTGGCACAGCCAAAGCCCTCAAAGCCATGGAGGACAAGCTTGCTTGCAGAGTTATGCTGGTTTTTCAGCCCAGTGAGGAAGGTATCCGCAGCGGTGCAGGAGAGCTGGTCAAGGGTGGCCTCATGAATGAGATCGACGTGATCATCGGTATGCACGTTGAGAATTGGCTGGAAACCGGAACTGTTGGTGTTTGCAAAGGCAGTTCTATGGCATCCAGCCGCAATCTGCGGATTGATTTTTACGGTGCTACCGCCCATGCAACACTGCCTCACACAGGTGTAGATGCTTTGGCTGCCGCGGTGCGTACTTATAACGACATTCAGTATATGCTGGCACGGGAGCTGAATCCCTTTGCAAAATACGTATTCTCTATCGGAAAGCTGGAAGGCGGCACGACCCAAAACGTGATCGCGGATCATGCCTATATGCTTGGTACCATCCGGACCTTCGATATGGAGGTTGACAGCTTTCTGATCCGCAGAATCGGAGAAATCGCAGAAAGCTGCGCCAAGCAGATCGGCGCCCGGGCTGAGGTGAACTCCAGTTTGAAAGCGCTTGTTGTATATAATAACCCCTATATTTCTGATCTGGTTCTGGATTCTGCGGCTAAAGTGGTTGGTGCAGAAAATATTGTACATATGCCCGAAAAGCTAAGCTCTGAGGATTTTTCCCAGTATTTGACCCAAAAACCCGGTGTATTTATCCGATTGGGAACCCGAAATGCTGAAAAGGGCTGCACCACCCTTCCCCACAACAACGATTTCCTGATCGATGAAGATGCATTTCCTATGGGAACGGATACCTGTGTGCAGTTTATCTTAGACAATATGAATGGCATCAATATGGAAAAAGTAACCGCTTCTGACGAAAGGGTAAAAAGATCATGAAACAAACGATTTGCAGTGTAGGCGATGCAATATTGTTGGAAAAGCTCCCGGATAACTACGATATTACGCCAATCAAAAGCATTGTGGAAAAAGCGGATGTGCGGCTTTTCAATCTGGAAAATGTTCTGTCCGACAGAGCGATATATGGATCCACCTACTGCGGCGGAACTTGGCTTCTTGCCAAAGAGGATACGCTGGACAGTACCCTGCGCTTTGGGTTTAACGGCTGCTCCTTTGCAAATAATCACACTATGGACTTTTCCTATGACGGCCTTTTTGACACCCTTGCTGCCGCCAAAAAAAGAAATCTGCCCATCTGCGGAGCAGGAAAGGATCTGGAAGAAGCTTCCGATTATACTGTGATCGAAACTGAAAACGGCAAATGCGCCCTGATTTCCATCTGTGCAACCTTTAACGATGCTGCTCGTGCCGGTCATCCGTCAGATTACCTTTTGGGAAGGCCGGGCTTAAACCCTCTGAGATTTTCTGTTGAATACCACATTACCCCAGAACACATGAAGGCACTCAAAGAAATATCTGCAGGCACCCATATTGACGGCAGAAGAAATCGCTCCCGTATGGGCGGTTATACCCCTATGCCTCCCGAAGGATGCTTCGGCTTTGGTGAGTATAACTTCAGGGAAAGTGAAGTGGAAGGAAAGTTTTCGAAAGTAAACGCAGTGGATATGGCAAGAACGGAAAACACCATCCAAAAAGCCCTTGCCGTGTGCGACAATGTCATTGTGAATATCCATTCCCACGAAATCAAGCACGATACAGATGACGAGCCCGACGATTTTCTGATTGCGTTCTGCCGAAAATGCATCGATGCCGGTGCATCGGCCGTGGTGGGCACCGGAACCCATCAGCTGAAGGCCATTGAAATATATAAGAACAAGCCTATTTTCTACAGCCTTGGTAACTTTATTTTCCAAAGTGATCTGGTTTTCTGTATGCCGGATGATTTCAGAGAAAAATATAAATTGCCCTACGGTCTTACCGCAAAGCAGCAGGTTGCCGAACGGGCAAAGCACGGTAACGGGGGACTTCACAACGATGTCAATAATTTCCGTTCTCTAATGCCCTTTATGACTTTTGAAAACGGTTCTGCAGAACGCATTGTTCTCTATCCGCTGCGGCTGGATATGCATACAGGTCTGCCTGCCCTCGCCGATCAAGCCGAAGCACAGATCATTTTCGATTATCTTTGCGACAGAAACAAACAGTTTGGTACGGTTATAAAGCTTCATAATGGCATAATAGAGGTGCAATTGTAATTATAAAAACAGCTATTTATGGCTGTCAACATGTTCCGTTGACAGAAATGATTATTTGATTATAGGGAGGATCTCTTATGAAGAAAATATTATTTGGTTGGGCCGAAGAGGACATCACGCCCGAAAAGAAGGTTGCACTCTCGGGACAATTCGCAGAGAGAATTTCAGAGGGGATAGAAAAACCCATTACGGTCACTGCTCTGTCAATATCAAACGGAAATGACCATACGGTATTTGTGAGTTGCGACCTTGTGGGCGCTCCTGCAAATCTAATTGATGCAGTAAGAGAAAAACTTAAAACAAACACATTGGGAATAGATCCGATGAAAATAGTTCTGAATGCTATTCACACGCACACGGGACCGGAATTTCCGCGTACTCAACGTTCAAAGCTGCCATTTTTGTCCAGCACGCCGAAAAAAATAATTAAATCACTCCTGCCTAAAGGCAAAAAATATGTAGAAAAAGAAAACGTTTCAAAAAATTGTGAAATCAGTACGCCGGAGGAAACATTTGTATTTCTTGTAGATAAGATCGTTAAAGCGATAGTTTCATCGTGGGCAAATCTCAGCGAAGGATCTTTTGCAAACGGTTTTGGCAGAGCTGCTGTTGGTATGTGCCGGCGCGCAGTATATAATGACGGAAGCGCTCAGATGTGGGGGAACACGGACACGGCAACGTTTGAGGAGATTGAAGGTGGCAGCGATACGGGTATTGAGCTTTTGTATATATTCGATAAAGACGAAAATTTGAGTGGAATTATTGCAAATCTTGCCTGCCCTGCACAGTGCGTTCAGCACAGACATTTTGTATCGCCCGATTTTTGGGGAGAGGTTAAGGTCCTTTTAAGAGAGCGCTTTGGAGCAAAGATATATCTCTTGCCGCAGTGTAGTGCTGCGGGAGACCAATGCCCCGTAGACCTTATAAGATGGGTAGAGCCGGAAAGCCCCGTAAATGACCCGAACATAGAAAGACAATCCCCGTTAAAACGAAAAGCAGACCCTTCCATGTTTGACATTAGTGGCATGAAAAAAGTGGGCAAAAGAATAGCAAACGAAATTATTGAAGTGTTTGAAAATGAACTTGATAAGCCTGAGGCTGAGGCACTATTTAAACATAATATAGCGGTTATAAACCTGCCGTTAAGACGCGTAACACTTTCTGATGTGGATAAAGCAGAAAAAGCTATAAAGGAATATCTTGAAAATAAAGACGGTGACGCAGATTATAACGATGCGGCAAAATTGCAGGTTTATATGGGAATTTTAAAGCGCGCCGAAGTTCAAGAATATCAAAACACTTTGCATACAGAAGTTCATATTATCAGACTTGGAAATCTTGTTTTTGCAACAAATCCGTTTGAGCTTTTTCTTAATTACGGTAACAAAATTAAGGCAAGAAGCAAGGCGGAACAGACGTTTTTGGTCCAATTGGCAAATGGAGGAGAGGGATACCTTCCCACTAAAAAAGCAGAAAGCGGAGGTCATTACAGTGCGTTTGTTTCGAGCGGTCAAGTAGGTCACGAAGGTGGCGAACTGCTCGTAAGAGAAACCCTGGAGCTAATAAACAACATATTTGAGGTAAGTAAAGGTGATTAAAACACAAATTTATGAACATGTTCTTTTTGAAACCATTAAAAGAGGCGCAACAGAAATATCCGCCGATGTGAAAGAGGCATTTGAAGCCGCAATTGCCCGGGAAAGCAATCCCGATGCAAAAAAAGGCCTGATTGCGACCTTGAACAGTATGGAAATGTCCGCAAAGCGGGAAAATCCCCTTTGTGTGGATACCGGCTGGCCGATTTTTTATTTCAAGGTTGGAAATCAATGTCAGCTTGAAGGCGGCTTTGTTGAACTGGAAAATGCGGCACGGCGTGCCGTTGCCAAGGCTACTGAGTTGGGCTATCTGCGTGCCACAATGAAGCATCCTTTAACCGGCTATGACCCGGGCAACAACATTGGTATGAACATCCCGGATTTTACATATCAGTTTGTGGACGGCGATTCCATTGAAATCTCCTATGCCGCTAAAGGCGGCGGCAGTGAGTGCTTTGGCGGTACAAGGCATAGAATTGTGGCCTTTGCCGACGGCATTGCCGGAATTGAGAAATTTGTCATTGACAGCTTTGTGGCATCTGCAAGAGCAGGTGCGGTCTGCCCGCCCTCGGTTTTGGGCATCGGCATTGGCGGCACGGCAAATGTGGCAGCCAATTTGGCAAAGGAAGCCGCTTGCCTGCGGACAGTTGGCTCCAAGCATCCCGATCCCATGTTCGCAAAAATCGAGGAGGATCTGTATAAGGCGCTTAACAGTTTGGGCGTGGGCATTTTGGGCGCCGGTGGCGACACTTCCGTGCTGGCAGTCAATGTGGAATATGCCTATACCCACATTGCCGGCATTGCCGTGGCTACCAGCACAAACTGTATGGTTGCCCGCCGGGCATCGTCCAGAATCGATGCCAACAGCAAGGTTACGATTATGAGAAGTCCCAACTGGTTTGGTGACAGATAAGGGGGATCAGTATGGCAGAATATCATTTGACCGGCCCTTTGACTGATGCAGATGTAGAAAAGCTGAACATCGGCGATATGGTCTATATCAGCGGTGAGGCATTCACTTGCCGCTCCAGATTGCAAAAGTACATTTTTGACGAAAAGAACGTTCTTCCCTTTTCCACCGCAGGCAGAAACATCCTCATCCACAACGGCCCGATCGTCATAAAAGAAAACGGCCAATGGCGGTTGGTATCCTTTATGCCCACCTCCAGCATTCGTTTTGAAAAATGGGGCGCTAAAAGCGTGGATCAATGGGATTTGAAAATGATCGTGGGCAAGACCACCATGGGCAAAGAAACTGCCCAAATGATGAAGGAGAAAAAATGTGTGCACGTTTCTCCCCGTTCGGTCAGCCCCAATTTGTGGATCGATTCCATTGAAGTACAGGATGTTTATTTGTATGATGAACTGGGCCGGATTGAAGCGGCTTGGTTCTTCAAACTGCATGAGCTTGGCCCGTTCATTGTGGATATTGACTCCAAGGGCAGAAATCTTTTTGATCAGCTGGATGAGAAAATCGCGGACAACAAGGACCAAGCGCTAAGAGCGCTTGGCATCGACCCGGATTTCTCATTCACAAAACTGTACTAAATCCGTATTGCGCACCAAACAAAAAACGAGAGGTTTTACCTCTCGTTTTTGTTTTGTCGGCAGATGGTCGGTCTATGTATCGTAGTTATAACCATACTCCGACGGGGAAACGCCGTATTTTCTCTTAAATTCCACAGAAAAGTATCGATAATCGCGGTAGCCGGACATAGACGCCACCTCTTGCAAGGAATAGTATCCCGTTGCGATCAGTCCTGCCGCATTTTGCAGGCGCAGGTCAATGATATATTTCTGGGGTGAAATGCCATATTGCTGCTTAAAAAGCTTTCGAAAATAAACCTCTGTCATAAAGGATTTCTCGGCAATCTTTTGCATAGACAGGTCATCGCTTTTATAATTTTGGTGAATATAGTCCACCGAAGGCTGAATTTTCGGCAAGCTTATGCTTTGTCTGTAATTCTGTTTATAGCATTCAGCGAATATCTCATAAAGGATTGCAGCGCATCGAAACCGGTAGCCCACTGCCTTCCCATTCCAGCAATCCAGTATGTCACGGAACAGACCGTGTAGGGTTTCTGCATCGGTGGGTGTAAAGCACTCGATTTCCCGGGTGGTGTAATCGGTGGTTTCAAAATGCACTACAATCAGATCGTCATACTTGGCATGGCGGTCATAATCCAAGCACGCAGGCACATAGGACACCGTATTATCCTGCATGGGATATTCTTTCTTTTCAGTTTTCAAAACGGTATCTGCGTGGATACGGAAAGACAGGGCGTTAAAATTGCGCCCGCTGTTAAACATATGGATATTCTGCTGCTTCAGCGCTACCACATCCAAGATGGTAAAGGAAAGCATTTCTTTTTCGAAAAACATACCACGCCTCCTTTGTTTTTGCCTTATTATACTGTATTCGTTTCGAAAATTCAACCTATCGGTTTGTTTTTTGGAACGATTTTAACTGCAGAATTTGCTACAATGAAGCTACCCACTTTGCAAGGAGGCTTTTTTATGAGCGAAAGGCGAAAAATCTTAGACCTGTTCGAAGAACAGAAAGACTTTTGGGAAGCAAGGGTTGCTTCCGGTATTGAACAGCACCGGAAGGGTGATGGAAGGATCAAACTGGTTGATCAAAACGGCAAGCCCTTATCCGGTGTAAAAGTCAAGCTGACCCAAAAAAGCCACCAATTCCGGTTCGGCGCCAACATCTTTATGCTGGATGAGTTGGAAACAGAAGAAAAGAACGAAGCCTACAAAAAGGCATTTGCCGATGTGTTCAATATGGCCACCCTACCCTTTTACTGGGACACCCTGGAGCCGGAGCGCGGAAAGCCTCGCTATGCCAAGGACAGTCCCAAGGTCTACCGCAGGCCCGCGCCCGACCTGTGCATAGAATTTTGTGAAAAGCACGGCATCGAGCCCCGGGAGCACGGCCTGGCCTATGAGTGGTTTTTCCCAAAATGGCTGCACGGCGCCAGCATAGAAGAGACCAAACGGGAGCTGGAACGGCGGTATGCGGAGATTTCCGAGCGGTATGCCGACAAAATCCGCACCATTGAAGTAACCAACGAATTGGACCGTGCCTGCAAGGTGAAGTTCCTGGAAGAGCCAGAATTTATGATGTGGTGCTTTAAACTGGCAGAAAAGTATTTCCCGAACAACCAGCTTGTGAGCAACGAGCATACACCCCTCACTTGGCAGCAAGCCGCCCGGTCGACCGATCAGTACTACTCTTACGTAGCGGCCCATATGCTCAACGGCGCGCGGATCGATGCCGTCGGCCTGCAGTATCATCTTTACAACAGGCGGGAAGATGAGTATACGAAAACAAGACGCACTCTAAACCCCCAGCACCTGTATCGGAATATGGATCTGTTTGCCCGTTTGGGTAAGCCCCTGCAGCTGACAGAAGTTTCTGTCCCCGCCTTCTCTTGGGAGGCTGAGGATGAAGCAATCCAGGCGGAGCTTATCGAAAAGCTCTATTCCATTTGGTTCTCCCACCCCAATGTGGAGCAAATCATCTATTGGAATCTGGTAGATGGCTATGCCTACGGAGCTGAGCAGGGCGATATGAAAGCGGGAGAAAACTATTACCACGGCGGTCTTTTGCGGTTTGATCTCTCCCCCAAGCCTGCTTATCTTAAGATCAAAGAGCTGACCCAGGAGCGCTGGCATACCGAAGTAGAAGTCACCACTGACGCGAAGGGCTGCGCCGATTTCAGAGGTTTTTACGGCGATTACGAGGTTGCGGTCGGTAACGATACGCAGACCGTTTCCCTCTTGAAAAACCAGGAAAATATACACACCTTGACAGTATAAAAGAGGTATTACTTATGAATTTTTCTTCCAATCCTTCTGATTTGAAAATTACCGATATGCGATTTGTGGACATTGACGGCGCTCCCAAGCGCTGCACCATTCTGCGAATTGACACCAACCAGGGCATCAGCGGCTTTGGCGAGGTGCGGGACGCCTCCTCCAAGACATACGCCTTGATGCTGAAAAGCCGCATTTTGGGTGAGAATCCCTGCAATGTGGACAAGATTTTCCGCAAAATCAAGCAGTTTGGCGGACCTTCCCGCCAAGGCGGCGGTGTAAGCGGCATTGAGATTGCCCTTTGGGATTTGGCCGGCAAGGCCTACGGCGTACCCCTGTATCAGCTGCTGGGTGGCAAGTTCCGGGACGAAGTGCGGGTATACTGCGACACCGATGTAGAAGGCAAGCACACCGGTCACGATATGGGTTTGGCTCTGAAAAAGAGAATGGAGATGGGCTTTACCTTCTTAAAAATGGACCTGGGTATCGGTCTTTTGCTGGACGAGCCCGGAACGCTCAATGCCCCCCTTGGCTTTATCGACGACATGAAGAAGTATGCCTCCCACATTCTCAATGTGCAGGGTGGCTCTGTCACTGCCGATATGGTCCGCCACCAAAAGAGTTATCAGATCGTCACCACCGCCCACCCCCACACCGGCATCCATCTTACCGAGAAAGGCCTGGATTTCCTGGAAAACTATGTGCGGGAAGCCCGGGAAGTCATTGGCTACGAAGTGCCCTTGGCCGTGGATCATTTCGGTCACATTTGCGTAGAGGATTGCATCCGTTTTGCAAGAAGAATGGAGCCCTACAACATTGCCTGGATTGAGGATATGGTTCCCTGGATGTACACCGATCAGTATGTGCGTCTGCGCAACAGCACCACCATCCCCGTTTGCACCGGCGAGGACATTTATCTCAAAGAGGGGTTCGAGACCCTTATCAAGGCCGGCGGTGTGTCCGTGATTCACCCGGATATTCTCACCTGCGGTGGCGCTTTGGAGCTGAAAAAGATTGCGGATATTGCCGACGAGCACGGTGTTGCTACCGCTGTCCATATGGCAGAGAGTCCTGTGGCCTGCCTGGCAGCCGTCCATACTGCCGCAGCAATGCACAATGTGCTGGCGCTGGAATTCCACTCGGTGGATGTGCCCTGGTGGGCAGATATGGTCACGGGCATCGACAACCCCATCTTCAAAGATGGCTTTATCAAGGTTCCCGAAAAGCCCGGTCTTGGCTTTGACGATCTGAACGAGGAGGTTCTCCGGCAGCATATCAATCCCAATATCCCCGGCTATTTTGAGCCCACCGACGAGTGGAACAAGGAATTTTCCAACGACAGAATTTGGAGCTGAGTATGAAAACTGCATTTATCACAGGCTCATCCCGAGGAATCGGCCGGGCCATCGCTTTGCGTTTGGCAAAGGACGGTTTTCGGGTCGTTCTCCACGGTGCAACCGAAAGTGACAAATTATTGGAAACAAAAAAGGCCGTGGAGCAAATCGGCGGCGAGGCAGAAATAGCCGTGGGTGACCTTTGCGATCTGAACGCTGCAAAAGCCCTTTCTGCAAAGGTTGCAGACGCAGATGTTCTGATCCTCAATGCCTCCTTGCAGTACCGTACCCCCTGGCAGGATATCTCCACGGATGCCGCCTATGAACAGCTTAACTGCAATTTTATTTCCTCTCTTCTGCTGATACAGGCTGCTGTTCCCCATATGAAAGAATCCGGCTGGGGCAGAATCATCACCATCGGCTCTGTGCAGGAGGCCAAGCCCCACCCGGATATGCTGGTCTACTCCGCATCCAAAGCCGCCCAGACCAACATGATGCAATCCCTTTCCCTGCAGCTGGCTAAGGATGGGATCACCGTCAACAATGTTGCCCCCGGTGTTATCAATACGGACAGGAACTTAGATGCTCTTTCCGATCCTGTCTATGCAGAAAAAGTTAAAAACAGTATCCCCGTTGGCTTTTACGGTGAGCCGGAGGATTGCGCAGGAATCGTTTCTCTGCTTTGCTCCGAAGAGGGCAGATACATCACCGGGCAGAGCATCTATGTGGACGGAGGAAAAAGCGTACAATGATTATTCGGTTTTTAGGGCAAAGCGGCTATGTTTTGGAAACGAAAAACAGCCGTATTCTCATTGACCCTTATCTTTCCGATTCTGTCAACCGACTGGTTGGCAGGCCCAGACTGCTGCCCATTCCCATACACCCCCGGGACATTGTCTGCGATGCCGTGATCTGCACCCACAATCACGCGGATCACCTTGATCCGGATACTGTTTTGCAGGTTTCCGACGGACAGTTTTTTCTCACCACCAACGAAGGTAAGAAAAGACTTCGTGAGTTGGGCAAACGGAATGTCCAAGCGCTGTCATTGAACGAAACTGTGACCGTAGGTGATTTCACGCTGACCGCTGTTTTTGCCAAGCATACTGTGGAGGCATTCGGTCTTGTGGTAAAGGCCGAGGGGAAAACCCTGTACTTCAGCGGTGACACCCTCTTTGATGCGCAATTGTTTACAATTGCAGAGTATCGTCCCGATGCCACCTTTATTTGCATCAACGGCAGGTTAGGTAATATGAACGCAGAGGAAGCACTGACAGTCGCAAACAAGATCGGTGCGCCCATCAACATTCCCAATCATTACGATATGTTTGCCTCCAACGGGGCTGATCCTCATCTCTTTGCCGATCACATCCCCGGCGGCTTTATCATGGCGTTTAACAAGCCCTACCGTTTCACAGAGAATTCCACATTGGAACTCTTGCGCATAGACAAGAAGTGACCTTTGTAACCGTTTTGCAGAGAGCCTTCCCCCATACGCACCATAAGAGACAGTTCAAAAGGCTGTCTCTTTTTGCTTTTTATGGGTAATTGTTCCCTTGCGGTTTTTGTTGCGATGTGGTATGATTGTTTTCGTTCATTTACAGTTCTAAGGAGGCAGAATGATGCGTAAAAATATGCGATGGATCACGGAAACCGCTGTGATGCTGGCGCTGCTTATAGCCCTGCAGGCGCTTACCAAACCTATGGGACAGCTGGTCACCGGCTCCTGCGTCAACGCGGTATTGGCTATTAGCGTACTGCTTGTGGGTATGGGCAGTGGTATTGCGGTAGCTCTCATCAGCCCGGTGTGCGCCTTCCTGTTGGGGATCGCCCCTAATTTTGTGACGGTCCTGCCCATTATGGTGGGCAATGTATGCTTTGTTACATTGCTGCGCCTTATCTCCGGCAAGGCCCTTTGGCGGCAGCCGGTGGCATTGCTGGCAGCTGCGGGTGTAAAATTCGGGATCCTGTATTTGTTGGTAGTGAAAGTCATTTGCGGCTTTGCATCCAACGCCTTGCTGGGCAAGAAATTAGGAGAAATTGTGGTTTTGGCACCGCCTATGCTGAAGATGCTGCCCACGATGTTTGCCTGGCCGCAGCTTTTCACCGCCCTCATTGGCGGCGCTGTGGCGCTGCTCATTGCTGCTCCTCTGCGCAAAGCCTTGAAAAGATAGAAAAGCAGTGGCTGAGCCACTGCTTTTTCTTTCCTTCTTTTGACAAAATTGGGTAGTCTTTTTTTCTTTCATGCTTGCATTTTTCGGCGCTTTATGATACAATTTTATCGATTGAGCAAAAGTGCATAAAGTTTATGCAAAAACCCTATGGAAAGATACGAGGTGTGTGGTATGAAATACAGTTATTTTCCCGGTTGCACTCTGCGAAACAAAGCCAAGGATTTGGACGACTACGCAAGAGCCTGCGCCGAAAAATTAGGCTTTTCTCTGGAGGAGCTGACCGACTGGCAGTGCTGCGGCGGTGTATACCCTCTGGGCGCTGACGAGATCGCCAGCAAGCTGCCCTCTGTCCGGGCGCTGAATGCCGCCAAAGAAAAGGAGCAGGATCTGGTAGCGGTTTGCTCTGCATGCTACCACGTGCTCAAGCGTGTCAATGACGATATGGCAAATGTGGCTGACACTCAGACCCGCGCCAACAACTATATGCAGTTGTCAACGCCCTATACCGGCGAGACCAAGGTGCTGCACTACTTGGAAGTTCTGCGGGATGTGGTTGGCTTTGACAAACTGAAAGAAGCGGTGGTCAATCCCCTCACCGGTCGCAAGGTAGGCGCTTACTACGG
This sequence comes from Oscillospiraceae bacterium, assembly GCA_017452505.1. Classification (GTDB taxonomy): domain Bacteria; phylum Bacillota; class Clostridia; order Oscillospirales; family Oscillospiraceae; genus Faecousia. Next base: position 50,831 of record JAFTMI010000045.1, read on the forward strand.
ATGCCTGCTGCTGCGGCCCAGTAATGTGATGGCCTTTGACGATCCTGAGAACCCCACCATTTTGGAGGACTTCATCCGGGCCCTGGGCGCAGAGCCCGTGATGTACCCCTACCGCAACGAGTGCTGCGGCGGCTATATTTCTATTAAAGAACAGGATCAGGCCGCCGGTCTTTGCAAAAAAATCACCGACAGCGCAGCAGGCTTTGAGGCCGATTGCCTGGTAACTGCCTGCCCGCTGTGCAAGTACAATCTTAGCAAGAACAGCACACTCCCCATCGTTTATTTTACTGAGCTTTTGGCGGAAGCCTTGGGCATTAAGGAGGCGCAGGAATGAACAAAGTAGAAGAAATCAAGCTGATCAGCGGCGTCAATCCTCTCAAATGTATGAAGTGCGGCAAATGCTCCGCATCCTGCCCTTCCTTCAACGAGATGGACATTAAGCCCCATCAATTTGTTACTTATGTAATTAACGATGATGTAGAGGCCTTGGCCCAGTCCAAATCCGCATGGAAGTGCCTGAGCTGCTTTGCCTGCATCGAGCGCTGCCCCCGGGATGTGAAGCCCGGCAAGCTGATCGATGCCGCCCGGCAGATCCTCATCCGGCAGCGTGGCCAGGAGGGTCTGTCCCCCGACGAGATCCCGGCGCTTTTGGATGAAGAAATGCCCCAGCAACTTCTGATGAGTGCATTTAGAAAATATCGGAGGTAGAAGCTAAGGAAAGCCAATTCCCGACAGGTTTTCGCAGGATCTTTTCCGCCAACACGACAGAAAACCCCTCGAAAATACCAAACGGGTATTCCCTTCGGCGTTTTCCTTGTTTTGACGAAAAATCTCGCCCCGAAAACAGCATAGTATTTTAAGGACGAGGGCAACAAATATATTATGAAAGTGTAGGTGAGTAGCTATCGGGAATTGATTTCCCTTAGCTTATTATGCGTAGAATTGGTGTATTTGTTTGCCATTGCGGCAGTAACATTGCTGCAACGGTAGATGTAAAGAAAGTCGTGGAAATGGCACTGAAAGAACAGGGCGTTGTCCACGCGGAAGATTACCCCTATATGTGCTCCGAGGCAGGTCAGGTCAAGATCGCCGAGGCCATCAAGGAACACAAGCTTGAAGGCATCGTGGTCTGCTCCTGCTCTCCCCGCATGCACGAGGCCACTTTCCGCAAGTGCGCTGAAAGAAACGGCCTCAATCCCTACCTGGTTGAGATTGCCAATATCCGTGAGCACTGCTCCTGGATTCACAAGGATATGGCCGAGGCCACGGAAAAGGCTGTCATTTTGATGCGGGCTGCTGTTGCCAAGGTGCATCTGAATGCGCCTCTGCAGGCCGGTGAAAGCGCCGTTACCAAGCGGGCGCTGGTCATCGGCGGCGGCATTGCCGGTATTCAGACCGCAATTGACATTGCCGATGCCGGCTACAAGGTGGACATCGTGGAGAAAGAGCCTTCCATCGGCGGCCGTATGAGCCAACTGGACAAGACCTTCCCCACCCTGGACTGCTCCGCCTGTATCCTCACCCCCAAGATGGTGGAGGCTGCCGCGCACGAGAACATCACCATACATACCTGGAGCGAAGTGGAAAAGGTTTCCGGCTTCGTGGGCAATTTCACTGTGGATATCCGCAAGAAAGCCCGCTATGTAAATATGGATAAGTGTACCGGCTGTGGCGTTTGCCAGGAGAAATGCCCCTCCAAGAAGCCTCTCAACGAGTTCAACCGGGGCTTGAACACCCGCAGCGCCATCTACACGCCCTTTGCGCAGGCCATTCCCAATGTACCTGTGATCGATGCCAACGCCTGTATCAAGCTGAACACCGGCAAATGCGGTATCTGCGAGAAGTTCTGCCAGGTGGGTGCTATCGATTACACCCAGAAGGATGAGATCATCACCGAACAGTACGGTGCTATCGTGGTAGCCACCGGCTTTGACACCATCAAGCTGGATAAGTACGGCGAATACGCCTACAACGAAAGCAAGGATGTGATCACTTCCTTAGAGCTGGAGCGTATTATGAATGCTGCCGGCCCCACCAAGGGTCACTTGGAGCGCCTGTCTGACGGCAAAGCTCCCAAGGAGATCGTGTTCATTCAGTGCGTGGGCAGCCGCTGCTCCGACGACCGGGGCAAGCCCTACTGCTCCAAGATCTGCTGTATGTACACCGCCAAGCACGCAATGCTCATTCGGGATAAGTACCCCGATACCAATGTGACTGTGTTCTATATTGATGTCCGTACCCCCGGTAAGAACTTTGATGAGTTCTACCGCCGGGCTGTGGAAGACTACGGCGTCAACTATGTAAAGGGTCAGGTAGGCAAGGTTGCGCCTCAGCCCGACGGCAGCCTTATGGTACACGGCGTTGACCTGCTGGAAAACAAACAGATCGTAAAGAAAGCGGATATGGTGGTTTTGGCTACCGCCATCGAGCCCAACCCGGATGTGCGTAAGATCGCCACCATGCTCACCGCTTCTATTGACACCAACAACTTCCTCACCGAGGCCCACCCCAAGCTGCGCCCCGTGGAATCCCCCACAGCAGGTGTGTTCCTGTCCGGCGTTTGCCAGGGCCCCAAGGATATTCCCGAGACCGTAGCCCAGGCCGGCGCTGCGGCTGTGAAGGTCATCGGCTTGCTGGCCAAGGATAAGCTGAAGACCAACCCCTGCACCGCCAAGGCCGACGAGCTGCGCTGCAACGGCTGCAGCCAGTGCGCCAATGTGTGCCCCTACGGTGCTATTTCCTACGAAACCAAGCAGGTCAACGACCACGGCATCCGGGAGGATCGCCGCATTGCGGTGGTCAATTCCGCGCTGTGCCAGGGCTGCGGCGCTTGTACCGTAACCTGTCCCAGCGGCGCTATGGACCTGCAGGGCTTCTCTAACAGACAAATCATTGCGGAGGTGGATGCAATATGCCGGTAACTGAAAATTGGAAACCCAAAATTGTTGCCTTCTGCTGCAACTGGTGCAGCTACGCCGGCGCTGACCTGGCCGGCTCCAGCAGACTGGCTTATCCTGCCGATGTGAAGATCATCAAAGTTCCCTGCTCCTGCCGGGTGAACCCCATGTTCATCCTCCGGGCCTTTGAAAAGGGCGCTGACGGCGTGATCCTCTGCGGTTGCCACCCCGGCGACTGCCACTACTCCACCGGCAACTACTATGCCCGCCGCCGTATGACCCTCTTGTTCTCCATGCTTGACTATCTGGGCGTGGAAGAGGGCCGCACCCGTGTGGAATGGGTGTCTGCTGCTGAGGGCGTAAAGTTCTCTGAAACCATGAACAGCTTTGTAGAAAAAGTTCGCGCCCTTGGCCCGAATGTGAGATTGGGGGATTTGCGATGCAAGAATTGATCAAGAAAGCCAAAGCGCTTTTAGAAAGCGGCGAAGTAGCCCGGGTTTTGGGCTGGAAGAAGGGCGAATACGAATATGATCCCGAACCTGCTTTCTTTGAAACTGCCGAGAGCCTGAAGGATTTCGTCTATAATGGCTTCTGCGGCGCTAACCTGAGCAAGTACATGATCGAAGCAGGCAAGAAAGAGGGCAAGACCCTGGTCTTCCTCAAGCCCTGCGACAGCTACAGCTACAATCAGCTCCTGCGGGAGCACCGGGTTGACCGGGAAAAGGCCTACATCGTAGGTGTGGGCTGTAAAGGCAAGCTGGCTGTTTCCAAGATTCCTTTCGAGGGCATCTTGAACATCTCCGGCGCGGAGTATCCCGATGCAGCGGAAACCCTCACCGTGGAAACCCTCTATGGCACTGAAACCATCGCTTATAAAGATGCCATGCTGGAGCGCTGCCATGTGTGCAAGGGCAAGGAGCACGTTGTTTACGACGAGCTGATCGGTGAATCTGCTGACACTGTGGATGCCGACCGTTTTGCAGAGGTGGAACGCATTGAGGCTATGAGCCCCGAAGAGAAGTTCGCTTTCTTCCAGAGTGAGCTTTCTAAGTGCATCCGCTGCAATGCTTGCCGGAATGTATGTCCTGCCTGCTCCTGCCGGAAGTGCGTGTTTGACAGCACTGCCTTTGACTCCGAGCAGAAGGCCAACACCACCTCTTTTGAAGAGAAGATGTTCCACATCATCCGCGCCTTCCATGTGGCAGGCCGTTGCACCGATTGCGGCGAATGCAGCCGTGTCTGCCCCCAGGGCATTCCTCTGCATCTGTTCAACCGGAAATTCATTAAGGATATCAACGCCCTGTACGGCGAGTACCAGGCAGGAAGCGACTTGGAGAGCAAAGCACCTCTGACCAACTTCACTACCGAAGATGCTGAGCCGGGCGTAGGCAGGGGGTAAATTATGTATAAGATCAAAAAAGAAAACTTAAATACCCTCTATGCAGCCATTGCTGCTGAAAATGATCTGTTCCTGCCGGTAAAGGCAGCCGGCCAGACCAATTTCGGTCTGTATACCGAAACTTCCGAAGTGGACATTGACACCTTGAAGACCGTCAAGTCCGGCAAGGACATCTTCTTCCCCCAGAGCGAGACCCTTTACCAGGTCCGCCGGGAAGAAGGCAAATTCGCCATTGCAGGGGAAGCACCCCGGCAGACCCCCTTTGTTGTGTTTGGCATCCGGGGCTGTGATGTAAAAGCTTTGGCTGTGCTGGATAAGGTATTCCTTTCCGACCCCATCGACAGCTACTATGCCGCCCGCCGGCAGATGGGCACCATCGTGTCCCTGGCCTGCGGCAAGCCCGCCACTTCCTGCTTCTGCAAGGTGTTCGGCGTGGATTGCGCAGAACCCGAGGGCGATGTGGTAACCTGGCTGGTTGGCGAGGAGCTGTACTGGCAACCCAAGACCGAGAAGGGCGAGCAGCTCACTGAAAAGCTGACTACTTTCCTGGAAAAGACTGACGTTGCTGCTGTTGAAGCAGAGCAGGCAGCCATCCGCGCTATCGTGGAAAAACTGCCCTACGCCAATCTGTCTTTGGAAAAGTGGGGCGCTGCCGCTGCCGACGCAAACTTTGATTCTCCCATTTGGGAAGAGCTGTATAAGCCCTGCCTGGCCTGTGGCACCTGCACCTTTGTGTGCCCCACCTGCCAGTGCTACGACATTAAGGACTACACAACAGGTAACGGCATTCAGCGCTATCGCTGCTGGGACAGCTGTATGTACTCCGATTTCACCATGATGGCTCACGGCAACAACCGTACCAGCCAAATGCAGCGGTTCCGCCAGCGGTTTATGCACAAGCTGGCTTATTTCCCCGCCAATAATCAGGGCATGTTCTCCTGCGTTGGCTGCGGCCGGTGCGTTGACAAATGCCCCAGCCACTTAAATATCGTGAAGGTCATCAAGGCCTTTGAAAAGGAGGGTGTATGATGCAGGAGCCTATGCACGAATGTAAACACAATCCCGGCTTTATGCGGGACACCCTGGTCCCCCAGGTGGGTATCATCACCGATATCCGCACAGAAACTCCGGACGTAAAGACCTTCCGGGTAGAAGCCCCGAATGGCGGCAAGCTCTTTGAGCATATGCCCGGCCAGTGCGCTATGGTCTGCGCGCCCGGTATTGGTGAGGCGATGTTCTCCATCACCTCTTCCCCCACCAACAAGCTTTATCAGGAATTTTCCATCAAGCGCTGCGGTGTTCTCACCGAGCACCTGCACTCTTTGAAGGCCGGTGACGAGATCCTGGTCCGGGGCCCCTACGGAAACAATTTCCCCGTGGAAACCGAGCTGAAGGGCAAAAACCTTTTGTTCATTGCCGGCGGTATTGCCCTGGCGCCTCTGCGCAGTGTGATCAACTACTGCTTAGACAACCGGGAAAACTACGGCGACATTGACATTGTTTACGGTTCCCGCTCCGCTGACGATTTGGTGCAGCGCAAGGAGATCGAAGAGGTTTGGTCCAAGATCCCCGGTGTGAATGTGCATCTGACCATCGACCGGCCCCAGGAGGGTTGGGACGGCCATGTGGGCTTTGTGCCCTCCTATCTGCAGGTGCTGGCCTTTGACACCAACCGCACCGCTATCCTCTGCGGACCTCCCATTATGATCAAGTTCTGTCTGCAGGGCCTGAAAGAAATGGGCTTTGCCATGGAGCAGGTCTACACCACCCTGGAACTTCGTATGAAGTGCGGCGTGGGCAAATGCGGCCGCTGCAACATCGGCACCAAGTATGTCTGCAAGGACGGCCCCGTGTTCCGCTTTGACCAGGTGGACGCACTACCTAACGAGTATTAAGGAGAATGAACCAATGGAAAATATGGTAAATGTTTATTTCTTCGGCAAGAAATATTCCGTTCCCGGCGATCTGACCATTATGACCGCTATGGAATATGCAGGCTACACCCTGACCCGGGGCTGCGGTTGCCGTCACGGCTTCTGCGGTGCCTGCGCCACGATCTACCGCATCAAGGGTAAGAACGAGCTGAAAACCTGCCTGGCTTGCCAGACCCAGGTGCAGGAGGGTATGTATGTAGCATCCATCCCCTTCTTCCCCACTGACAAGCGGACCTATGACATTAACGAGATCAAGGCCGATCAGCGGGTAATGATGGAACTGTATCCCGAGATTTACGCCTGCATCGGCTGTAATGCCTGCACCAAGGCCTGTACCCAGAGCCTGAATGTTATGCAGTACATTGCCTATGCACAGCGCGGCGAGCTGGAAAAGTGCGCCGAGGAGTCCTTCGATTGCGTCAGCTGCGGCTGCTGCTCCGTCCGTTGCCCCGCCGGTATCAGCCATCCCATGGTTGGCCTGCTGGCAAGACGGCTCACCGGTAAGTACATCGCTCCCGAGACCGAGCATCTGAAAAACAGAGTTGCTGAGATCAACTCCGGCGCTTATGATGAGCTGATCGAAGCAATTATGCAGAAGCCCATCACCGAGATGCAAGAGCTTTACAACAACCGGGACATTGAAAAGTAAGGAGGGTACAGGATGTTTACAGAGACTATGATGGAATCCATCAAGAAGGTGGAAGCAACCCGTGCCGCTCGTATGGGCACAGAACCCCGCCGTATGACGGCTGAGGAAAAGTCCGAACTGCTGAAGGCCTACCACCCCGACTACCGGCCCGAAGGCTTTAAGGAAATTCAAATCGGACCCAACAAGGGTCAGAAGGCTCCCGTGGAGCTGACCGATCTCATCCACTCCAACAGCCGTCTGCTGGGCGAGAACATCGACCTTTCTAAGATCGACTACGATGTGGACGTACTGGTCATTGGCGGCGGCGGCGCAGGCTCTTCTGCTGCCATTGAGGCCCACGAGGCCGGTGCCAATGTTATGATCGTTACCAAGCTGCGTATCGGCGATGCCAACACCATGATGGCTGAGGGCGGTATTCAGGCTGCTGACAAGGAGAATGACTCCCCCGTGCAGCACTATCTGGATGCTTTCGGCGGCGGTCACTTTGCTGCCCGCCCCGAGCTGCTGCGGCGCTTGGTTATGGAAGCTCCCGATGCCATCCGCTGGCTGAATGAGCTGGGCGTTATGTTCGATAAGGATGAGGACGGCCGTATGGTCACCACTCACGGCGGCGGTACTTCCCGCAAGCGTATGCACGCCTGCAAGGACTACTCCGGCGCAGAGATCATGCGTACTGTCCGTGACGAAGTGCTCAACCGCCATATTCCCGTGGTGGAGTTCACCTCTGCTGTGGAACTGATCAAGGACGACAAGGGCCAGGTAGCCGGCGCTGTTCTTCTGAACATGGAAACCGGCGATTATATGGTGGCAAAGGCCAAGACTGTCATCATCGCCACCGGCGGTGCAGGCAGACTTCACTATCAGAACTTCCCCACCTCCAACCACTACGGCGCTACCGCTGACGGTCTGATTTTGGGCTACCGTGCCGGCGCTCCCCTGCTGTATCAGGATACCATTCAGTATCACCCCACCGGTGTTGCTTATCCCAGCCAGATCTTCGGCGCACTGGTTACCGAGAAGGTCCGTTCCATCGGCGCTATGCTGGTCAACAAGGACGGCGAGGCTTACGCCCATCCTCTGGAAACAAGAGACGTTTCCGCATCTGCTATCATTCGTGAATGTGCCAACGGCAAGGGTGTTGAAACGCCTTTGGGCAGCGGCGTTTGGCTGGATACGCCCATGATCGAGTTGATTCACGGCGAAGGCACTATTGAAAAGAGAATCCCCGCAATGCTGCGTATGTACTTAAACTACGGCATTGATATGAGAAAAGTTCCCATTTTGGTATACCCCACCCTCCACTACCAGAACGGCGGTTTGGAGATCGGTGGCGACGGCTTCACCAAGGCCATCCCCAACCTGCTGGTTGCCGGTGAGGCTGTGGGCGGCATTCACGGCCGTAACCGTCTGATGGGTAACTCCCTGCTGGATATCATCGTCTTTGGCCGGAATGCCGGTAAGGCTGCTGCTGCCAAGGCGAAGGAAGTGGAGCTGGGTGCTATGAACTTAGATCACATCTCCGCTTATGCTGAAGAGCTGAAGAAGGCCGGCATTACACAGGAGGGTGTTTCTCCCCTGCTGCTGCCTAAGTACGCCCGCCACGAAAGATAAGGAGATGTAAAAACAAAATGGATTTCATTTCCAACTTGATCAATCCCGGTTCTGTGGCCGTTGTGCTGATGGGTGCATTCTTTATCACCTTCTTAGGCTACTGTCTGGGCCGCATCTCCATTAAGGGTGTTTCCCTGGGAACTGCAGGCGTATTTCTGACAGCCCTGTTATTTGGTTATTTGTTTACCTTGCCGGGTTTGAAAGAGATCCCCGTTCTCTCTAAATTCCATATTGCGGATGCCTCAGCTTCCGCTATGGATAGATACGGCTTTATGGGCGACATCGGTCTTATTCTCTTTGTGACCGCTGTGGGCTCCATTGCAGGTCCCAACTTCTTCCGGGATCTGAAAAAGAACGCAAAGACCTACATTCCTATGGGCGCTATCATCATTGCCATCGGCGCGCTGGCTGCTGCCGCATTTGCTGCAGTTCCCGGCATTGGTTCTTCCTTTGCCAGCGGTGTTCTCTCCGGCGCTCTTACCTCTACGCCTGCTTTCTCCGCCGCTAAGGAGATTGCCGGCGACAAGGCTGCTATGGTTTCTTTAGGCCAGGCAATTTCCTATCCCTTTGGTGTTGTGGGCGTGGTTCTGTTCGTGCAGATTATGCCCAAGATGCTGAAAGCAAATATGGACAAGGAAAGAGCCCTCATTGCCAACCCTGCCAAGGCTAAGAAGGAAGTTAACACCGACGCAGAGGCTGCTGCAGATGCCTGCGATATGCCCGCCAAGGAAACGACTGCCAAGAAGCGTTTTGACATTGACGGCTTTGGTTTGGCTGCGTTCGGTGTTGCTGTGGTGCTGGGCATCCTGCTGGGCTCCATCAAGATCCCTCTCACCTCCAAGGGCTACAACGGCTCCTGCTTCTCTTTGGGTATGACCGGCGGTCCGCTGATCATGGCTCTGATCCTGGCCCACTTTGGTCACATTGGTCCTATGAATATGCGTGTGAACACCCAAGTGCTGAAGATCTTCCGGGAATTCGGCCTGGTGCTGTTCCTGCTGGGTGCAGGTGTGGAAGGTGGCGTACAGTTGGTTGAACAAATTCAGAACTCCCAGTACGGCATTATGATCGTGGTATACGGCTTTATTGCCGGTGTGATCATCACCATCATTCCCATGGTCGTTGGCTACATCTTTGCGAGAAAGGTATGCAAGCTGCCGCTACTCAGCACTTTGGGCTCTATCACCGGCGGTATGACCAGCACACCCGCTCTGGGTACACTGATCTCCGTAGCCGGAACTGACGATGTGGCCGGCGCTTACGCATCCACCTACCCCATCGCGTTGGTACTGATCGTGTTCGCTTGCCAAATCATTGGCATTGTGCTGTAATCCCAGCAATTTATACTTAGGAGGCATTCTGAAATGCGTGAAATTCAAGTATCTGCCATCACCGATGTGGTGGAGCGGCTTTGTATTGAAGCCAACACCCATCTGCCCGGTGATGTAAAATGCGCCATTGAGACCTGCCGCGCCTGCGAGGACGGTGCGATCGCCCAGGGCGTTCTGGACAAGATCATCGAAAACTACAACATCGCTGACAGCGAGAATGTTCCCATTTGCCAGGACACCGGCATGGCCTGCGTGTTCCTGGAAATCGGCCAGGATGTACATTTGGTTGGCGGCGACCTGCGGGAAGCCGTTGACGAGGGTGTGCGCCGCGGCTACGGCAAGGGCTATCTGCGGAAGTCCGTTGTTGCTGACCCTGTCCGCCGTGGCAACACCGGCGACAACACCCCCGCAATGCTCTACACCGAGATCGTTCCCGGTGAGAATGTGAAGATCACCGTTGGCCCCAAGGGCTTCGGCAGTGAGAATATGAGCGCCATCCGGATGTTCAAGCCCTCTGCCGGTCTGCAGGGCATCAAGGACTTTATCCTGGAGACTGTGGAGTTGGCTGGCCCCAACCCCTGTCCTCCCATGGTGGTGGGCGTTGGTATCGGCGGCACCTTCGACAAGGCTGCGCTCCTTGCCAAGAAAGCCATTATACGTCCCCTGGACACCCACAACCCCGATCCCTTCTATGCAGAACTGGAAGACGAGATGCTGGAAAAGGTGAATGCGCTGGGTATCGGACCTCAGGGCTTCGGCGGCAAGACCACTGCCATCGGTCTGGACATTGAGACTATGCCCACCCACATTGCAGGTATGCCCTGTGCTATCAACATCAACTGCCATGTGACCCGGCATAAGACGGAGGTGCTGTAAAATGGAAAAGCATATTACCCTTCCTCTCACCGAAGAGATCGCTAAAACCCTAAAGGCTGGCGACACCGTGTATCTCACCGGTACCATTTACACCTCCCGTGACGCAGGTCACAAGCGGATGTGCGAATCCCTGGCTAAGGGCGAGGAACTGCCCTTTGACCCCAAGGATGCCACCATCTACTATGTTGGCCCTACCCCCGCAAAGCCCGGACAGGTCATCGGTTCTGCCGGTCCTACCACTTCCGGCCGTATGGATGCTTACGCTCCCACTATGATGAGCGTTGGCGCAAGAGGTATGATCGGCAAGGGTGCAAGACTGCCCGAGGTCGTGGAGGCCATGAAGAAGTACACCGGTGTGTACTTTGGCGCTATCGGTGGCGCAGGCGCACTGCTTGCCAAGTGCATTAAGAAGTGTGAACTGATTGCCTACGAAGATTTGGGCGCTGAGGCTCTGCGCAAGCTGTATGTGGAGGATATGCCCCTGTTTGTCATCATTGACTGCGAAGGCAACAACCTCTATGAAACCGGTAGAGCTGAATACTTAAAGAAGTAATAAAAAATCACCCTGCGATGCAGGGTGATTTTTTTAGTCCTCATATACATTGTAAGAGGTGAGCAGGTATTTGCCTGTTTCGTAGAGGGCTTTTTCATAGGCCCTTGCCACCGGCAAAGATGCGCCGTTCTGACCGTGGAGGTTTTCAAATTTCCGAAGCTTATACTGGATCTTGCTGGTTGCTTCAAAGGTGAACGGGCCTTCAAAGCCCGCATCCACCAAGCCACGCATAGCATCGTCGTTATCCAAAGTGGACAGGAAGGGTGCAGTGTGCAGGTCATTTTTTCGGTCGTTATCGTTATAGTGAATAGCTTTTATGCGCTTGCCAAGTTTTACGATCTCATCGTGCTGCGGGGCAAACACATTGGCATGGCCGATATCCCAGCAAACACCCATGAGCGGATGGTCAAAATAGTCCAGGAAATCCGCCAACCGCTGAGCACTGTTCATATAAAATCTGCCTTGATTGTCCGCAATGCCCACATTTTCCACCAGCACCTTGACACCGGTCTTTTCCATAGTGGGAATCAGTTTTTCATAGAATTCCTTATTCAGCCGGTATGTCTCCTCCTGGGGGGTATTCCGCTTGACGCCGGCGTGGACAACTGTCATAGGAATGCCCAACTCACCGCAGATCTCAATAGAGCGGATGGTCTGCGCAGTCTTTTCCACCGGGTCTTCCGTGGGGCTCAGGGTTTCCAAGGTCTCAAATGCCGGGGAATGGGCCTGTACAAAGGTCACGCCCAGCTTGTCGGCCTCTGCCTTTAACCGCCGGATATCCTCCCGCCAATTGTCGTGCATATAGGCGGCAGCTTCATTATTGTACATAGAAAGGTCTATGTACCGAAAGCCGGCATCCGCAAGTTCTCTGATCTTATCGATGTCATTTGCATAGTACGCAGCAAAATCTCCGGTGGTAGTACAAAGCTTCATAGCCTTCACTCCTTATTCAGCATTTTCAAAATGGTATTGGGAATGGTATGACGCAGGTTATTCCGTTGGGTGTTCATCAAGGTCACAATACCCAGGCCGGAGGCCGGGTGAATATAGAGGCTGGTGGCATAGGGAGGCGCGCTGCCGGGGTGGAAATATACCTGCCCGTTTTCTCCGTTATGGGAGAACAAGGTAATGCCGTAGCCGTCATAAGCCTTGGGCTTACCACGGACCGTTTTCATTTCGTCAACGGAGGCTTTCTGCAAAACTTTTTCGCCGTTATTCAGTAAGCACCGGGCCAGGCGGCACAGGTCTTCTGCATTGGAATACAGGCCGCCGGCAGCCTGCCGGGCTGCATTTTCCTGGAGCTTGTGGAATACCCGGAATTCACCGTTTTCTTCTGTATGGGGCAGGCAAATGGGATAGGTAGCCGCCAAGTGCAAATCAAATGTAGTTCTTTCCATTCCCAGCGGCTGCAGCACCCGCTCATGGGCAAGTTGGGTAAAAAACTTACCGGTAACTTTTTCCGCCACCAAAGATGCTAAGCGAATGCCCCAATTGGAATAGAGGTAGCCTTCCCCCAAGGAAAACTGCATTTCCAAGGTGGGCAGACCCGCCTGCAGGGACGGCTCTAAGGCGCTTTCCTCACGGGGACCCTCCGGGGTGTACTCCGCAGGAAGACCGGCAGTATGGGACAGGAGATGCCTCAAAGTCACATTCTCCTCCGTATTTTTATCGGTGAGGGTTAGCCAGGGCAGGATTTCCTTTACCCGGGTATCCAAAGACAGCTTTCCTTCTTCAACCAAGGATAGCACGGTCATTCCTGTGACCACCTTGGTGATGGATGCAATACGGAACATAGATTTGGAGGTGACCCCAACTTCCGGCCGCTCGATACTCTCTACACCAAAGCCTTCCGCAAAAATAATCTTTTCTCTATCGGTGATGGCAACCGCCATACCGGCGATTTTTTCATTTTTTAAGGTTTCTTCCAGAAACTTTCTGATCGCTTCCATAATCCACCTCCGTTTTCGTACATTGTACCACGCTCACTTGAAGAACGCAATCCCCCGGTGCAGCCGGGGGATTTTCTTATTTCTGTGCGGGATAGATTTTGTAGTAGTGGACAATGTTCCGGTCACGGGGGGAGTCCTCGCAATGGGTGCCCTTTCCGTCTTCGGTTTCATGGCAGCCGTGGTCCATACCGGTACCGATGAGCACATTGTGATGCTTCCAATGGGTTTGAATCATCTCGTCATACATGCAGAAGGTGCGGAAATTGAAGCCCATCTGAGCAATGGTTTCCGGATGCTCCGGGCCTTTTTTATGCATAATGTCGTCGAAATTCGCATTGTAGCAGAGGATAAAATCATACTCGTCCTTAAGAATCAGCTCTGCTGCTTTGGCATTCACCTTAGACCACACATCGTAGATATAGTAGTCGATATCTCTGCCGGCAAAGATGATGGACATGCTGTAATTATTCAGGCTCAGCAGCGCCACCTTTTTGCCCGCTCTTGCCAGGGCGTCAAAAAGAGTATCGATGGTGATCAGCTTCTTTTCGTACACCTCGATGCCGTGGACCTTGGGGGCTGCGCCGGTATACATCGTGCCAAAGCAGCAGGGGGTCTTTGGTGGATTCACTGTGCGCATGGGCAGTTCCAGCTCCATCCGCTCTCGGGATTCGGCAGACAGGTCCGGGTACTTTTCCACCAGCCACTGGCCGATGGCATCGGTGTTGTAGATAAACAACCGGTCAGCCTTCTGTCCGGCAAGGCAGCGGTCAATATAGGCAGTCAGATCTTCATTGGCGGCCTCTGCGTACTTGGGAGGCTCTACGCCCATAGCATAAGCCAAGGCCGCACACAGGGATTCCAAAGGGGTTTTGTTCATTTCCATAGTGTTTCTCCTTTACAATTCAACCGCCTGGGGCTGTCTGTTTTTGTAGTAATGATAGTGGGTAAAGCCGCATTCTTTCAAGAAAGACCGGAACTGCTCAAAGCCTCTTCCGATATTCTCGTAGGAGTGGGCATCGCTGCCCAGGGTCACCAATCTGCCGCCCATACTGTAATAGAGGGCAAAAATTTCTTCATTAAACCGCAGACCTGCGGAGTTCCACTCCAACGCAATGCCCCGGTCAATGACTTTTTTCAGAATTTCCTTGATCTTAGGCTCAAAGCGCATCACATCTATGTATCTTCCGTGCCTGGTGGTCATATACCGCACCGGGCAGGCAATGTGGGCCAGGATATCAAAATCAAAGGCATCCACCGTTTCGGAAAGCAGGTCAAAATACAGCCGCATATAATCGTTCAATTCCTCGTCGGTGCCGTCATTGGTAAAATCAACGCGGTTGTAGGACTTTTCCCACCGGGCAGCCGGCACAAAATGAATGGAGCAAAGAACCTGGTCGTAATCCGTCAGACCCAAGATCTTCTTAGCGCTTGACGGCTCGTAAAGGTACTCGCCCAGCTCCACCCCGCAGTGGACTTCCAGCTTGTCCGCCCATTTTTCCTGGGCCTGGCGGATTTGGGCGATCGCACCCTTGATGCGGTTATAGGTATCCCGGGATTCATAGAAATTCATATCCGCGTGGTCGGTAATGGCGATACCGCTAACGCCCTTTTCGATAGCAGACTCACACATCTGGTCGATGGTGCTTTTGCCATCGGAGTTTACCGTATGCATATGGCAGTCATAAATCATAGTCATCTCTCCTTTTTTCTTATTTTACACCCACACAAAGAATTATGTAATTGACTTTTCTGCTCAGTTTATGTACAATTCTGCTATAAGCAGCGGTTACTATTGGAGGGAGCGCAATGGAAAAACTTTACCGGAAAGAACAATATAACGACCTGCCCGGTTTCCGTTTACGACACACCGCAGGCCCCAATGCCGTCGATTCCACCACCGGCTATCTTCATCTGAATGCCAATCGAATGCTCCTCTACTTTGTCCAGGGCAGCGGCAATTTGGTGGTGGAGGACAATGCTCATCGCATTCAGGCCGGAGATGTTATCATCACCGATTCTGCGGAGCTCTTTCATTGCAGTATCGATCCCGGGGTCTACCATGAGCGAATCTCCTTACATATGGATCCCAAGTTTTGGAAGAAATTCCCTTGCGATATGTCACAGCTCTTTCGCATTTTTACCGACCGCAACAAAGGTGAAGGCAATCTGATTCCCGCTGAAACGGCGGAAAGCAGCGGTCTGAGGGCAGCCATTATGGAGCTTTTCGATCTGGTGCAACAGGACTCTCCCAACCGGGATATGCTGGTCTTGAGTAAGCTGATCCAGCTACTCTGCCTGTTGGACGGGCTCGGCGGCGCTGTGGATACCTCACCCCCAAAAGAACCCATGCTCCGCCAAGTCCTGCAATATCTCAATGCGCATTGCACGGAGGATATTTCCGTGACCCAAGTGGCTGCTCATTTCCACATTACCCCCTCGTATTTGGCCCATTGGTTCAAAAACCACACCGGCCTTTCCCCCTGGAACTATGTGATCCTGCGGCGGCTGCAGCGCGCCAACGACTGGATGTGCCAGGGGTATTCTGCCGAGGAGGCCTGCTACCGGGTGGGCTTTGACAACTATGCCAATTTCTTCCGCCTGTACAAAAAGCACACAGGCATCTCCCCCTCCCAATTTAAGAAACAGATACGATAATCCTTTCTTTTTCTGCAAAAAGATGCTATACTGAACAAAATGCTACAGGAGAACTGTTATGGATTTTTTACCTATTTCCAAAGAGGATATGGCCGCGCGGGGCTGGGAGCAGTGTGACTTTGTATATGTGATCGGTGATGCCTATGTGGATCACCCCTCCTTTGGCCACGCCATTATCAGCCGTGTGCTGGAAAATGCCGGCTACTCCGTGGGCATTATCTCCCAACCGGATTGGAAAAATCCCAAGTCCATTGCGGTCTTGGGCAAGCCCAGGCTGGGCTTTTTGGTGTCCGGCGGCAATATGGACTCCATGGTGAACCACTATTCCGTCACCAAACATCGGCGCAAAACCGATGCCTTCACCCCCGGCGGTGTAATGGGCAAGCGGCCGGATTATGCCACCGTGGTCTATTGCAATCTCATTCGCCAGACCTATAAAGATGTCCCTATTCTCATCGGCGGCATCGAGGCAAGCCTGCGGCGGCTGGCTCATTATGATTACTGGTCCGAAAGTCTGAAGCGCTCTATTCTATTGGACAGCCAGGCAGACCTGCTGATGTACGGTATGGGCGAAAAAAGCATCGTGGAAATTGCCGATGCCCTCAACAGCGGTATGCAGGTGCAGGATATCACCTATATTGACGGCACTGTGTTCAAGACCGACAAGTTAGATGACAGCCTGCCCACCATTATGCTGCCTACCTATGCCCAGCTGACCGCATCCAGGCGGACCTATGCGGAGAGCTTCCGCATTCAGTACGGTAACTGTGACCCCTTCACCGCAAAGCGGCTGGCAGAACCCTACGGCAAGACCTTTGTGGTGCAGAATCCGCCCCAAAAGCCCCTGACCCAGGAGGAGATGGATGCTGTCTATGCCCTCCCTTACTGCCGCACCTACCACCCCAGTTATCAAAAATCGGGCGGTGTGCCCGCCATTGAAGAAGTGAAATTCAGCCTGGTGAGCAACCGGGGCTGTTTCGGCGCTTGCTCTTTCTGCGCCCTCACTTTCCACCAGGGACGCATCATTCAGACCCGTAGCCACGAATCGATTTTGGCAGAAGCAGAGCTGATGGCAAAGGAAAAGGACTTCAAGGGCTATATCCACGATGTGGGCGGCCCTACTGCCAATTTCCGTCATCCCGCCTGCGAAAAGCAGCTCTCCAAGGGCGCTTGCCCCCAGCGGCAATGCCTGTACCCCACCCCCTGCAAAAATATGCGGGCCGACCACTCTGACTATGTGGCACTACTGCGCAAGCTGCGGAAGATTCCCGGGGTGAAAAAAGTATTCGTCCGCAGCGGTATTCGCTTTGATTACCTGCTGGCTGACAAGAAGGATACCTTTTTCAAGGAACTGGTACAATTCCACATTTCCGGTCAGCTGAAGGTTGCTCCGGAGCATGTTTCCGATGCGGTCCTGAGCCGTATGGGCAAGCCCAAGAATGCGGTTTACAACCGGTTTGTGGAAAAGTATTACGCCCTTAATAAGCAGTACGGTATGAATCAGTTTTTGGTGCCGTATCTTATGTCCAGCCACCCCGGCTCTACTATGAAAGAGGCGGTGGAACTGGCAGAGTACATCCGGGATATGGGCTACAACCCGGAACAGGTGCAGGATTTTTATCCCACCCCCTCCACATTGTCCTCGGTGATGTACTACACCGGTCTGGACCCCCGGACTATGGAGAAGGTCTATGTACCCACAGATCCCCACGAAAAGGGTATGCAACGGGCGCTGATCCAGTATCGCAACCCCAGCAACTACTATCTTGTCCGTGAGGCGCTTTTGAAGGCCCACAGAGAGGATTTGATTGGTTCCGGGCCCAAGTGCCTGATCCGGGCTGTTCCCCCCAGGAGCGGTCCCCGGAAGGCTCCTCCCAAGCTACCTTCCAAGGTAGCTTCCAAGCGGCCACCCAAGAAAGGACCTCCCCCCAAGAAGGGCAGAAGGTGAGTCTATGACAAGTAAAAGGCTTACCCTCAGCCGGTGGCAGCTTTTGCTGCTCCTGTACGGTGGCATTATGCTGTGGTTGCTCTTCGGCCGTTCCAACCGCTGGGTAGAGGGCCTCCCCTACTGGCAGCAACTGCTGCACAACGCCAATTTTCGTCCTTTCCAAACCATTAGCAATTATATTACCTCCCTGCAATATCCTCCAAACCAGGAATCGCTAAGGCAAAGCATTATCAACCTGGGTGGTAATGTGATTCTCTTTATTCCTGCCGGTTGCCTATTCCCCAAAGTGTGGCCTTTTCTTAGAAAATTTTTTGTGTTTCTGATTTTTTGCGCCGGAGTAATCCTTCTTGTGGAAATCGTCCAGTTGTTCACTTTCCTGGGCTGCTTTGATGTGGACGATCTAATTCTGAATCTTTTTGGTATGTCTATAGGCTTTGTTCTTTATAAAATTACCGCCAGAGGATGACTTCCTTCCCTTGACTTTTTACCGGTGAAATGGTATCATTGGCAAGACAGGGAGAGTTGTCCGAGTGGTTTAAGGAGCTAGTCTTGAAAACTAGTGATGGGGCGACCCACCGTGAGTTCGAATCTCACACTCTCCGCCAAGAAAAACCTCTTTTGTCAATGGCAAAAGAGGTTTTTCAATGATATCCGTTCCCTGCGGTCACGGATGATGTAGCCGGTGCTATGATATCTGCTCCGCAGGTGATATACGCTTCGCGTATGAAGGAACGGATATTATATCATATTTGCAACGCAAATATATCATACGGCAAAGCCGTATATCATATCGCAGCAGCGATATATCATTTGTGAGAACACACAAACTTGCTAAAGATATGTCGTATATAGCCACTCCCTAAATATTGTAATTTATCTCGCTTTTTGCTATACTAACAAAAAACAGGAGGTGGGATATGATGCAAAAGGCAATTTTCTTTGATTTAGACGGCACCCTCACGGATTCCGGTGAGGGCATCATCAACTGCGCCACTTTGGCACTGGAGCATTTCGGCTTGAGAGTTCCCTCCCGGGAGGAAATGGGTGTGTTCGTTGGCCCGCCTTTGGACAAGACCTTTATGGAATTTGGTGTGCCGGCGGAAAAGGCCCAGGAGGCCATTGATGTATTCCGCAGTCGCTATTTGGTGGTTGGCAAATACGAAAACCACCCCTACCCCGGCATTCACGATCTGCTGAAACGGCTAAAAGCCCAGGGCCACCGGCTGTTTGTGGCCACCTCCAAGCCGGAAGAAACCGCAATCGACATTCTCCACAAATTTGAGTTGGCGGAGTTCTTTGAAGAAATCTGCGGTGCCAGCTTTGACCACTCCCGGGTGCACAAGGCGGATGTGCTGGCGCACCTGCTCACCAAAATCGGCGGCGCAGAAAATGCTTTGATGGTGGGCGACACGGAGTTCGATGTGCTGGGCGCTGCCGCCCACGGCATCGCCACCATCGGTGTTTCCTGGGGCTACGGCAAGGTCGAGGCTATGGAAAATGCCGGCGCGATCGCCATTGCCCATACTATGGACGAGCTTTTTGATTACATTAACAAATAAAACGGGTTGCTAAGCAACCCGTTTTTCTTATTTCTTTCTGTCAAGCCGTGCCATCGCAACAAAAATGGACACGATATTAAAGGCCTCGCAGAGAATTCCACCAATGGAAAACCCAATTGCATTGTAAATGATCCAGCAAACAGAGGATGCCAGAAAAATTTTACGGACCTGGGCAGCCTCCTCAGACCGGAATGCCAAATGGCTGCAGAACATACCCAAAACCGGCAGACACTGCACAATAGCATTGCGAAGGGTAAATTCCTCACCAAACACTGCAAAGGTAAGTGCATAGCAGGCTATGTACGCCGCGCCTAAAATGGCCAACCACAAATTATTGTCGGTGTGCCATTTTTCTTTTTTCATCAGCAGGACCGCACGAACGCAGCCCACTGCATTCAGCAGCGCGCCGGCATATTGGCCCAACATACCAAAGTTCACCACAAACAACAGCGCACCCGCAGCCTGCATCAGGACAATGCCTTTGGCGGTTTTTAACTGAAAGGCCAGTAGGCAGATAACCATAGCGGCGATGCCCACGGCCTGGGCAAATACAGGATTCACAATTTACACCTCCTTAACCGGGGAAAAGATAGGTAAACCAAAGTGCCACCGGCAGCACCAGAGAAAACACACTGATCAGCCAGGGGTACAGCATTTTCTTGGACATCAGCATCATACAAAGGCACACAGCGGTGATAGCCACCGGCAAAGAAACCGCAATGCCCTTACTGATCACGAACTGATACTGAAGCAAGCGAAAGCTTACCTGGGCTGGCAGCTGGGCAAGATTCCGCACAGCCAAAGCCAATGCTATCACAGCTACGGGAATGCTCAACACAAGGCTACGCAGCTTATAGGCCCACTTAAACGTAAGGCGAAGGACAGTACCCACATCTTTCAGTTTCTGTCCTGATTTCGTTTCCAAAAACTGCCGGTATTCTGCTTTTATATTTTGAAAAAAATCCTTTTTCATAAGCCACCTCCGGGCAACAGATCTTTATGTGCTTATTCTACCACGAAGCAGCAATCCTTGCAAGGGTATTTTTTGTCGGCAATTTCTGCGCATACCGTCCGTTTTATCGTACTGTATTTTCCATATACTGACAGCAAACCCAAGGATCGGCGCGGAGAAAATATTTTTCGAGGTTTTTCGACATTTTCCATTGACAAGTACTCGATAGAGTACTAATATATAAGTGTATCCTATTATTTGTACCCGGATATGTACTTATTCTGAAATCGCAAGGTGGGTTGCCTCTCCCCCCTTGCCGGAGGTTAATATGGAGAATTTATTTGCGCGCATCGAGTCCCTTTGTGAGAAAAAAGGCATCCGCCCCGGTCGCCTTTGTGACGAGCTGGGTCTCAGCCGTGGTTTGATGACCGATCTGAAAAAAGGTCGGAAGAAGACCGTTAATGCCGAAACTGCGCAAAAAATTGCGGGCTTTTTCGGTGTGTCCGTAGGCTACCTGCTGGGTCAGGTGGAATCTGACGTTCTGGACCAGGTGGATGTGGCCTTTTACGGCGATTTTAAAGAACTGAACGAAGAAGAAAAAGAGACTGTCCGGGATATGGTCCGGCTGATGCGGGAAAGGCGGGCAGCAAAACAGAGGATTTAGCTGTGTTTGAGATTTCGAATTTTTATGAGTATTGCAAAAAACATCAGGTGGATGTGATTCCCTATGCCGGCTGCCCCCAACCGGGTGCTACTGTCCGGGATCACGGCTATTATGCGGTATTTTTGGACTTTACAAAAATCCGCTCCACCAGGGCCTTACGCGGGGTGTGCTGCCACGAATTGGGCCATGCCGCCACCGGAGCGCTTCACAAAGTAGACAGCCCCTTTGAATTGGTGGAGCGCAGTGAATACCGGGCTGCCCGGTGGGTCGCAGAAAATTATCTGACTGCGGAAATGTTTCAAGAAGCTTTTGCCACAGGCTATACAGAGCTGTGGCAATTATCCGAGTATTTCGACTTGCCGGAGGAGTGCGTTGCCTCCGCCCTCACCTACTGGAAAGAGCGAAAATGTATTGATTTTGAAAAATGACCCTCAAATATGAGGGTCATTTTTTACATATTTGATTTTACGGTGGAAATGAGAATATCGCCGGCAACCACACGGTCCTCCGGGGCAAAGCCCCCGGCAAAATTATCAGAATACAAAACCTGCGCATTGGGTGGGAATTCCTCGTCACCGGCCCAGGCCAAAATCTGCATTTGGTAGCCGAGCACCAGTTCAAATTGGTAGCCCGCATCGCCATGGTTTACCGGTTTTGCGCCCATTTTTTCAGCCGCAGCCCGGAAAGCATCCAGCCGGGTGCCAAAAGTAAAGGCCGCCCGGGTCAACACCCGTCCGGTATAGGGCTTGATGTACAGCTCGCCCCAGGGCATTTCCCGGAAGGTTTTCCACGCCCCATTCCAAGGGGTATCCTTACCTTCCAGCAAGTAGCGGAGCAGGAATGTTTGGGTGGGCAGAGGGGGCAACGGGCCACCATCTGTCGCAGTGATAGCATACGCCGGGTGGGCAATCACAAATTCCCGGCCCAGCAGCTTCACAGTAAATGCCTTGCCATCCCATTTTGCAGCAGACAGCCTTTCCGTCACATCCGCGGGAGACAGTTCCCGGAACTTTTCCTCATAGTGGGCAAAGGGGACTTCTTCTTTATGGTTTTCGACTTGCATATTACATCTCCTGAACAGAATTGGGGAACAGACTTGCGTCCGTATGGGGCAGGAAGCAGGCCGCCACAAAGGCATCCATATAGCCCGGGTGGGTGGACAGCTCCAGGTAGGTCATATTGGTCATCAGCTCATTACACTTGGTATTGGCCTGGTCGCTCATCACCATAGCGTACGCACCGGTGAGAGAAGAGTTGCCGATATAGCGGTACTTCTCCAGCTCCACATCCGGCAGCATACCGATATTCACGGAGTTTTTCATATTGATGCCGGAACCGATACCGCCGGCTACATACACCCGGTCAATGCACTCCGGTGTCATATCCACCGCGCTGAGCATGGTGTCGATGGCAGAGAAAATTGCGCCCTTGGCCCGGATGAAGTTGTCAATATCCACCTCGTTGATGGACACTTCCCGGCCGGTTTCGCTTTCCTCAGCCGTTGCCAAAATGTAACGGCCCATACCGTGGGCATCCCGGCCTACCCGCTTGCCATCCCGGGCAAACAGGCCTCTTGCGTTGATAATGCCGCAGCGGAACAGCTCAGAAATAATATCGATGATACCGCTGCCGCAGATACCTACAGGCCTTTGTCCGGCTTCGCCCACAATGGTGAGGGTGGGTTCCATGGTATCTTTGTCAATCGTACAAGCCTCGATAGCGCCGTCGGTAGCCCGCATACCGCAGGAAATATCACCGCCCTCAAAGGCAGGACCGGCGGAGCAGGCGCAGGTCATCATAAAGTCCCGGTTGCCAAATACGATCTCGCCATTGGTACCCAAGTCGATAAACAGACTCATTTCATCGGAATCCCACAGGCCGGTTGCCAAAGTACCGGCGGTAATATCGCCACCCACATAGGAGCCGATATTAGGCGCAAGCCGCACCTGCGCCAAGGGGTTGGCAGGCAGCTTCAGATCCCCGGCGGTGAGGCCCTCCCAGGCAAAGAAGCTGGGGATATACGGCTCCATACGCACAGGATCAGCATCCACACCCAACAAAAGGTGGTTCATCGTGGTATTGGAGGCAATGCACAGGCACAGGATGCTCCGGGCGGAGATCTTGGCGGTTCTGCAAAGGTTGGCAATGATGGGGGTAAGGGTCTCCTTGATGATGGCATCCTGGAGTTTTTTCCGGCCGCCCTCTTTGCTCTGCTCGATAATACGGTTGATCACATCGGCACCGTAGCGGATCTGTCCGTTACCGGAAGAACCCTTAGCTAACAGCTTGCCGGTTGTAAGGTCGGTGAGTACCATGGTCACTGTGGTCGTACCAATATCGATGGCGCAGCCCACGATGGCAGTATCCTCAGGGTCGCAGATCTCCATGCAGAAGAAGGTATCACTCTGCAGCTCGCCCTTGACACAAACACGGAAGTTATATTTCCGCAAGGTAGATGCCAGCTTGCTCATCACAGTAAAGGGAATCTTCACCTGCTCCACACCCAAGGCATCCTGGATCGCCCAGGTGAGCCGCTCATTATCGGGCATAGTATCGTCCAGAGTGGGCTCTGCCATCTGCAGGACAACAGCCCGGTAGTTATTCTGGAAGGCAATGCCGCTTTCCTTCAGCTGAGCCTGGCAATCCTCAAAAATGGCGATCTCCTTGGGGCTCGACAGATCAGCGGTCTTCATACGGCTTTGGTAAGCAGAGGCAATGTCCGGCACGAACACAGTGCAGTCGCCCACAACCTTACAGTTGCAGGAAAGCCGCCAGCCGGCTTCAAATTCCTCGTCAGTAATATGGCGGGATTGGATGGTCTCCACCTCGCCTGCAATCAGCTTCACACGGCATTTGCCGCAGGAGCCGTTACCGCTGCAAGGGGCATCGATAGCCACATTGGCCCGTCTTGCCAGCTCCAGCAGATTATCGCCGGGGTTGCAGGCAATTTCCACCGCTTCTGCGCCTTCAATTTGGAATATTACTTTCGGCATTGCAAAAACCTCGCTTTTTCCCATTTTCTTTCGTGATTATAGCATAGATAAAGATAATTGTCCACAGTTTCCGGTAGGATTTACACTGGAGATTGCCACACCAGTCTGCTGACTGGTTCGCAATGACAAATGAAAGGCCGTGGCTTTCGCCACGGCCTTTGGGGTAACAATTACATCAGAGACTCCAGGTTCAGAACCGGGTGGCCCTTCTCGGTGAGCCAGGACATCAGCTCTTCTGCATCGCAGGTAACGGTTTCGTCTGCGATCATATCGGTGAAGTTCTCAATGCCGTACAGCTCCTTAGCGGTCTTGTTAAGACGCTCAGCCACATCGTCCTTCAGCTCCTTGGGCATCCACACGATACGGGCAATACCACCCTCGGCTGCCAAGAACTTCTTGGAAGCGATGAAGTGACGGCCGTGGCCCATAAAGCCGGGAGTCTGGACACCGCCACCGGTGCAGGATGCCAGCTCGCCGAAGGTCATACCGGCAGGGGTCATACCCTTGAATTCCCGGTTGACCACGATCACACCGGAGGACACAGCCTCAATACCGCAGATACACTCGAAGCAGCCGCAGGAGGTCATGGGATCTTCCAGGATGGAATACAGGGTAACATTCTCAACAGCGCCGTGGGTGGCTTCGTTGATCATACGGTTGACTTCCTCATAACGGCCGGTGCGCTCGTCGATAAGGCCCTTCTTCAGAATGGGCTGGCAAGGACCGTTGGGATCCAACTCATTGGTAGCCTTGGCATCCAGCCAGGACACAGCGCCGCACAGGCCCAAGCGCTCGGGGGTAACCACGCAGCAGTGAGCGGGAGCGAAGGACTGGCACAGGATGCAGGTATAGTAGCGATCCACAGCCTCGTCGGTCATAGATGCCAGGCGGTCATCACGCTGGGCATAGCGAGGCATTGCGATCTCATCACGGAACTTACCGGCTTCAACAGCATCGGTGATCAGAGTGATCTGGCACTTGTCAACCACAGCGTCAAACTCGTCCATGATCATTACATACAAAACCTCTGCAAAGTCCTTCAGCCGCAGGCCTGCTTCAAAAGCGGCATTGCTGACACGGACACGAACCTGGTTACGCTGACCGGTGTGCATCACGCCTTCCATATAGTTAAACCATGCGTGGAATTTCCGCTCGATAACCGCCTCGAAGTCCACCTGCATCTTCTTGCCGGCAACTTCTACATATGTAGCCAAAGCCAGGTCCTTTTCTGCATCCAGGTCCGGGCCGATAATGGTGATCTTATGATCCTCTACCTCACCCAGCTCCCGCATCAAAACCAACTCAGCGGTGGGGTTCTTGGAAGACCACATTTCGTTGTGCATATCGGCCTTACGGATAATCTCACCCTCAAAGGCTGCGGCAAAGGCCACGGGAATGGGCAGCTCGGTCACCTTGATCTTGATGTTGCGCAGCTCCAGGGACTTCTTCACAGTTTCATTGTGGTCGCAGACAGACTCCAATGCGCCGGGCACCTGGTTCTCACCCAGGTCAATGTCAACCACCACGGGGAAGCCCAATGCGATAGCACCTGCGCCGGCGGATACCACAACGGCATCGATGGCACCGAAGGTGTTTACGAACGCGGGAACACGGTTCTTGGTGTAGTCAAGCAAGCCTGCCAGGTCGCCGGGCTGTACATTACCGAAGATCAGTGCTGCGCGGACAGCGACGGTAACAACGTGGATAACGGAAGTCACATCGTGGCCCAAAGGAATCACGCGGAACTCAAGACCCATCTTCACGCCGGCCTCTGCGCACTGCTCGATCACATCGCCGACCATAAAGGTCATAATGCCCTTGGACTGGTAGTCCTTGACCACCTTGGCAACATCTTCCGCATTTTCAGCCTTACCCAGCACCACAGCCACACCGGGGATATCACCGGTAACCAGGGGCACGCCCAGGGAACGGATAATGGGGTCGGGCACAAAGCCGATACCGGAATCATTTTCATAGGGATTGCCACCCTCGGCATACTTAAGGCCTTCAATAATTTCAGCGCCAACAGCGGTGGCAAGACCGGCATTCAGCGCCTGACCCAGGTCCTCCTGGTTGGTGATCAGACTTTTCAGCACGCCTACGCAGGCAGGCAGGTCGCCCAAAGTCTTCACCTTTACGCCGGTAGCCGCATAAATGGTGGGGAAATAATAAGCGGTATCAGGGAAGGCAATGGGATGATCTGCGCCATACTTGGCAATGGCATCATTCACTGCGCCCTCGGTGAGGCCTGCCACAGCATTGCTGCCGCCGTAAATCAAATCGGTTAATACGCTCATACAAATTCCTCCTAATATTTATAGACCCTTGTAGGTCAGATATACAAGTTTATGCCAGCGCCGCCTGGATTTGGTCAGCGATCTGCTGCATTCCCAATGCACTGGGATGGCCGTTTTTCTTATCGATATTTTCCAAGCATACTGCCACTGCGCCGTAATGCGCCGCTGCCGCCAGCATTCCCTCGTGCAGCTCCGGTTTGAAGCCGGTGTTGATGGGGACAACAATGGTCGCCTGGGGATTGTGCTTACCCAAGTAATCCAGCACATAACAAAGTGCCGACAATGTCCGTTTCAAATCTTCTTCCGACCAGTCGCCGTACTGGACCTGTCCGATGGTTTTATCCAGCCAATTATCGTTGGTGCCGCCAAACATAAATATGTAATCCGGCTGAATATCTCCGGAGAAAGTGCGTTCTGCCCGGGCAGGATAAGCATTGGCAACCACTTGGCCGGGGCGGACATCGGTACAAACGGTAGCGCCGGAAAAGCTGTCATTGGCAAGCAAATGCATATTGTTGCGGGTCATTAGTATATGCCACCAAGTCTGCTCCACGGCAAGCACATCATCCACAGCCTCCGGCCGGGGATAATAGCAGGCATTTCCCTCAGGAATGTGACCTGCAAATGTAGAATAGCTATCGCCAAGGATGCCGAAACCGGCTCCTGTTAATTTTGTCTTATTTTCCATATTGTACACCTCTTTGTCTTGTAATTATAGCACAAAAAAGCAGCGTTGTCTATATGCTAATAAAGAAAAAGGCAGAGAGGAAAATCCTCTCTGCCTTTAAATACAGGAATTCTTCGGTAGTTACGACACCGAGCGGGTCAGGGAAATTACGACCTGCACCGCACTGTGCACGCAATGCCAGCAGCGGCTCGCTGCTTACAGATCCAGGTAGCTGTCGGAGTACAGAACGTGGTTCTTGAAGATGTCGCAGGACTTGATGGTCTCCATCAGTCTGCGGTCGTTGGGGTTGACAATAGCGGAGGTCAGACCCTGCATCATGCACATTGCAACCAGAGTGGAGTCCATGATGGGACGAACTTCCTTGGGTGCGCCGTTGGAGTTGTTGGACAGACCGCCGGTGGACTTCAGACCCTTGTCGGAGAACATCTTGATAGCCTCCAGAACCTCCATCTGCTTGTCCTGCATACCCTTAACAACCAGGAACAGGGGGTCGAACCACAGGTCGTCGGAGGACATACCCAGGCTCAAGCCACGCTCCAGCATGTTGTCACAGTGCATCATACGCTCGGGGCCATCCTTCTCGGCAGGTCCGATGTTGACGTCCAGATAAGTAGCGCCGGCAGCAATCTGCTCAGCAGCACGACGGAGGATGGGCTCGGGATCCCGCTCGTCCATAGCCTTGCGGATGGTGGGAGCGATGCAGTGGATACGCTCGCCGATGGTGACGAAGGTGGGAGACTCGGGGTTGTGACCCTTGTAGTGCACACCCATGTCCACAACTTCGATCTTGGGAACTCTGGTCTCCAGCAGCTCCTCGAAGCTCAGCTCCTTCTGCTCCACAACGGTGGCAGCCTTGGCGGCATTCTC
>JAFTMI010000046.1 GCA_017452505.1 Oscillospiraceae bacterium
GCATACCGCTCTTCGCCGTATTCGAAGAGAATACGTTTTAATTCTTCCTGTGACCAGGTGTTTACCACTTCATAAGCGCTGAGCTTGTCCTGGCTGTTCATACGCATATCCAAAGGGGCATCTGTCATATAGGAAAAGCCCCGCTCCCCGTCATCAAGCTGGGGAGAAGACACGCCTAAATCAAGCAATATGCCATCCACACCGGTGATTCCCAAATCCTCCATCACCTGCTTCATTTCGCAGAAATTGGAGTGTACCAGGGTAACACGGTCTTTATAGGGCTCCAGCCGTTTGCCGGAAGCCTCCAAAGCAACCGGGTCCCGGTCAATGCCAATGAGCCTGCCGGTTGTCAACCTCTGCACGATATGGCTGGAGTGGCCGGCACCGCCTAAAGTGCCGTCAACATAGATACCCTCGGGCTTGATGTTAAGCCCCTCCAGGCACTCTTCCAGCAGCACCGAAATATGGTGAAAGTCTTTCATAGACCAATGGCCTCCAAAGATGCCAGGAGCTTTTCGGGGGTAAGGTTCTCCGCCTCAAAGCTGCGGAACTCTTCTGCATCCCAGATCTCTGCCTGTCCGGCACGACCCACGATCATCACATCCTTGCTGATACCTGCATAGTCCAGCAAAAACTGCGTCAAGCCGAAGCGGAACTGCTTATCGGGGTTGCACTCGGTGGCGTTCATAAAGATCAGACTGGTGGCTGCAGAGCGCTGAGAAATAGGCAGGGTATTGTAGTTTTGGCTGAGGGTGTCCCAATCGGGGGCAGTATACACAGTCAGACAACGGTGACCGCAATTGACGCCCAGGGTCACATAGAAATCCTGGCCCAGCTCCGCACGCAGCTTAGCAGGAACGAACAGACGATTCTTCTCATCCAGCTTTGCCGGGTATTTACCTATCATTTTGCGCTCACCTCCTCCATTTTGCTCCACTTTACTACCATTTTGCTCCATTTAAGGATAGTATAAACGATGTTTTTTCAAAAATCAACACTTTTCTTTCATTTTTTTCAAAAAATTTTGCCGAAATTACCATAAAATTCTAATTTTAGAACGCTTGTTCTAAAATTAGAACAAGCGTTCTTCTCAATCCTGGAAAATCAGCTTTCCCGCTTCCAACTTTCCTTTTATTTTTGCTGGTTTCTTGGCGCAGCCCAAAAGATAGGCCGCCAGCGGCCCTTCCACCTGTTCCTGGACCTGCCGGCGAATTTGCCGGGCACCGCCCTCTTTTTTGCTTTTTGATATCAGTTCTGCTGCCAACTCCTGGGGCAATGTCAGCTGCATGCCCATTCCGGTCACTCGCTCCTGCAGCTGGCGCAGGTACTTTTCGGCAATTTTTATCATCGTTTCCTGTTGCAAAGCATCGAACGGCACTATCGCATCCAACCGTCCCAAAAACTCCGGAGAAAAATGTCGACGCAAGGCCTCCTTGGTCTGCCCCTCCCTGCCCTCGGGCTGAAAGCCCAAGCCATCACTGCGGTGTTCCCCACCCAAATTGGAGGTCATCACCACAATGGCGTTGCGAAAGCTGACTCTGCGGCCTGTAGAATCCGTCAGAACACCCTCTTCCATAATTTGCAGTAAGATGCCTGTCACATCCGGATGGGCCTTTTCCACCTCGTCCAAAAGCACCAGGCAATAAGGTCTGCGGCGGACAGCCTCGGTGAGCTTACCTCCCTCTTCATAGCCCACATAGCCGGGCGGCGCGCCGATGAGCCTGGCAACGGTGTGCTTTTCCATAAACTCCGTCATATCCAACCGGATCATAGCATCCCGGCTGCCATAAAGCTCTTGCGCCAGTACCCGGCACAGCTCGGTTTTTCCCACGCCGGTAGGGCCGGAAAAGAGCATCGTTGCCACCGGGCGGTTCTCCTCCCGTATACCGCTGAAGCCTCTGCGGAGGCACTCCGCCACCTGGGACACCGCCTTATCCTGGCCGATAATTTCCTTTTCCAAAACATTTTCCAGCTTCAGCAGGGTCTCCCGGCGACTGGCTGTGAGCCTGCCCACAGGAATCCCTGTCCGGGCAGAAACCGCCCAGGCAATATCCCCGGCATTAACGGTCTTGCTCCGTCTGCCCTCACCGCCCCGGCCGGTCAGCCGCTGCATTTTATCCCGCAGCTGGGCTGCCTTTTCGTAGCGGCTCTCCCGGATAGCCTCCTGCAATTCCTCTTCCAGAAGCTGTCGCTGATTATTGCCCGCTGCATAGAGCTCTTCCATCCGGGCATGAGAAGCGCCCTCGTCCAAAAGGTCAATGGCCTTATCCGGCAGGTAAAGATCCGGCAAATACCGCACTGACAGCCGCACCGCCTCCTGGACAGCCTCCTCAGAAATACGGATATGGTGGTGCCGCTCCAATCCCGGCTTCAAGCCGTGGAGAATGGCAAGGGTAGCCTCCTTATCCGGTTCCTCCACCATTACTGGGCGAAACCGTCTGTCCAAAGCCGGGTCTTTTTCAATGAATTTCCGGTATTCCTCCAAGGTGGTCGCCCCCAACATTTGCAGCTCTCCCCTGCCCAATGCCGGCTTGAAGATATTGGCGGCGTCAATTGCTCCCTCGGCAGCGCCTGCGCCTACGATGGTATGCATTTCGTCTACAAAGAGGATCACATCCCCGGCCCGGCGAATCTCAGCAAGCACATCCCGCAGCCGCTCCTCGAACTCACCCCGGTACTTGGTGCCCGCCACCAAATTGGCCATATTTAGGCTGTACAGCTTTTTATTCTTCAGCTGGGGCGGCACAGTGCCCGCCGCCATTCGCTGAGCCAAGCCTTCGGCTATGGCAGTCTTGCCCACGCCTGGCTCTCCCACCAGGGCGGGGTTATTCTTATTCTTTCTGCTTAAAATGCCGATGACCGTATCGATCTCTTTTTCCCGTCCGATCACCGGCTCCATAGTGGATGCTTTGAGTACCAGATCCTCACTGAACTGTTCTAAGAGCTTCGTTGTAACAGCCTCCTTCTGCATAGTTTCCCTTTGTCTGCCCAGGGTATCCACAGTCTGATGAAACAGCGCCTCTGTATCCACGCTGCCCAAAATAAGCAGCTCCCTTGCCGCTGATTTTTCCTGCCGGAGCATTGACAATAAGATATGCACCGGCTCTACACGAGTACTGTGCTGAATACCCGCCTCCCGGCCCGCTTCCTGCAATATCCGCCGCATCTGCATGGAAAAGCCCTGGGGCAGCGGAAGTCCCGGTGTACCCACTCCGTACAAAACCGCCGCAATCTGTTCTGTTAATTGGGGGTCAACGCCCATTTGCCGCAGCAGATTTCCGGTCATATCTGTTTGCCGGGACATCGCCAGCAATAGATGTGCTGAGCCCACATAGCCGTGTCCAAAATCCCGGGCGATATGGGCAGCATTCAGCAAAAGCTGCTGGGTTTGCCCACTGTAACGCATAAGTACCACCTGCCTCGGAGGAGATTCTCCCCGGGGCCTAAGAAAAATATACGGCAGTTTTTCAAAAAAACCATTGCATTTTGGAAAATCCGTGTTAGAATATAAATACGCTCCTCTTGTAGGAGCACACAACAATACATATTATTGGAGGGAAAATCATGGCTTACAAGATTACCGATGCTTGCGTTAAGTGCGGCGCCTGTGCTGACAACTGCCCCGTAGAGGCTATTTCTGAAGGCGACGAGACTTACGTCATCAATGCTGATGTTTGTGTCGATTGCGGCAGCTGCGCTGATAACTGCCCCACTGAAGCTATCGTAGAAGGCTAATTCTCCGATCTTGCTGTCAGCCTGCGCATTCTGCGCAGGCTGATTTTTTACCTTTAGGTGATATTATGGAATACTTACATAACGGATTCACATTGTCCCTTTGCGAAGGGGCTTTTCCCTTAAGTACCGACTCTATTGCTTTGAGCGGTTTTGTGAGGCTTCCCCGGCAGGCCAGGGTATTGGACTTAGGCTCCGGTTGCGGAACACTGGGTTTACTTTTGTGTGCATATGATTCTGCCTGTCAGGTTACCGGTGTGGAGATCGACGAAAAAGCGCATCTTACCGCTTTGGAAAATGCCCGGGTCAACGGCGCCCAATCCCGTCTTAGCAGTATATGCGCCGATCTGCGAACTCTCCACTCTTTTCTTGCGCCCGGCAGTTTTCAGGTCTGTGTATCCAATCCCCCCTATTTCCCCGCCGGGCAGGAAAGCGCAAACTCCAAAGCCCGTCATCAACTGCAATGTGATTCCGATGATCTTTTTGAGGCCGCTGCCTGGGCATTGCAATATGGCGGTGACTTTTTCCTTGTGCACAAACCGGAACGGCTTGCTGAGCTTTGCGCCTGCGCTGTCAATCACAAATTGCAGCCCAAGCGGTTGCTGCTCCTGCGTCACAAGCCCGCTGATCCCATATCCCTTGTGCTTTTACAATGCCGCAAGGGCGGTAAGCCCGGTCTTAGCATAGAAGAAGAATATCTGCAAGAAGCAAACGGCACACCTTCTGCATATTATCGAAAGCTATATCACATTTAGGAGGCTATACTATGCCCGGAATGTTATATTTAGTCCCCACCCCCATCGGAAATCTTTCCGATATCTCCATTCGCTGCAAGGAGACCCTGGAAAATGCGGATTTTATTGCCGCAGAGGATACCCGGGTTACCTTGAAGCTATTAAACCATCTCGGCATCAAAAAAAGCCTTGTCAGCTACTATGAGCACAACAAAGCTTTTAAGGGCAGTGTGATCGTGGAACGGATCTTGGCCGGTGAGACCTGCGCACTGGTTTCCGATGCAGGCAGTCCCGCCATTTCCGATCCCGGTGAAGACTTGGTAAAAGAATGCGCCCAGGCAGGCATCACCGTCTGCGCCATTCCCGGCCCTTGCGCTGCCATCACGGCGCTGAGCATTTCAGGACAATCCACCGGCAGATTTTGCTTTGAGGGTTTTCTGTCCACGGCAAAAAAGAGCCGCCGGGAGCATTTGGAAGCCTTAAAAACCGAGCAGCGGACGATGATCTTCTACGAAGCCCCCCACAAGCTTTTGGCGACTTTGGAATCCATGGCAGAAGCCTTTGGCGGGGATCGCCCCATCAGCCTTTGCCGGGAGCTGACAAAGCTTCACGAAGAGGTCATTCGCACCACCCTGCAGGGAGCTATTGATTTGTATACGCAGCAGCCGCCCAAAGGAGAATTTGTGCTGATCGTGGCCGGTGCTGAGCCTGTGGTTGAAGAAGCAGCCACACCCGAAGATGCTGCGAAACGAGTTGCTCAGTTGATGGAAAGCGGTTTTAGTCGCAAGGATGCCATCAAGCAGACCGCCCAGGAACTGAATTTGCCGAAAAACGTGGTATATGACGCCGCGCTGAATATCTGAAATATCCCTCCCGGACAAAGCATAGGCTTTCATTAACCAGCGAGGAGATTGCCACACCAGTGTGCGCACTGGTTCGCAATGACAACCGCCTGCGGAGCTTACAGCTGATCCGGGAGGGATTTTTATGGTTATGAGTTGGATTTGGACCGGAATGGTGGCTATTTCTTTCCTTGCTGCCGCCATTTTAGGCAACGGCAGCGCTCTTTCTGCTGCCATTCCCAAAGGAGCCCAGGAGGGCTTTCTGCTGGCTGTGTCCTTAGCCGGGTCTATTTGCCTGTGGACAGGGGTAGGCAAGCTTATGGAGCACGCCGGTCTGACAGGGATGCTTTCCAAATTGCTCAGGCCACTGTTAGGCAAGCTCTTCCCTTCTGCAAGGAAAGATGCACATTTAGAAAACTGTCTGAGTGCCAATGTGTGCGCCAATTTCTTAGGGCTCGGCAATGCCGCAACGCCCATGGGAATTCAAGCGGCGCAGCATTTGGCCAAAGGGCAAAAAGGCATTGCCAGCAATGAACTGTGCCGGCTCATTGTACTGAACACCGCTTCCATTCAGCTGATTCCCGCCAATGTGGCTGCCGTGCGGGCATCCTTAGGCTGTTCTTCTCCATTTGATATCCTCCCGGCAGTTTGGGTGACCAGCCTATGCTCTGCCGGGTTGGGTGTAGCCGCTGCGTGGCTATTGGGAAAGGTGTGGAAGAAATGACCGACTACATTGTTCCCATTTTGCTTTTAACTGCTTCTCTTTTGGCACTGCGCAAACAGGAAAACAGCTATGATCTGCTCTTGGACGGAGCGGCAGATGGGCTTAAATTACTTGTTTCTTTGGTGCCAACTTTGATTCTATTGCTGACAGCGGTAACAATGCTCCGAACATCCGGAGCGATGGAGGCTATCAGCAAGTTTCTCTCCCCTGTTTTTCGGTTTGTGGGGATTCCCCCGGAAACAGCCATGTTGGTGTTGATTCGTCCAATCAGCGGCAGTGCAGCCTTGGCTGTAGGCGCGGATTTGATGACACAATACGGTGTAGATTCCCTTGTAGGCAGAACAGCCGCGGTGATGCTGGGGTCTACAGAAACCACCTTTTACACCATCAGTGTGTATTTTGGTGCTGCCAGGATCAAAAAGACCCGCTACACCCTGCCGGCCGCCCTGTTTGCAGATTTCGTGGGGTTCTTTATGGCATCGGTAACGGTGCGGCTGTTTATGCAATAATATCCCCCAGTCAAATGCTACGCATTTGCCAGCCCCTTTTAGGCAAGGGGGCCTATTTACAAAAAACACGGCGGGCCGAATGGCTCGCCGTGTTTGGTATTTGGATTATTCCTCGTCTTCATCCTCGTCGTCGAAGCTGAATTCCAGGACTTCGCCGCACTCGTCGCAGATGATGCTGCCCTCTTCCAGGGTATCCTCATCGAAAGCGATCACATTGCCGCAAGCGCACTTGACTTCGTAAATGGTGGTCTCTTCGTCGCCGAAGTCGAAGCCTTCGTCCTCGAAGTCATCCTCATCTTCGTAGTCATCGAAATCGTCCTCGTCCCACTCGTCATCGTAGTCCTCGTCATCCTCTTCGTCGAGAATGTAGTCCTCGATAGCGTCCAGGTCTTCCTCGATCTCATCCAGCTCGTCGGAAATAGCAATGGTGGTATCTTCGATATCGGTAACCTTCTTGGTCACATCGCCCAACAGGTCCACGATGGCAGAGATCAGCTTGCCCTCGGCCTTCTCGGTATCCAGGTTCAAGCCATCCATCAAGCCCTTCAAATAGGCGGACTTTTCAGAAATCGTCATAAGAATTCTCCTAACTGAAAGAATTAAGCCTTGGAACGGCCCAGGTACTCACCGGTACGGGTATCGACCTGAATCTTTTCGCCCTCGTTGATGAACAGGGGCACCTTAACATCAGCACCGGTCTCCAGGGTAGCGGGCTTCAGGGTGTTGGTAGCAGTGTTGCCGGCAAAGCCGGGCTCGGTGGAAGTAACGATCAGGTCAGCAAAGTTGGGAACTTCCACGCCAAAACGTTGCCCTTGTAGCTCATGATGGTGCAGACATCGTTCTCCTTGACAAAGTTGAAGGAATCGTCCAGAACACTCTTCTCGATGGGCTCCAGCTCGTAGGTTTCGGGATCCATGAAGTAGTACAGCTCGCCATCATTGTAGGAGTACTCCA
>JAFTMI010000047.1 GCA_017452505.1 Oscillospiraceae bacterium
GGAGATAGTCACTGCCGAAGTACGCTCCATTGGCTTTGGACAAAGCATCGGAAGTGAGTGGGCCTGTGGCGATGATCACCGGGCCTTCCGGCACTTCGGTGACTTCTTTATCAATGACGGTGATGTTGGGGTGGCTGCGGATCTTCTCCGTTACCAAATCGGAAAAACCCTGTCTGTCCACCGCCAGGCAGCCGCCAGCCTCCACACGGGTGGCATCGGCGCAGCTGATGATCAGGCTGTCCAGGCGGCGCAGCTCTTCCTTGAGAAGGCCTACGGCATTTTCAATTTTGTCTCCCCGGAGGGAATTGGAGCAAACCAGCTCCGCAAAGGTATCGGTATGGTGGGCCGGGGATTTCTTATGGGGCTTCATTTCGTAAAGCTCCACCGAAATACCCCGCTGGGCCAACTGCCAGGCAGCTTCTGTGCCGGCAAGGCCTGCGCCGATGACTTTTACCAT
Organism: Oscillospiraceae bacterium; assembly: GCA_017452505.1. GTDB lineage: Bacteria > Bacillota > Clostridia > Oscillospirales > Oscillospiraceae > Faecousia. The sequence goes on from JAFTMI010000047.1 coordinate 458, forward strand.
CATTTGGTCTCCTTGTGCTTGCCGGCGGTTTTCTTCTTGGCAGGCTTTTCCTCTGTCTGCTCGCCGGCATCTTTCTTCTTATAGTAGCCCCGCTTGTCTTCCGGCAGGAAGTTTTCGCAGGCTTCATTGATGCAGAAAGGCTTCATTCTGCCCCGGCCGGACTTCTTGAACATAGTCTGGCCGCACTTGGGGCAATCCTCTGCAGTGGGCACATCCCAGGTCATAAAGCCGCACTCCGCGCCACGTTCGCAGCCATAATAGGCATAGCCGCGCTTGGATTTGCGTTTTAAGATGGTGCTGCCGCACTTGGGGCAGCGGCCGGGCATTTTCTCCACAATTGGCTTGGTATTGGTGCACTCGGGGAAACCCGGGCAAGCTAAGAACTTACCGAACCGGCCGATCTTCACCACCATATTTCTGCCGCAAACCTCACAGATCTCCTCGGTCACTTCATCGGGCACTTTCAGCCGTGTACCTTCCAGGGCGGTTTCCGCGTCGGTCAGTTCCTTGCTGAAGCCTTGGTAGAACTCTGCAAGTAGGGCTTTCCAATCCTGCTCGCCGGATTCCACCCGGTCCAGGCGGGTTTCCATATTGGCGGTAAATTCCACATCGATGATATCGGTGAAGCGGTCCATCATAAGGCCGGTGACTACTTCGCCCAAGGCGGTGGGCTGCAGGCGCTTATCCACCTTGTTCACATACTCCCGGTCCTGAATGGTGGACACGATGGTTGCGTAGGTGGAGGGACGGCCAACGCCCCGCTCTTCCATTTCCTTAATAAGACTTGCCTCGTTAAACCGGGCGGGAGGCTGGGAGAAGTGCTGCTCGGGCTTTAATTCCGTGGCAACGGCTCTGTCCCCTACCTGCAGATCGGGCAGCGGTGTGCCGGGTGCTTCTGCTTCCTCATCCCGGCTCTCTTCGTAAACAGCTAAGAAGCCGGAGAACTTCACACTCTGGTGGGAGCTACGGAACAGGTGGCCTGCACACTGGGTATCGATGGACACGGTATCGTACACCGCATTTGCCATCTGGGAGGCCAGGAATCGGCTCCAGATCAGCTTATACAGACGGTACTGTTCCTTGGTCAAGCTCTTTTCAATTTTCTCGGGGTCCAGCTCCACGTGAGTGGGGCGGATGGCCTCATGGGCATCCTGGGCGCCGGCCTTGGCAGAGAAATTGTGGAAAGAGCCGTAATAATAGTTCTTGCCGTAACGAGCCTTGATAAAGTCCGCTGCTGCAGCCATAGCTTCGTCGGAAAGACGCAGAGAGTCGGTACGCATATAGGTGATCAGACCCAAAGTGCCTTCCCCTGCCACATCCACGCCTTCATAGAGCTGCTGGGCAATGGCCATGGTGCGCTTGGGGGTCATGTTCAGCTTGCGGGATGCCTCCTGCTGCAAGGTGGACGTAGTAAAGGGAGGTGCGGCAGAACGCTTCTTGTCCGCCCGCTTTACGCCGGCTACAGTAAATTCCTTATCGGTGATATCCTTGATAATCTCCTGCACCTGGGCTTCGGTAGCCAGCTCCCGCTTTTTGGTCTCACCATAGTAACGGGCTGTAAAACTGCCGTTTTTATCCAAAAGGCGCAGTTTCACATCCAAAGACCAGCTTTCCTTGGGTACAAAGGCACGGATCTCATTCTCCCTGTCCACCACAAACCGGGTCACAACAGACTGGACACGGCCTGCAGACAGGCCTCTGCGGATCTTTTTCCACAGCAAAGGAGACAGCTGATAGCCCACGATCCGGTCCAGCACACGCCGAGCCTGCTGGGCATCCACCAGGCTACTGTCGATATCCCGGGGATTGGCAATGGCTTCTTTTACCACTTTTTCCGTAACTTCGTTAAAAGCGGCCCGCTTGGTCTTGCTGTCGGGCAGCTCCAAAAGCTCCTTCAAATGCCAGGCAATGGCCTCGCCCTCCCGGTCCGGGTCAGTTGCAAGGTAGACAGTATCTGCCTTCTTGGCTTCCTTCTTCAGTTCTGCAATGATATCCCCTCTGTCTGCCAGGGGGACATACTCGGGGGTGAAATTGTTCTCAATATCCACACCCAGGGTGCTCTTGGGCAAATCCCGCAAATGACCGCGGCAGGCCTTCACCACATAGTCAGGGCCTAAATATTTCCCCACGGTCTTCGCCTTTGTGGGAGACTCCATAATAACAAGATTGAAACCCATAGTTTCCTCCGAACACAATTATTTCATACTATAGCTGCCGCCGGGATGCTTCTTTGCATAGCCCTTTACTGTCAGCATTGTAAGAACAGACAGCACTTTTCCCGAGGGCATATCTAAGGCAGCCATCACTTCAGAAGCCTGCTGCGGACTTTCTGTCAGGCACGCCAAAACAGCCTGCTCCTCTTCATCAAGAGCAGGTCGATTTTTAACTAATTCAATATACGGGGATTTTTCTCCGTTGTCAATGGGTATTTTCCCGGATTTTGCCGATTTATTCGTAGAATTTTCCAAATGTGCCGGTGTCTGCGCCACCTGCGCCAAAGTTTCCTCACCGGTATAAAGAGAAACTTTCAGGTTCTTTTGGAGCTTTCCGGGGTACAAAAATTCATAGCCGGACACCACATCCCAGCCGGAAAGCACCGGCGCAGCTCCCTCCTGCAGAAGAGCATTGCTGCCCTCACAAGTGGGAGAATTGATATTTCCGGGCACAACAAACACATCCCGGCCTTGCTCCAAGGCATGACGGGCTGTGATCAGTGCACCACTGGACTTGGGTGCTTCCACCACCAGCACACCATTGCTGACACCGCTGATGATCCGGTTACGGGCAGGAAAATGCCAGGGCTTTGGTTCTGTTCCCGGAGGATATTCAGAGATCAGGCATCCGTCGGTAACGATTTTTTCAAAAAGCTTGCGGTTACTGTGGGGATAGACCACATCCACGCCACAGCCTAACACGCCTACAACAGGATAGCCGGCACTCATTGCGCCCTGCATAGCGGCAGTATCTCCGCCGGCTGCACCGCCGGACACCACGAAGCCGCCGCAGGAGGCAATTTGACTTCCCAATTGATGGGCGACCTGCAAGCCGTAGGCTGACGCCTTCCGCGTGCCTACCACACCGATAAAGGGGTTTGCATCCCAATCGGGCAGAACGCCCCGGTAATACAGCACGATGGGCGCATCGGCAGAATTGCGCAAGCGCTTGGGATAGGCGCTGTCCGCCACAGGCAGAACGCCAATGTCCCGTTTGGTGCAACGCTCTGTAATCTGCTCGGCTTTCCACAAATTTTTGTCAAGCAGGGCGTTTCTTTCCTTTTCCGGAAGACCGGCATTCAGCAAGGCCTCCTCGGACATACGGTATAGCTCCTCCGGGTCGCCAAAGCGCTCCAAAAGACGGTGCTTATGTAAAAGAGAAATATCCTTTAACTCGGCAAACCAAATCCAATGGAGGAGCATCCTTTACACCCTTTCTATTTCTTCATTTGCCACATAACAATGGCTGCGGCAATGGCCGCGTTCAAGGATTCACAATTGGGATTCATAGGAATAATAATGCTGTTTTGGGCACTTTCCAAAATCTCCTTGCGGACACCCTGGCCCTCACTGCCGATCACGACTGCCATCGTGTTCAGTGGGGATTCACGCAGGTCACAGGCTTTTTCATCCAATGCGGTAACGCCCACAGGAATACCCGCCACTTTGCAGGCCTGCTCGGCGGCCGCCCAGGTGGTCTGCACCACCTCCATACGGAACACAGCGCCCATAGAAGAACGGACGACTTTATGGCTGTAGGGGTCAGCGCAGCCCTCCAAGAGAGCAACCGGAATTTGAAGCGCATCCGCTGTACGCAGGATCGTGCCTAAATTACCAGGATCCTGGATGCCATCCAGCAGCAGCATACCCGGCTTGGGCGTAAAAGCTTTCTTCTCCGGCAAACGGCACAGAAACAGCGCGCCCTGGGGTGCTTGCATAGGAGAGATGGATTCCATCACATCCTCGGGGACTCTTACCTCACGCACGCCGGCAGGGATCTCCATTTCCACATTTTGAGAAAGGATCACCGTATGTAAGCCCGGCCACCAGCGGATCGCCTCCTGCAGCAGCTTCGTGCCGTCTGACACAAAAAGGCCCGTTTCCTCCCGCTCTTTCCGGGAGGACAGGAGCTTTTTCACCTGCTGGAGCAAGGGATTCTTCCGGGAAGTAATCAGTTCACTCATAATTTCTGTACCGCGTTCAGCGCAGCTGTATCGCCCAAAACGACCATCACGTCGCCCTCTAAAATAGTATAATCCGCACCGGGAGATACATTGACACTTTCGCCCTGCTTGATGGCAATGATATTTACGCCCAGTTTGGCACGGACATTCAAGTCTTTCAGGCTTTTTCCAATCCACTTTGCCGGGGCGGGCACCTCGATTATGCCGTAATCATCGGACAGTTCAATATAATCCAACACATTGGGGCTGGACAGATTCCGGGCCAGGCGATTTGCCTGCTCCTGCTCGGGGATCACCACCATATCTGCGCCCAGCTTGGTCAGCACCTGGCGGTGGGTCTCGTCATGGGCCTTACAGACCACATAAGGAACACCCAATTCCTTTAGATTCATCGTTGCCAGGACAGAATCGCCCAGGCTGCCGCCAATGGCAACGATAGCGCAATCAAAATCGGCCACGCCCAAAGCACGCAATACGCCCTTATCCCGGGCATCAGCCACAACAGCCTGGGTCACGCTGTCGCTGATGTGCTGCACCAGATCGCTGCTCTGATCAATAGCCAGCACCTCACAGCCCAATTCACACAGCCGCTTGGCTGCTTCCGTGCCAAAACGGCCCAAGCCGACAACAATATAGGTTTTCATAGAAATCCTCCTTAGGCTGAGAGGACTCGAACCCAACCAGGTTTTCAGGCGCCTGCATTCCCCAATACATCAGAAAATCCCTTGATAATACAGAAAGTATTGTCTTCGTGATTTTCTTCGTCTTGGAAAATGTAAGCGGCTGAAAACTGCCTGGCACCTCTCAGCAAATAATTTTTGATTGATTTTTTGCGCAGATGACGCAGCCTTGCTGACGCAAGGCAAGGAAGATAAGCGAAAAAGCAGCAAAAAGGATTGCTGTGAGGCTGATTCGGTTCGAGTCCTCTCAGCCTATCCAATCAACAAATTGGTATCTGCATAGCGGAAGCGATCCTCCGCCTTATCTCCCATCAAGAAGCCTAAGCTGATGGTCAGTATGCCCACCCGGCCGAAATACATAAAGGCAATGATAAGCGCCTGGGCGGGCAGGCTCATCACAGGGGTAACACCGGCAGTAAGGCCTACCGTTGCCAAGGCCGATACTGCCTCAAAAAGGCCATCGGTAAAGCTAACCGGCGATGTCGCGGCAATAAAGAAACCACCAAAGAAGGCAAGGCCGGTCATAATCAAGAAAATGGTGGTGGCATCCATTGCTTTTTCCTGGGGGATCGTGCGCTTAAAGACATGCACCGTACTCCTGCCCCGGGCCTTGCTCCAGATAAACAGCACCAGCACCACAAAGGTCACAGTTTTGAGGCCGCCTGCTGTAGAACCGGAGGAGCCGCCTATGAGCATGATCACCATGGATGTGGCTTTTGCACCGTCCGTCAGCAAGGCCTGGTCTATTGCAGCAAAACCAGCAGTACGCAAAGTCACCGCCTGGAAAAAGGCATTGAGTATTTTCTGCCACACAGGCATCGGGCCAAAGGTTTTCGGGTTGTCCCACTCTAACAGCAGGATCACACCGGAGCCGATCAGAATAATACAGCCTGTGGCGATCAGCACCAATTTTGTATAGACACTGAACTTCTTGAAAGGACGGACGGTTGCCAGCTCCTGCCAAACCAAGAAACCAAGACCGCCGACCGTGATCAGCATCATCAAAACAAGCAACACAACGGGATCATCGTTAAAAAGCATCACGCTGCTGCCCGGCTCTAATACGCCAAAAATGTCAAAACCTGCATTGCAGAAAGCAGATATCGCGTGGAACACGCTCCATTTAAGCCCCCGGACAAAGCCAAACTCCGGCCAAAAGCGGGCAAGCAGCAGCACCATACCCACAGCCTGGACCCCCAGCGAACCGAAGATCACCAGCTTCTGCAGCCGAACAACGCCCTGCATATCATTGACGCTCATTGCCTGTGCCATCACCATTCTCTGCTTCAGGCCCACTTTGCGCCGCAGAAGGAAGATAACCACAGATGCCGCGGACATAAATCCCAGGCCGCCAACTTCAATAAGCAACAGGATAACCGTCTGCCCAAAGCCGCTCCATTGGGTCCAGGTGTCAAAGAGCACAAGGCCCGTAACGCAGGTGGCAGAGGTAGCAGTAAACAGCGCAGGGAAGAATCCGCAGGATTCTCCGCTGCGGGAGGCAACCGGCAGGGTCAGCAGTGTTGCACCCAGCAGAATAATCCCGGCAAATACCAACGCAATGATCTGCGTGGTGCTAAAATGATGTTTATAACCCCGCTTTTTAGGGGCACTTTTTTTCGCAGGCATAGGCTTCCTCCTTTCCCAAAAATCCCATAATACATTATTATATATTATAACCATTTTTTCTCACTTTGCAAGAGGGTTTTCGGCAGCAGAAAAAGACCCCCTTTGGGCGACACTCCGTAGCGCAACATCGCCTGAAAAAGGTGTTTATTTCCGTCACGCTGCGTTAAAAATGCTCGAAATACACAGAGTATTTCTGTGCTTTTTGCCTTGACTGACGAAAATCTCCACTCTTTTCAGGTGCTGCGCAGTTTTGAAGTGGTAACTTTTTTGATTAACAAATAACAAAATTCCCGGAATGCTGACGCATTTCGGGAATTTTTTGTGCAGTTAAGCAGAAAAGGGACCGTTCAAAACCGATGCTGCGTTACGGAGTGTCGCCCTTAGGGGGCTTTCTACTTAAGGGTTGCACTATTGTTCAAAATGAGGGTACTGTAGGCAAACAACACATCTTGATTTTGGAAGGTCAAAAAGTTGCCCAATAACTGAGAACTTACATAGCGGATATCCACCAAGGTAACGGTCTTATAATCCTGCACCAGCAAAGGCGCTAAAGAACTGCCAAAAGAATCCCGGAAGATCACCAGCTCCCTGTCGGTCCCGGCATTGGGATTTTCTATCCGCAAAAGGGATTGCGCTCCTGACAGGTATACATCATAGGGGTCGTTCCCGGAGAGCTTCTCCCTATCATAGATGCTGCCATACTTCCCCGTTTCGTAGTTATACACCCGGTAACCGGCAAGATCAGAATTCTCCATTACATAGATATCTTCCGCTCCCATGGGCAGTGCCGCCTGGCCGTAGTACACGCCCTTAAAATCTTGGCTTACCAAAGTGGGGCTATAGCCTTCCGGACGGGAGACACCCATTGCATCACAAAGGATATTTGCGGCATTCAAAAGCTTTTCCTGCCGCCAATGGGTATCGGTGCGGTAGAAATCTGCAACAGACAAGCTGTCGGTAATGTCCACCTGCTTTGCCCAGGGCATTCCTTCCGCTATCTGTGCAAAAAGCTTAGGGTAATCCATCACAGGATATCCCTTATCTGCCGCCAAATAATAGCCCTTATCCGGAATTACTGCAGAATATATCTTGCAATCCGTATTTTGCAGATAGGTGGTATAAATATAGTCGAACTTCTTCAGCGCATTGTTTACAGACACCGGATTTAAGGGGTACTCCAGCTTGGCCGCATAACCATCGGCAATATAGATGCCATTGTTATCGATTTTTCCCAGAATCTTATAGGAAAACAGGGATTTTAAGGTACGAAAATCATCCCGCAACGGAAACTGATCCAAGGCATAGCCCTCAAATTTCTCCATAAAATCGCCCTTCAACAGGGTGTCTGCGGAGATTTCCGGGAACTGTTTTAAAGGTCTGCGCTCAGATTGGGAAACTTCCTTGCTTGGGGCAAACCAAGCAAATGCCGTCAGCGCTGCCCACAGGGTGATTACCGCAAAAATACCAATTCTTTTCATAATCAGCCCTCCCTAAAAGCGGAAATACAGGAACGGGCTGAATGAGCCGTCCACCAAGTAGCCTGTGCAAAGCAGCAACAGTGCAATGAGCCCCAAAGGCTCTAACACTGCGCCTATCCGGGTGGGCCAAAGTCTATTCGCCGCTTTCTTTACGATGGGGGTCGCACCCAAGATGCCCAACATGAAGAGAACCGCAAAGCTGCGTAAATAATAGAGGGTCTCCCCTGTCACTGCAGGCAGTCCGGTAAAGCCGAACATCGCTGACAAATCACGCCCTGCCTGGGCAATACTCTCAGCATTGAACAGCACAAAGCTGATGCAAACCGCCAGAAGCACGTAAATATGCCGCAGGGCGACAGGCAGCTTTTGCAGGAACGGCAGGATTTTCTCCAACATCAGCAGCAAGCCGAACAGCAGCCCCCATAGGACAAAATTCCATGCAGCGCCGTGCCACAGGCCTGTAAGCATCCAGACCGTGAAAATATTCACCGTCCAACGCAGTTTACCCACCCGGTTGCCGCCCATAGGGATATACACATAATCCCGGAACCAGCTTCCTAAGCTTATATGCCACCGGCGCCAAAATTCCGTCACACTCTGGGAAATATAGGGATAGTTAAAATTCTCGACGAAGTGAAATCCGAAGATTCGTCCCAAGCCAATGGCCATATCGGAATAGCCGGAAAAATCAAAGTAGATATTCAGCATAAAGCCGATGGCATACATCCAGTAAAACAGCACTGAAGGCTCCTGAGCCTGGCGGAAGTTCTGAATGAGCAGTGCGAACTGATCGGCGATGAGGATCTTCTTCCCTAAACCGATCAAAAAACGGCGCACGCCTTGACCTACGCCCTCCCAGTTATGGCTGCGGCTGCCAAGCTCCCGTGCCACATCCACATAGCGGACGATAGGGCCGGCAATCAGCTGGGGAAACAATGTCACATAGGCGCCGAAGGTGATGAGATTGCGTTGGGCCGGCACATTGCCCCGGTACACATCGATGGTATAGCTCAGACTTTGGAAGGTATAAAAGCTGATGCCCACTGGCAGAGCCAGGCGCAGCAGAGGCACACTGATCCCGGTTGCTGCAGAAAAGCCGGAGATGAAAAAGTCGGCATATTTGAACACGCCCAAAAGGCCTACACCGATTACCACGGACAGGATCAAAAAGAATTTTTTATACTTTTCACTCTTGCCGATGGCAAGGCCGCACAGGTAAAAGGACAAAATTGTCGCAATCATCAACAGCACATATTTCGGCTCGCCCCAGGCATAAAACACCAGGCTAAACAGCAATAGCACCGTATTTTTGAGTTTTTTGAGCGACAGGAAATAACACAGTATCACCGCCGGCAAAAAGTAATACAAAAAGGGAATACTGGAAAATACCATAAATTGCTCCTTGCAAAAGGGGCAGCGGAGTGCCCGCTGCCCTGTTCTTATCAGAGAGTAAAGTCCGGCTTGCTGCCGCAAACCTTTTCGAATGCGTCCACATAGGACTGGGCAGTTTTACCCAAAGCGCTGTCCAGCATAATGAACATCACCACATCACCGTAGCCCGCCAGCATCACTTGATCCGCCTGGACACAGATCCACTTGCGGGGATCGATATTGGCCTTCATATCCCGGGCAACCTGCTCTGCTTTGGCAGGATCCGTCACCCGCACCAGCACCAAAGAAAAGGCCTGAGAACCCATCATAGGCTCATAGACCGCGCCCTCTTTGATCAGCTCACGGGTTTTCAGACCCGTATAGCTTTCAAATGCCAGCAACGCATCCTCAGAAACATCTTCTAAGTCCAATGGGATCACCCCACCCATAAATTCCACAGGGTTTTCTTCCATGATCTTATTGATGTTCTCCTCCATTGTGCCGGGCAGGGTTTTGCTACCGGACGGCTTTGTGGATTCTGTTGTAGCAGTTGTGGGCGTAGTAGTGGGATCCGATACCGGTTCCTTTGCACATCTGCAGGCAGATAAGGTCATTACCAGCGCCAACGCCATCAAAAATGCTATACATTTTTTCATTGATTTTTTTCCTCCATTGCTTGTTTTTTACGCCTTTTGACATAAGCATACCCAACAAGCAACAAAGTCATACCTATCACCGCACCGGAGGTGTCGATCAAAACATCCTTAAAGCTGGGTCCTCGGTCCGGAACAAAGCGCTGAATGGTCTCATCACAGCAAGCCACCAAGAATGCCCCGGCCAACGCCAGCAAGCGAGGTTTTTTTAGCAAAAACAAAAAGCGCGTCAAAAATGCGCCTAAACAAGCAAATTCCGTAAAATGGGCAACTTTTCGCAGCAAGCCGTGTCCGCCGCCACCGCCACCGGGTCTGCCTAAAATCACATCAAAGACTACATAGCTGACAAACTTACTGACAGCACCAGATACAGAACCGGGCAGCAAGGAATTTCCCCAAATAAACAGGATATTGCAGAGAATCATAATCGCCCAAAAGCGTATTTTTTTCTGATTCTGTTCCATCACAGCACACCCAAATGCTCCAAAAGGATCTTCACGCCCAGCAAAATCAAAATCACGCCGCCGGTGACTTGAGCCTTCTTCTCAAAGCGGCTGCCGAAAATATTACCGATTTTGACGCCAATGGCAGAGAGCGTACCGGTAAAGACACCAATCAGCACTACCGCCAAGTAAATATTTACATTGCCGGCCATTGCCAGGGAAACACCCACAGCCAAAGCATCAATGGAAGTAGCAACAGCCATTAAAAACATCGTCTTTACAGAAAAATCTGCATTTTTGTCACAGCATTCGCAATCCGCCTCAAAGACTTCTTTTAGCATATTGGCGCCAATGATAGCCAGCAAGCCGAAAGCAATCCAGTGGTCGAAGGCTTCAATTTTACCGGCAAACAGCGCACCAAGGAAGAAGCCAAGCAAAGGCATCAACGCCTGGAATCCGCCAAACCAAGCACCACAGGTCAGGCACTCCTTGGGACCGGCTTTCTTCACAGAAAGGCCTTTACACATAGATACCGCAAAGGCATCCATACTCACGCTGAGCGCCAGCAGCAGCAATCCCCAAATTCCCATTATATTTCCTCCGCTTATGTAGAGATTTATACGCACAACAATGCGGTATTATAGCATTTTTATAGTCTATTGTCAATTTTTTCTTAGCGAAAACCGCCCTATGACCCAAAGCCATAGGGCGGTTTTTTAATGATGATGGTGGTGATGATGACCGGCGTGGGCGTGGGGCTCTATATGGCAGTGCTTTTCATGGCAGTGCTCATTCTCCCCTTCCAGTTCCAGGGTCGCATGGCCAATACCGTGCTCCCGCAATTCTTCCCGGATGGCATCCTTGATCGCGTGAGGATCGCCATTTGTAACAATGTGCATTGTGGCATAGTTATGGTAGCCGTCCATGCTCCAAATATGAATATGGTGGACATCCAGCACTCCATGAATCTGCAAAATGTGCTCCCGGATCTCCCGGACATCTATACCGTGAGGTGTTTTTTCCAGGAACAGATCAAGGGCTTCTTTCAGATTTTTGACGGCATTTACAAAGATGAATACCGCCACGCCAATGGACAGAATAGGGTCAATGATGGCAAAATCCGTAAAGCGCATTACAACAGCGCCCACCAGCACCACTGCCCAACCCAGCACATCTTCCAGCATATGCAGGTTCACAGCCTTTTGGTTCAGAGAATCTCCCTCCCGGGTAAAAAAGGCAGCGCAAAAATTCACCGCCACACCCACCACCGCAAAGAGGATCATACCGTTATAGTTGATTGCAGTGGGTTTGATGATTCTGCACACGGCATTATACACAACAAAGCAAGAACCAACCAGCAAAATGAGGGTGGTAATCACACTGCCGATGACCGAAAGCCTTCCATATCCGTAGGTATAGGTTTCATCGGGCTGCTTTTTACTTTTCTTTTCCAGAAAATAGGAAATGCCAATACTGGCGGCATCGCCGATATCGTGGACCGCATCGGACACAATGGCCACACTGCCGGTAAAAATACCGCCTGCAAACTCAAAGACAGAAAAGAGCAAATTCAGCAAAAAGGCAATCAGAATATTCTTCTCGGTTTTCATAAAGACCTCCCGTTGACATACGCAAGCATCTGCGATACAATATATATGTTATCGAACACATCGTTCGGTAATATTATATAAAACCGGGCCATCATTGCAACATACGATCGCCCAGGGTTATTCATTACGGAACAAATTGGAGAAATTGTATGGACAGACGGCAAAGAAAAACACGGGAAGCGATCTTTCACGCTTTTACCAAGCTCCTATCCCAAAAGGATTTTAACCAACTCACTGTTGGTGAAATCATAGAGGTTGCCGATATCGGCAGAGCCACTTTCTATTCCCATTTTGAAACCAAGGATTATCTTTTGAAAGCCTTTTGTGAAGAGTTGTTCTGTCATATATTCGATACTGAAAACGATGATCCCCGCAGCCATCGGCACATCTTTGATTGCGACGGTTCGGACTCCGTTTTTCTACACCTGTTTCAGCATTTGCAAAAGAATGACAACAACATTCTTGCACTGCTGGCATCTCAAAACAACGACTTGTTTTTGAAGTATTTTCGTGCCAATTTAGAAACCCTTGTAGAAAGTCAGCTTTCCCTCTTCGAACGCCCAACCAATATTCCGGAAGCGTTTTGGAAAAACCATATTATATCCACCTTTATTGAAACCTTAAAATGGTGGATCGCAGGCGGAATGAAAGAATCCCCCGAGGTCATCACGGACTATTTCTTCTCTGTGGTATAATGTAATTCATTCGTTATGCTGAAATTTGTGATTGAATTATATGAATCAGCGCAAAAGCAACCATCGGTTGACAGATTGAAAACTCTCGGTTGGTAGTGCGCAAGTGTGATTTAAGGTATACTGAAGGTACAATAAGAGTCGCAAGCTCATAAGTTTTCAAACGAGGTGTTTTTTATGATTTTAGCAGATAAGATTATTAAATTACGAAAACGGAACGGTTGGTCGCAGGAGGAACTTGCTGACAAGATGAATATTTCAAGGCAAGCCGTGTCAAAGTGGGAAAGCGCGCAAACTATCCCCGACTTAGAAAAGATATTGCAACTTTCCTTGTTTTTCGGAGTTACTACCGATTATCTTTTGAAAGACGAAATTGAGGTCGAAGAATCAACCAATGATACTTCTTCGGATACAGCCATAAAAAGAATCTCGATAGAAGAAGCAAATGCATATATTGAGCAAAGGAAGAAAGCCTCATGGCGCATCGCTCTTGCCACGTTCTTGTGTATTCTTTCTCCAATCACAATTATGGTATTAAGCATCTTATCAGAGTTGCCAAATCCAATTATAACAGAAACCACAGCAGGCTCGGTGGGATTAACCGTTCTCTTTGCTTTTATTCTTTGTGCCGTTCCAATCTACATTTATTGTGGCTTCAAAAATCAGCCCTACGCTTTTCTCGACAAGAATATCCCCTTTGAACTTGAATATGGAGTGAAAGGGTTAGTAACAGAAAAGAAAAACGCTTTCAGACCAACCTATGTTGCATATAATATTATCGCAACATGCTTGTGTATTTTCTCTGTCGTTCCTTTAGTAATTCTATCTTTTACAGAGAATGAGATAATTGTTGCGGCGGCACTTGCTTTGCTTATGGTTATTGTAGGTATAGGCGCGGGAATGTTTATCGTGGCGGGAACGCAAAACGCAAGTATGCAAAAGCTCTTGAAAGAAGGAGAATTTACAGAGAAAGAGAAAAACAGAACGAGCATAAAAGAGGTTGTTGGATTCTGCTATTGGGGTGTTTTGACCGCAATCTATCTTGTGGTATCCTTCCTCACAAGCCATTGGAAACTAACTTGGATTATCTTTGCAGTAGGAGGTATCCTGTTCCCGATCGTGATGTGTATTTGTAATCCTATAGCTGACAAGAAAAATAAGGATTAAAACAAATCCCCAATTTGATAGCTTGTTTTAATAGAACTCATGCAAAAACACCCTATGACTTTTTACGGTCATAGGGTGTCTTCATTTTTTCATTTGTCGTAAATGTGTCGTAAATCGGTTTTTGTAAGGTCTTGAAAACCCTGTAATACCGCTATTTTACGGCACTTTCTTAATCAAGGGGTTTCATTGTGGGGAAGAGGATGACTTCGCGGATGGTATCGTTGTTGGTAAGGAGCATGACCGTACGGTCAATACCGATGCCCATGCCGCCCGTGGGAGGCATACCGTATTCCATAGCATTCAAGAAGTCCTCATCCAGCATTTCGGTCTCGTCGTCGCCACGCTCACGCTGCTCCACCTGCTTCATAAAGCGGCCTCTCTGGTCGATGGGGTCGTTCAGCTCGGAGTAAGCATTGGCAAGCTCGGAGTGGCAGATGAACAGCTCGAAACGCTCGGTGAGCCGGGGGTCTTTGGGGCTGCGCTTGGTCAGAGGGCTGACCTCAACAGGGTACATAGTGATGAAGGTAGGCTGGATCAAATGCTCCTCTACCCGCTGGTCGAAGCAGGCATACAGGGCATTGCCCCAGGTCTTCTCAGCGGCATCGGCCAGCTCAACACCCTTGGCCTCGGCAGCAGCAACAGCCTCGGCATCGTCGGTGATGGCATCAAAGTCGATACCCACATACTCGCGAACAGCCTCCACCATAGTCATACGGCGCCAGCCGGGGGTCAGATCGATCTTCTCGCCCATCCACTCCACTTCGTAAGTGCCCAGGATCTCCTTGGCAGCGCCGGAGATGATACCCTCGGCGATATCCATCATATCGTGGAAGTCAGCATAGGCCTGGTACAACTCAACAGAGGTAAACTCGGGGTTATGCTTGGGGTCCATACCCTCGTTACGGAAGATACGGCCAATCTCATACACCCGATCCATACCGCCGATGATCAGCCGCTTCAGAGGCAGCTCGGTGGCGATACGCATATACATATCGATGTCCAGAGTGTTGTGGTGAGTAATGAAAGGACGGGCAGATGCGCCGCCGGCGATGGTATTCAGTACCGGGGTCTCCACCTCGATGTAGTTCATATTGTCAAGATATGCACGCATAAATTTGATGAACTTGGAACGGACGATGAAGTTCTGCTTCACCTCGGGGTTCACCATCAGGTCCACATAACGCTGACGGAAACGGATCTCCTTATCGGTAAGGCCGTGGTACTTCTCGGGCAGGGGCAGCAGGGACTTAGAAAGCAGGGTGACGACCTTGGCACGGACAGAAATTTCCTCGGTGCGGGTCTTGAACACTTCGCCCTCAACGCCCACGATATCGCCGATATCGTACTTCTTGAAGCGGGCATACTCCTCCTCGCCCAGCTCGTCGATCTTTACGAACAGCTGGATACGGCCGGTGGAGTCCTGCAGATCGCAGAACATAACCTTGCCCTGGCCGCGCTTGCTCATCAGTCTGCCGGCAATGCGGACAGACTTACCCTCAAAGCCTTCATAGTCGCCCTTGATGGTTGCGGAGTCAGAATTGAAATCAAACTTGGTAATTTGGAAAGGGTCACGGCCCTCGGCCTGCAGCGCCGCCAGCTTTTCCCGGCGGATCTGCGCCTGCTCAGATACAGGCAATTCAGCCTGCTGTACAATCTCTGCCATGGCTTAGCCCTCGCGTGTAACGGCAATGACCTTCATAGTATAGGAACCGGAAGGCGCATTGACGGTAAACTTATCGCCCTCAGCCTTGCCAACAACAGCGCGGCCAAAGGGGGAATCATCAGACAGCTTGAACTCCATAGGATTGGCTTCCTGGGAGCCGGTGATCTTATAGGTGATTCTCTTGCCCTTCTCATCCTCAACGGTAACGCTGCAACCCAAGCCAACACGGCCGGAAGCTTCGTTCTCATCCTCAATGATGACGGCATGGGACAGGATATCCTCGATCTCAGCAATACGGCCATAGAGCTTAGCCTGCTCATTCTTAGCGGCATCGTACTCGGAGTTTTCGGACAAGTCACCGTAGGAGCGGGCTTCTGCGATCATTGCAGCGATCTCACGCTCACGGGTGGTTTTCAGATAATTCAGTTCCTTTTCCAGGTCTGCCAGACGCAGACTGGTAATCTTAAATTCCTTGGCCATAAAACACAAGTCCTTTCTTGGTTAAAAATCATTCTAATATTATAGAAGATAAAAACTGTCAAGTCAAGAATTTTCCACTATTTCTGTGTTTATTTTCCCTGCAATTGGGCAATAGCAGCCTGGATTTGGGGATCATTTTGGGGCAAAACACCGCCCACAGCGATTTTTCCTGCGGTTTCAGCATCCACTGTCACTACATTATCCGGGGTCAAGCCGCCGGCTTCGGTCAGGTTCACGCCCTCGGGAGTGAAGTATTTTCCGCTGGAAAGGTTGACTGCAGAGCCGTCAGAGAGATTTATCGTCAACTGGTAATAGCCCTTGCCGGAGGTTTTTTCTCCTACAACGCTCGCCCATTCGTACTCCTGCAGCACCGCCGCAAAAAACTCTGCCGCAGAGTAGCTGTCGCCGTTTACCAGAACAGCCATAGGCAGCTTCAGGCAGGATTCGTCCGATTTTTTCTCACTCTCATTTCCCAGATGATCCTCCTGGCGGAACAAAACCCCTTCCGGCAAAAGATGATCCAGCACATCGATCATTTCCGACACATAGCCGCCGGGGTTATTGCGCACATCAAAGATCAGCTTTTTGGCACCTTGCTTCTGCAGCTGCTCAATGGCAGCAAGGGTTTCCTTTTCGCAACCCGAGTTAAAATTATTGATACGAATCAATCCAATATCATCTGTAAGCATTTTTCCAGCAGCCACTGTGATCTTCTGCCGTTTCAAGCGGAAGGACATCTCCTCCCCGTTCCGGAGCACAGTAACGGTCAGTTCTGCGCCTTCCTCACCATGGACAAGGCTTGTTACCTGGTCTAAATCCATGCCCGCGACGGATTTACCGTCCACCTTAATAAGAATATCCCCCGGGAGGATGCCTGCTGCGTCTGCTGCACCACCCATGGATACCCCAAGGATATCAATTCCGGTATTATCCTCCCGGACTGCAATACTTATGCCAATTGCCACACCGGAATTTTCCTTATACTCTTGGTGGGCACTCATTTCCGATGCCGGGATATAGTAGCTCCACTGGTCACCCAGACCATCGACCAGTGCGGCAGCCGCCGCATCCCGCGCATATTCCATATCCGCTTCGCCTACGAAGTAGTGGTCTATCACTTGCTGCAATTCTGTCAGCTTGTCACTTCCCTGCCGGGCTCCCCAAACAAACAGCGTTGCCGCAGATGCCAAAGCCGCCACCAGTATATAGGATATCATTTTCAGAATCCGTTTTTTCCAATTCATTTTTTGTCACCTCAATCTAAAGTGGAAATATCCCACAGCCCCGATGGCGCTGTGGGATATATTCTGTGTTTATCTGATATTGATATACTGCGCCGGATTCACTGCAGAGCCGTTATAATACACGCCAAAATGCAGGTGGGGTCCGGTGGATGCTCCGGTGGAGCCACAATAACCGATGACCTGGCCGGCCTGCACGGTCTGACCCTCAACCACTATAAAATGGGTCATATGCATATAGCGGGACACAAAGCCGTCCAAATGGTTGATATTTACATAGTAGCCTGCGCCGCCGGCCTCATAAGCGGTAGTGGTCACCACACCGGCCCGGGTAGCAACAATGGGCGTTCCCGTGGGAGCAGACAGGTCAACACCGGCATGGAACCGGGTATCTCCGTAAATGGGATGGATCCGCCAGCCAAAAGGGCTGGAGAATTCGGTGTAGTTAATGGGCATCAGCCACACCTTACCGCTTGCATCTACTGTGGAACTTCCCGTATTGGCAGGAGGCTTTTGGGCTGCCAGCCATTCCAGATATTCCTTCTCTCTGGCTTTATCGTAGGCAGTTTCCGCTGCGCTCAGTTCTCTCAAGGATTCGCTTTCGATCTTCTCGTGCTCGTCGATCAGTGCCTGGTAGGCCTGACCCTTGGCAATCAGCGTCTGGAGCAATTCCTCTGCCTCAAGGCGGGAATCCTCCATCTGCTGGGAAGATTCTTCCAGCTCTTTTTTGCTGGCTTCCAACGCGATCTTTTCCGATTCCAGTCCGTTTTTCGCCTCGGTTACTTCCTTTGCGGCTTCGTTGAGTGCCTTCATCCGACGCTGGTCAGCAGCTGCAATTTCATCAATCATATTCAGCCGGTCCAACAGGTCGGAGAAGCTATTTGCCTGGAAGAGAACAGCCCAATAGGATACGCTTCCGTTTTCTTCCATCGCCCGAACCCGGTCTTTATACTGCTGGCTCAGTTCATCCCAACGGGCTGTAGCTGTGTCCAGTTCGGCCTGCTTATCAGCAATCAAGCCATTATATATAGTAATCTGCTGGGACAGATTTTGCACCTGCTGGTTCAGCAGGAATACTTCCTGGTCGATAGCATTCTTTTTCGCAACCAGCTGGTTGATTTCCGTCTGATTTCCGGCCAGCTGATCTTTCAATGCATTTAACTTCTCTTTATTCTTTTTGTGCTCTTTCTTCAGTGCCTCGATTTCCTGTTGAATCTCAGCGGAAGTCTTTGCAGCATCAGCCGTGGGAACGGCCATAGCGATCAGTCCGAAAACCATCACCGCTGCCAACAGGCCGGCTATGATGCTGACTAAAAGCTGTCTTTTCTTCATTATGTTCTCCTAACACGGCAATTAAACATCCATAAACTTACGGATTGAGGTCCAGCTACCCACAACACCTACGAACAGACCTGCAGCCACAAATGTCGCCACCATGGTCTGCATCAGCTCCGGCTGGGTAAAGGGCACAAAGCTGAACAGATGCAGGGTATCCACCACTGTAAGTTTCTCCACCAGCGCATTGTACATCGCCCACTCCAGGAAGAAGGCGATCATAGCGCCAACCATACCCAGAATGAAACCCTCCACCACGAAAGGCAGACGGATAAAGCCGTTGGTCGCGCCCACCATCTTCATAATGGAAATCTCGTCCTTGCGGTCGTACATAGCCAGCTTAACAGTATTGGAAATGATCAGCAAGCTGACAATCAGCAACACGCCGATAACCGCAACAGAAGCAATATGCAGCACATTTTTGATGGTGCTAAAGCCTTTTGCAATCTCATAGGCTGCGTTGACCTTGTCGATACCCGTGATGCTTTCCAACTGTGCGGCAGTTTCTTTCATCAGATCATTGTCTTCCAATGTCACCATAAAGCGATGCCGAATCGTGGTCTTCGGATCCACACCGTCAAAGGCAGGATCGTTACCGTGGTCGGCAACGAAACTCTCCCAAGCCTTGTCCCGATGGACAAACTCTGCTTTATGCACATTGGGGATTTGGTTGATGATCGTGCCGATACTTCTTGCCTCTGCATCGGTAAGAGAATCGTCCACAAAAGCAAGGACCTCGTTGGTCTTGTTCAGGTCATCAACCATCACATTTACATTGTAAACCAGGCAGCTGAAGCTACCCACGATCAAAAGGCAGGCCACAGTAACCACAACAGCGGCCAAAGACATAAAGCCGTGGAGGAAGATACCACGGACACCCTCTTTGATCAAATAACCAAGATTCGTTAATTTCATAATCTGTAATACCCATCCGTTCCGTCATGAACCACCAGACCTTCGTCGATGGCAATGACACGCTTTCCAAACCGCTCCACCAAATCACGTTCATGGGTAACCACCAGCATGGTAGTGCCCAAGTTATTGATTTCCTGCAGCAGGCTCATAATTTCCAAAGAACGAGCCGGGTCCAAGTTACCGGTAGGCTCGTCGGCAATGATGGTAGACGGGTTATTGACCAGGGCTCTTGCAATAGCAAGACGCTGCTGCTCGCCGCCGGACAGTTCTGTAGGGTGGCGGCGGCTCTTATTCTCCAGGCCAACCAGTTCCAGTATGTAAGGTACACGCTCGCGGATCTCCTGCTCCCGGGCACCGATGGCCCGCATAGCAAAAGCCACATTGTCATAAACTGACTTTGTGTCGATCAAACGGAAGTCCTGGAACACAACGCCTACTGTACGGCGCAGATAAGGGATCTCACGCTTGCGGATACGCTCTAAGGAATAACCGTTCACATGGACCGTGCCGGAGGTGGGCTTCAATTCGCCGGTGATAAGCTTGATAATGGTGGACTTACCGGAACCGGAAGGACCTACCAAAAAAGCGAACTCACCGTCTTCTATCTGCATGGAAACACCCCGCAGAGCATGGGTGCCTACGGAATAAGATTTTGTTACATCAGAAAACGCAATCATATCTTTTCTCCAAAATTCTTTCAGAATTATTGTAACCAAATTGTAACATATTGCCCTTGGACCTGTCAACGAGAAAAAACTGAAAAATACTGGAAACACAGAAAATTCACAATTTCTACAAACTTTTCAAGGCCTAAATACAGGCTTTAAGCCGCACATTCCTGTGCGGCTTAACTTTTACGCATTAATACAGTTCCCGGGAGGATAAGTACTTACGGACCATCAATGCCACCTTAAACACGATCGCATGGTCAAACTGACGCAGGTCCAAACCGGTGAGCTTTTTGATCTTCTCCAGGCGGTACACCAAGGTATTCCGGTGGACAAACAGCTTCCGGGAGGTCTCGGACACATTTAGATTGTTCTCAAAGAACTTATTGATGGTAAACAGTGTTTCATGATCCAATGTATCAATAGAATTCTTCTTAAACACCTCGGAAAGGAAGATATCACACAAGGTCGTAGGCAGCTGATAGATCAGACGGCCGATACCCAGGTTCTCATAGTTGATGATGCTCTTCTCGGTGTCAAACACCTTGCCCACTTCGATAGCGGTCTGGGCTTCTTTGTAAGCATCTGCCAATTCCCGCAGGTGGCCAACCACAGTACCAATACCGATGACGGTAGAAACACCCATTTCCTCGGCCACAGCAGTTTCCACATTCCGGGCCATCTCCTCCAGCTTCTCGTTGGAGGGAATCTCGGAAAGCTGCTTCACCACAGCGGCGTCAGTCTCGTTGATGCTCAGCACAAAGTCTTGAAGCGTATCCGGAAACAGGCCCGACAGCACATCCACTAAAGTCGCTTCGCTTTCGCCTATCTGCCGCACCAGGAACACTGCCCGGGGCGCATCGGTGGCAAAATGCAGCTCCTTTGCCCGGACATATATATCACCGGGCAAAATATTATCCATAATGATATTCTTAACAAATGTACCCCGGTCATGCTTTTCCTCGTAATAGGACTTGGCATCATTCAGGGCAATATAGGCCATATTGCAAAGGAGCTGGCTCTGGGCATCCGCACCTTCACAGAACACAGCATACTCAATACTGCCGGCAGCAGCAAAAATAGCGCGGAAAGTCTTCTGTCCCATAATAACAGCCTGTTCGCCGCTGTCTGCCAGACCTTGCACAGCCTCCTGCCAGCGTTCTCCCAGCAGTTCAGACTCTGTACAGGAAACAACAAAGCCTTCGTTATCCACCACGCCAAATACGCGGTCGGAGGCTTCTTTTAACTGTTGGATCACACCTTGAAAAACACTGTTAGACATTTTTCTATACCTTCCTGTTAGAATATTGCACAAATACATTTCTCACAAATTGCAGAGCCATTATATATTAGTTTTGCACAAATTGCAAGTCTTTTTTGACATTTTATTGCAAAATCTACCGTGTTTTTTATGTAATATATCCAATAGAACGCCTCGTCCACAAGCGAAAACCATTGGCAGAATGCGGATTTTTTCAGATTTCTTTCGTCATTTTGCTATACTTCCAACAACGCAGAAATTTCCGTATCTGTCAGTTCCCGTGTCTGTCCTCTGGGCAGTTCTCCCAGTGTCAAATCCCCCTCTTGCCGCCGTTCCAGGTAGGTCACAGGCATCTGACGGCTGGCAAGCATCCGGCGGACCTGGTGGTACTTACCTTCGCAGACAGTCACCAAGCTCTCCCCCGGGCCTAAGGGTTGCAAGATTGCAGGCAGGCACTTTGTGCCGTCGCCCAAAGTAATGCCCTCTGCAAAGGCTTTGACATCATCTTCTGTAGCTGTGCCTTCGTGCTTGGCGTAGTAGAGCTTGGGCACTTCCTTTTTGGGAGAGATCAGCCTGTGGAGAAGATCACCGTCATTGGTGAAAAGCAGCAAGCCCTCGGTAGCCTTGTCCAAGCGACCCACAGGTTTCAACTCAAGATGAGCATATTCCGCCGGCAGCAGTTCCATTACTGTTTTATCGATTTTATCCTCTGTGGCAGTGACATAGCCGGCAGGCTTGTTGAGCATCACCACTACCCTGCCCCGGCGGTTCAGCAATTCTCCATCCAAGTGGACCTTTCCTGTATCCGGGTTTATCTTTCGGCTTCCGTCACGCTCCGGCTTTCCGTCCACGGTCACACGTCCGTTTTTCAGTATGATCTTTACCTGGCTGCGGGTACCTACCCCACAGTCGCATAAAAATTTGTCCAACCGTTCCATAATTCTCCGTTCTACCCTTCCCGGTATCTGAATAGATTGTAGTGTGAATATTTAACCAGGAGGGATTCAATATGATGGTCATGACCGCAAAGGTCAATATGAAGAAAGTACTGATCGCACTGGCTGCTGTGGCCGGTGTGATCCTGGGGCTTATCCTTTTGTTGGGTGGGGGTAATTCTTCCCAGCCCACCGCTGCCCCATCCATGGCAAGCAATGACGGACGGGTGCAGTTTTTGCAAAACTTGGGATGGCAGGTAAACACATCTCCCGCTGAGTCTGGACAGGTTCGGATTCCCAAGGAGCAGAATCAGATTTTTACCCGCTACAACGATTTGCAAAAAAGCGCCGGGTATGACTTAAGCCAGCATTCCGGAAAAACCGTGATGCGCTATGTGTACAAAGTCACTAACTTCCCCGGCGCTACAGAGCCGGTATACGCCACGCTTTTGGTGTACAAGGATCAGGTGATCGGCGGCGACATTACTGACACTGCCGCTAAGGGCACGATGCAGGCTCTAATAAAGCACAGCCAGATTCCCACTACGATTCCTCAAGCAACTGTACCTACTGCAGCCACAACACCCACTGCTACCGCACCAACTGCCACTTCCACAGCACCTACCGCCACAGCGCCGACTAAGTAATTTTATTGTAGCATAGACCTGTCTTCTTGACAAGTCGGTGTAGTCGTGGTATGCTCTTGATAACTTCATAGAGATCTTCAGGGCAGGGTGCGATCCCCGACCGGCGGTAAAAGTCCGCGAGCGCAGGCGACAAAGTCTAAGCTGAATCGGTGCAATTCCGATACCGACTGTACAGTCAGGATGGAAGAAGAGGAATTTTACTGTATTTTTATGCCCTGGGTATCCTAATACCCAGGGCAATTTTTATTGAGGTGGTAGTATGTGGACTGAATTGAAAGAAAACTTTGTGTTTGTACTGTGCTGCGCAGGAATTATTGCAGCCCTCACTGTGGTTTCAAAAATCGCGGAACATTTTCTCCCAGCCACCCGGCGCACCTCCAAGGCCCGGTGGATGTGCACCGTGGCCATTTGCGGCGCGATTGCATCGGTGCTGCATATGCTGGACTTCCCCCTGCTGTTCCTGGCGCCGGAGTTTTACAAGTTGGACTTCTCCGAACTGCCTGTGATGCTCTGCGGTTTTTACCTGGGGCCCACCTCTGCTGTTGCCTGCGAGGCAGTGAAGATCATTCTAAAACTGCTGCTGAAGGGCACTTCCACTGCATTTGTGGGTGATTTTGCCAATTTTGCCGTGGGCTGCAGCCTGGTACTACCGGCTGTAATCGTCTACCACACCAAAAAGACCCGGGCAAGCGCCCTGTGGGGTCTGATCACCGGCACATTGTTTTTAACCATCTTCGGCAGCATGTTCAACGCCATTTATCTGCTGCCCAAGTTCTCCCAGCTGTTCGGTCTTCCCTTGGATGCCATCATCGGTATGGGAAGTAAAATAAACGCAAGTATCACTTCTTTGCAAAGCTTTGTCCTGCTGGCTGTCGCGCCGCTGAATCTCATTAAGGGCGTTGCCATATCGGTACTGACTTTGCTGCTTTACAAGAAAGTAGCAAGGCCTCTCTTCGGAAAATAAACATTTTGGTGTGCCGCAGCTCGTGGCACACCAAAATGTTTTATCCGGCAATAAGACAGCCCCCTTTAGGCAAGGGGGCCATTTTTTTATATAAAATTGTCCAGCAGGTGACGGCTTTTAGCATCCAACTTCGTCAAGTCGGGAACTTCATAGCGGTTGTCATTTCCGTCCCGCAGGAGCAGGCGGTTGCCCACCTGCTTGAAACCGTAGAGCAGATTGCGGATCTCGATCCGGGCAGGCCCCCGGTCGGTTTCCGTATCCAATGTGATAAGACCAAACTTCTCTGTGGTATTCAAAATCTTGGTAATACGGGGAATGAGATAATACTCGGCAAGGCAACCCTCTATGATCTCCCTCTGCTCCGCCGGCAGGGTATCCAAGCTGCGGATCACCGCCTGCTCTATACCATTTTCATCCAAAAGGGTAATGAAGTTTCTTCCGTCGGAAGAAGGAAACAGGCAGCGAGGCTCTACATTTTGGAAGATCGTGCCGTCCTGCAGCTGCACATCCACAGTGGTAATATCCTTGCGGGTAAATTGGGCCATATTGCCATCAATATAGATTCGTTCCATACTCACAGCCTCTCTTCCTCTTTTGTCTTCTGAATTTCAGCGGACATGGTTTGGATTTGGATCAGCTTATAATATTTGCCCTTTTTCTCCATCAGTTCCTCGGGCGTACCCATTTCCAGGATCTTACCCTTGTCCACCACGATAATCTTATTGGCTTTGCGCAGGGTGGACAGGCGGTGGGCGATCATCAAGGTGGTTCTGCCCTGGATCATCTGCTCGATGGCCTCCTGGATCTGATGCTCGGTTTCCGAGTCAACGGAGGCGGTAGCTTCGTCAAAGAGCAGAATGCTGGGGTTCTTCAGCACCGCCCGGGCAATGGACAAACGCTGCCGTTCGCCGCCGGACAGGCCTACGCCCCGTTCGCCCAGCACCGTATCGTAGCCGTCGGGCAGGCGGGCAATGAAGCTATGGGCATTGGCCACATCCGCCGCGTGGATCACATCCTCCACAGTGGCATTTTCGCAGCCATAGGCAATGTTCTGATAGATGGTCTCATGGAACATCATGGGCTCTTGCTGGACATAACCCAGCTCCGAGCGATAGAAAGTCATATCAATGTCCCGGATATTGATGTCATCTACCAAAATTTCGCCATCATACTGGTCATAGTAACGCATCAGCAGGTTGATGATAGTGGATTTACCGGCACCGGTAGTACCCACAATACCCACGATATCACCGGGTTCAATGACAAAATTCACATTGGTCAGGGTCTTTTTCGCCCGGTCAAAGGAGAAGTTCACATTCCGGAATTCGATCTTACCGTGGAGCTTATCCGGGTGCTTGCCGCCGGAGAAATCATTTTCCGGCTCGGCATCGATGATATCCATCAACCGCTCAGCGGCATTGAGGAAATTTTGATAGGAATCGTTCAAATTGGCGAAGAAGTTCACCGGGCCATAGAACATGGATGCGTAGGAAATAAAGGACACCAGCAGACCCGCGGAGATAAACTCCGGCTTTTCAATGACCCAGTTGCCGCCTACGCTCCAAATGAGCAGAGAGCCGCAGGTTACGGCAAAGCCCACCACATTCGGAAACAACGTAACAATCCTGGAAACTTTGATATCCGTTTGCAACCAGAAATTATTGGCCTTTTTGAATTTGTCCACGCTGCGATTCTCTCTTGCAAAGGCCTTAATGACACGGATACCGGGGATGGTATCGGTCATAATGCTGGTAACTGCCGACCAATAGCGCCAGCTTCTGCGGTAGTAGGGCCGCACTTTTTTGCCGAAGATCCGGGAGCCCATGACCACAAAGGGCACCGGCACCAAGGCAAGCAAGGTCATCTGCCAGTTCATAGCAAACATAATCACGATGATGCCCATAAGCAAAAACAGCTGCACCACCACTTCCTGGGTGACACGCATCATAAAGGCGTTGATAGTCTGGCTGTCGCCGCTGATGCGGTTGATGACCGAGCCGGTGGAGGTGCGGTCATAAAAGCGCATTTGCAGCTTTTGGGCTTTTTCATAGACATCGTTGCGAATATCCGTCATGATCCGGTCGCCGGTGACACGCATAAAATGGGAACGAATAGCACCAACACCATAGTGGATAAGGTGGGCAACGAGCAATACGATCACGCACTGCAACAGGCCGTTCTTATCCCCGTTAGGCAGCACACTGTCCACCAGCACCTTGGTCATATAGGGTGGCACCAGGGACACCGCGGTGGTCACCACTGCCAACAGCAGGCAAATCGCCAGGATACCCTTATATGGCAGGATGTAACGGCCCAGCTTCCCAATCACCTTATCCTTGGACTGGCAATTCATACAGGGCGCGCCGGGGCGAATCAAGGTACGGCCGCATTTGGGGCAGACCCGGAACTGCTTTTCAAAGGAGCTTTCAATCGTACGCAGCTCCTCTTCCCGGTCATTGCCGGAGGCTACCCGGTTAATGAAGGTAGCAGCAGCATCGAAAACAGGGGCTTCCTTATAAGAAAAGCGCAGAAAATTGGTGTGGTTGTCCTCTTCATCCGTAAAAATCAGCAAAGCATTGCCGTAGCACCGCTTGACAAACGCCCGGCTCAAGCCATCAAAGCTGTGCGACCGAATGCCATTTTCAAAATTCTCGTCCAAGCCGTAGAGGCCTTTGTCCGTTACCGCAAGAACGGAGCGGGCATAGTGGTTTCGGATGTTCAAATCACCCACCACTGCGAACAGGAGACTTTCTTCCTCTGCAAGGGTGTTTTCCAAAATGGTTCTTTCTTCCTCGGTGAGCTTTTTGTTTGCCGCAAACTGTCTGCCCCGGAAGGATTCATTGACAGTCAGGCTTGCTTCCTCCCGAAGCTGCGCTGGGTCAGTTTCGTCTGTTCGGTCTGTTTTTATCATTTTTACTTCCTCCGTTTTGTCCATTGCTTCTGGCCAATCACGTCGCGGTGCTGTTTCCTCCTTGCGAGCTTGCCAAGACCCGCAAAACAGCACAGTTTTTGGGAAGTTCGACTTTGTTTATTTTGGGTCAGTTTACCACGAAAGCGTATCAATTACAAGATGAATTTTCCACAAAATTGACCTAATTTTTTTGTGCAAAAAAACCATTGTCGAATCTGCCGTTGCAGGGGCAAAAATACTGTGATATAATATAGAACATAAAACAAAAAGGAGACCGATTATGAGAAACTCTACCTCTTTGGATACACTGTGCGCTGCACTGTGTTATGCTCTCGGTATTGAACCGCCCAAGGAAGCCGCTGCGCCCAATGCTGACCTGTGCGCTTACATAGACAGTCAGTTAAACGGCAAAAAAGCCGACCGCATCTTTATGTATAACCCCGACGCTGTTGCCCAGTGGATTTTCCAAAAGTATCCCCACTTTCTTGCTGAAGTAACCAACAGAACCGAGCTGCAGCTGCCCCTTTGTACCGTGATGCCCTCTGTGACTCCGGTTTGCTTCGGCACTATGTATACCGGTGCTCAGCCCGCAGTTCACGGTATTCAAAAATACGAAAAGCCGGTAATCAAAATCGACACCATTTTTGACGCCCTGCTGCGAGCCGGCAAAAAGCCCGCCCTGGTATCCACCGCAAAGGACAGCATGGGTAACATTTATTTGGAACGGGATATGGATTACTATCTTTACGATTCCATTGAGAAGGTCAACGCCAAGGCCACCCAGCTGATTTTGGAAGACAAGCACGACTTCATCTGCGTGTACAACGGAAACTACGATACCTGTATGCACAAGACCGGTCCGGAAAGCGTCGATTCTTTGGGTGAACTTCGCACCAACGCAAGAACCTTCGGTATGTACTACGAAATGATCGCAGAGCATTGGGGTAAGCACAACACCCTTATAGGTTTTGCGATGGATCACGGTTGCCACGAAATTGACGGCGACTGCGGCTCTCACGGTCTGGATACGGACGAGGATCTGAACATCACCCATTTCTACAAGGTTCTTCCCAAGACGGAAGAATAGCCAGCATTTTACTGCCACACGATGTGTGGCAGTTTTTGCGTTTTCCCCTCATTTTCTCGTCATAACTGCCATATTTTTACACAGGTTTTTAGCAAAAAATACCCCTTTCCTTCTCTGCAAAAATGTGATATCCTATATATAAAGGAGTTGTATTCCCTTTTACTTCACCATTATTTAAGGAGTTGTTACTATGCTTGTTCAGAAAAAGCGCTGTATCGCAATGCTCTTGGCCGGTGGTCAAGGCAGTCGTTTGAAGGTCCTTACAGAAAAGACCGCCAAACCTGCCGTCCCCTTCGGCGGCAAATACCGCATTATCGATTTCCCCTTAAGTAACTGCGTTAATTCCGGCATTGATACGGTGGGCATTCTTACCCAGTATCAGCCTTTGGAGCTGAACGAGTACATCGGCAACGGACAGCCCTGGGGTCTGAACAAGACCCGCAGCTGCGCCCAGGTGCTGCCCCCCTACGAACGCCACGATAAGAAGAGTGGCTGGTACAAAGGCACTGCCAATGCCATTTATCAAAACATCGACTTTATTGAGCGCTTTGACCCGGACTATGTGGTGATCCTTTCCGGCGACCATATTTACAAAATGGATTACAATGCCATGGTGGAATATCATGAAAAAAGTGGCGCTTCCTGCACCATTGCTGTCCGGGATGTTCCCTTAAGTGAAGCCAGCCGTTTCGGCATTCTGAACACCAACCCGGACAACTCCATTTACGAGTTTGAGGAAAAGCCCGCTAAGCCCAAGTCCACCAACGCCTCTATGGGCATTTACGTATTTAACTGGGATGTGCTGCACAAAGCGCTGGTCGAAGACGAGGCCGATCTCAATTCTTCCAACGATTTCGGCAAAAACATCATTCCCGGTCTGCTGAATGCCGGTCATAAGATGATGGCCTATCCCTTTGACGGCTACTGGAAGGATGTGGGCACCATCGACTCTTTGTGGGAGGCCAATATGGACCTGCTGGGCAAAGAGCCCGCCTTTAACATCCGGGGTGACGAGCGTAGCAAGATCTACGCCCGTAACAATGCGCTCCCCTCTTCCTACATTGATGAAAAAGCAAAAACTGTGAACTGCTTTATTGCAGAGGGTTCTGAGGTTTACGGATCTGTGCAAAACAGCATTATCTCCACCGGCTGCACCGTAGGCGCAGGCGCCTTGGTGGAAAACTCCGTGGTGATGCCCGGCGTGACCATCGAATCCGGTGCTATTGTTCGCCATTCTATTGTGGGTGAGAACGCAAAGATCAGCCGCAACGCGGTGGTTGGCGGTGTCTTCACTCCCGAGGAAGAAAAAGCTATCAGCGTTGTGGCAAAGAATACTGTAGTCGAAACCGGCACGGTGGTTCTGCCCGGCGAAATGCGGTAAAGGAGGGACGCACTATGAATGTAATGGGTATTATCTTTGCCAACGATGCCAATATGGATGTGCTGAGCCACCGGCGCACTATGGGCAGCATCCCCTTCGGCGGCCGCTATCGGCAGATCGACTTCCACCTTTCCAATATGGCAGCTGCAGGCATTCGCCATATCGGTATTGTATCCCGTCAGAATTATCAAAGCCTTATCAACCACATCGGCTCCGGCGAAGAATGGGGCTTAGAACTGGAAGAAGGCGGTCTGGAATTTCTGACTCCCTTTGCCATGTCCTCCTCCCACAGCTACCGGGGCAAGCTGGAAGGTCTTTATCATGCAATGACCTTTATTGACTTTGGCCCGGAGGATGAGTATGTGGTCATGGCTGACTCCGCCATTTTGTGCAATTTGGACTTAAACAGCGTACTGAATGCGCATATAAAAAGCGGTAAGGACATCACCGTGGTAACAAAGGCAGGCATTGCCAACGGCAAAAAACAGCTGGACTTGGCCATCCAGTTAAACGAGTCCGGTGAGATCGCCGACATTGCTGTGGACTATGCAGCCCCTGCCAATTATTTGGCATCTATGGACCTTTTTGTGCTGTCCAAGCGCCTGCTGCGTAAGCTGGTACAGGAGTGCATTGCCCGGAATCTGTATCATATGGACCGGGACTTGGTACTGGGCAGCTGGCAGCGGGGTGAAATTACACTGAATGTGTATAACTTCCCCGGCCTCGCCATGTTTAATGAGTCCGTAGAGGAATATTTCCACAACTCTTTGGCGTTGCTCAACAGTCGCACCCGCCACGACCTGTTTTACTACAACCATCCGGTTTACACCAAGGTTCGCGACCGGGTTCCCACCTACTACGGCGAAGCGTCTTCCATCGACAACTGTCTGGTGGCAGACGGTGGTATGCTGGAGGGCAGTGTCCGGGACAGCGTTCTGTTCCGGCAGGTCACTGTCAAGGCCGGCGCTAAGATTGAAAACTGTCTGATCATGAACGACACTGTGGTCGGCGAAAACTGCGAACTGAAATATGTGATTTTGGACAAGGATGTGGTGGTGCAGCCCGGCACGCAGATTATCGGAACCCCCAACCGTCCCATCATCATCAAGCGAGGAGAAATAGTATGAAAATTGCCATTTTGGCATCTGAGGGCGCGCCCTATATCAAATCCGGCGGCCTGGGAGATGTGATGGAGGCACTGCCTGCCGCCCTCTCCCGGATTGAAGGCAACGAGGTAGCGCTGATCCTCCCTTATTACAAGAAAATACTGGACAATCCTGCCTTTGAAACAGAGCTGGTGGCGCAATTCCACGTAGCTTTGGGCTGGCGGCAGCAGTACACCGGTGTGCATAAACTCAAAAACCGCAATGACAGTGTGCAGGTATATTTTCTGGACAATCTGTATTACTTCGGTGGCCGGGAGGGCGCGCCCTACGGTCACGGCGACGACGGGGAGCGGTATGCCTATTTTGCAAAAGCCTGTTTGGATGCTTTGGTTTCTATCGATTTCATCCCCGATGTGATTCAGTGCAACGACTGGCAGACCGCCTTGGTGCCGGTGTTCTTGAAATCTCAGTATTATCCCTTCTTCCCCAACACCCGGTGTATGTTTACCATTCACAATATTGAATATCAGGGCTGGGCAGACAGCGATTTCTTTGATGATGTGCTGGGTCTTCCCTGGACCTACCGGGAGCGGCTGGATATGGACGGGGCTATCAATATGATGAAGGGCGCTATCGAGTGCGCCGATTTGGTGACCACCGTATCGGAAAGCTATGCCAAAGAGCTTATGCTTCCCTATTATGCCCACGGGCTTTCTTCCGTCCTTGCCGGGAATGCCGGCAAGCTCACCGGCATCACCAACGGCATTGACGTAAACACCTTCAATCCAGAAACGGACGCTGCTCTGCCTGCCCACTATAACGCAGAAACCTTCACCGAAGGCAAGGCCGCCTGCAAGGCCGCTTTGCAGAAAGAAGTGGGACTGCCTGTGAGGGCTGATGTGCCGCTGATGGTGATGGTTACAAGACTCGCCGGCCACAAGGGCCTGGATCTGCTGTGCCACATTGCCCGCAGACTCCTGTGGGAAGAGGATTGCCAGCTGTTGATCCTGGGTACCGGTGAAAGTCATTATGAGAACTTTTTCCGTTCTTTGCAGCAGGAATTCCCTCAAAAGGTGGCTGCAAAGATCACTTTTGATCTCAAGCTTGCCTCCCGGATCTACGCCGGTGGCGACATCTACCTGATGCCCTCCAAGAGCGAGCCCTGCGGTTTAAGTCAGATGAATGCTATGCGCTACGGCACTGTGCCCGTTGTGCATGCAACCGGCGGTCTGCGGGATACTGTTCCCCCTGTTGACGAGGACGGCCAGGGTGGTTTGGGCTTTACTTTCCAAAGCTACAATGCAGATGATTTCCTTGGCGCGCTCAAGCGATGTCTGAATCTGTACAATAACAAGAAAGATTCCTTCCGGGCTTTGCAGAAGACCGATATGCAGCAGGATTTCAGCTGGGACAAGCCCGCTGCGCGGTATATGGCGCTGTTTCAGAAAATGCTGAAAGGTTAACAATGCGGATTTTATTTGATTCTCAGAAAACAGAACACAAATCGCCCTTCGGCACTTTAGCCGAAGGGCAATCCTGCTGTCTGCACATTCACATTCCCTGCTCTGTTGGGGCTGTAAAAGCGGAATGCGTTTTGGATTTGGAAGACGGCACACCCGGTACAGTCGCTCCCCTGCAAAAAGCGTCAACACAAGGCGCATATGATGTTTGGAGCGGCAGCTTTACGCTGAAGCCAGGTCTGTATTTTTACTATTTTAAGATTTACAAACCGGAGGGTTCTTTCCGGTTATTTAAGCAAGGTCACCATACCAATATGGAAGCAGGTGACCGGTGGCAGCTTACCTGCACACCGGCAGATTTCACCACCCCGGACTGGGCAAAGGGCGCTGTGATCTACCAGGTTTTCCCCGATCGTTTTTGCCGGGTCGAAAATTGCGACTTAACCGGCAAATTAGAACCTTATACCATTCATAATTCCTGGGACGAGGAAGTTGTTTGGCAGCCCAATGAAAAAGGCGAAGTGCTGAACAACGACTTTTTTGGTGGAAATTTCCGTGGAATTACCGAAAAGATGGACTATATTGCCTCTTTCGGCACAACGATTTTGTATCTCAATCCCATCAGCAAAGCCTTTTCCAATCACCGCTATGACACCGCTGATTACAAAACTCCCGACCCCATGCTGGGTACAGAGGAAGATTTTAAGGTCCTGTGTCAAGCTGCCCACAAAAAGGGTATCAAAGTGGTCTTGGATGGGGTGTTTTCCCATACCGGCTCCCGGAGCACCTATTTTGA
The DNA here is from genome assembly GCA_017452505.1 of Oscillospiraceae bacterium. Classification (GTDB taxonomy): domain Bacteria; phylum Bacillota; class Clostridia; order Oscillospirales; family Oscillospiraceae; genus Faecousia. The sequence continues at coordinate 33,205 of JAFTMI010000047.1, forward strand.
ATCAGCTGTCACAAGTAAAGATTCTCCCTACTATTCCTGGTATCAGTTCCACCAATATCCGGACAAATACGAAAGCTGGTGGGGATTCCATACCCTCCCCATTGTAAATAAATCAGACCCGGCTTTTATGGACTATATTTTCGGTAGTGATGATTCCGTCATTGCTCACTGGCTGAAGCTGGGCGCAGACGGTTTCCGCCTGGATGTGGCAGACGAGCTGCCCAACGAATTTATCGGAGCACTCAAAAAACGGCTGAGGCAGCTCCGCCCCGATGCGCTGCTCATCGGCGAGGTTTGGGAGGATGCATCCAACAAGATTTCTTACGGTGTCCGCCGAAAGTATTTTACTGACGGTGTGTTGGATTCCTGTATGAATTATCCCTTCCGCACCGCGATTCTCAACTTCCTCCGGGGTAAAGATGATGGCGCAGCTTTCCGGAAAACGGTAATGACCATTGCGGAAAACTATCCCTCCCAAGTCCTTGCCTGCAATATGAATCTGCTGGGCAGCCACGACACGCCCCGGATCCTCACCGCCTTAGTCGATGATTTTGATTACACCCGGGAAGTTGCTGCAACAAAAAAGCTTTCCCCGGAAGTTTTGGAACAGGCAAAGGAAAAGCTTTTTACAGCGGCATTTCTCCAATACACTCTCCCCGGCGCGCCCAGCATCTACTACGGCGACGAGGCAGGTATGGAGGGCCACAAAGACCCCTTCAACCGCCGTACCTACCCCTGGGGAAAGGTCGATCCCATTCTGCTGGGTCTTTACAGGTCCTTGGGAAATCTCCGCAAAGAGCACCCTGCGCTGCAGTTGGGTGACATTCGTTTTTCCCAGGCAGGAGCGGGAAAAATCGGCTTTAGCCGCTTCTATGCGGATAAAACTATAAAGATTTATGTAAACCAAAACAGTGGTAACTGGGATATTCCGGAGGGCACTGTGCTGATGAGCCACCGACTGAACGGGCAAGCCCTTGCCCCCGGTGGATTCTGCATTACGGAGGACTAAGATGGAATACTTTTTCAGCGGTTATTGCCGCACTTTGGACAAAAGCCGTATGGTTGCTGTGGAAACCGAAGACGGAAAAGTTATCGATGTAGATTGCTGCTTTGAAAACTGCATTCACGCCCCCAACTGCACCATTGCCCAAGAAATACGCGAATTAAGCGAAGATCAATAAACAAAGAGGATCTCTATGAAATACATTACCCAATTACTGTATATTCTTCTGTTTTCCGGATTGGGAGAGCTGCTGGAGCGGGTCATTCCCCTTCCCATTCCCGCCGCGATCTACGGACTTGTACTGCTGCTGATTGCACTGGCCACAGGGATCTTGAAAACTGCACAGGTGCAGGATGCTGCCAATTGGCTGATCTCCGTTATGCCGGTCTTATATGTACCGATCTGTGTAAAAATTTTGGAATACTGGGGTGTTATCTCCCAAAACGCAGCGGCAATCATCACCATTATCGTTGTTTCTACATTCCTGGTATTGGGTGTCAGTGGATTGGTGACACAATGGCTGATCAAAAGGGGGAAACGCAAATGACAGAACTTCTGCAAGGCATTTCCCTTTTCCCTTTACTGCTGACATTGGCTACATATCAACTGGGGTTATGGTGTCAGAAAAAGACCCGCTCGCCCCTTTGCAATCCACTGCTGATCGCAACTGCGCTGTCCATCGCCGTCCTGCTGTTAACAGATTTTGATCTGCAGCTCTATCAAACCCGTTCCGGTTGGATCACCTGGCTGCTAACACCGGCTACGGTCAGTCTGGCCGTGCCCCTTTACGGACAGCTAAAGGCCTTCAAAAACCAAATAGGTGCCATTTTGGTCGGTGTTGCCGCAGGCACTGTAACAAGCCTGTTTTTCATCGGTGTCCTTTGCGGAGTTTGGCAGCTGGACACAGCTTTGACCGTATCCCTGCTGCCCAAATCCATCACCACCGCCATCGGCGTGGTCCTCTCGGAACAAAACGGCGGCATTCCCGCACTGACCTCCGCGGCTATTGTGATCACCGGCATTTTGGGCAACCTGGTAGGTTCTTTTGCATGCAAGATCCTGCGAATCACAGACCCCATTGCCCAAGGCGTAGGTTTAGGCACCGCATCCCATGTGATCGGTACCTCCCGGGCTACCGAGATTGATCCTTTGGCTGGAGCTGTCAGCAGTTTATCCCTGGTGGTAGCCGGTATCCTTACATCTGTTTTATTCCCTTTGGTATTACTTTTACGCTAAAAAAGCTGCCGTAAACGGCAGCTTTTTTATCTATATAATTCGGTTATGTAAAGCCATAGCGGAATGGTAAGACAGCTAAGAATGGAAGTCAGTGGGATCAGCTTTGCGCCCAGCGAGCAATCCTTGCCGATCAGCCGGGGATATATGACCGGATTCAGGCCGCAAGGCATTGCCGCCATAAACACTGCGTAGGGATATACCGGTCCAGGCAACACTATAAACTGCCGCAGCAACATACAAATCCCAAAAACACCTGCCGGCAAAATCAAAAGCCGAATGACGCAGAACACCCAAGTCTGCCAAGTAGGCAGCAGTTCCTTCAAAGTAAATCCGGAAAGCACAAACCCAACCAAGAGCATACTCACCGGTCCCACCGCACTGCCGGCATTACCCGCCACGGTAGAAATCACATCCGGCAGCTGAATACCGGTAAGGCCGACCAGTATGCCCAAGGCAATCGCAATCGTAGTCACATTGCACAGAGATTTGGCAGATACCTTTTTGTCCATTAGCTGCGCAACACCGAAGGTGTAGCAGTACAGCGCAATGGGCAAGCAAAACACCATCATATCATTCATAGCCGCCTCACCAAAGGCGTTTTCCACAAGCACATATCCAAAAAATGCATAATTGGCGACGGTAGTAGAGTAGTTATAAACCTTCCGGGCGTACTGATCCTTTGTCAAAAGCTTTCCAACCAGCACTCCCGCCAGAATCAGCAGTCCCAAAATACCCAGCGCGATAAAGACGGTCACATAATTGTTCTGCAGATAGGATACCGTAAAATTGCGAGAGAAGTTCAGAAACATCTTGCAGGGCAGCAACAAATTCACCAGCAAAAAGCTTAAGATGCTGCTTTTTTGCGCCATATCTTTTCGCCACCTGCCCAAAACAATGCCGGCAATAATGAATATGTAAAGAACCAACATCTGCTTTAACAAAACAGCCACAGCATTTCCTCTCCTTTGTACAAATTGCGTTGTATTATACCACCGTTTTTGGGCAGTGTCAATCTCCTCCAAAGGAAACCGGGACATCCCCTCCCAGGGGATGGAAATTCCGTCGATTTATGGGCAAATAACCATTGACTTTTGAGCCTAAAGGCATTAGAATAATACTGATGTACTATGCGCCAATATGCATTGGTGCAAAATCAACAAATAGGAGGAAATCACATTGAAGGATTGGGCATTCACTACGTCTGTTGAAGAAATGGAAGCTGCCACCAACGAGCTGTTGGAAACCGCTCATAAGGTCGGCGCTGACACTTGGCAGCAGCGCGTCAAGAATCAATCTCCCCACTGTGGATTCGGCGAAGGCGGTACTTGCTGCCGGATCTGCTCCATGGGCCCCTGCCGTATCACCCCCAAGAGCCCCCGCGGTATCTGTGGCTGTGACGTGCACGGCATCGTCGCCCGTAACTACCTGCGTTTCACCGTAGGCGGTACTGCGGCTCACTCTGACCACGGCCGCGAAATTATGCACACCCTGCACCAGACCCGCGAGGGCGGCAACTATCAGGTCAAGGATCCTGAAAAGCTGATCCGCATCGCCAAGGAGTGGGGCGTGGAGACCGAAGGCAAGGACATTTACGATCTGGCCCATGAGATGGCTGAGATCGGCCTGCTGGAGTACGGCAAGCCCTTCGGCACCCAGCGCTTTGTTGAGCGCGCTCCCGAGTACACCCAGAAGCTGTGGGAAGCTGCTGAGATCACCCCCCGTGCCATCGACCGGGAAGTTTCCCAGTCCATGCACATGACCCATATGGGTTGTTCCTCTCTGGCTGAGGCACTGATCCGTCAGTCCCTGCGTGCCGGTTTGAGTGACGGTTGGGGCGGCTCTATGATGGGCACTGAGTTCTCCGACGTTATGTTTGGCACTCCCCGTCCCATCGACACCGAAGCAAACATCGGCGTTATGGAGAAGGAAAACGTGAACATCGTTGTTCACGGTCACGATCCTTCCCTGTCTGAAATGATCGTCTACTATGCAAACGATCCCGAAATGATCGCCTACGCCAAGTCTATGGGCGCCAAGGGCATCACCATTTCCGGCGTTTGCTGTACCTCCAACGAAGTGGCCATGCGTCATGGTATCCCCATGGCAGGTAACTTCCTGAACCAGGAAAATGTGGTACTTACCGGTGCCTGCGAAGCCATTGTTGTGGACGTGCAGTGCATCTTCCCCGCACTGGGCCCCCTGTCCAAGTGCTTCCATACCAAGTTCATCACCACCTCTCCCATTGCCCGTATGCCCGACTCCGAGTTCATTCAGTTCTCCGCTGAGACCGCAGGCGATAACGCGAAGGCAATCGTGAAGATGGCCATTGAGAACTTCAAGAACCGTAAGGCCGAGCTGGTCAACATTCCCAACCAGAAGCAGAAGGCAAGAGTCGGCTACTCCGTCGAAGCCATCAAGAAGGTTCTGGACACCGTCGCCAACACCCAGCTGGACGAGCTGGGCACCACCAAGCCTCTGGTTGAGTGCGTGCATTCCGGCGTTCTGCGTGGTGCTGTGGCAATGGTTGGCTGTAACAACCCCAAGGTCCGTCCCGACACCGCTCACATCGAGCTGATGAAGAAGATGCTGGAAAACGACATCATCGTCATCACCACCGGCTGCTCCGCACAGGCTGCTGCCAAGGCCGGTCTGATGGACCCCGTACAGGCAAGAGAGTACTGCGGCGCAGGTCTGAAGCGTGTTTGCGAGCTGGCTAACATTCCTCCCGTGCTGCACATGGGCTCCTGCGTGGACATCTCCCGTATGATGATCCTGGCTTCCGACATCGCCAAGGAC
>JAFTMI010000048.1 GCA_017452505.1 Oscillospiraceae bacterium
GGGCGGAGGACGAGGGACGGGGGCTTTCATAATACGCCCTGTCTGCTGCTGAAATCAGCCCTTTGTTTCCGGCTTACCAGCCCCAAACAATGCCCTGCTTTCCTGCCGCGTCAAATGCCCTTGCCCTCCCCGGCGGCAACGGTATTTTCAGGGCAACGCCGACAGAGCGTATAACACACTACACTTTGCTCCGCAAAGTCGTGTGCCAAAAGGGGCGCGGCCCCCGTTGGAAACCCCCGCAACAAACAGGTGCTATGCACCCAGCCGGGAGCATAGCGCCGTTTGTTGTCAGCAGCCCGTTTCACGGTCTGCGTGTAGTTCCTTGTAAACTGACCTAAGTGTTAGTACAGGTCTCAAGAACAGCTTTTTGAGGGGATTACCATTATTATGTAATCCCTGCCGGGATATGAAACGCAGCGCTTGGTTCCGGTATATGGATCGGCGCGTAACGCCGGAGGAGCTGCCGCCGGTTCCAGTACATCCGCTTGACGATAGCGATGCTGATGCACTCGCACGGGTGATCATCAAGCTGCCGGTCAAACAAAAGGAAGTCATCCTGCTGAACTACTATCACGATATGACGATGAGGGAAATAGCTGATACGCTTGGGATCAATGTATCAAGCGTATCGGGACGATTGAAGCATGCGCATTCCAAACTGCGCTATCTGCTGGAAAAGGAGGATGCTTATGAGTGAGAATAAGATTCGCACTCAGATTCACAATGCTGTGGATCGGTATTGTGCTAAGTGTGGAGTAAACGATGATCCTTATCTGGCACAGCGTGTCTTGAATGCATCTCATGCTTCCCAGATGAAAGGTGGAATTATTGTGAAAAAGAAGCTCTCTGTTGGCTTTGTGATGATGATGGCAGCGATGCTGCTGTCTGTAACTGCTCTTGCAGCTGGCATTGTCATGAGCATGACGACCAGTCGTGTGGCTGAAATGGACGCCCAGGGGCAGTTCATGGCTTGGGGATTGGAAGAAAAGCACGCTTTTGTTCTTGCCATGCGGGATTCCGGCTTCGACATGAATGAAGGTGACTGGGCAATCCTTTCAGACGAAACTCAACCCGATGCTGATCGAGAAGCGGCTGCTGACCGCATTGTGTACGAACGCTATGGTGCTGTGCAGGAAGAAGCGAATGCCCAGCGTCCAATGCCTCTGGATTCTGTCATGGGTGAAGCCCCTGATCCTGTTCTGATCTTCCGCGAGCGTTTCCTGGCGGAGAATCCCAATGCTACCGAATACGACTATTGGGACGCGCTGGGCTACTGGCTGCGGGATGAATACTATCCGCAGTATTATGCAGCGCAGCCTACCGTGGAACCCGTAGTGGTTGGTGATATCACACTGACCAAGGAAATGGCGGAAGAAAGCTTCCGCGGGCATCTGACCGAAGTGTTCAACTGGCCTGTTTCTATCGTCAATAAGGCTCAGCTTGTCAGCGAACAGGATGCCAAGAGCGGTGCATGGCATGTGACTGCCACCATTGACGCCACGGCTCTGGAAAGCGCACTTGGTTCTATGATGGACGATGCCACCTTGGAAGATGAGATGATCACCAAGACTGGCAATAGCTATGTGGTTTCCTACTGGGTGACCCGTACTGCGAATGGTGGCTGGGAACGTGCCGGAAGCCTTGAAACCCTGCTTGCTAATGTCGCAGAAACCAACAGGATTGTTTCTCTGCATACCATCTACATTGAAGAAGCAGAAGCAATCGGTGTGAAGGCCATTGCCGAGCAATACGGTCTGAGCGATACCGAAGTCAAGAAGTATTTTGTCTACGATGGCGATACCTACTGGAATGATCCTTCCTGTGTCCGTGTGGCCGTGCTGCTGCGCACCCGTAACAACTCTGCCGCCCCTTGGGATTACGCTGCTATTGTCAACATGACCACAGCACAGGTAGACGATGTGTTTGCAGCCAGCGATCTTTGCTCACTACGGATAAAGAAGCAAAGAGAGATTAAAAATTTTTGCCGTTCCTATCCGGCGGGGCCTCGCCGGATAGGTCTGGCTCAATCATCAGGCAAGTCCACCCTGCCCACAAAAGAATAATAAATCTCAATGTCCTGGTGGCGCGTTCCCTGCTCGTCCTTCCAGCACTCATGCACCACGATTTTCTCCACGAACTCCCGCAGGAGGGTGGGGGTCAGCTCCTCAAAGCTGGTGTATTTCCGCACAACTGCCATAAACTTCTCTACGTTCACAGCGGCCTCCTGCGCCTGACCCAGCTCCGCCTGTAACTTGGTAACACGGGCTTTCAGCGTGGCCTGCTCCTGCTCATAATCGGCGGACAGCTCCATGAAACGCTCATCCGTGATGCGCCCGCTCACGCTGTCCTCATACAGACGCTTGAAGATGCCGCTCAACTCTCCGATGCGCTTCTGCGCCGCCTCCAGCTCCCGGCGGCGGGCGGCGTTCTTTCGCTTGCCGCCATCCTCGTTCTGCGCCATCAGCAGCTTCATAAACCGGGCCTCATGCTTGGCGGCATAGCTGGTGACTTTCCGCAAATTCTCCGTCACGCCCGCCGTCAGAAGGTCGGTGCGGATGAAGTGCGCCGTACAGTCGGCGGTACGCTTTTTGTAGCTGCCACAGATGTAGCAGTCCTGCCGCCGCTTGTCCGTTTCATACCTCTGCTGGTACATGACGCTGCCGCAGTCGGCGCAGAACAACAGGCCGGAGAACAGGCCAACCTCGCCGTAGCGGTTGGGCCGCTTGCGCTGTTTGCGAAGCTCCTGCACTCGCTCCCAGGTGGCCTCGTCAATGATGGCCTCATGGGTATGCTCAAAGACCATCACCTTGTCCTCCGGGTTGGCAACGCTGGCCTTGACCTTGTAGGACACTTTCTCCGTCTTGAAGTTGACGGTATGGCCCAGGTACTCCCGCCGTTCCAGAATGTGCGCTACGGTGTTGCTCGACCATTTGCAGGGGTAGTCCGGGTAATAGCGGCGGGTGCTGCCGGTGCGCCGGTACTCCATCGTCCCCGGCGTAGGGATGTTCTGCTCGGTCAGCATCCGGGCAATCTTGGTGGGGCCGTTCCCGGCAAGGCACAAACTGAATATTTGCTTTACCACCGGCGCGGCCTCCGGGTCAACAACGAAGTGTCCGTCCGGGCCTTTCAGATAGCCATAGACCGGCTGGCTTGTGATTGGCATACCGCTTGCTCCTTTCGCTCTGAATACTGCCTTGATTTTCTTGCTTGTATCCCGAACCATCCACTCGTTAAACAGGTTACGCAGGGCGCTCATGTCGTTCTCGCCCTGGGCGCTGTCCACGCCGTCATTGATGGCGATGAAGCGGACGCCTTTCTTGGGAAAGGTAATTTCTGTAAATAGGCCCACTTGCAGATAATTCCGTCCCAACCTGGAGAGGTCTTTCGTCACGACCGTCTTGACCGCGCCGCTCTCCACAGCGTCCATCATCTCGGTGAAGCCGGGCCGCTGGAAGTTGGCTCCGCTCCATCCGTCATCCACGAAAAACTGATAGGGCATCAGGCTATGCTCACGGGCGTAGCTTTCGAGGATGCGTTTTTGATTGCTGATTGAATTTGACTCGCCTTGAAGCTCATCGTCCCGACTGAGGCGGCAGTACAAGGCGGTGATAGGGGCTTGCATGGTTTGCTGTCTAATCATCGTTCCTCCGTTCCGACAGCCCGGCCCCGCTATTCCGATGGCAACAGTATAGCACAGGCCGGGGCGGTTGTATAGTGCTTTTTACTTCCTTACAAGAAAAAGTTTTAAGCTGGGGATTATCGCGGAACTACCGGCAGGAGGTCACAGACCGGGGTGGGTCTGGCAGCGGCTCTCGGCCTCCAGGACTTTCGCCATTTTGTCGGCGGCGGTGTCGGTGGTGTCCCGCTTGAAGTAGCCGGAAACGGTGAGGACGGTGTTGCCCATGCGGATTTCAGTTACGCAGTCCGGGCGGCGGGTGGTCTTGGTCTTGCTGGGGGTGTCGGTCATAGGCGGCTCCTTTCAAATTTTTGTTGTAGACATTCAGAGAGCAGTTTTTGAGGCTCGGAGGGATAGTACACAGCCCCCCTGTTGAGGACGGCCCAAAAGTCCCGTGATACCGGGCTTTTCAAGGGCCTAAACCGTTACATAGCGGCCCTGTGGCGGCGCACCCGCTCACAGGTCTTGCGCCGTTCTTCCTCCTTGGCGCACTCCGGGCAGTATTTGGCTCGGTTGGATTTTGGGATGTACCAGCCGCCGCACAGGACGCACTTTTTTCTTTCCCGGCGGTGGAGCAGAGCGGCGCACAGGCTTTCCTCCAGGGGCAGCACCGCCGCTCGAAACCAGTGACAATTCAGCGAGTAGGAAATACTCTGCGGGCAGACACATTCCTCCCCATCGTCCAGCAGGAGGCAGTTGCCGTCCTGGTAGTTGCAGCAGTCATGCACCAGCCGCCGGACGGCCCGGTACTGCTGGTAGTCCAGACGGATGATGTTATCGGTCATGCTCGTCCCTCCGTTGGCTGGGTGCGCCGTGAAGCACCTGGTCGATGTTCCGCTTGACGGTCAGCAGTTCGTCAGCCTGTCGCTTGCGGTCATGGTACTCGTTATATCCGGCGTTCTTCTCGGAGAGCAGGGCCTCGATCTCCTCCGTCAGCCGTTTGATGGTGGGCAGCTTGGTAATGCCCTTGGCCTTGAAGAAACGAACAGCGGCCTCGGAGCGGAGCAGGTCGGCCTCATGCTCCTGCCGGTAAGCGGCGCGGGCCTTGGGTGTTTTCTGTGCGGCAAGGCCCTCCCGAACGGCCTTGGTGTCCCGGTAGATGATGATTTGCCGCCGCAGCTCTTTTTTCTCTTTTAAGGCCGTTTCGATGGGCTTCAGCTTGGCAGAGCTGTCATGCACAGCGGCAAAGGCGGCGGATACTGCGGCCTCCAATTCTTCCGGCGAAGAAAAGCCATGCTCCACATAGAGATTGAGGGCCTGCGCCGCCTGTTTCAGATTGAAGGTGGAGGCCCACCGCTGGTAGCCGATGCCCTTGCCCTGAGCTTTCTTGGCCTCAATGTCCACCATCCTTTGAACGCCCTGGGGCTGGCGAAGCTGCTCCCGGATGCTGGGCTTGGCTCCCCGGCTGGGACGGGCGGCGTTGCGCTCCAGAGCGGCACCGACGGCGGCGCGGTCGAACTCGTCCCCCAGCTTCCGGGCGGTGATAGGCTTGGCCCGGTCGGGGGTGAGGTAGGACAACCGGCCCCGGCTCTCCTTGACGGTGATGCCCCGCTGTAACAGCCGTTGGGCAAAGTCCTCGAAGCTGACAGCGACGGCAAGGACGGCTCGTATCTCTTGGCGCAGTTTCTCCTTGTCCGTTTCAAACTTGGTGGGAGGTTTACCCTGGGCAGCGTTCTCGGTGTCCAGAGCAAGCTGCCCTTTCTTCTGCGCCCAATACTCCCGGTCGGTGACATGGCTCTTACTCCCGCCCAGCAAGTCGATTTGGTACAGCCCCGCCCCCTGGCACAGCTCCATGACCTCGGTCCGGAAGTGACGCATAGCAGCGGCGGTGCAGCGGTGCTTGGCTCCAGCCTGGGTGTCGCTGGCCCTGTCCATGTACGGCTTGCGCTCCACCCCGGCCACTCGCAGGGAGTTGATGACGATGTGGACATGGATGTTGCCGCTGTGGTTGTGACCGTCCGGGTGGGTGCAGACCAGGGCTTGGTGTCCGGGGAACTGCTGGTTGCAGAACCGCTCCCCCAATTCCTGGGCCTTGTCCATCGTCAGGCCGTGGTCGGGGCCGTCCCTGGGGTCAAAGGACAGGATGTAGTGATGGCTTTTTACGTCCTCCCTCTGCTGGTTTTTTCCATAGCGGAGATTGGCCCGCATACAGGCTACGGCGAAGTCCTCCTCGCCGCAATTCAAAGAAGAAATGCGGTAGTCCTGACGGGGGACAAGCCGCCCGTTCTCGTCCAGGATGGGCTTGCCGGTGAACTCGTCATGCTCAAAGGTGAGGTACTGCTCCGCCGCGCCGTAGTCGGCATTTTTAGAGCTTAAATGTTTCAGTGTTGCCAATGGCTTCACCTACCTCTCGAAGCACCTGGAACTTGAGGGCAGCGAGGTCGGACAGCTCCGCCCGAACCTCGGCGGCGAGGGTGTTGTACGGTGCTCCGTACTCGTTCAGATACCGGGCAATCTGATTGAGGTTGCCGCCGATTTTCCCATACTCCCCGGTCAGCCTGCCCACGGCGGCAAGCAGCTCGTCATTGACGGGGGACACGGTGATGATGGGCTTGACCGTCGCGCCGGTAATCGCCTGCCGGATAAATTCGGACTGGCTCATGCCGTAGGCGGTCAGGCGCTCCATGAAGTCGGCGTGTTCTTCTTCGGTCACACGGGTCTTGATGATGTGGGTGCGGTGGGGCGTGTTGTAGCGTTTGGACAATAAACTTTTACCTCCTGTTTTGAAATTCCCTTTAGGGTATAGTTCGCCCATTATACACCTTTCAAGTTTTCCATATTCAGTTGTCATGGGCGATGTGTTACGCGATGGAAAAGGGAACATCAGGCTTTGGAAAAACACAATGCACCCAGGTGGTCAAGACCATCTGGGTGCAGAGAATTTTACTGATATTCACTTTTTATATCGCTCATCGTTAAGACTATTATAGAGCGAATGTAAAGTATTGTCAATGCGTTTTGAGGTCTAGTTTTGTCGAATTGGCCCGATGGAACAGTACAGACGCAAAGCGGGTGTACTATTCCGGCGGGTGCGCCGCTCTGCGGCGATTGCGGAAACGGCTTCCGATTTCCGCCTGGTCA
>JAFTMI010000049.1 GCA_017452505.1 Oscillospiraceae bacterium
AAGGGCCTGAAGTCCACCGGCGGTCTGTCCAACAACTCCAACGGCGCGCCCAAGCACGTCCGTCCCATCATGGACTCCGCTCTGGTCGCTATGTGCATGATGCAGGGTCTGACCTCCGCTATCGTCAACCCCAACGACCTGCGCCTGATGGAGACCATCAAGTCCTGCGACATCTTCAAGAACCACGTCCTGTACTCCGACTCCTACCTGGATCTGTAAGAGTAAGAATAGGGCAAAGCCTTCCCCTTGAGGGGAAGGTGGCGCGCAGCGCCGGATGAGGTGTAGCCGCGCAGCGGCGTGACAGAGAACACCTCATCAGTCAGCTTTGGTGACAGCTTCTCCTCAAGGAGAAGCCTTGGCGGTACGCAACTTGAATATATCCCAAGCACTTATGGCTGGGAGGGAAGTCTCCCTCCCAGCCATTTTGCCTTAATAGGAGGGAAATGCAATGGGAAAGTATGAAAAGAAAACGCCATTTTGGAAAAGAATTGGCGCAGGCATTTTAGAAGCGCTGGGCGAATTCTTGATTGTAGGCATCTTTTTCTCCCTTGGCGCAGGTGCTTGCTGGCTATTTGGGAAAACGGATGCTGTGGAGAGCATTGACGGGGATGCGCTCTGTGTAATCGGCATAGCAGTCTTTGCGGCAATCTTCTATGCTGTTTCGGCAATTGTTCGTTGGATTAAAAAGAGGAGAAAAACGAACGATACCGAAAATTCGGAAACAAAGGAATCATTTTGAATGCTCAACCGGCAAGAGAAATCCTCCTCTCAGCCAGTTTGCTTATTTGGAGGAGTGGATATGACGGTTAAAGCCAACCAAAGCTTATATAAAAACGTATTGATGATGTGGGCAGGTTTCTTTGTTTTGATGGGTGCATTTGCGTATTTTTTTGGCTTTGAAATCAATGCAAAAAGCCTGCTGGTTTTTGCCCTCTATCTTGTTGGTGTCATCATTGTGTTTGCAGGTCTGTTCCTGCTGATTGACGGATGTAACCAAAAATATCTGGTTTTTGATAATGAGAAGATCATCGAAAGATATAAAGGCACTGAAAAACATATCGTATCTTATTTGCAGATTATAGATACAAAATACCATAACAGAGTAGATATATTGGGTGGAATGATTGACTTTGGATATGTGGAGATCACCTACAAGCAAGATTCCAAGAGCAAAGGAACCAAATCTATCTGGCTATACTTGTCAAAAAAACACTATCAGGAATTTCTAAAAATCAACAAGCTTCGCTCCACGGGATAATAAACTTTCAGCTTAATTCGTATATCGCACTAGTTTGCATTTTGGAGGTGCATTTATGGAATGGTTGCTGGAAATACTTTTTTATTTAGTGCATGGAATCATTCGAATCTTGCCGTTTAAGAAGGAAAAAAGCCGTATTTGGGCGATGACAGTTTTATTTTTACTGCTTTTCGGTATAGTGGATGGTTTGTTTGTGGTTAATGCAGTAGGATTCTATCACCAGGGAAGTATGGCAGGCACCATTGTTATGGGTGTACTCTCTGTCATCGTCGCAATCGTGGCTGCGGTTTTGCTTATCCGTGGACATAGAAGGGGCTGGGAAAACTGGTAAAGTAACGTTCAGCCGAGCGCAAAAAAACACCCAACAGAATTTGAACCAGGTGCCGACCACCCATGTCATTGCGAGGCCGTAAGGCCGTGGCGCCCTGAGCGCGTAGCGCGAGGAAGTGCCCTTGGGGTGCAATCTCCTGTAAATTGGTTTTGACGCACTTGGGAGCAGGAGATTCCCACGTCGCTTCGCTCCTCGGAATGACAGACTCTTTCTGCGGCGCGTATTTGTTGACAAATCCCGCGTCGGCGGGGGAGTGGCGCGTCAAGGATGCCGCGTCTTACTGTATTTATTGCCAGGAGGGGAAATATGGATTTTTTTGCAATGATATTGGAGTCGGTTTTAGATCGCGTGAATGCAATTTTTGGACCGATCCAAAACCCGGTGTTGAAAGCGATTTTGCAGATTATTGCCATGATCGTGGTTTGTGCGGGCCTTATTGCGCTTGTATTCTTAATCACCAAGGCAATTAAGGGGTAAATTGAGCGACTTGGCGCGTCAAGGATGCCGCGCCCTACAATATCTCATATCTCGTAACTCATAACTCATAACTTCGTATATCCAGCCCTTCGGGGCTTCATATAAATTTATACTTTATTATTGGGAGGAATTTACCATGAGTGTATTAACCGATCTGATCTATGGCGGCTCCAATGCCGTCGCCGGCCTGACTGAGGGTGCTGTCAACGCAGCCATCGAAAAGTATGGCGCAGACAAGGAGATCGCTTTCCCAGATACTGCCTATTATTTCCCCACCATCTACGCCGCCACCGGCGTGAAGGTGAAGACTCTGGGCGACCTGGTTCCCTGCGTGGGCGTTCTGAAAAGCCTCATCACGAACCAGGAAGACCTGGGCCAGGCGCTGAACGCCGGCCTTGCCACCGCTGTGGGCGCTGAGATCATCGAGGGCCTGAAGTGGGTGGATAACGCCGATCCTTATGCCAACGAGAGCGGCATCGGCTTCGTGCCCGATCCCGTCATCCGCTCCCTGGGCGTGCCCCTGGTCACCGGCGACATCCCCGGTGTGGCCGTGGTCCTGGGTAATGCCGACAACGCCGCTGACGTGGTCAATGTGGTCAAGGATTACCAGTCCAAGGGCATCATGACCTTCCTGGTGGGCGATTGCATTGAGCAGGTTGCCGAGGGCGTCAAGATGGGCCTGGAGTTCCGTGTCATCCCCCTGGGCCATGATGTGACCTCCGTCATCCATGTCGTTACCGTTGCTGTCCGTGCCGCTCTGATCTTCGGTAATGTCCAGCCCGGCGATCTGGCTGGCCTGCTGAAGTACACCGCTGAGCGCGTGCCCGCATTTGTCAACACCTTCGGCGCTATTGATGCCGTTGTGGTCTCCGCCGGTGCCGGCGCCATCGCTCTGGGCTTCCCCGTCATCGTGGACATCGACTTGGGCGAGAATCAGGTTCCCGGCGCCCTGGTTTCCGTCTGTGACCACAACAATACCGTTGCCACCTCTCTGGAGCTGCGCAATATCAAGATCAAGGTCAAGGAATTGCCCATCCCCGTGGCATTCGCTGCCGCTTTTGAGGGTGAGATCATCCGTAAGGCCGATATGCACAACGAATGCTGGTCTTCCAAGAACGCCACCGCTGAGCTGGTGATGATGAAGGAACTGGCTGAAGTGGAGGATCACAAGATCACCGTCATCGGCCCC
>JAFTMI010000050.1 GCA_017452505.1 Oscillospiraceae bacterium
AGCATGTTCAGGCACTCGTCAACGCTCATACCATACTTATTGCAGATGAACTGCACAACAGCAGCATCGATATCACCGGAGCGGGTACCCATAGGAACACCGGCCAGAGGGGTCAGACCCATGGTGGTATCCTGGCACTTGCCGTCCTTCACAGCGGACATGGAAGAACCGTTGCCCAGGTGGCAGTTGACCATCTTGAATTCCTTCTTGCCAACCAGCTCAGCGGTACGCTTGGCAACATACTTGTGGGAAGTGCCGTGGAAGCCGTAGCGGCGGATGGAGTCATTCTCGTAGTACTCGGTGGGGATCGCATAGCGGTAAGCCTTGGGAGGCATAGTCATGTGGAAAGCGGTATCGAACACAGCGACCTGGGGAGTCTTGGGCATAACAGCCTGGCAGGCGCGGATACCCATCAGGTTAGCGGGGTTATGCAGGGGGCCCAGGGGGATGCACTTCTCAATAGCCTTGATAACTTCGTCATTGATGATGCAGGAATCAAAGAATTCCATACCGCCGTGCAGAACGCGGTGGCCAACAGCATCGATCTCATCAACGGACTTGATAACGCCGTCCACGGGGTCAACCAGAATATCCAAAGTAGCAGCAATAGCCTCGGAGTGGGTGGGCATAGGAATGTCCTTGACAACCTTATTCTCACCAACCTTGTGGTTCAGACGGCCGTCAATGCCGATACGCTCACACAGACCCTTTGCGGAAACCTCGCCGGTCTGGGGGTCCATCAGCTGATACTTGAGGGAAGAGCTGCCGGCATTGATAATCAGAATGTTCATTGGAAAATTGCCTCCTATAAAAATAATGATTTTCTTTTCTTGCAAAATGTGGTAATATAACCATAGCTATGGCTATTGTACTACAGTTTTCTTAATTTCTCAACCCCTGAAATGAAATATTTTTTGCAAAAGAGGGATTTTATGGAGGTCACCGGCATTATTTGTGAATATAATCCGCTGCATTTGGGCCACCAAAAGCAATTAGATGCTGTGCGGGCCGCCTGTCCGGATGGGGGCATTGTGTGTCTGATGAGTGGGAATTTCGTCCAGCGGGGCACGCCTGCCATTTTGGACAAGAGTCTGCGAGCCAGAGCCGCTGTGGAATGTGGCGCAGATTTAGTGCTGGAGTTGCCGATCACCGCTTCCCTCTCCTCCGCTGAGGGCTTTGCCCGGGAGGGTGTGCGAATTTTGGGCTCCTTCTGTGACCGGCTGTGTTTTGGTGCGGAAACAGCGGACAAAGCCGCAATTCTGGAAACCGCAAAGGCTTTGCTGCGGACAGAGTTTCCGGATGCACTTCACCGGGAACTGAACAAAGGGCTTTCCTTCCCTGCCGCACGGCAGAAGGCACTGGAAACTATGGGTTTGTCCGGAAATGTTCTGTCACAGCCCAATGACATTTTGGCTGTAGAATACTGTAAGGCAATCTTGTCCTTAGGGCTCAATATAGAGCCTATGGTGATAGCCCGGGAGGGCAGCTATCACGACACCGATGCCGATACGCAGAATCCCTCTGCAACAGCAGTACGGACTTTGATGGTACAGGGCAAAAAATGGGAGGATTTTGTACCGGGCACGGTAAGAGATATTTTTGCAGATGCGACACTTCACGATCTTGCCGCAGGCGAGCAGGCGATCCTTTATCGGCTGCAGACGATGACTGATGAAGAATACGAGCAGCTTCCCTACGGCAGCGAGGGTCTGTGGCGAAAATTGATGCAAAATGCAAGAACCCTTGCAAATTTAGAAGATATTCTTACTGCCACCAAGTCCCGCCGGTACACCCGCACCCGGCTTGACCGAATGGTAATGTGCGCATTCTTGGGGCTGACCCAAAAGAATCTGGACTCCCCTGCCCCCTATGTACGGGTATTGGCTCTGAATGATAAAGGCCGGGAGATTCTAAAATCCGCCCGGGAAACCAGTTGTTTCCCTAATGCAGGAGAGGCAGTTGACCATCCCTACCAAGAATTGGAGATTCGGGCAGGCAGGCTATACAGTTTATTTGCCATTGGCGGCGAACGCCCCCAACAGGAGCAGCAACGACGGATATTCTATAAAGGAGAATAGATTGCCACACCAGTGACATCGGTCACTGGTTCGCAATGACGATTTATGCAAAACGGCTTGACCCAATTGGATCAAGCCGTTTAATTATTTACGGATAGTATGCATCAAGCCGTCGAGGCCTTCTTCTACATGCAGGACAAACGGGAATTTGTCTGCTTCCACGCTGAGCCAAAAGTCCTCCTCCGGGAAAACGGGATTATTAGGATCAAAGAATTTGGCGCCGCTGGTTTGCTTGCACTCCTCGATGCCTTTCTGCAGGTCGATGGGTGTTCCCTCTACCAATGCCTTAATGTACTCAGCGCACAGGGTATCCTCCCGGGTGGATTCCTTGCCCGCAAGCCCCATACAAACCAAGGACACATCCTCTGCCCCACTGTTTTTGATATATTCAGCGATGGCTTTTGCATTCACCAGGCTGCCGGTGAGCATTTCCGTTGCGCCGGTGGCATTGGCAACGCCCTGGGTGCCGGCACTGGTGGTATGAACCACGGTCTTGCCGGTAAAATCCACATCCTTCACAGCAAGCGGAGAGTTTCCGAAGTCAAAGCCGGGGCATTTTGCCCCGCCCCGCTCGCCCATCAGAATCGTGCCGGGGTGTTTCGCCCGGTAAGCATAGGCCTCATCAATGCTCCCCATGGGGATCAAGTCCGCAGCGCCGTTTTGGATCACATAGGCCTCCACGGTCATCGCCCGGAACACATCAATAATAACAGTCAGGCCCTTGGCGGCTTTTGCACCCTCGATCAGCTCAAGGATCTTTATGTTCATAAATCGTTAGTCTCCCAGCTTGATATTGATGCCGCCGGAGCTGTCGCCATCCTTGACCTTGATATAGGGATTGATCCGCATAGCGGTGTTGATCACCGGCATGGACTGGATATACACCTTGCCCGGGCCGGTAATAGTGGTATGGAACAGGCCTTCGCCGCCTAGGAAGATATTCTTTGCGCCCTGGACCATTTGAATATCCATGGTACAGCTTTCACTCATAGCGGCAAGGTAACCGGTATCCACCACAACACTTTGGCCCACCGCCAGCTCATATTCCTTGCAATAGCCGTCGATCTCCAGGAAGACCATACCTTCACCGGTGATCTTCTGCATAATAAAACCTTCACCGCCAAAGAAGCCTTTGCCCAGCTTCTTTTGGAAATACATGGACAGTTCCAAGCCCTTTTCCATGGCCAGGAAGCCACGCTTCTGCACAATGATACCGTTGCCGGGAGTCACCCGGTAAGGGATAATACTGCCGGGGAAGGAAGATGCAAATGCGATCATTCCGGTGCCGCCCATGGCGGTATATTCATTCAAAAAGAGGGATTCCCCGGAGAACATTCTGCCCAGCATCTTTTTGATACCGCCGCCGGTGTTGGTGTCCATTCTCATATTGGGAGACATCCAGCTCATAGCGCCGCTTTCGGTGCAGAGGGTCTCACCCGCTTCGGGATAGCAAATGACTACAGGCAAATTGCCGCCTTCAATTTCGTATCTGATCATATGGGTCCTATCCTTTCTATTATTTTTTTGCCATTTTCAGTATAGCAAAATTTCGACAGTTTTTCAATTATTTCAAGTATTGGCTCAAATAATTCAAGGTTTTTTTCTTATCCGCCGACCATAGTGGCGCAATCAGATCTTTTTTGGCGCCGTCGCCGGTGATGCGGTGGACAACGGTTTTAGGTGGCAGAACCGCGATACAGGCCTTTAGAATTTGGGCGTATTCCTCCAAGGTAAGCGCCGCTACTTTGCCGGCTTCGTATTCTTTGGCAAGGCGGGTGTTTTTGAGAATGTGCAGCAGGTGAAATTTTACGCCGTCTGTACCACTATTCACCGCATAGCGGGTCGTAGCAACCGGATCATCATCCGGAAGGCCGATGATGATATGGGTGATCACCTCTATACCCGCTGCTTGCAAGCGGGAAACGGCATCTGCGTATACGGCGGTTTTATAACCCCGGTTGATGTATTCCGCCACCGTATCATTGGCAGTTTGCAAACCCAATTCCACTGTGACAGGCTTGACTTTATTCAGTTCTTTCAGCAATTCTATGGTGGTATCGGGCAGGCAATCCGGGCGGGTGGCAATGTTCAATCCCACGATGTAATCCGGGGCGATTGCTTGGTAGAACAGCGTTTTTAGCCGCCCATAGGGGGCGTATGTATTGGTAAAGGACTGGAAATAGGCAATGTATTTTCCGTCTTTGATCTTATCGGCTACCCGCTTTTTTGCTTTTTCCAGTTGGCCGGTGATGTCAGTTCCGTGTTCAGCAAACTCTCCGCCACCCAAGGCGGAGCAAAAGATACAGCCGCCGGTGGCAACACTGCCATCCCGGTTGGGGCAGGTAAAACCCCCATCTAAGGATAGCTTATACACCTTACAGCCAAATTTTTCCTTGTAATATTCATTTGCGGTTTTATACATAGCATCACCTGCTTTCCACTCTTCAATTATAATAGCTATACACCAAAACTGCAATATATTTGCTGAATTAACACCAAAAGGCTTGACCGAGTGGTCAAGCCTTTTTTGCAGGACGTCGTAGGCGCCGTCCCCTACGATGCATTGCGTAGGGGCGGATGCCCACATCCGCCCGTTAAAACAAGGTTGTTATCCAATAAATGATCCCATACACCACACTTGCACTTACGCCATAAACGATAACAGGGCCGGCTATTGTGAAGATTTTTGCGCCTACCCCAAGCACGAATCCTTCGGTTTTGAATTCCACGGCGGGGGCGGCGATGGCATTGGCAAAGCCGGTGATGGGCACCAATGTACCAGCGCCGGCGTGTTTGGCGATATTATCGTAAAGACTCAGGCCCGTCAGCAATGCAGAAAGAAATACCAACGACATTGACGTAGCTGTGCCTGCATCGGTTTTGTCCAGGCCCAGAGCCGCATAGCCGTTCATAATCAGCTGGCCGATTGTGCAGATCAGTCCCCCGATCCAAAAGGCATTGAAGCAATCCTTGACAATGGGCGACTTGGGAGCCATATTGCTTATCAGTTTTCCATACTCTTTTTCCGTCATAGAAAATCCCTCCTGTGGTATTTTTTCCGCCACAGGAGGGATTATGCAATTTATTTAAGATTGTCAAAAGCTTTTGGAGATTGCCACACCAGTCTGCGGACTGGTTCGCAATGACATTGTGGGTGGTTGTCTTCTTTATTTATGGAAGAGTTTTTCCGTTGCCTCTTTGGCTGCATTCTGCTCGGCGCGCTTTTTGCTGGTACCGGTTCCCTGTCCCACAACTTTACCGTTGAGGGTCACTTCCACGGTAAACTCCTTATCGTGGTCCGGGCCGCTTTCCCCTACAAGGCGGTAAGCAATCTGCTGATTCTTTTTCTGCTGCACCAGTTCCTGGAATGCCGTTTTATAATCCAAATTGGCAGGCTTATCCCCCGGCACATTACACAGCACAAAGCGGCTTATAAAGCTTTCCGCCGCGGGCATACCGCCGTCTAAGAAGCAGGCCGCAATCACAGACTCCACAGCGTCAGCCAAAATGGAGCAGCGGCTCCGTCCGCCGTTTTGCTCCTCGCCGTTGCCCAAAAGCAGGTGCTCGCCCAAATTGATCTCCTCGGCAATCTTTGCCAAGGCTGTTTCGCAGACCATATCTGCCCGCATACGGGTGAGGTCGCCCTCCGGGCGATTGGGGAAATTGCGGAACAAATGCTGCGCGACCACCATACCCAAAACGGAATCTCCCAAAAATTCCAGCCGTTCGTTGCTCTTCAAGCTGTCGTGCCAATGCTCGTTGGCATAGGAAGAGTGGGTCAATGCATTTTGCAGGAGCATAATATTCTTGAACCGGTAGCCGATGGCGGTTTCCAAATCCTTAATCATCTGCGGTCTCCTTATCAGAAAGGGCCTGCAGGCTCTGCTCCAGCTCCGCAGAGAAGTCAGCATTGGCTGCATCCATTGCCTGGCGTACCGCATTGCGGAAAGCCCGCTCGTCGGAAGATCCGTGGGCTTTGATAACAGGCTTGCGGATACCTAAGAACTGGGTGCCACCGATCTCACGGTAGTCAAGCAGCTTCTTGAAGGCCTTGATATCCTTCATCACAAACAGGGCTGACAGCTTGCTGAGGAAGTTTTTCTTGAACATTTTGGACATCAAGCTGCCCATAAACATAGCAGTGCCTTCAATGGATTTCAGCAGCACATTGCCGGAAAATCCGTCGCAGACCACAACATCCACAGCGCCCAAAGGCACATCGCGGGCCTCGGTATTGCCCACGAAGTTGATAAGACCCTTTTCGCCTGCCTCCTGCAGAAGTGCATAGGCCTCTTTCTGCAAGGGCGTGCCCTTGGTATCCTCTGCGCCGATGTTGAGAAGACCCACCTTGGGGTTTTCCACGCCTAAGTACTTCTTGGCATACAGAGAACCTACAACACCAAACTGCAACAGAAATTCCGGCGTACACTCGGCGTTTGCGCCGCAGTCCAAAAAGACGGTCTTAGTACCGGCCTTATTGGGCATCACGGGGCCCATTGCTGCCCGGCGAATACCCTTGACCCGCTTTACGATCAAGGTTGCGCCGCTGAGCAGCGCGCCGGTAGAGCCGGCGGAAATGAAGGCATCGCCCTCGCCGTCAGCAAGCATCTTAAGACCCAACATCATAGAGGAGTTCTTTTTCTTCCGTACAGCGGCAGCAGGATCCTCGTGGATATCCACCACCTCGTCAGCATGGACCATTTCAATGCCCTTTGGCAAGGTCTCGATCCCCTGCTCCCGGAGGGCCTGCAGGATCTCCTCTCCCCTGCCTATCAATGTGATTTCCGCGCCAAAATCCTTGGCTGCCTGAATAGCGCCCATTACAGGCGCCATGGGGGCATTGTCACCGCCCATTGCGTCCAGAATGATCTTCATAGCCGCACCTCTTTCGTCTATATACCTTTATTTTTCAGTTCGTCGATAATGGCCAAAGAACGGTTGGCAATGGCCAAATTCTTTTCAGCCTTCTTGCGGATCCGCTGCTCCAGGGGCGCAATTATGCTGAAATTCACATTCATCGGCTGGAAGTTTTCGATCCGTCCGTCGCTGATGTACAAGCCCAAAGCGCCGATGGCGGTTTCCTTAGGGAAGTCAGGGATTTCCCGCTCCTGCACCTTAGCCGCCATAGCAACAGCAGCTAAGAAACCGGAGGCTGCGCTTTCCACATAGCCCTCCACGCCGGTCATCTGTCCGGCAAAGGCAACCAAGGGGTTACGGCGGTCAGCATAGTACTTATCCAGCAGATTGGGGCTTTGCAGGAAAGTATTTTGGTGCATGACACCGTAACGGACAAACTCGGCGTTTTTCAGTGCCGGGATCATAGAGAACACCCGCTTCTGCTCGCCAAACTTCAAGTGGGTCTGGAATCCCACTAAATTATACACGCTCTTGGCAGCATTGTCCTGCCGCAGCTGGACCACCGCATAGGGCTCTTTTCCGGTCTTGGGGTCTACCAGGCCAACAGGCTTCAGCGGTCCGTAGCGCAGAGTATCCTGGCCGCGGCGGGCCATTACCTCAACAGGCATACAGCCCTCAAAGACCCGCTTATCCTCAAAGCCGTGGACCTCAGCCTCTTCGGCGGAGATCAGCTCTGCAATAAAGGCCTCGTACTGCTCCTTATTCATGGCGCAGTTTACATAATCCGGAGTTCCCCGGTCATAACGGCTCTGCCACCAAGCCTCGTTCATATCCACGGACTCAGCAGTCACCAAGGGCGCTGCCGCGTCAAAGAAGTGGAGATAGTCACTGCCGAAGTACGCTCCATTGGCTTTGGACAAAGCATCGGAAGTGAGTGGGCCTGTGGCGATGATCACCGGGCCTTCCGGCACCGGGGTGATTTCCTGGGCAATAACGGTAATATTCGGGTGGTTCTTGATCTTCTCCGTTACCAACGCAGAAAAGCCGCCCCGGTCAACCGCCAGGCAGCCGCCGGCCTCCACCCGGGTGGCATCGGCACAGGCGATGATCAGGCTGCCCATCCGGCGCAGTTCCTCTTTCAGCAAACCAACCGCGTTTTCCAGCCGGTCGCCCCGGAGGGAGTTGGAGCAAACCAG
>JAFTMI010000051.1 GCA_017452505.1 Oscillospiraceae bacterium
TCAAGTTTTTGAATAATTTGCTCTTAGCAATATTACTCAAGAATTTTCGTTGGCTTAAATTCGTTTACACGAAACTTAAACAATTCATTTATTGTCCAAGGTGTTTGTTCGTCTTTGCGTTATTCAATTTACAAGGTACATGTGCCCTCCGCCGTGCGGTGAGCTTGACTATAGTATCACAGAGAAAACCATCTGTCAAGAAGTTTTTTCAACTTTTTACAAATTTCTTTCTCCTTCGCGCCCTTGCGCCGGGCACCCGAGTATATTAACAGAAGTCTATTCTTTTGTCAAGGACAAATTGCATAATTTGGACATAAAAAACAGGGCCCTTTCGGGCCCTGTTTTTGTGCAATATTATCAATTCACATCATCGATCAGACCGTAGCCACCATCGTTTCTGCGGTAGACCACCGCAAAGGAGCCGCCGTTATCCTCATCCCGGAAAGCAAAGAAGCTATGCTCCAGCAAATTCATCTGCAAAATGGCCTCTTCACGGGTCATAGGCTTGAAATAGAACTGCTTGGTACGGACCAGTTTCAGATCCTCTTCCGGCTCCTCAGCCGCAAAAGAGGTCTCCTCCACAGTACGGGTAAAGGTATCCTGCCGCAGGCGGCGGGCCAGGCGAGTCTTATTCTTGCGGATCTGGCCTTCAATGGTACCAACAGCCGCATCGATGGATGCGAACATATCCGAAGTGCTTTCGCTGGCACGGAACCAGGTTCCGGCACCGTGAACCGTAAGCTCTACTTTGTTACGGTTCTTCTCCACAGAAAATACAATCAGAGCTTCCGCATCCTCCTCAAAATACCGGGAAAGCTTCATTACTTTCTTCTCGGCGTAGGCGTGAACATTACCGGGCAGTTTCACTTTCTTTTCACTGTACTGAAATTTCATATGCGGTCGCTCCTTTCATTTCACCGATATATCGGTGTACTATAACTATACCACGATTTTCCGAATCCGACAAGGTTAGTCGCCATATTCCTCCGTATCCAGAAGCTGTGTCATAATTAAATTGTAGGTCATCTCAGCCTTATCCTCAAAAAGCTTACCCAAACGAAGGGCCTGGCGCTGGTTGGGTGCCATCAACTCCAAGGTCATCAGATTACCCATTTCATCATCCAGGGTCATCACCACGGAATACTCGCCGCTTTCACGGGGAACTACCTTGGATTTCACAAAGCTTTGACGGCGCAACTGGCGGTTAAACTTATCGATTGCATTTTCCGCCCGCTGTCTTACACTAAATGCCAGGGAGTCCTCTGTCAGTTTGCCATGCTCCTTGCCCTTCTCGGAAATGGTGTAACGCTCATCCTCGGACTGGGCCATATGGCCGCTGGCCACCATCTCGGGCAGCGCAGTACACACATCAAAATAGCTTAGGCATTCGTCCTGGTAGCACAGCTCATAGACCTCCTGGGCCGTCATAGGATACTGGACCCGGGCTGCCACAAACAGAATCAAAACTTTCACATCCATCATATCATGGATGAATCCCAATCGCTTCATAATTATCACCTCTACTTTTATTATACAGGACTGCCGAAAAAAATCAAGCACAACAGCAGCTGCAACGGCATAATCTGTCACGAAAGGGTGAATCGTTATGGATGATTGTATTATTTATACTGCAGGGTACTCCCCCGCTATGAGTTATTGCATACAGATCTTGAAGAAGGCCGGTTTTACATTGCTGTCCGAGCCCAGTATGGAAGTGACCCATCTGTTGCTGCCTGTTCCCAGCTTCACACCGGACGGAAGCATTGTGGGCGGTGGAAACTTAAGAACACTGCTGACCCTGCTGCCGGGCAATATCACTGTTATCGGTGGAAACTTAGATTGTCCTGAGCTGGTAGGTTACGCAACGGTGGATCTGCTGCAGGATGAGAGCTATCTTACAGCCAATGCCAAGATCACCGCTTACTGTGCCATCAAGGTTGCTCTGAATCAATTACCGGTAATTCTGGACGAATGTCCGGTGCTGGTGATCGGTTGGGGGCGGATCGGCAAATGTCTGTCCCAGCTGCTGCGGCAGATGGGAGCTAAGGTAACTGTCTGCGCCAGGAAAGCCAAGGATCGCAATATTTTGTCCGCTATGGGGTACGATGCGGTGGATTTTCACGAGGTGGACTTATCTGCCTATAAAGTGGTATACAATACAGCGCCCACGATGGTTTTCCCCACTTGTCCGGGGAATGGGCTGAAGATTGATCTTGCCTCCCGGTTGGGGCTGGGAAGTCCGGATGTGATCTGGGCCAGAGGCTTGCCCGGCAAGGATGCCCCGGAAAGCTCCGGCAAGCTTATCGCCAAAACACTGATTCCTATATTCAGAAAGGAGTAAGTATGAATATCGGCTTTGCTGTGTGCGGCTCCTTCTGCACCTATCAACAGGTTTTCCCTGTGATGGAAGCATTGGCTGAGAAGCACACAATCATTCCTATTTTTTCAGACATTTCCTACACAACAGACAGCCGATTCGGCACACATAGCGACCATATCGACAGAGCAGAACAAATATGCGGTCGGGAAGTTCTGCACACGATCCCCCAGGTAGAACCTATCGACCCAAAAGGGATGCTGGACGCATTGGTCATCGCTCCCTGCACAGGAAATACACTTGCAAAGCTGGCCCACAGTATTGCAGACGGTCCGGTTACTATGGCGGCAAAAAGCCATTTGCGGAATGGGCGGCCTGTGATTGTAGCTGTGTCCACCAACGATGCCCTGGCAGGCGCTGCGGAAAACATCGGAAAGCTCCTGGGGCGGAAGCATTACTATTTCGTACCCTTTGGGCAAGATGCTCCCGAGAAAAAGCCCACAAGTATGGTTGCAGATTTCACAAGAATCCCGGATACTCTGGCGCTGGCTTTGGAGGGGAAACAAATTCAGCCGATTATACTATAATAAATAATGCGCTACTCCAATTGCGGGGTAGCGCTTTCTTATAATAATATTCTTGCATTATTTAGAAACCCTTGCTATAATAGCGGTGCGACACAGTTTAATATTCTTTTTGCAAGGCATACTTTTTGTGTAAAAATGTATGCTTTGTTGTCATTGCTTATGCCTGTGCAAAAGGAATGAACTGTGTCGCAGCAGAACGAAGCTGCATTTTTCGTGCGCAGCTTCGGCTGCGCACTTTTTATTAAAGGAGAACGCAAATGAAAGTAGGATTTCGCAAGCCAAGTTTCAAAAAATCATTGAAAGCAAGAACGACTGGAAAAATCAAACGCAAAATCAAAAAGGCTGTGAATCCTTTTTACGGAAAGAAAGGTATGGGATACATCAAAAACCCCAAACGAGCTGTTAAAAACAAAATTTATCGTAAAACAACTTTTGGCTTATCCGATATTATCAAGAAGTTTTTTAAGTAACGAAAGGAAATGAACAAAATGACAAAAATAAAAAAGATCATCCTATGGAGTATCATTTTTCTGCTTGCAGTCATCGTGCTGGGCGCATTTCCCTCCTTTGCATGCCTCTGTGCTGCTATAATCGCTGTACTGATTGCCCCCATTGCAAAGTGGCAGGATTTTCTGCGTAAACACATAAAAGGAAAGATCAAAACAATCCTTCTCACTATTCTAACTGTAGTAATGTTTATTACTTTTCCTGCAACTGATACACCAAACACCGAAGATGACTCCCCCACCTCCCCTATTATCCCTACTACCACAGTCACATCTACGCCCGCTACTGTTTCTACAACTGCTCCCAGTGCCACCCCTACAACAGCAGCAACTACCACACCTACAACAGAACCTACATCTGTGCCAACCACCGCACCTACAACTAAGCCGACTACCGCGCCTACTACGGAACCCACTACGGCGCCCACTACCAAACCTACCGCAGCACCAACTACAGCAGCTACAACTAAGGCTACTGCAAAGCCAACCACAGCTCCCACCACAAAACCCACTATGCCTGCTGAAACAGTACATACCCACAGTTGGGAGGAAGCTACCTGTACCGCCCCCAAGACTTGCACCACATGCGGAGCCACCGAAGGCCAGGCTAATGGGCACAACTGGAAAGAGGCTACATACACAACTCCTAAAATCTGTACAAATTGTAATGTCACCGAGGGCAGCACCCTCGAAAAACCCGGAAAAGAGAACTATCACGGCCATGTTTATACCGGTGGTGAATCCAGCAAATCTTATCATTATGAACCTTCTTGCGCCGGTAAATATAGCCACGAAATTACTTGGGATGAAGTATCTAACGCAAATCTTAAACCCTGTGGAACCTGTGTTCTAAAATAAATAAAAAGCTCGCCGTTATGGCGAGCTTTTTATTTTAGATTTCCCCGGAGATTGCCACGCCCCTGGCGGGGCTCGCAATGACAAAAGAAATTACAGCTTTCCCACTTCGGCAAGCCAAATGCGGCCGGTGGCATCGCTGGGCATCCGCCAGTCCCCACGGGGACTGAGGGAGATATTCCCCACCTTGACACCGTCGGGCATACAGCTGCGCTTGAACTGCTGGCTAAAGAAACGGCGGTAGAACACCTTCAGCCATTTTTTGACGGTTTCACCGTCGAAGTCATCCCGGAAAGCCCGGCAGGCCAAAGCATAGATCTTTGCGGGGGCATAGGCATACCGCAGTGCATAATAGAGGAAGAAATCGTGGAGGGCATAGGGGCCAACCAAATCCTCTGTCTGCTGGGAGATCTTACCGGTTTCGTCCGGGGGCAGAAGCTCCGGGCTGATGGGTGTGTCCAAAATGTCCAGCAGCACATCCTTTGCTGCCGCAAACTGAGGCGACTCCGCAATGGCTGCGATCATCCAGCGGATCAGTGTCTTGGGAACGGATGCGTTCACGCCATACATACTCATATGGTCGCCGTTATAGGTACACCAGCCCAGTGCCAGTTCACTCAAGTCGCCGGTGCCCACCACGATGCCGCCCACCTGGCCTGCGTAGTCCATAAGAATTTGAGTACGCTCTCTGGCCTGAGCATTTTCGTAGGTGGTATCAAAGGCGTTGGGATCGTGGTCAATATCCCTAAAATGGGTGTTCACTGCATCCTTGATGGAAATTTCCTTGCAGGTAATGCCCAGCTTTTCCATCAGCGTCCAGGCATTTCGGTAGGTGCGGTCTGAAGTGCCGAAGCAGGGCATAGTGATACCGCAAACATCGCTCATCGGACGACCCAAACGGCGCATTGCCTCCACCGCCACCAGCAAAGCAAGGGTGGAATCCAGGCCGCCGGATATACCGATCACTGCCTTTGCGCCAACGGTCTTCAACCGCTGGGCAAGGCCGGTCACCTGGAGATTGAAAACAGAATTGCAATGCTCTGTCCGGGCCTGTTTGGTCTGGGGAATGAAGGGCAGCTTATTGAGCTTATAGAGGCTGCCGTCGGAACGGAGGGGTTTGCTGCCGCAATCCACTGTGCGGGCAGACTCCATTTTTCCGTGTACACATTTATTCAGCCGCCGCTCACTGCGGACACAGCCCACATCCGTATCCTGCACCAACAGGTAATCTGTCTGCAATTCCTGGGAATTTTCCGTCAGCACAGCGCCGGTCTCTGCAATAATGCTATGACCGGAGAACACCATATCCTGGGTGGATTCGGTGTAACCGGAAGATGCATAGGCATAAATACAATTACAAACAGCGGATTGATGTTTTACCAGTTCCCTCCGGTCAGCCCGCTTGCCCGCAGTTTCAGGGGAAGCGGACAGGTTTACGATCACCTCTGCACCATTTAAGGCCAGCAAGGTGGATGGGGGCAACGGTGTCCACAGGTCTTCACAAATCTCCATACCGATCCGGGTGCCGTCACCCAACTTAAATATCAAGTCGCGGCCCACAGGGATATCGTATTCGTCGGCAAGGCCTAACTCCCGGGCATTTACCTGCTTTTGGCACAGGTCCTCCGAAGAAGAGAACCAACGGCGCTCATAAAATTCCTTATAATTAGGCAGGTAGGTTTTGGGTACGATGCCGTGGACCTTGCCGGCGGAGAGCAGTACGCCGCAATTATACATTTGCCCACCGATCACCAAAGGCAGGCCCACCGCCACATGCAGCGCCGGAAATTTTTCAGTATACTTACAAATTTCGTTCAAGCCTGCAACGGCTGCATTCAAAAGCGTTTCCTGGAAGAACAGGTCTCCACAGGTATAGCCGGTGAGGGCCAATTCGGGAAACACCACCAAGTCACAGCCGGCATTTTCCGCTTCGGCTATTTTGTCGCAAATGTCCCGGGTATTTTGCTCCGTATCCCCTACCCGCACCGCAGGTACGGCGCAGGCAATTCTGATATAATCCAACATAGTAAGCCTCCGTTACTGTAATTACTGTCATCATACCACATTTTTCCCATTTTGCAATAAAATTAAATTTTCATTTCCTAAAGCAGGAAACTGTGCTATACTGTAAGAAACTGGAGGTGGGCCTATGCCGAAATCTGATAATCAAAAATTGAAGATCTTTTATATACTGGACTATCTGCAAAGAAACTCCCACGAGGATGGCCTCGTGAGAGCTTCTGACTTGATCGCTATGCTGGACAGGCAGCACAACATCTCCTGCGACCGGAAGACGGTCTATTCTGATATTGCTGCGCTGCAGGAATACGGTGTGGATATTGTGTCCGTACCCGGCAAGAATGGTGGCTATTACATCGCATCCCGGAATTTTGAGTTGCCGGAGCTGAAGCTGCTTATCGATGCAGTGCAATCCAGCCGCTACTTAACTGAAAAGAAGTCCAAGGAGCTGATTGAAAAGCTGCTGACCCAATGCAACGAGCAGGATGCCAGCCTTATGAAACGCAATGTGCTGGTTTCCGGCCGGGTCAAGAGCATGAATGAGACCATTTATTACAACGTGGACACCATTCAAAATGCCATTACCCAAAACAGGCAGATCACTTTCTCATATTTTGACTGGGATTTGGGTGGCAAGCGGAAGTTCCGGGACAAGTCCTATGTCGCCAGTCCCTACGGGCTGTGCCAGGACAATGAGAATTGCTATCTTTTAGCTCTGTCTGAACGGCACGGCATTACCTCTTACCGGGTGGACAGAATGATGGATATTCAGCTTTTGGCCGCCAAACGCACGCCATGCCCGGAGCTGACCGGCGCTGCCCTTACCGAGCACGCCAACCGTCTTTTCCAAATGTATTCCGGTGACACAACCAATGTAAAAATGCGTTTCCACAGAAGCCTTATCAATGTGGTCATTGACCGGTTCGGCAAGGACACTATGCTGATCCCCGACGGAGATGAATACTTCAATTTTACCGTAAATGTTGCCGTATCGCCCATGTTTTTAAGCTGGGTGATGGGTTTTGGCAGCAAGGCCAAGATCCTCTATCCCCAAAGTGTTGCGGATCAGCTGTGCGATCTCTGCCGGGAGGCTATGAGCCAGTACTGATTTCCTCCCGCTCCTGGGCCAAACGGAAAGAGCCGAAAATTTCTTTCCAGGCTGGCTGCACCCGGCTGGCTGCTTTCTCATCCGCCAAGGCGGTAAGTACATAGTGGTAGTGGCCGTCGTCCAAAACGCAACCCCGGCCAACCTGCACGCCATTCTCTCCACCGGTTGCCCATACCCAGCGGTAGCGTTTCACGCCCTTTTCCTCGGTCTGCATAATTTGCAGGTCTTCCCGTTCCATTCCCGTAGCATTACGGACGGTTTTACCCAGATCCCCGGCAGCTACCGTCTGCACGGTAACGGAATAATCGTCGCAAATGTACAGTGTTCCTGTCTTTTCGCTTTGCAGCACAGGCGCAGAAAGCTCCTCCGGCAGCTGCAGCAGCACCCGCTGCATGGTTGCAATCACCGGAGTTTCCTCCACATCGCCCACAGTTTCCAGGGCTTTCTCGCCGCCACAGCCGGCAAGCAGCAATGCAAGTATGGGTATCACCCAAAGTTTTTTCATACCGACCCCTCCAGAAAGGATTTTGACTATGCATATCTACCTGTTAGCAGTAAATGCATTGGGGCTGCTCATTATGCATTACGACAAGTATCTGGCACAAAACAACAAATGGCGCATTCCGGAGAAGACCTTACTGGGTATTGCGGTCATCGGCGGCAGTGTGGGATGCATTTTGGGTATGTACTCCGCCCACCACAAGACCCGCAAGCCAAAATTCACCATTGGTCTTCCGGTGATTTTGGTAATACAACTGTTTATACTCAATTACATATAAAAATCGGCACAGAGTATTCTGTGCCGATTTTATTATATGGGATTGTTTTCTATAAATTCGTCCAGCAGGTCTGCGGCTGTCATCACCATACGCACGCAGGGGCGCTGGGCATAGTACTGGGCCGTTCTGGGGGACGGATTGGGATCGGAGGGTGGGTTATTCAGCAGCTCCCGGCAGATAATGCTGCCGTTTATCTCCCGGAATTTACCTGCCAATTCCTGGACCCGGGCGTAAAGCAATTTCTTTTCCGCCGAGGCATTGGGGTCGTCATAGCCGTACAGATAGCTCAGCACCATAAACATACCGCTTACTGCACCGCAAACCTCCCGGAGTCTGCCCATTCCACCGCCAAAGGCGGATATGGTTTTGGCTGTAAATTTCTCATCCAATCCGGTTACATCACAAAAGGCCACTGCCACTGCCTGGGCGCAATTATAGCCCTGCAAAAAAAGCTCCGCTGCTTTTTCAGAATGTGTCATTTATAATCCCTCCATCAATTTTTCCGCGGATACCATACCGTCAATGGCAGCCGACATTATGCCGCCGGCATAGCCCGCGCCCTCTCCCGCAGGGTAAAGGCCTTGCAGACCTGTGGACTGACCGGATTCGTCCCGGTTGATCCGCACAGGCGAAGAGCTTCTGGTCTCCGGAGCGGTGAGTACGCTGTCCGGGTGTGCAAAGCCCTTGAGGTTGACCTCCAACTGGGGCAGGGCTGTTTTCAGTGCGTTGGTGATTTTCTCCGGCAGGACATTGTGGAGATCGCACCAAGTCACACCGGGCTTATAAGTAGGCTGCACAGACCCAGCTGCTACAGTGGGTCTCTTGTTAAGAAAGTCTTCCACCCGCTGTGCCGGGGCTTTATAATTTCCGCCACCGACAGCAAAGGCTTTTTCTTCAATCTCCCGCTGCCAATACATACCGGAAAGCGGGTGGTCTGTGGGGAAGTCTTTGGGGTTTAGGGTTACCAAGAGCGCGGCGTTGGCATTTTCCCCATCCCGGTCCGCATAACTCATGCCGTTGGTGACAACTCTACCCTCTTCTGAGGCGGCAGCTACCACATAGCCGCCGGGACACATACAGAAGGTATAGACCGTTTCCTTATCCAAATGCTTCACCAGCTTATAGTCAGCCGGGGGCAAAACCGGATTCACTGCACCGTACTGGGCAGCATCCACAAGGGTTTGGGGGTGCTCGATCCGCACACCCATAGCAAAGGGTTTGGCCTCCATAGGAATGCCCTGTTCATAAAGATAGGAAAAAGTATCCCGGGCGCTGTGACCAATGGCAAAAATCACATTGTCACAAGCAAGGGTTTCTGCATCGCCAATCTCCAATCCGGTAATCTTCCCCTCTTTTTGCAGGATGCCTGTAACCTGTGCGTTAAAACGCACCTCACCGCCAAGGCTTATGATGCGTTTTCTTAAGTTCTGCACCACTTCCAACAGTATGTCCGTGCCGATATGGGGCTTGGCATCAAAGAGGATATCCTCCCGGGCGCCAGCTTTCACAAACTGTTCCAAGATCCAGCCGATACGGGGGTTATTTACGCCGGTGTTCAGCTTGCCGTCAGAAAAAGTACCGGCACCGCCCTCCCCGAACTGCACATTGCTCTTGGTGTCTAACGCTCCGGTCTCCCAGAACGCTTGCACCTTTTGGTGCCGGGTCACAGCATCCTCGCCCCGCTCTAACACAATGGGTCTAAGGCCTGCCATTGCCAGCACCAGGGCTGCAAACATACCTGCCGGGCCAAAGCCCACCACCACCGGACGGTTTTCAGGGGTTTTATCGCATTTAGGCACTTTATAGTACTTATCCGCAACGATACTTGCCCGCTTGCAACGGGAATTTTTCAGTATTTTATTTTCGTTACCGCCCACAGCCACATCCACCGTGTATACGATCCGCACATCCGGTTTCTTCCGGGCATCCACTGAACGGCGGACGATGGAAAGCTTGTAGATCTTGGATTGGGGTATACGCAAGGCCTGGGCCGCCTCAAAAGGCAGCTGGGCCGGGTTATGCTCCGGAGGCAGGGATATTTCCCGAATTCGTATCATTTTGTTTCCTTTCCGGCGTGCAGACCTGCGCAGCGCCCGGAGCTCCAGGCCCATTGCAGATTATAGCCGCCGCAATCACCGTCGATATCCAGCACCTCACCGCAGGCGTACAGGCCCGGCACCAGTTGGCTTTCCATGGTATTTTCATCAAACTGGTCTGTCAGCACACCGCCGGCTGTGACCTGGGCGCTGTCCATGCCAAGGGGTTCAGTTAAGGGGATTTCCAAATTCTTCACAGCTTCGCAGACCGCTTCTAACTCAGCATTGCTTAATTCCTTTGCCAAATTTTTGCCACGGACACCGGCAGTTTTGGTCAGCACACGACCCAGCCGGTTATGGAGAATGCCGGTGAGTAATTCTTCCATAGGCAGGTCACTTTCTCTGCGCTTTTGTAAGGCATTTTTCAGTTCTTCTTCCGTCCAATCCGGGAGAAAATCTATCCGGGCGGACCACTCTCCCGGACCGTAGCACACATCCCGGGATATCTCAAAGACCACCGGGCCGGAAATGCCCATTTCTGTCAGCTGCAGCTCACCGCTGCTTTGGTTAAATAATTTTTCGTCTTTTAATATCGCAATATGGCAATTGGCACGCACACCCTTAAGAGCCGCGCAACCGCTCCAATCCGCTTTGATCTGCACCAGAGAGGGACGCAGGCGGGTGGATCTATGTCCCAATTTCGCTAAAAGCTTATAGCCGGACATGGTACCGCCCAGCTTACTGCCTGCCAAACCGCCGCAGGCAATGATCAACTTATCACATTCAACAGTTTCCTCACCGCCGGTAATACAAAAACCTGTGGGTGTTTTTTGCACTTTTTCTGCATCAAAGCCCAGTTTCAAGATGATATTGGGCTTATTCAGATTCAGCCTCAGCACATCCACCACAGAATTGGCCTGGTCAGAATAGGGATAGACCTTGCCGCTGCCCTCTGTCACCGTATAAAGTCCCAAATCAGCAAACCAGCTAAGGGTCGCCTGGGGATCAAAGGCCAAAATTGCGCTCTGCACAAAATCAGGGTTCGTGCCGTTATAGCCGCCCCGGTCTGCATTCATATTAGAAAGATTGCAACGTCCATTGCCGGTTGCCTGGAGCTTACGGCCAACGCGGGCCTGCCGCTCCATTAAAATCACCCTCGCATTGGGATTTTCTGCTGCAGCCAATGCAGCCGCCATACCGGATGCACCTGCACCAATAATGCCAATTACCATCGTTTCACCTGCTTTCTCCCCTATTATAGTAAATTTTCCGCCCGGAAACAAGGAAAACTTTCTTGCAAAGTAAAAAAGCTGTGGTATAATACCATCAAACGCAGAGAAAGGCACGCTATGGACCGGAATAATATTGACAAAATTGCAAAAACACCGGAAGACCGAGTACTCCTTGCCAAGGTTTGGGACAAGATAGGCACCGGTTTGCGGAAGAACATCCCTGCAAACACCTGCTTTTTGTCCCAACGGGAACAGGAGCTGTGCCGGTATCTGTTCGGTCAAATGGACGGGCTGACCACTTTCGGTGGTTATGCAGATGCGGAGCGGAAAATGCTCGTGTATCTGCCGGACTATTTGGACGAGAGTTATTTCCGGGAGGAAGATGCTCCGCTGGTATGCTTACGGGCCACATTTTACGAAGGCGACTCCCCCACCCACCGGGATTTCTTGGGGGCTTTGATGGGCGCGGGTATCGGACGGGAAACTGTGGGTGATATCTGCGTAGGAAACGGCAGCTGCGACTTTTTCGTAACAGCCGAGATTGCTCCCTATGTGGAACAGAATTTCTTATCTGCCGGACGCACCAAGCTCCGTCTGGAACGGATCAGCTTAGACCAAGTTTCCGTTCCGGAACCGGAAACAAAAGAAATCAAGGACACCTTAGCATCCCTGCGCTTGGACTGTGTGATTTCGGCAGGATTTCGGATCGGGCGCAGCGCGGCCTGCGAATATGTAGTTGCCGGAAAGGCAGCTATCAATGGGCTGCCCTGTGAAAAATCGGACAAATCTGTCACGGAAGGGGCAACCATCTCCGTCCGTGGCTTGGGAAAAATCAAATTATACTCCGTCAACGGCCAGACGAAAAAAGGCCGCATTTCAGTGGTGATCCACCGCTATGTTTGAGGTGAAATATTATGGATATGAATGCTGTGATCGCACGGATCAACGAATTAGCCGCCAAGGCAAAAAAAGAGGGCTTGACCGCTGAGGAATTAACCGAACGGGACAAGCTCCGCAGGATTTACATTGATTCCGTAAAAGCAAGCCTGGTAGGGCATTTGGACAACACCTACATTGTCCGCCCCGATGGCACAAAAGAAAAATTAGAACGCAAAGACAAAAAATAAAGGTGCCTGTTTGGCACCTTTATTTTTTGTCAATCCATATCTCCCAGCTGTTCCTTTGACCAGCCGGCCTTGCGGTAATCGCCCTCTGCCGGGTACACCTTACGCAAAAGGGCTGCTGTGGCAGTTTTATAGGCTGCGTTTTCTTTGATTGCCAAGCTGCCGTCAAAGCTGCCTCCTGCAGCCATGGTCACAAAGGGCATTCCACGGGTAAGCGTATGCCAGGTGGTGTGCAGCACACCCATAAGGCATGCATCCTTTGCCGTTTGCAGACAAGAGGTCAGCTTGCTGACACTTCTGTCCCAAGGGCAGATCAGGCAGCGGAATCCTGCATTACTAAACACCGAGGAGGTTTCCACCGGTGCCTCGGATGCGTGATACTGCCAATCCGCAACGATTACATCTTTACGCAATCTGTCTAACATATACTGCTCACACTGGGCAGACGGGGCATTACAGTAATAGTGGTTTTTGGCATTATAGTGCGGATACCGGTACAGGAACATATCGCCCCAAATAACGGTCTGTCTCCCCTGCTCCAGCAGTTCTGCTGTTACCTCGTTGATATAATCGCAGATGGCATCCATGGATTCGGTACGGGAAAGGTCAAAATTGTATGCCTCGTCACAACCAATATGGAAATAGTCACCACTGCCACAAAGCTCGATCAGTTCCTCCCGGATCTGCCGCAAAAGTGCTTTTACCTTTGGCTTTTCAATGGCCCAGCACCAGCCGTCCTCGCTAAACCAGGTCTGCAGTTTGGGATTCTGGTCCAGCACTACATGCTTTCCGTACCGGACACGGCCTGCGGAAGCATGCCCCCAGTGGTTAAACATGGGAATCACTTCCATACCCAAGGCGTTTGCCTCTGCGATCAAGGGGCGTATTTGTTCTTTTGTATATCCATGCTGCCAGGAAAGCTCGGACATACAGTCATAGCGCAGCATTCCCCAAAATTCCAAGATAATATGGGTATATTTCAGCGCGCCGCACAGGCGGATAAACTTTTGCAGCTCCCAAAGCTCTGTTTCGGGAAATACGCAAAAATGCACCATTCTGTTGGGAATGCTGGGTGCATCCCAGATCTGGCAGCAATCCAGCATCAGCTCTCCGTCCGTATCCCCGGGGCGAATGCGATCCAGCAAGGTCATAAAGCCCTGCAGCAGATTCTCTCTGCTGTCTGCCACAAGGCAAATGCCATCTTTCTCAATGTTTATAGCATAAGCATACCCTTTCGTAGCTGGCATCTCAGCTTTACCCACGGAGAAGATATAATCTTCCGTTTCCATGATTTGCAGCTCCGAATATTGGAAGGTAAATCCGCTCCAGAATTCAGCAATGACCGATTCCGCCAGGCAACTATTGCCCAATGCCTTTACTGTTTCGCTGAAGCAGAAGCTTCCCTCTTTGTTAAGAACTACACGGGGTGAGAAAATCATAATAACCACCTTCTTGCATTTTTTCTAAGTATACCACCAAATGCAGCAAATGGAAACGCATTATTCGAGCCAAAAGGTGGACTTTTTATCAATCCGTAAAGACAAAGAAAAGAGCAGGTGTTTCCACCTGCTCTTTTATCCGTTTTTGATCAAATCAAGCTCAAAACCAAAGTCAGAACGACCCAAACCAGTGCGGTCCACTTGGTGATCTTAGCCAGTTTCTTTTCCTTGGTAGCAGACTTGCTCTGATTCATAAAGGAACCAGCATTGCCTGCAACAGCGCTGGACAGGCCTTCCTTGCCGGTCTGCATCAGAACCACCACGATAAGAATAATACTGGCGATTACTTCCAAAATAGTAAGTGCAATAGTCATCTTTGTTACCTCCCTCCGCTTGTGTCACCCACAACGCGGGTTGTATGTGTACACCGGAAACTCCCAGTTTTATTTCAATCTCAGCAAGTATACCACAAGAAAATCAGAAATGCAAGGGGTTTTTCCGATTTTTTTACTTTGTTACCCAATTTCCTGTTGCCAGGCAATTGAGATATGCATTGATAAAGGGATCCAATGCGCCGTCCATAACGCCGTTTACATTGGAGGTTTCGCAGCCGGTGCGGGTATCCTTTACCAAGGTATAGGGCATAAAGACATAGTTACGGATCTGGCTGCCCCACTCGATTTTCTTCTGCACACCCTTGATATCAGAGATCTTCTCCAAATGCTCACGCTCCCGGATCTCCACCAGCTTACTGCGCAGCATTCTCAGACAGGTTTCCTTGTTCTGGAACTGGCTACGCTCTGTCTGGCAGGACACAACGATACCGGATTTGTGGATCAGCCGGACAGCGGAGCTTGTCTTGTTGATGTGCTGACCGCCGGCACCGGAGGAACGGAATACCTGCATTTCGTAGTCCTCGGCCTTGATCTCAAAATCCTCGCTGTCATCCTCGATCTCGGGGATAACTTCAATCGCAGCAAAAGAGGTCTGCCGACGGGCGTTGGCATCAAAGGGAGAAACACGAACTAAGCGGTGGACACCGTTTTCGCCCTTCAAGAAGCCATAGGCATTCTCACCCTGGATAACAATATCAGCGGATTTGAGGCCCGCCTCTTCGCCTTCCTGGTAGTCCATAATTTGATAGGTAAAGCCGTGTGCCTCAGCCCAACGGGTATACATCCGGTAGAGCATCTGACACCAGTCCTGTGCCTCAGTGCCACCGGCACCGGCCTGGAAGCTGACCAGGGCATTGTTTCGGTCATAGTTACCGGTGAGCAAGGTCTGCAGGCGGCAGTTTTCCATATCGTCAGTGAGCTTTTGGAAACCGTCCTTCAGCTCCTGGAGCATAGAATCGTCATCCAACTCCTCTGCCATCTCGCAGATGGTCATCAAATCTTCCCAGGAAGCCGTCATCTGCTTATATTTTTCCAGCTTGGTTTCGCAGCTTCTGGTCTTCATCACAATTTGCTGGCTCTTTTCGGGATTATCCCAAAAACCGGGTGCCTCCTGCATTGCGTGCAGACGCTCCAGCTCCACCTTCATCCCCTCAATGTTCAAAGAATCAGAAAGGCCATCCAGGGCAGGCTTAATATCATTTAATTTCTGTTTGTAGCTGTCGAACTCGATGTTCATTACACAGTACCTTCATTTCATAAGTTTCTTAGCCCACATATTATACCCGTAAATGGCCATTCTGTAAAGAGGAAAATTGGATAAATCAAGAAAACCGGGTGTTTCCACCCGGTTTTTGTTACCTTTCGCTGGGGCCGCCGTCGTCCTTATCAAAAATCAGATCGTCCAGATCTGCGCAATAGTCATAATGCTGTGCCATAGAAGTCCCTCCTTTCTTTGCCAAGGTTACAGTATAGGGGCTTATAACCAAAAATGCTGTCACAATTTATTCCCCTGCAAGAAAGATTCGCAGGTTGACATCGGCGCCTTTTTCCGCTACAATATTCCAGTGTATGCGCCAGTAGCTCAGTTGGATAGAGCGTCCGCCTCCTAAGCGGAAGGTCGGGGATTCAAGTTCCTTCTGGCGTGCCAAAAAGCCACCCTTTCGGGTGGCTTTTTATATTGATTAGGTTCTGTAGTTTCCGGTTTATTTCACCCGATGTTCGCCCTTTATTGCGGAGCGCAAACCGATTTCCTTACCTTTTGCGATTCGAACATAGTTGTGCCTGTGTTTATAAATAATCACAGCCGTAGCAACGCAGACTGCGGCAATAGCAATCCATCCGGCAGATGTAACAGCAAGAAAAATCGGCAGGCTGACCACAGCAAAGGTTGTTCCTATCACTATGTAGTCAAGGAAAACGGTGATGAGGACCACTGCCGCTATCACAAGCAATGCAAATTGCCAATTCAGCGCCAGCGTCATACCTATGTAAGACGCAAAGCCTTTGCCGCCCTTAAACTTCAGAAAAACCGGAAATATGTGGCCCAAGACACAGGCCGCTCCGGCCACTGCCGCAATGCCATCTGTGTTGGGAAATAATACTGTGGCCAATAAAACCGCAAGAAGTGCCTTTCCGGCATCGTGGACCGCCACAAGAACACCCAGCCGCCATCCCATTAAAATAGTGGCATTGGAGGCGCCGGGATTTCCGCTTCCCCCGGACAGCAGATCAACACCCTTGATTTTTGCCAGAAGCAAGGCTAAATTGGCGCATCCAAGCAGGTACCCGATTACACACATAACAAAATAGGCCATAGCTTGTCCCTCCTGTTTGTCAAAAAGCAGATCGGCAACCCGCCGCTGTTTTGCTTATTTCACTATTATTCTATCTGATAGCCCCTTAATAATCAACAAAAATATTATTGCAAGGTATACCGTAACTCTAAAATCCCCGACAGCAGGGATTTTTTAGGTATTATCAGAGATGTGCTCCTTAGCCCTTTTCTGTTGAATCTTTGTTGACTTTTATGTAGGAAGAAACTATAATGACCTTGGTAATATTTAACTACTTACATAGGAGGCAATAACTATGATTGCAGAAATGATTAAGCAGAGAAATCTGCCGGAATTCCGCAGCCGGGAAGAAATGATCGATATGCTGCTGAAGAACGAGTACGGCTATTTCCCCGACATTCCCTACGAGGTTTCCGTATCCGAGCCTGTAAATGTATTCGGCCGTTACTGCAACAGCACTGTAGTGCAAAGCAAAGTGGACATGACCATTACCACTCAGTTCGGCTCTCACACTTTCCCCATCCATCGCGTTCTGCACAAGGAAGGCGTAAATCCTTTTATCGTGTATGTGGGCTTTAGCTCCAACGTCCCCAGCAGAGGCTATCCCACTGAGGAGATTGCTGACAGTGGCTTCGACGTGCTGACCTTTAACTACAACGATGTTGCCACCGATAACGGTGATTTCACCAACGGTCTGCCCGCAATCTTTATGCCCGAGGGCAGAAAGAATCCCACCGATTGCGGCAAGCTGATGTTCTGGGCTTGGGCTGCCTGCCGGGTTTTGGAGTACGCACTGACCATCCCTACCTTAGATCCCAAGACTGCCAGTGTGATGGGTCACTCCCGTCTGGGCAAGACCGCTTTGCTTGCCGGTATGCTGGATGAGCGTTTCCGCTTTGTTTTCTCCAACTGCTCCGGTGGCAGCGGCGCCGCTTTATCCCGCGGCAACTCCGGTGTTCCCTACATACAGGCTCTGCCCGTCAAGGACGATATCTTCGATTATGAGCCGGAATGGAAGACCGGCGAGACCATTCGTGATATACTGCTGCAGTTCCCCTTCTGGTTCTGTGAGAATTACAAGAAGTCCGCTGTGAAGTGCTATCCTGAGGACTTTGACCAGCACTATCTGCTGGCTACCATCTTCCCCCGTTATGTATATGTAGGCTCCGGTAACGCCGACTACTGGGCTGATCCCACCTCTGAGTTCCTGAGCGCCTGTGCCGTATCTGAGCTTTACGAAAAGAACGGCCTACCCGGCATTAAGCACAAAGACAGACTGCCCGAGCCGGAGGAGTGCTACCACGAAGGTAGGGTTGGCTACCATGCTCACCTGGGCCCCCACATTCATTCCCGTCACGACTGGCAAAAGTATATGGCCTACATCCGCAAGCATATGGATGACTAATTGAACACCCCGGAATCCGCAGGATTCCGGGGTGCTTTTTATAAGAAGGATTGGGTATCGGATTGGAGCTGAGCAAGATCTGTAAGCTGGGATATATCAATCAGCTTGGCACCAAGGTGATGCAGTTCTACGGCTGCGTTGCTTCCGTCATCAAAACAGAACACCGGGCTCCAGTTCTTTTGCAAATTTTTGGCGGTGCCGTCCCAGGTGCCGCCTTTTTCCAAACCACATTGCGCCACAAAGGTTTTGATACCAAGGCAATGGATCACCCGGTTGCGGCTCAAGGCCCGCTGGGCAGAAAATTCACCGTCAAAAACATCCTCACTCAAATAAAGAACATTTTCTTTTGCGCTGTGTTCTTCCAATGCGTCCGCAACCACGGAGATGACCTTGCCCCCTGCTTCCAGGCAGGCTTCCTGGGCGGTTTTATCCGCACCCCGGGCATTGCCGGACACAAGGGTCCATCCCTGTTTCGCCGCTTGCAGGCCAACTTCTTTGGCAAACTCCCGGTTGGCAGAACACAGCGCCCGGCTGCCTACCAATGCAATGGCAGGCTCACCCAGTAACTCCAAATCACCCTTTGCCCACAAAACACCGGGGCTGTCCAGCCCCAGGCGGTTACGCAGCGCCACAGGGTAGCATTCCGTTGCCCGGGTAACAGGAACACAGCCGGCTCTCTTTGCTCTTTGGAGGTAGCGCTGCAAAAGCATCCTTTCTTCCAACAGCTCCACGATGTGCGCCGCCATCTGCTGTCCATAGCCTATGGCTATCAGGTCAGCCGCTGTCACATTCCGGGTTTCTTCTTTTCGTTCCAGCTGTTCAGATCTTGCAAACAGCTCCCGGAATTGCGCTACAGTGAGGGGTTTTCGGTCCGGATTTCCCAGCTTGGATGTGAGCAGCAGAAAGCCGTATTCCGCTCCGGTCATTTAACGGAACCTCCGCTTGGGCTGAGCTGCAGGCTTGATCTCTTCTTCGGACAAATTGCCTTCCCCATCCAACTGCATGGGGCGAATGGTATAGTTGGAGAATTTGGCGATCTCGTCTAACTTAGCCTTCTCCGGGAAGTTACCAATGATGGACCAGGCAACGCCCTTGCGCTTTGCCCGGCCGGTTCTGCCAATACGGTGGACATAGTACTCGTTTTCCTCCGGCACATCGAAGTTGATAACACAATCCACATCGTCCACATCGATACCCCGGGAGGCTACATCTGTGGCAATCAAAATGGCAAGCTTGCCATCCCGGTAGCGCTGCATCGTCTTTTCCCGCTGGCTTTGGCGAATATCGCCGTGGATGCAGTCACAATCCGCGCCGGCCCGCTGGAAGTCATCGGACAGACGCTGGCACATATGCTTGGTATTGCAGAAGATCATTACCCGCTCATAGCCCTGGGTGCGGATCAGCCGCAGGGTGGTTTCGGCCTTTTCCAAAGGCATAACGGTGATGGAATACTGGTCGATATCCGGCCGGTCTTCCTGCTTAGGCTGGACAGTGATCTCCACCTCATCCCGCTGATACATCCAGGAAACGGTCATGACCTCTTGGGAGATGGTAGCAGAGAACAAGCCCAAATTGCGGCGGTTCTTCACCTTCTCGATGATCCGGGTCACATCCTTGAAAAAGCCCATATCCAGCATCCGGTCTGCCTCGTCCAGCACCACAGTCTGGATCTTGTCAAAGCGGATATTTTTGCGGTTATAATGGTCCATCAAACGGCCGGGAGTAGCCACCACGATCTGAGGTTTCTTCTCCAACTGCTTGGCCTGGCCCACAATACCGGCGCCACCGTAAAGCACCGCCACACGGATGCCCTGGTAATAGGTCAGCAAGCTCCGCAGCTCGTCCCCGATCTGAATGCTCAGTTCCCGGGTAGGCGCCAGAATAAGGCCCTGGACATCTTCGCATTCCGGGTCG
Source organism: Oscillospiraceae bacterium (assembly GCA_017452505.1). Taxonomy (GTDB): domain Bacteria; phylum Bacillota; class Clostridia; order Oscillospirales; family Oscillospiraceae; genus Faecousia. Next base: position 20,011 of record JAFTMI010000051.1, read on the forward strand.
ATATGTTCGATCATGGGAATACCGAAAGCAAAAGTCTTACCTGTACCGGTGGGGGCTTTGGCAATCACATCTTTCCACTGCATAAATTCCGGAATGGCCTTGGCCTGGATGGTGGTGGGATAGCCGTAGCCCTTTTTCTCCAGCGCCTTGCACATAGCCTCAGAAAGGCCTAAATCCCGGAAAGAAATCATTTTTTCGTCCATTTTTCTACATCCTTTATTCTTTGCTTTTTCTTATTTTAGCAGGTTTTTGGAGGATTTGCAACCTCGCAGGCGGCATCTTCCGTTTTTTAGTGGACAAAGTGCAAAAGATATGCTATATTTTAAGGTGATAATTTATATTCTGCCAGTGAAAAGGAATGTATAAATATGGGCAAACTAATTGTAATTGAGGGTACTGACGGCTCCGGCAAGTCTACCCAGTTTCGTATGATGTCCGAGCATTTGGAAAAGGACAATATTGCATTCAAGCATTTGGTATTCCCCCGGTATCAGGAGGAAAGCTCCGCGCTGATCCGTATGTACCTTAGTGGTCAGTTTGGCTCCAATCCCACCGATGTAAACGCATATGCCGCCTCCGCTTTCTATGCTGTAGACCGCTATGCCTCCTACAAGATGGATTGGGGGCAGTGGTACGAAAACGGCGGTTTGATTCTGTCCGACCGGTACACCACCTCCAATGCCGTTCACCAGGCATCCAAGGAGGCGCCGGAGGACCGGGAAAAGTATCTGCACTGGCTGTACGACTTTGAATATGCGAAAATGGGTCTTCCCAAGCCGGATCTGGTGATCTATTTGGATGTGCCCACAGACTTCACTCAGAAGCTTTTGCGTCACCGGGAGGCCGCTACCAACACCACCGCAGATATCCACGAGCAGGATATGCAGTATCTTGCCACCTGCCGGGAAACCGGTCGGGCCGCTGCCGCCTACTACGGCTGGACGGTGATCTCCTGTGTCAAGGATGGGCAGATGCGCTCCATCGAGGATATTCATAAAGAAATTTACCGCCATGTACAGGCTTGTTTGGAGGATTAAGTATGGTTTATGTACTCTTAGGAACCGGCTTTGAAGAAATGGAAGCCCTTGCCCCTGTGGATCTGATGCGCCGGGCCGGCATTGAGGTGCTGACCGTCGGTGTTACAGGCAAAACTGTATACGGTGGCCACAATATTGGTGTGGAAGCCGACATCTTGCTGGAAGAAATGGACTTGACACAGCTGGAAATGATCGTTTTGCCCGGCGGTTTGGGCGGCGTTGCCTCTGCAAGAGCCAGCCAGGGCGCTATGGATGCGCTGAAGTTTGCCTGGGAAAATGATAAGTTTGTAGCCGCTATCTGCGCTGGTCCTACGGTTCTGGCCGATTTGCACATCACAGACAACAAGCTATCTACCTGCTACCCCGGCTGCGAAGATCAAATGGGAAGCGCCCTTATGAACAATAGCGTCCCCTGCATTCGCGACGGCAAGCTGATCACCGGTGCTTCTGCCGGCTGCGCGATTCCCTTTGCCTTGGCGCTCATCGAAGCACTGAAAGGCACTGAGACTGCAAAGGCCATCGAAAAGCAGATCGTAATCCGCTGACAGGAGGTTTTTATGGATAACTATAAGGACAACAACCCGGAGTCCAAAGATCCGGAGTGGCTGGAGCGGCTTTTGAACGGAACAGATGCGCCCTGGGAGCAGGATTACACCGAGCAGAAGGATAACACTCCCCCTGCAGAAGAAACGAAAAAAGTACCCTCTGCAGCTAAGCCGGCCGATTCCCGGGATGCTGAGCTGGAACGGATCTTGATGGAAAACTGGTCTGATACCGAACCGGCTTCCGAAGCCGTCGAAAAAGAGACTAATATCTTTGACGACGATTTTGAGATCGATGCGCTGCTGGCTGCGGATGCTCTGGAAAACGAACCCGAGGAGGACCCCGTCTCTGCCGACATTTCTGCGTTTGAACCGGACTTCCTTGCTGACGAACAGGAAGAAGATACAGAAGAAACACAAGAGCCCGCGGAAGTCCCCCGGAAAGGTCGTCCCAAGCGAGAACCCGGTTACGGTTTCTTAGGCATCCCCCACATCATATCCACAGTTATTTGGCTGGTTTTGATCGTCGCAATCGGTGTTTCTTTGGGCCGGACTCTGTGGGTTTGCTGCGCAGATTTGATGGCCTTTGGCAAGGATGACAGAACGGTGTCCATCACCGTGACGGAAGACGACGATATTGATTCCATCGCCGAAAAGCTGGGCAAGGCCGATTTGGTGCGTTACCCCAATCTTTTCAAATTCTTCGCCAATGTCACAGGCAAGTCCGACAACATCGGTGTGGGTACTTTTACACTCAATTCCCAGTTGGACTACAACGCAATGATCAACGCCATGTACGACTATGGCCCGGAGCAGCAGGTCGTGACCTTGATGTTCCCGGAGGGTTACAACTGCGCACAGGTTTTTAAGCTTTTGGAGGACAACGGTGTTTGCACTGCGGCAGCCTTGGAAGAGTACTGCATGAAGGGCGAGCTGAACGATTACTGGTTCTTGGAAGGCGTTTCCAGAGATTTCAAGTATTGCCTGGAAGGCTATTTGGCGCCGGACACCTACAAATTCTATGTAAACGACTCCCCCCGCCGCGTTTTGGAGAAGTTCCTGGACGAGTTTGATCAGCGCTTCACCGACCTGATGAAAGAGGATTTTGAAGAGATCAAAAAGACTTATGCTAACCGTCTGAAGAACAAAGGCTACAGCGATGCCTATATCAAAGAACACACTTTGACCGTGCAGGATGTGGTCACTTTGGCTTCCATCATTCAGAAGGAAACTGCCTCCGATGCCGAGTGCTACGACATTGCATCCACCTTCTACAACCGCTTGGTTGCCAATATGCAGTTGGGCGCAGACGCTACTGTTTACTATGCTATCGGTGACTATTTTTGGGAGACAGAAGTATTGACTCAGGCGCATTTGGACACTGACAGCCCCTATAACACCCGTAAAAACGGCGGCATCCCCCCCAGCGCCATCTGCAATATGGGCGTGCATGCGCTGTATGCTGCTTTGGAGCCCAACGATACCGGCTACTACTACTTTGTGTATGATACGGCTAAGAAGGCCCACCGTTTTGCAAAAACCGAGGCGGAGCACCTCAACAACTTGAAGGAATTGGGATACTAATGGCAAAATTGGAATTATTAAGTCCCGCCGGTGATATGGAACGGCTGCAAATGGCCGTTCTATATGGCGCGGATGCGGTATATTTGGCAGGCACTGCCTTTGGTATGCGCTCCTTTGCGGGAAACTTTACGCCGGAGGAGTTACCCAAGGCAGTGGAATTCGCTCACAGCCACGGAGTAAAGGTTCACGTCACAGTGAACACCATGCCCCGCAATGAGGAAATCGCCCAACTGCCCCCCTATTTGGAACAGCTGCAGGATGCAGGTGTGGATGCGCTGATCGTTGCTGACTTGGGCGCTTTCACCCTGGCGGGCAAATATGCCCCCAAGTGTGAGCGGCATATCTCTACGCAGCAGTCCATCGCCAATTACGAATGTGCCCAGGCCTGGTATGATCTGGGCGCAAAGCGGGTGGTACTTGCCCGGGAGCTGAACTTAGACGAGATCCGCACCATTCGTGAGAAAACAAATAAGGATTTAGAGATCGAGACCTTCGGTCACGGCGCTATGTGTGTAAGCTATTCCGGCCGGTGTCTGCTCAGCAATTATATGACCGGACGGGATTCCAACCGGGGCGCTTGCGCCCAGCCCTGCCGCTACCAGTATGCCCTGGTGGAGGAAAAGCGGCCCGGAGAGTATTTCCCAATATTTGAGGATGAAAAAGGCACATACATTATGAATTCCCGGGATATGTGCACCATTGATCATTTGCAGGATCTGATGGATGCGGGCATCGACTGCATCAAGATCGAAGGCCGGGCAAAGTCGGCTTACTATGCCGCCATTGTCACCGGCGCTTATCGCCATGCCATTGATGACATCGTGGCCGGGCGACCTGTAGACCCTGTCTGGCGGGACGAGGTCGAGCACGTGAGCCATCGGTACTACTCCACCGGGTTCTACTATGGCTACCCCGGACAGTACACTGAACACTCCCGATACATACGCCAGTGGCAGATCTGCGCCATTGTGGAAAGCTGCGATGAAAACGGGCTTGCCCTGTGCAGCCTGCGGAATAAGTTCTCCCAGGGCGATGTTTTGGAGGCTGTGGGCCCCGATATGCGTCCCTTCCCTTTTACTGTTGCAGATATGTGGACAGAGGAGAAAGAGCCTCTGGATCAGCCCAGGACGCCCCAAATGAAGTTTTATATACAACTGCCCAAACAAGTTCCCGCCATGAGCATTCTTCGCCACAGCGTAGAGCTTTCCGGAAAATAAAGGAGGATTGTATGATGAAAAAAATCTTTTCACTCTTACTCGTATTTATCGCAGTATCGATTATGGGTTGTTCAGCTAATGATCCACATGCGCAAGACAGCTCAGCACCAAACAATTACAACTCCACAACTGCTTCTACCGTCCAGAGTCCAACTCATAATACTTTGGGGAGCGATAAAACTCCGGCGAACACATATTCCATTAAAAAAATCGATCTCCTTCAAAGAGAATACACTTTAAAAAACAGCAAAAAGGTATATGGCCAAAATTTCAAAGTGCTATCTACATTAACCGACGGGGATTCCATCCATTTTATTTCTGCTTTGATCGACGATGTTGAGCATTCCAACACGCAAGCTGATAATTGGCCCAAATACAATCCTGCGCGTGCCAATGAATATGCCATTAAAATATTTTTTGATGATGGAAGTATCATCGTTATCAATCTTCACTTTACTGAGCAATCCAATATATCCTATATCGCAATCGCCAATTCCAAAGAGGATATAGAATACAATACTTTTGTTACATCTACAGGCGCTGATGAATTGTTTACTAAGCATACGATAGAGAAGGCAAAAGGAGACCGGCTTATCCGCCTTTTCAAGGAAAACAACTGATAATATTACCCGGCTGTGCAAATGCACAGCCGGGGTTCTTCTTACTTTTGCCGATTCACTTGGAGGATTTCTTCATTGTAGAACCGAGAGTTCTTTTGCAGTTCCCGGTTCAGGGTTTCCTGGCCGTGGATCTCCGTCAGGGTCTTCTCACCGGAGAAAAGATCTGTTCCCAAGGCCAAGCGATCCCCCTTGATCTCCACACCCATAGCCGCCAGGGTGGTGGGGAACATATCAAACACGCCAAACTGCCGATTCTTTTCCTGCTTAGGCTCTACGGCAGAATTGATAATACAGTTATAGATGGTGCGGGTGTATTCCTCGTCCAGGCTTTCCAGAAATTCCGGATCCATTGTCAGATGGTCACCGCTGATAACAATCGTGGTATTTTCGTAGAAATCCTGCTGCTGGACCCAGTTGACAAACTCACAAACCATAGCAGAGGAACAAGAAAGCACATTGGCATATTGATTATCGTACTTCTGCTCACAATGCTCGCAAACATAGCCGTCTGGGAAGTGGGTATCTGCCGTCAGCATCGTCAAATTGAAGGGCTGGTCCTTGGCAGCCAGCTCCGTGAGGGTCTCTTTGGCAAACATAAAGAGCTTGGCATCCTCATAGCCCCACCATTGGGCGTATCCCTCGGGGAGCTTGCCAGCGGCGATCATGGCTTTTGTATCGCCGATCTCATAACCGCCGTGCTCCGTAATATAATGTCTGCGGCCGCCAAAGCCTGCATCGGAGCCCATCAAGAACACATTCTTATAACCCTGCTCCTGCAGAACACTGCCAATTGAGATGATTCCGGGCATATAGGGCACATCCTCACCGCCGAAATTACCGGACAGCAGCGGCACCTTTACCGGCAGGCCGGAGGTTTGGGACACCAGCGCAGATGCAGTCCAGGTTGTTCCGTCATAGTTCAGCGCGCCGCCAAGGCCCTGGCTTTCAGAGAAATTCACATTGGCATCTGCCAGTTGCGCAAGCTCCGAAATATAATCATTGGCAACACCGTCGCCGTCGGGATCCTGGGCATAGGTATTCTCCATAGATTCCAGGAAAATATAGATAAGATTTCTCTTTTGGGCGGGGAATTTAAGGATCGATTGCTCCGGTTTCACATAATTCTCTTCAATAAAATCCGAAGGAGTGGATGTGGTGACCAAATAGGAGCCTACCTTCAGTTCTACACAGAAGAACAAAAGCGCAACCACCAACAACCAGGCAGAAATGCGGATATAATGCTCCCGAAAAAAGGCGCAAACCTTACCTTCCGTATATTTCCGGTATCGGGAAAAACGCGCGGCAATTTTTTTGATTCTGCCGGATGCGCACATGTATCCAAGCAAAAGCGCTGCTGCCAGCAAAATGCTCCAGGAGCCCACATGGCTTACCGCTCTGCCTGTATAATACGAGGGTGTTCCGTCTGCCGGCGCTTTCATTTGATACAGGATCTGATCCAGACGGATATCATCATAGTTGATCAAAAACCAAATGGTTGTAAAAAAGACCACGCAGGCCAAAAGCATCAGAAAACCGGCGGTAATAATGCCTGCCCGCTTCCGTTTATCGATTTTCGTTTTTTCTTTTTTGATTTCAGTGCCCATTGCTATTGCCTCAATTGTTTTTATTTTCAGTCTATCAAAAGAATATGAACAAATCTTGCATGATATATAAAATAATCTTACGACTTTGTTTCTGCACAACATTATACCTCTTTTTTTCTCAAAAAGAAAGAGGTATTTTATAAAAAACAGTTCCGTTGCAACTGCAACGGAACTGTTTTTCTTTAGTTATCTTCCCGGTGGCGTTCTATGAAATCCATATACCGGTTCCAGTCCGTACGGGACAGGAAATGGTGGCCGGGACGGCGGTGATAGCCGATATGTCCGGCAGGGAAAATCACGTCGTCATCCGGCATTTCGCCGTTATGGACAAAGCCGGTCAGGCCCTTATCCTCCCAAGCCTTGGACGCCGCCACACAGGACAAAAACTCACTGTCCGGGCTGGCCCAGCCATCCATAGCCGCGGAAGCCACATATACATACCGGGGCGCAATGGTTGCCAGCAGGAAATGCTGATCGAAGCCTTCCGGAATACAAGTCTGTGCAAAATCCTTATACTTCTTGCAGAACCAGTAACCCACGCCCATAATATTTTTAATGGTTTCTCCTGTCTCACCATACTTTCCCGGAATCTTCTTTACGCCCAGGCTGCCTCTTGCCAAAGCAGCGCCGCTGCAGCCGGAATCGTTGGAGAATACATAGCGGAAGCGCTCGTCCATCATACCGGCAACCAAGGCTGTCTTACCCAAACGGGAGTGACCGATCACCGCTGCCTGAGAAAGGTCCAGGCCGGGCAAAGTCTGGGCATAGTCCAAAACCCGGCTTGCCGCCCAGGCCCAAATGGCGATCTTGCCGCAGGTATCTTTCTGATCCCGTCCGTTTTTCAGCAAGACCTTGGCGAGGCGGTCATCAAAATCAGAATCGGGGCAGGCATCATTATCCTCAGTTACATCTCCATAGAAGAAGGATAACACGCTGAATCCACGGTCGGCGATCTCTTCAATAGGGTAGTAATACTGCTCCTTAGATTTGAAACACAGAAACACAAAGAAAGGATGGTCTTTGCCGTCATTGTGGAGCAGACGCTTCACCTGGAAGGTATGGCTGCCCAGCTCCGTGGTAATGGTCATATCCACCTTTGACACCTGTGCCTGACCACAGCAGAGCCGGCTTTCCAGCATCGTCGGTTCAGAAACAGTCATCTCGTAGGGAATCTCGGGAATATAACCGTATTCATTATCCAGCAGGATTTTTTCATTTGCTCTGCGTCCTGCAGTTCGGGAAGATTTGCTTCCTGCAAAAGTTTTTCGATCTGACTCATAACTACGCTCCTAATAGTTTAGTTTTTCGTCCTGTTAGATATTTATCTTTCTGCGCGGCGGTTATGCTCGTCTAAGTAGGCAATGACCGCGTGGGGGTCATTGGCAGTCAGGTTGGTGAAGGGGAATTGCATTGCCCGCTCTACCTGTTCGGTGGTGTCGGTGATGTAGCCCCAGGCTTCCAGACCGTATTTTTCAGCCAAGTCAATAAGCTCCTGCACCTCCGCATCAGTAAACCGCAGAGGCACAGCCAAAGCGCAGGCATTCTCCAGTACCCGCTCCTCAAACCGCTCCATGCGGACAGGCGGCTGGCAATGGTATTTTACGTTGGGATATTCCTTCTGAATATACAGGAGAGTCTGGGCATCAAAGCTGTCAATAACGGTCTTTTCCAAAAGGCCGTACTCTTCCAGCATCTCGATGGTCTTATCCACCACATAGGGCCGCTGGTCTTTGATCTCCAGGTCGATGTACATATGCGCAGGCGCTTCCTTAACAATACAATCCAGGGTCTCTTCCAAGGTAGGAATGCGCTGTCCGGGGTAGCCGAATTTCACACCGGCATCTAACTTCTTCAGCTCTTCCAAAGTCATAAAATTCACAGCGCCGATGCCGTCGGTGGTACGGTTGACCATACTGTCGTGAATGACCACCAAATGGCCGTCCCGGGTCATCTGCACATCAAACTCCAGGAAGTCCACATTTTGCCGGAAAGCCTCCCGGAAAGAGATCAGCGTATTTTCCGGCATATAGCCGCAGCAGCCTCTGTGGCCCATAACGCCTAATTTTTCTTTAGTCTGTTTCCACATTACAGTGCCTCCAGGAATTCCTGCAGCCGGGCTGCCAGGACGTGGTGACCGGCATCGTTAAAGTGCAGGCCGTCAGCGGTGTACTTTTCTTTATCTTCCGGCTTCGTGGGGTCGATGCCCAGCTTTTCGTACAGGTCCAACACGGGGATGTCGAACTGGGCAGCAGTCTGCTTGACCGCATTGATATAGCCAAACAGATTCTTGGCATCCGGCGCTTTCTGGGGTCTGTGAGAAGGCGCAGAGCCATCCATTCCGTCGTAGCACAGGCGAGCCGAGGTCATAAACACCACGGTCTTGTCCGGATGCTGCGTTTTAATAAGGTTCATCAGAAAATACACGCCGCCGCAGAAGGTTGCAGGGGTGGTATCACCGATTTCGCCAAAGGGGGCATCGCCGTGAATATAGTCGTTGATGCCACCATAGACAACGATGATATCCGCATCCTTGTTCAGGTCATAGGCCCGCCCGCAGAAGCACAGGTCGTGCCGGGGCTTTGCGCTGGGCTTTCTTTGGTGAGCCAGGCGGGTGCCGCCGATGCCGTAATTGTAGGTCGCGGCCAGGCCGGCATTTTTCTTCAGAACATTGTCATAGCGGTTATTGGCCCGGTCAGTAACGCCAACACCCTCCGTAATGCTATCGCCGAGAAAATCGATAATCTTGCCTTGCAGTTCCATAGAAATAACCTTCCTTTTCAGTATATGGCAAATTATAGCACAGAGCAAACACCTATGCAATAGGTCGAAACAAAAAAGAACGAAGCAAAAGCTCCGTTCTTTTTGGGAGTTTTGAACTTAATGACACGAATAAAATATGCCTGAAAACCGAGAGTTTCTTAATTTAATTGACCTCAAAGTGCAAATAATAATCACCTATCGAAACAAACAACGTTCTCCCGAATTTTGAACTAATATTAGCAGTACCTTCTATTCCATTGATAACAACAGTATAACTTTGATTTATATGTTTACCCCAAGATTTTACTTTATAAGTGCCTTCATAGATATTGCCGTTAGTTGTATCAGTCAATATCAATTTACCATCATCGGCTTCAAGGGTCAACTCAATAGGTTTCGAAAACTCAAAAAGTGAACTATCGACATCAGAAAGATCGTAATCATCATTATGCGCAACAACAAAAAGCGGTGGCTCTGCTTGTTGTGCATAAGAAAGCACCCATGTGCGCTTTTCAATAGTAGGTTTCGCGAAAAAAGCATACGCAATTATACATATTATAATTAATATCGGAATTAAAACATACTTTTTGAATTTCACTAACATCACCGCCTTGGGTGTATTATAGCATAAAAGCGGCGGAGGTGCAATATGAAATGATATATCGCTAACGCGATATGATATACGACTTGCGCCGTATGATATATTTGCGTTGCAAATATGATATAATATCCGTTCCTTCATATGCGAAGCATATATCATCCACCGCAGGTGGATATCATACCGAAGGTATATCACCCGTTCTGCAAGGAACGGATATCATTGAAGAAACCTCGTTCTTTCGAACGAGGTTTCTTCATGGAGGTACCGGCCAGATTTGAACTGGCGGATCAGAGTTTTGCAGACTCGTGCCTTACCACTTGGCTACGGTACCATTTATAAAAACAGGAACGCGACTGCGTTCCTATTCTATTTGATTGGAGCGGGTGACGAGGCTCGAACTCGCTACCTCCACCTTGGCAAGGTGGCGCTCTACCAGATGAGCTACACCCGCATCTCTGTTCTCTTATGAGAACAGTGGTGCCTCCGGTCGGAATCCA
>JAFTMI010000052.1 GCA_017452505.1 Oscillospiraceae bacterium
TCAAGTTTTTGAATAATTTGCTCTTAGCAATATTACTCAAGAATTTTCGTTGGCTTAAATTCGTTTACACGAAACTTAAACAATTCATTTATTGTCCAAGGTGTTTGTTCGTCTTTGCGTTATTCAATTTACAAGGTACATCCGCTTTCCGCTCAAGCGGTCAGCTTTATGAGTATACTACAGAGTCATCCAAATGTCAAGAACTTTTTTCTAAATTCTCAAAATTTTTCCGTGACTTTGCGGCACATTTTTGCGCTCCCTGCTGGAAGCGCTCGGATATAATATCAAAAGGTTTTCTGTTTGTCAAGGGGTATTTTCACTTTTTTATATTTTCTTTTTTCCAGGTTTTCAGGGTTGGCAAATCCCGATGGATCTCCAGGTATTTTGCCGCATCTTTTACCTTCCCTGCTGCGTTCCACACGCATACTTTTACGGATGGTTTCAGGTGCGGACACAGGTTTTCTACCTGTTCCACAGCATCCGGGGCAACCAGCAAATACTCTGCTGTTTCCAGGTATACCACCGCCGGCGTATTTTGCTTGAGCGATGCAAATGCCTTTTCCGCGTTCTCCCCAAAACCCTTGTGTTCTGTATCCGTTTCCAAGACCACCTGTCCCCCATCCATATAAACCGCAACCGCCTCTATGGGCAGAAGATCAGCCACATTCACCCGGTTCAGCGGCACAAAGAACAGGGGTATCAACAGCGCTGCATACAAAACTCTTCTCACGCTTGGTTCCTCCTGTCCCGGGGATGCAGCTTCTCGCTGCGAAATTTGGTCTTGACCAATCTGCGCCGCAGGATTTTTCCGGTACGGGCCAGGTAATTGATCCCCAGGGATTTTAGTCCGGACAGATGAATAATCAGAATTACAAAGCCGGCAACCGTTCCGTACAGGCCACCCACTGCCGACAGACCAGCAATCACAAAGCGCCAAACCCGCAAAGCATTAGCCAGATCCCGGTTAGGCAGGACAAATCCGCAAATACCCGCCACGGACACCGCGATCAGTGCTACCGGAGAGATGATTCCCGCTTCCACCGCCGCTGTACCTACCACAATACCACCAATCACGGACACAGACTGTCCGATGGCTTGAGGCAGGTGAATACCGGACTCCTGCAAAAGTTCAAAGGCCACCAGCAGGCCTAAAACCTCTGCCGTGGTAGTGAAGGGCACATCCTGCTTACTCTCAATAATTGAACGCAAAAGCGGCAGCGGAAACATTGCCTGGTGATAGGCCGCAAGGGCGATATACAGACCCGGCAGCAGCAGGCCTACCAGCAGTGCCAAATACCGTAGCACCCGCACTGCCGATGCGCCAACATAATCTCTGCCCCGGTCCTCGGGACTTTCCATCAGATACATAAGGTCAACCGGTGCAAGATAACCCAGGGGCAGACCGTCTACCAGCAGACCCACTCTGCCATCTAAGATCCCCTGACTGAACCGGTCCGGGCGCTCCGTATATTGCAATAGAGGGAAGGCCGTTGCCCGGGATCCTGTGATATATTCTTCCACCGACGAAGGGCTGATCAGACCATCAATATCAATGTCTGCCAGGCGGGATTTCATCCGTTCCACCAAGTCGGGGTCAGTGATCCCCTCCAGCCAAACCACACTCACATTGGTAAGGCTTCGTTTACCCACCTGGGTTTCGTAGAGCCGCAGATCGGGGCTTCGTAAATGGCGGCGGACATAACTGGTATTGGAACGAATGGTTTCCACAAAGGCATCCTTGGCGCCCTTAACGGTATTTTCCACCTCTGGGGCAGATGTTCCCCGCTTGTCCGGTGTTCGCACCTCGTAAGCAACGGCGCCCACCCCCGGAAACAGCACCACACAAAAGCCGTTCACCAACAAAAGCGCAACCATATCCAAGTCCACGCAAGGTTTTGCTACATTATTATATATCATACCATCTAAGGCGCCTTGATAGAGCCGCTCCATGGTATCGCCCCGCAGGTGCTGCGTAATGGGCTTAAAAATATAATCAGAAGCGTAAGCCGATGCAATGAGTCCATCGATAGCATAGGCATACAGGGTATGCTCCCCACAGCGCAGTTCCCGGCGGATAAAATCTGCCGCCCCCCGGAAGATACCGCTGATATTTTCGTCGGTTATTTCACCAAAATATGTCTTCTCCGGCATGGTATCACCTCATTTACCAGTTTATCCTAAACAAGCAAAGTTATACCATACGTCAAGGAGATTGCGCTCAATAATGTTGATTGCTGATTATCAGTTTTTCCTATTACCTCACAGCAGCGGAATATGGTATAATATTTTTGTACAATTTACAACGATACTTCACAGAGGTAGCATATGGGCATTCTTACAAATGCGGCGGTAATTGTTATATTCAGTCTTTTGGGCAGCAAGATTGCCGGGCGGAATTTCAACAAACACGACCGGGTGCTGGGCATCGGCATTATGGTTATCAGCCTGGTTGGTTTTTTCGAGAACATATACAGTGTGCAAGGGCAGTACATCAACAGTCAAAATCTGATCGTCGTTTTACTGGCCTATATGATAGGATATGTTTTAGGCGATATTCTGCACTTAGATGCTCGTCTAAGCCGTTTAGGAAACACAAAAAACAAAACCTTGAATGCGGTGATCGACACCACCCTGTATTTTGGTGTGGGCGGCTTGCAGATCAGCGGGCCTATTGCTTTGGTTCTGCAAGGTGATAACAGCCAGCTTTTTCTGAAAAGCTTCATCGACATCCCTTTCTCCCTCATCTTCGGTGCAACCTATGGCGCTGTGGCAGCAATTTCTGCCGCCCCCGTTGCCCTTATCCAGCTTTTGATCGCCGCTGTGGCCTACTTTTCCGCGGATTTCTTCAGCGCCGCATTAAATATGCAGCTTTGCTCCCTTGGGTACTTGATTTTATTCTTCACAGGCTTTAATCTAATAACAGATCAAAAGCACCGGGTCGACAATATCAATATTCTGCCGGGAATGTTCCTGATCATCTTGTATAATCTTTTAAAAGACGCATTGGGGGAAATTCTATGACTATACAGCAATGCAAATATGTCCTGAAAGTTTTAGAGTGCGGCTCTTTTAACGAGGCAGCCAAGCAGCTGTTCGTTGCCCAGTCCAGCCTGTCAGTCAGCGTGAAGACCCTGGAGCAGGAACTGGGCATCAAGATCTTTGAGCGGAGCTTGGGCGGTGTTTTTCTCACCGAGGAGGGCACAGAGTTTGTCCGGTACGCCCGGCAGTTCGTGGAGCTGAATGATTTTGTTACCGGACGCTACAAGGCGGATCTCACCTGCAAGCATTTGTACTTAGCCACCCAGCATTACGACTTCGTGGCAGATATTTTTAGCCGACTGGTAAACGAAACCACCGACTCCCAGTACCGTTTCTCCCTGCGGGAAATGAAGACCTACGATGTGATCCACGAAACAGAAAACGCATACTGCGATATCGGCATCATCGCCATTAAAAGCTGCGATACCGGCGTGATGGAGCGGTACTTGAGCAAGAAAGGCTTGGTTTTCACTTCCTTTATCAAGGCTATGCCCCATGTATTCGTCCGCAAAGGCCACCCTCTGTCCCAGTATCAACGGATCACCCTTAGTCAGCTGCGGGAGTACCCCTCCCTTTCCTACGAACAGGGCGAGCACAGCACCTCCTTCTTTACGGAAGAGTTGATCGGCATCAGCGGTGACCGGCAGGTGGAGATCAGCGACCGGGCCAGCCTTATGAATGTACTGCTGGCCACTGATTGCTACACCATCGGCACTGGCATTATGCCGTCGCTGCTGAACGAGGGCAGAATTGTCAGCATCCCACTATCCAGCGACGATTACTACTCTATTGGTTATCTCACCCGGGGAGATAAGACGCTTTCCCCTCTGGCAAAGGAATTTATTGACAGGCTTCACAAGACAGTAGATGAACTACAATAACCGCAAAAGGGCGTACTGCGGTACGCCCTTTTTTATTGCATTTATTTCGCTGTAGTGGTATAATAGCAAAAACACTTTTCGGAGGATTGTTTATGTCCCAGGTTATTGCGGCGGTTTCCACCGGCAACCAGGTCAGCGCCATCGGCATTTTGCGGCTGACAGGCACCGGCTGCGCTGAGATTGCCGGCAAGGTTTTTACATTAAATAACGGAACACCTCTGCAAGAAGCTCCCAACCGGAAATTGATGCTGGGCACGCTGCAAGACACCCAAGGTCGCGTTATTGACCAATGTATGGCAGTGTACACCCGGGCACCCCACAGCTACACCGGCGAGGACACGGTGGAAATCCAATGTCACGGTTCTCCTGCTGTGCTGGCAGAGGGCTTAAACGCTCTGTTCGCCGCCGGTGCTGCCCCCGCCAAGCGGGGTGAATTCACCAAGCGGGCATTCTTAAACGGGCAGTTGGATTTGACCCAGGCAGAAGCGGTCATCGATCTCATTGAAGCAGAAACTGCTGATGCTGCCGCCAATGCCGCCGGACAGGTAGGCGGACGGTTAGTGAAGACCCTCTCCCCTATTTACGAAGACTTAACCAATCTGTGTAGCCATTTTCACGCGGTTTTGGATTATCCCGACGAGGACATTGAGGATTTCGGTTTGAACAGCTACTATAGCTCTTTGCGGGCCAACGCCAAGGCATTGTATGCGCTGCTGCAAACCTATGGACAAGGAAGGATATTACGACAAGGCGTGGCTGCCGCCATTGTAGGCAAGCCCAATGTAGGCAAGTCCAGTTTGCTGAATGCCTTGGCCGGTTATGACCGGGTCATCGTCACGGATATTGCCGGCACTACCCGGGATACCGTGGAAGAAACTGTGATGTTGGGTACTACCCGACTGCGGCTCATTGATACCGCCGGCATTCGGGAGACCGAAGACAAGATTGAGGCCATCGGTGTGGAGCGGTCCAAGGCCGCCGTGGATAACGCCGACCTTGTTCTGTTCGTCTGCGACGGCTCGAAACCGCTGACCGAAGAAGACAAGGACGTTATCAATGTCTGCTTAGATGCGGATAATGCCATTGCCCTTATCAACAAGTCCGATCTGGGCTCTGCGGTTGAGCCTTCCGATCTGCCCTTTATGCAGGTGATCCACATCTCCACCAAGACCGGTGAGGGCTTGGATTTGCTTGCTGATGCGGTGGATGTGATGTTTGCAAACGAAACGCCTTGCGACGGTTCTATTCTCACCAACCCCCGGCAATTTGATGCCATTCGCAGAGCCTATGAGGCAATGCTTTCTGCTTTGCAAGGATTGAAATTGGGTCTGACCCCGGATGCGGTACTCACCGATGTGGAGGCCGCCATGGAAGCTATGGGTGAGGTCACCGGCCGCACTGTCCGAGAGGACATTACCGCAAGAATTTTTGAAAGATTTTGTGTAGGAAAATAATACAAAAGATTGCCACACCAGTGTGCGCACTGGTTCGCAATGACAACGAGGTTTTATGATTTATTTGGATAACTCTGCCACCACCAAGCCCTGCAAGGAGGCTTACGAGGCTATGACTGCCGCACTGACGGAGAACTGGGGAAATCCCAGCGCTCTGTACGGCTTCGGCATTGATGCTGCCGGACTTCTCCGCTCAGCCCGTCACAAGGTAGCAAATGCTATGGGCGCAGAGCCGGATCGGGTGTTCTTCACCTCCGGTGGCACTGAGGCGGACAACTGGGCCATTTTCGGCACGGTGAAACGTTACGGAAAAAAGAACAAGCACATCATCACCACAGCCATTGAGCATCCCGCGGTGCTGCGGTGTATGAACGAACTGGAGCATCAGGGTTACGAGATTACCTATCTACAGCCGGACGAACTTGGCAACATCTCTTTGGAAGCTCTAAAGGCTGCGCTGCGGAAGGACACGGTTTTGGTGTCTGTTATGATGGTCAACAACGAAACCGGCGCAGTGATGCCCATTTCTCAAATGGCAAAGCTGACCCACAAGCTCTCACCCGATGCACTGTTCCACACCGATGCGGTACAGGGATTTTTGAAAGTACCCTTTACGGCTAAGACCTTGGGAGCGGATTTGATATCCGTTTCCTCTCATAAGATCCACGGGCCCAAGGGTGCAGGTGCGCTGTACATCAGCCCCAAGCACAAATCCTTCCCTGCCCTGCTCTTAGGCGGCGGACAGGAGGGCGGTTTCCGCAGCGGTACTGAGGGCACGCCGGCCATCTTCGGTTTTGCGGCTGCCTGTGAGGCCGGCAAGGCCACTTTTGCAGAGGACATTGCTAAGGAAAAGGCATTGTTGGATGGGTTGCTTGAGAAGTTATGTAAACTTAGCGGGTTGACCGTCAACGGCTCTCACCAAGCACCCCATATTCTCTCCCTGGCCATAGCCGGGCTTCCCACCCAAAATACTATTAACATTTTGCAGGATGCGGGCATCTGCGTTTCTGCAGGCTCTGCCTGCGCCAAGGGGCATCGCAGCCATGTGATGACGGCTATGGGTTTAAAACCGGAACTGATCGACGGTTCTTTCCGGGTTTCCATCTGCCGGGATACCACAAAAGAAGAATTGGATCTTTTGGCTGAGGTCATTGAAAAAGAATTATTACCCAGAGCAAGATAACAAAAAACCGGGACAGGCAATGCCTGTCCCGGTTCTATTTTGTCTTATTTTACGATCTCGAACTGCTGCTCGGGGGTCAGATCCACAACAGTGCAATCATTTGCATAGGTGCACTCGGGCAGGATGATCATAGCTGCCAGCTCGTCTGCATTGGCGGGCAAAGGTGCCAGATGCCAAATAGCGGCATTCATCTTTACCAGGGTGTGCTTAGGAACTAAGAAAGCCTTAGCCTGCTCGGTGACGGGAGTGCCGGCAGAGGCAGGCGCCACATGCAGGATCATATCGTCGTTCATAGGCAGGATCATTTCCCAGGTAGTGGTGTGGTACTCCTGCTGGGTGATGATCATCTTTTCGGGCTTCTTCACCAGGATGGGAGAATAACCCACACGGTGGTTGCTGTCAGCATTCACCCGGTCGGGGAAGAAACGGTGCAGCTCACCGCACAGGGCATGGCCCTGGGGCTTCTCCATATTATAAAACTGGCCGAAGGGGGCAAAGGCCTCGTTTGTGAGGGCTTCCACTTTGATTGTACGCATTATAATTTCCTCCTGTATGTATGATTGATAGGTTTATTTTATCTTGCTTTTGGCTTTCTGTCAACTGACTATTTCCACTGAAGCTTTACCTGTTCCAGGGCGGTGATACCGGCAACAGAGAGCGCCTCGGTCACAACCGGGCTGGTAAGAAGTCCCTTATTGATACAATCAGCAATATGAGCCGCTTCGTATGATAGTTCGTGTTCACAAGGGAACTCGGCAACTTCAGTTTTTCCGTCAATTTGGAAGATCGCCTTGCGGGCTTTCCAGTATTCCGGGATTTCCACAATGCCTTTTGTGCCGTAGAAACGGGCAGTATTCTCTAATTTTACACGGGTGCTGTTTTTGATATGGAACAGAATACCTCTTTCCATTTCGCCGGAGAGGGCATACTGCCACTCGCCACCGCTTTCTGTAACAGACCGCACACCACCTATGGATTTCATTGAACCAAAGAGCCACTGCAATAGCTGCACCGCATAGATACCGCTGGAAAGGAGCGTACCGCCTCCGGCTGCCGGGTCAAAGAGCCAAGTGTTATATCCGGCAGAGAAAGAATGGCTGAGCTCTGCCATATAGATTTCGCCCAGATCTCCGGAGTCGATACGTTTTTTTACTTCTAAAACAGCCGGCAAAAACAGCATTTTCTCTGCTTCCATTAGGAACACACCCTTTTCCCGGGCAAGCAGAAACAATTCCCGGGTGTTCTCTTCGGAGGTGGTACAGGGTTTTTCGCAGACCACGTGCTTTCCAGCCATAATTGCCGCCTTGGCCATAGCATAATGCTGGGCATTGACAGAAGAAATATAGACGATATTCACATCACCGTCCGCCAGCAATTCCTCATGGCTGCCGTAGGCCTTGGGGATATCCCAAAGAGCCGCCTTTTCCTTGGCTTTATCCAAGGTACGGGAGGACAGAGCCACGATCTCCCCTGCCCCGGCAGCCCGCACGGCAGCAATGAACCGGGGTGCGATGGAGGATGTACTTAAGATACCGTAACGGAGCTTATTCATAATTTTCTCCTTATGTCAATGGGGCGCAGGCGGTTGCCTGTGCCCCATTTTGATTATCTCTTAACTCTTGCGTTGCCGCCCCAGACGCTCCAAACAACGTCCTCGTCAGCAGGCTGTGCATAGTCGGTGAGGAAGGTGGTAGCCAGTGCACCGGATGCCCAGCCGAACTGGATCCACTTCTCGGACTCCCAACCACGCAGAATGCCGTAGAGCATACCGCCTACGAAGCCGTCGCCGCCGCCGATGCGGTCCAGAACGTGGATACGGCGAGGCTCAACCACATGCCACTCGTCGCCGGCCAGCATAATAGCGCCCCACAGGTGGGAGTTGACGTTCTCAACCTGGCGCAGGGTGGTAGCGAACACGGAAGCGTTGGGGAACTGCTCCTTCACGCGCTTGATCATCTCCTTGAAGGAGTCGATCTTGGCAGCGATGTCCTTACCGCCGGCCTCGGGGCCCTTCACGCCCAGGCACAGCTGGAAGTCTTCCTCGTTACCGATGAGGATATCAGCAACAGAAGCGATCTCGGTGAAGATATCGTGCAGCTCCTGCTCACGGCCCTTCCAGAAGGAAGCCCGGTAGTTCAGGTCGAAGGAAATCAGAGTGCCGTACTTCTTAGCAGCACGGGCCAACTCCAGACAGAACACGCTGGTGTCGTGAGACAGAGCACCGATCAGACCGGACAGGTGCAGGATACCAACACCCTCCTGGCCGAAGATACGCTCCAGGTCGAAGTCCTTGATGTTCAGAGTACGGCCAACTTCGCCGGCACGGTCGTTGCAGACACGGGGGCCACGGGAGCCATAGCCGGAGTCAGCAATGTTGAACTGATGGCGGTAGCCCCAGGGATCGCCCTGCTCTACTTCCTTGCCTTCATAGTCCATACCGCGGGAGCGCAGGTCGCGCTTGATGAAGTCAGCGATGGGGCTGTCCTTCACAAAGGTGGTCAGCACCTTGGTGGGCAGGCCCAGGTATGCGGAGACAGACGCCACATTGGTCTCAGCAGAGGTGGCCTGCATCATAAACATATTGGAAGAAGCAACGGGCTGGCCGTTGGGAGGGGTGATACGAACACCCATACTGGTGGGAACTACCAGAGCGTACTTGCAATTTTCACGAATCTTCATAGTTTCTTTTCCTTTCTATTACACGTCGTACTGGGTAGCGGAGGTGTTACCGCCGTGGCCGGTCCAGTTGGTGTGGAAGAACTGGCCACGAGGAGCATCAGTACGCTCGTAGGTGTGCGCACCGAAGTAGTCACGCTGCGCCTGCAGCAGGTTTGCGGGCAGACGGTCGCAGCGGTAGCCATCGTAGTAAGCCAGAGCGGAGGAGAATGCGGGAGTGGGCATACCGGTCATAGCACCCTGGGCAACCACCTTACGCCAGCCGGGCAGCAGGTCTGCGATCAGCTTGGTGAAGTAGGGATCCAGCAGCAGGTTCGTCAGGTTGGGGTTAGCATCGAAAGCGTCCTTGATCTTGCCCAGGAAGACGGAGCGGATGATACAACCGCCACGCCACATCAGCGCGATACCGCCGTTGTTCAGATTCCATCCGTAGGTCTTGGCAGCTGCACGCATCAGCGTGTAGCCCTGTGCGTAGGAGATCAGCTTGGAGGCAAGCAGAGCGCAACGGATATTCTCGATCCACTGAGCCTTCTCCTCAGCAGTGAACTTGGGAGCAGCCTCAGCAGCGCCGGGCAGAACCTTAGCAGCTGCAACACGCTCGTCCTTCATAGCGGACAGGCAGCGGGAGAACACAGCCTCGCCGATCAGAGTCAGGGGCACGCCCTCATCCAGAGCAGCGATGCCGGTCCACTTACCGGTACCCTTCTGGCCGGCAGTGTCCAGGATCTTCTCCACGATGGGCTCGCCATCGGTATCCTTGTAAGCCAGGATGTCGCGAGTGATCTCAATCAGGTAGCTGTCCAGGTCGCCCTTCATCCACTCGGCGAAGACTTCGTGCATCTCGTCGTCGGACATGCCCAGCATATTCTTCATCAGGTGGTAGGCTTCGCAGATCAGCTGCATATCGCCGTACTCAATACCGTTGTGAACCATCTTTACGAAATGGCCGGCGCCGTTTTCGCCAACCCAGTCACAGCAGGGAGAGCCGTCCTCAACCTTAGCGCAGATAGCCTGCAGGATGGGCTTGACACTTTCCCAAGCAGCGGGAGAACCGCCGGGCATCAGAGAAGGACCGTTCAGAGCGCCCTCTTCACCGCCGGAAACACCGCAGCCGATGTAGAGCTTGCCCTTGGATTCCACGTACTCGGTACGACGGATGGTGTCGGGGAAGTGAGAGTTACCGCCGTCGATGATGATGTCGCCATCGTCAAGCAGGGGCAGCAAGGACTCGATGGTAGCATCAACAGCACCGCCTGCCTTGATCATCATCATGATCTTGCGGGGCTTTTCGATGTTCGCAACCAACTCTTCCAGGCTGTAGGTGCCGATGATATTCTTGCCGGCGCCACGGCCTTCTACAAAATTCTTTACCTTCTCGGTGGTACGGTTGAAAACGGCCACGGTGAAGCCCTTGGACTCCATATTTAAGACAAGATTTTCACCCATAACGGCCAGGCCGATCAGGCCAATGTTTGCTTTCTTCATAATGCTTGCTCCTTTATTTTCATTAAATTATTTTCCGTAAATCTCTGCGTGCCGGGCGCGAAGGCCATCCAGCACAGAATAAGGGATCTCCAAGTCACCCTTGCCCTTACCGATAGAGATATGGGGTTTGTTAGCGCCGTGGTAGTCCGTACCGCCGGAGATCACTAACCCCAACTCTTCCGCCATAGCGCGGTAGCGTTGCTCCATATCGGGGGTATAGTCGGTGTAGTAACCTTCAATGCCGTCCAGGCCGTAGGGAATCAAGCTTTTCAAGTATTCCTTCAGCTCATCGTCGGGCATTTTAATGAGGTGCAGATGGGCTGCCACAGCGATGCCGCCTGCCTCCCGGATAAGGGACACGGCCTCTGGGCCGGTGAGGGCCTGCCGGTTGGAGTAGGCATAGCAGCCTACGCTCAAGTACCGATTAAAGGCATCCTTCACAGATTCAGCATAGCCCTTACGCACCATGATCTTGGCGAAGTGGGCCCGGCAAAGGACCTTACCGTTTGCCTCCTCCCGAAGCTCGTCCATTGTAATATCGAAGCCTTGCTCGTTCAGCTTCCGGCAGACCTCAACCTGGCGCTCGTCCCGCACCTGCAGGGCATAGGCCATCATATCCTGCAATTTCTTGTTGTGGATGTCAATGAAATAACCCAAAATGTGCAATTCTGTATCCGACTGGGCAGAAAGCTCCACAGCAGGGATCACTTCCACGCCCAAGGCCTTACCGGCATCCATCGCCTCCTGCACACCATCGATACAGTCGTGATCAGAAAGAGCGATAGCAGCCAAGCCAGCCTCGGCAGCGGTGCGAACAACCTCTGTGGGGACTTGGGCGCCGTCACTGCACAGAGAATGGGTGTGTAAATCAATTCTCTTCACGAAATGCACTCCTTAGTCATCGCAGACCCACAGGCCCAAAGCGGGGTTGGAGATGTAGAATATCTCCTCGCCGTCCACAGTATTAAAGCCGTCAACCAGCTTCTTGGGGTCGTACTTAGCGGCCATCTCCTCATAGGGAGCGTAGTTGAAGGCAGCGCCGCGGACTTCTTCTTCAGTCAGTTTACCGGCGCAGTAGGTGATCTTGAAACGGCCATCGGAAGAACCGTGGATCAAGTGAGCGGCAACGGACAGGTTTTCCCGCAGATCTGCGTTCTCGGGGGCATCCACCAACTTCAGCACATTCTCACGGCCCACATAGCCGTACTTACGGATCAGCTTGTCGTTCTCAGCATCCTCACCAAAGTGGGCAATGGCAGGGGCCAGCACGATCAGCTCGCCGCCGTCAGCAATTGCCATACGGGTGCGGTAGATAGCCTTATTGCCCAACCAAGTACTCTTGAATTCCCGGGGATCCAAGTAAACAACAACTTTCTGCAGGCGCTCTTTCATATGAGTCAGGTTGATCTCCTGGCTCTTCTTCACAGCAGCCTCGAAGTTGCTCCGCTCACGGCCGATGTACAAACCGTGGATAGTAACCTCGTCGCCCTTATTGGTGGTAGTCGTCAGCACATACAAAAGAGGAATGTGCATCAGGAAGTTCTGCTCTGCATAGTCGAACACACGGCGCACAGGAGAGAAGTCCTTGCCCATGATCCGCTCCATGCCATAGAAAGCACCCAGCATATGGGAGGAGTTGATCATAGAGGAGCCGCCGCAACCCACAAAGATGTTCTTGCCGTAGTTAGCCATACCAACCACTTCGTGGGGAACAACCTGGCCAACGGACAGGATCAAGTCATAGGAAGGATCCAGCAAGCGCTTGTTGACCTCCACATCGATACCGGTAGTCACAAGGCCCTCGGAAACCTGGGAAACAAATTCACCGGGAACTTCGCCAACCTTTACCACGTCAGTACGCCAGTTGTGTACCAGCATTCTGTCGAAAGGAACGCTTCCAAAGAAAGCCTTCCACTCTTCCTCAGTCATAGGCACATGGGTACCCAAGGCAGGCATAATGTCCACCTGGCAAGTATCCTTCAAAAGATCATAATAAATTTCGGTAATCTTTCCGGCGCCGGAATACATTCTGGTAAAATCCGGGGGCAGAATCAGAACCTTGCTCAGCTTCCGACCTTCCAGGGATTTTGCCAAAGCTTCCCGCAATTCCTTATCGGAAATGCCGCCTTCGCGTTCGTAAATCATAAAAGCCTCATTTCTCCCTTATAAAGGGCCAAATTTATGCATTTTTAGTGTAGCACATAACGCTCAAAAATGCAACAAAAAGAACACGTATCTTGCAAAGATTTTTCCCGCAGCAAAGCGCGCCGTTTGTCCTGGACAAACGGCGCGCTTTATTATCTCATTTCCAAATCATCACTTTGCATTGGGCTTCTAATGAGTCGATTTTATGTTTTTTTATTTCCCCGACGTTTTAGAAAATGGGAAGCAATACCGAGCAACTGCTTGCGGTTAAATAACAAGCTGATAACAAGAATCGCAATTGCCATAACTGCAGTAACAGGAATCGCTGTTAAAGCCCAGGTTCCCAAGTTTTCACATCGAATTCCAATTGCTCTGGATATCACAACAGCTAAAACGCCGCCAACTCCCATATAAATCACATAGTTATTCACAGTTTGCCACATAGAAAGCTTCAATGCTTTTCTGTTGCATACCCAAATTAAATTAGCTGTCCGGACTACTCCGCCTACCAAGGAGCCCATCACAATTCCGTTCAGCCCCATAAAAGGCGCGCAGACCAGAGCTACAATAATGTTCAGCAGCACTTCCATAATAGCGCTGTTTCTCGTCTCCTTAAAGTAGCCCACGGCATCAGCTATCATCTGATACGGAAGTCTTGTTGTGTATATACAGCAAGAAGCTGTCATTAGCAAGCCAAACCAATAGCGGTTATAATCTGCATCAGTAACACCATTTGTATAAATCAGCACAAATGGTGTCAACATAACAGCTGTTACGCCATAAATAATCGCGCTACCTGCAAAAACCAGCCATTCAACATCCCGGAAACGTTTCCTTAAATATTCATATTCTCCCTTAGCATACATATTACCAAAGGTAGAGCGAATGCCTATTACCGACTCGCTAATAAGCTGGTTTACATTCTTTACTACCATATGATAGACCGTGTAGACCGACAGTTCCTTTAACGGGAACAAGAATGTCATCAGTATGGTAGAAATATTGTTATTGGCAAGGGTTGCTATCTGCTGTGCAAACGCATCCCAACGGGATTTAATTGCCACATCATTTGCCGGCTGTTTCCAATCAATTGTATAGTGCCGATCCACATACAATTTCAATATGAATGGTGTGGTCATAAGGCCCAACAGCATACCCAGTCTAACAATATGAATACTGCGGCATCCTGCCACCATCAAAATAACAGCAAATAAATTCGACAGCACATACGCAATCAAAATTACTGTGGTTTGAACATATGTCTTCTGATCTGCCTGAATCAACACTTTGTACTTGATAGAAAACATATTGTCAACCCAGGATGCCGCGCCGATAATCAGGATCAATGATGCTGAAAACAAGTAATCGAATTCGTCCAGCACCAACAGCGGATATAACAGTGCAAAGACTAATATAATCCCTGCCAGCAGCAACCCGACCTTCTTCATAAATTTGTCCGTTGCCACCATAATGCCACTAACTGTTTGCATATCGCCCTCGGCAAGTGGCCTATAAAGTGCTGCGTTAGTCACCACGCCCAAACCCGAGCGGAGCACAACAGAAAAGGTCATAAACTGGACAATAGAATTCAGTAAGCCATTATATGCCGAACCAAAACAACTTAGAACAATCCGCGGAACAACCAAGCCAAATACGAGCACAACCATTTCGTTGGCAAAGCTTGATATCACATTCAGCTTTACTGCGGTGCTTCTGGATTTACCCATTTATCTTCCTCACTCCCAGCGCTTCCCTCAAATAACCCGCGCTGTTATATCTGTAACTGCTATGTGTAGTTACAATGCTACATTTCATTGTTATTCAGCTTCTTTTTGATTCCAAGCTTTTCTGCCATTGTTGCTGATCTTCTTGGCAGGAACGCCCGCCACCGCAATATTCGCCTCGGTTACATCCTTATTCACCACAGCATTTGCGCCAATAGCAACATAGTCCGCTACGTGGATATTACCCAGAACTACCGCACCAAATCCAACAACAACACCTTTTCCCAATGTAGGCACGCCGTGATTGGTGCCACCTGCCACCACACCTGTATTTACATGCAATGTGCAATCTTCGCCTATCACAGCATCATTGCTGACCAGCACTGGTCCCAAATGCATAATATGCAAACCTTTTGCGCACACATTGGGTGGAATATGAAGGGCGTGTTTGTTCTGCAAATATCCCAAACGCAGTTTGTAATATAGACCGAGGAGCCTATGTCTGCAGTTGCTATGGTACTCTGTTTTTCTAAGCAGGATCAAATGCTTGCGCAGAATTGCATATTCCGTTACAGGAAGACAGGTGTTCCGTCTTTTTCCATAACAGGATAATTCATAGGAAATCCATTCTTTCATTTGCGCCTTTGATGTAATACGCTCTTCCTTAGGTAACATATATATACTCCTTATTCTTTCGGCAATTCAATCCAACTGCCCAAAGTATAATCCCACTTTTCCGGATTAAACGGAACCATGCCGTTAAAATGGAAAAAGGTCAGTTCTCCAAAATAGTTCTTGCCGTCCACCTCATAAAAATCCACACGCACATGCGGTATACCCACAGACAGCTGTTCTGCAAGTTCACGCATTTGCTCAAATGTTTCAGGCTTGCTTACCGGCTGCTTGGCATTAGGATGACCTTGCTGCAACTGGAGACGTTCAAAGTTCATATCATAGAAATCAAACTTAACTTCTTCGCCCTTCTTTTGCCGTTCCGTAGCAACAAACATTGCCTTTGCCTTGCCGCCAAAGCAGAAGAATTTATAGTCGCGCAGCTCTCCGGTTGCTTTATCCTCCAAATACGGTTCCGCAATAATACGTGGCTGCACATTTTTATAAGGCCATTCCCGACCCATATGGTAAAAACGGCTTTTCAAAGCCTTGCTTAGTTTCTTTTTGGCCTGCTGAATATCCAAGTGGGTCTTATCTTTACAAATGACCAGTCCGCCGCTGTCGTGCGTACACTTTAACACAAATTGATCCGGCAAAGCATCAAAATCAATATCTTCTACCCGATCCCAAACTCCAATGGTCGGAACCACATATTCACTACCGATTTTTTCCGCAACATACTTCTTCACTTCGTACTTATCCACCATAGCGGTATATGCAGGATTCCTATCGTATAGCTTTAACCATTGCAACTTTTCATTATAGGTTTTAGGATTTTGTAAATCCAGTTTTTTTCCCATTGCGCCTTTAAACTTCATTTTCAAATAGGTTTTATCGGGAATCAAACAACTAATTTGCAGCTTATCCAGTATATAGATAAATTTCCCCTTCTTGTTTAAAAATCGCTTAATCGCAGACATCTTTTTCCACATCCTTTTAAGATAATTTTAAATTCTCAATAGCATTATTCTTCGTTTTGCCGGAAACCAATACGCATCCTACAACAATCGCAAGGATATATGTATCCGTTCGGCCGTTATAGGAAACATAAGCATACTCAATTGCCAGCTTAGACACCAAGATCGCCAGTAAGTACGGCATAGAGATATCCATAGAGGTTCTCTTAAACAATTTCACAAGCAGATAGATCATCGGAATATAGTACAAGACCAGCGCAATGATACCACCGCCAGTCAGTAATTCAACATAGTTATTATGAGAATACACGCCAATATTGTCACCACTTATTGCCAACACACGGGGGAACGTCCAGAACGATCCGTATCCGTACCCAGTCCAAGGTTTTTCCTTAATATAAGACCAACCGATTTTAATAAGCCGCTGGCGACTATTTAATGAACCTTCCTCTGTTGATCCTTCTGCAAGTAGTTCTAACAAACTTTCTACACGTGTTCCTATAATATTATACAGAACCTCCACGTTCATAATCAGAATATAGACCGCAGCCACTGCCGTCGCAGTAATCAGGACGCTCTTAAGCAGTCTCCGTCTATCCACAAACAGCTGAATAACAGCAACACCCACAGCGATCATAATCAAGCCTTTACGGGAACCGGACAGAAGCACAACAAGGGTATAAAAGGCTATACGGAACCAACATACTCCTCGGGTATACTTGCCAATTCTACGCAGGTACATCGACAGAATCAGACCATATACACAAAGCATCGCAAGCATATTGGAGTTAATTTCTATAGAGACACCCAATCGACCTTCGGTTATGGTTTTCCAAGAGAGAAGCACCACTACAACTGCCGCAGTAAACATTCCTAACTCAGTGATTTTCAAAACCTGCTGAATATCATTTTTCATATAGACATACTGCACGATAGAGTAGAGCATTAGGAAGTTCCAAAACAGTGACACCACCATCGTTCGCGAAACCTGTGGATTCACCACATTTCCTATCAGAATATTTACCGCACCATATAGGATAAACACGAGAAATCCAACTATAAAAAAAGACACTGGTGTTTTTTTATTGCGTACACACTGCTGAAAAATTGTATATCCAAAGAACACCACCATCATAATACTGCAAAGGACATTACGGGTAAAGTAAAAGGATAAGACTATCAGCAAAAAGAACAGCAAATCATATAAGTGAACGCGGATTTTGAACGACATTGCTGATCCTCCCTTAAAAATTTATACTTTCATCTTACTCCGAATAAAATCAAGAATCTTATCCACACGCCGATCTAACGTCAAATCTTTTGCTTTTTCCAAGCATCCAGTTGACAAACGCTCCCGTTTGGCCGGGTTTTCTTTCAATTCCTTGATGGCCTGATATATATCCTCTTCGCTGAGAGGATCTATCAAGATTGAATTCGTTACATCCAATATTTCATTATTGAAAGACCGGTTAGAAGAAACGATGGGAACACCGCACGCCATTGCCTCCAGAATTGCATTGCAGCACCCTTCCGCCAAGGTTGGCAGCACAAAAACATCCGCTGCGTTTAGGTAATCACAAAGTTCGCAATTGCGCACACTGCCCATGTGCAAAACATTTTTGCAGGTCGGTTTCTTCTCGCCGGCGCCAATAAACATAGAATACGCATCATCAAAGCGATCCAGCGCAGCAGACAACTTCATAATACCTTTACGTTCAATAAACGAACCGGTAAAGGCAACAATAAAGGCATCCTGAGGCAGGCCCAGTTTGCTTCGGCATTCGGCTTTATCTTTTTTAAAAAAGCGCTTAGGCTCAGTTGCATTGGGCAAGATTGTAACCTTGTCCATTACCGCTGCATCACCTTCGCAAAGTTCACATACCTCATCTTTATTCTTAGAGGATACAGAGATAATACCGCTAACATTATCAAGCGTCTCTTTCAGCAGTTTGCGGCTAATATGGGAGGTTTCTCTGATTGTTTCCGCCTCCCCGTTGGCAACAATAGACGGGATTCCCAATTCCTTTGCCAGCTTCACAGCAGGGATGCCCGCTTGAAAGAAGTGGGAGTACATCACATCTGCTTTTAGGTTATACTTTTTAAAGGTTCGCTTCACCGCCCTATAGTAGGACATCTTGCTCTTGTCATTGAAATGAATACTTCCCACTTCCATCATGGGATAAATCGTATAAAGAGGGGAATAAACAGTATACTTATTGCCTTTGGGCGTTGTACGCTCCGAAACCAGCTCCCGGCGTATATTCTTCTTTGTAATATAGGTAAAACTGCTTTGGGGCGCAATCACATTGCACGCAATGCCACGGTCCACCAGGTTTACGACCACATTTTCCACGAATACCAACGCCTGTCGATTTGGTGTCGGATAATTGGATGCAACGACACATAACTCCATCTTAACCCCTCCTATGCCGTCCCAAAACAGATGTTTTGAGATGTTTCTCGTCAGTTATTTCTTTAATCTTACAATCGTGTAAA
The DNA here is from genome assembly GCA_017452505.1 of Oscillospiraceae bacterium. Taxonomy (GTDB): domain Bacteria; phylum Bacillota; class Clostridia; order Oscillospirales; family Oscillospiraceae; genus Faecousia. The sequence continues at coordinate 18,673 of JAFTMI010000052.1, forward strand.
ACATACTGGGATGAATCAAATATAACCAAGAAGCCAATGCCACCTGCTTGCTCTTATCTCTTGCAGTGCGCTTCATACAGGTCCTTACCTTATATTCTTTTTGCAGTTTTTTATATAGCTCCTTGTCTCCGCTTATCGCAAAAGTTTTTGCGACCGCCCACATAGCACGAGCGTACATATAGGAGTTAAACTCCTTCTCATACGGACACTTATGTTCCGCTAAATATGCCTCAATGCGCTTGACCGCACTGAGCAAATCGGTTTTCCTCCAAGAAGCTTTGGATTTAGTAGCTGACTGTTGATTCACCCGATACCAATACAACGGGAAGTCTACAAATGCAGCTTTTTTGCAATGGCATAGGTACTTCCAATTGAATTCCCGGTCTTCTCCAAACTTTGTGTCGCAATCAAAGAATATCTCATTTCCCTGCAACATATCTCTGCGATACAAATAACAGCAAAATGCAAATTCTCCCATGCGATATAAGAGGTTGTTCATTGCCTCTGTTTGGCTCTGTGAAATATATTCTGCTTGCTTGGCATCCACTGCCATAACATTCTCATATTTCCTATCCAGTCGACAATAAGCTACATCCGCATTTGCTTGTTCCGCCGCATCAATTAAGCGTTCTACAAATTCTTCATGATAAGCATCATCTGCATCGAGGAAAAGGATGTACTTTCCTCTTGCTGCTTTCAAGCCATCATTGCGCGCAGCAGAAACGCCACCATTGTCCTTATCAACAATCTGAATATCTAAGGTTCCCTTCGCCTGCCAACGTTTCAGCACATCCAAGGTATCATCTTTGGACCCATCGTTGATGCAAACGACTTCAAAATCACCTCTTGTTTGATTCTCCAATTCTTCTAGCGTTTCATCCAGGAAGCTTGCAGCATTATAACAGGGTATAATAATGCTTGCCACAGGTTCTTTGCCCAGTTTCTTTCCCTGTGCAGTCATTGACTTTTGTTTGTAAAGCCCCTGCACATTTACAACACAAATGCTTCTTTTTCCTTGGAAGGATGCATCGAAGCAAATCTGCGTGCCATCCGCGCTCCATCTGGGATGCAAATCGCAGCGGGTATCACCGCCATATTTAAAAGGAGAAAACACACGAGCAATCCGCTTGATGCGTTTGCCCTTCATTACATAGAGCGACTGAACGCGTCTTCTGTTTGGATAAGTATCTGTCACTACAAGGTTCCCATCCGGTGAACAGGTGGGGTGACCATCCATAGCAAGTTGCTGCCACAGCCGTTCACATATCTCTGCGCGATCTTGCAAAAGATAATAACCTTTTCCACCATCTTTTCTATTTAGATAGGAAATGATCTCGCAGTTATTTTTCCAGCAGCAGTGGGAAACAAAATCATCGTCACTGAGATTATACATCTCACTGCCGTCAATATTGCAGGTAACAAGCCTTGTGTACTTCACCTTATCCTTAAACCAACGGTGCAGCACCATAAAACGGCTACCGTCAGGAGAAATCATCAAGTGATTTACCTTATGCTCAGCATCCTCCATTTCAGGACGGGTCTCAAATGCATAAAAATCTTTATAGGTCAACAGAGGCAATGTTGTACCTGTTTCCAAATCAATTTTCCAGATACAAGGCTCATCAGGGCACAGTTTTCCTTTTGTTGCATCCGCTATATTGGCATAGCCATAGCCGGGACGCAATCTGTGAAGCCTTGCAAAATCCAAGGTTAGCGCAGTTTTCTTGTCCGCCGAAACCGTATACACCGGTCGCTCAAGGATTCGTTCACTACGGTCCAACAAATTGAGAATAACGGCGCAGTATTTCCCATCCCGAAAATCATTGTAGAGAATCGTATTGTTGTCCATCCACTGTGCCATACAGCCCTGCTGAACATTCCAGCAATGGGTTTTTGCCAACACTTCACAAGTATTGTTGTTCTTCAGGGCAATTCTTACAATTTCAGCGGGAGCAGTAGAATCCGCAACAGACGAGGCATTTTTAACCCGCAGGGCTAACAAATATCTTCCGTCCTCACTCCAAGGACATTTATCATAATAGCCAAAAAGATACTCAAACCCATCATTGGGCGTGACAACGGTAAGCTCACCCTCAGATTTAAATTTCGGAGAGAGCATGTACAGCACCCGCTGATATGCGCCATAGCAAAAATGGCGGATGGTATCATTCTTCAGTATGTGGTCATGCACCCATATCTCGAGTTTATCGATACTCATATTTCTTCCTCAATCGATAGCTTTCAGTTTTTCAAACTCTCCGCCGCACTTTTCGTACTCATAGATCTTGGCATCTACCAGCAGGCGATACCAATAGCACTCCAAGAAGCAGAACACCAGGCCCTCTTTGCCGTCCAGGAAGCCCAGGCGGAAGATGTAGTTATACAAAAACCATGCCCAAGCCCGGAAGAATTTAGGGGCCTTATAGTAGAGGCCAAATTTCTTTTTCCGTTGGGCGAGAATTGCCTTGTCGGTATTGATATTGGCAGATGCGCCACGGGTGAAATCAATATAGTCCTGCATTTCCCGGGTAGCATACCAGTTATAGCGTTTGATATAATTGTCCAGATTTTTAAAATCGTAGTGAAGGAAGCGGTGCTTGGTGCTGGCGGAGAAGCCCTCAGAGATTACACTGTGGGCATCCCGTCTACGGTCCTCAATCCGACCGCAGGCACGCTTGAACATCATCATTTTCCGCTTGTTGCGGATACCATGCTTCATGCACCGGTTCAGAAAAAAGAAATCTGCCTCAATGGTGATGCCGTTCATCGGCTTGTCCTTATTGGCTGCAATCAGCGCTTCAATTTCCGCATTCAGTTCCGCAGGAAATCGTTCGTCAGCATCCAAACGGACGATCCATTCCGTGTCGATGTCGCAATTATCAATGCCCCAGTTAAACTGCTTTGCATAGTACTCAAATTCGTGAAAATACACATCCGCGCCGTTTTCCTTGGCCAGTTCTACGGTTTTATCCGTACTGCCGCAGTCGATAACAACACAGCGCTTGGCAAAGCCCTCCATAGACTTCAGGCAGTCGACAATGTTCTTTTCCTCATTCTTGGTCATAATAATTGCGGTTGCGTCAATCATTTTTCCGTCTCCTCGATGGAGTCCTTCAGACTCTTCACTCTGTAATCCATTTTATATTCACTCAACTCTTTTGCATAGCAAAGGCTGCCGAAGGCCTTATTCACCAGGCCTGTCAGATGGCTCATCAGCTTCAGCGCCCAGCCGAAGCCCTTTACCAAAGTCAACTTCTTGCCGTGGGCTGCAGCAATCATTTTCACCATTTCGCCAGTGTTGCTGTACTCCGCGTTCTGAGGCCAGAAAGTACCACTCTCTTCATTTTCCACCATCAGTCGGACAAACTCACAGAGGTTGCCCACATAGAGCATGGATCTCTGATTCTTCACATCAGGAAAAATCGGGGTCTTTAAGGCCAATTTCGCCAAAAGGGGGTAATTACCCTTACTGCCCTTGCCATAAATCATCGGAGGGCGGAGAATTACCACCTTAAAAGAATCGTCATTTAAAGGGCGGATACCGTTTTCTGCCTGCACCTTGCTGTCACCATAGCAATTCTCGGGACTGGTAGGCGTATCTTTGGTAATCACCCTGTTTTTTCCAATGGGCGCGCTCTCGCCATAGACAATAGCAGAGCTCATAAAAACGAACTGCTTTACGCCGTCCGCCTTCGCTTTCTTCGCTGTTTCCACTGTCAGATCCGTGTTAACTGCATAGTAAAGCTTTGCCTTCTCATCGCTGATCTTGCCGCTGTCCGAGTGGGCAATGCCCGCCACATGGAACACACTGTCATAGCCGGAAAAATCTTTTTCCCGCCAGCTTCCGTCGATCATATCCACGGTGTCCACAGTATATTCACCGGCAAAACGCTCCCGGAGATAGGTTTCAAAGGAGATGCCAATAAAGCTGTTTGCTCCGGTAATCAATACCTTCTTCATTGATTCACAACTTCTTTCTGATCTTCAGTTTCTTCCTTCTTCATCGCACCAGTGCCACCTTCTACGACACCGTCAGACTTCAGCACACTAGTTATGGTGCCGAAGAAGCACTTCATATCCATAGCAAAGCCCTTAAACTTGCCTGCATTGATAGCTTCGGCGTACTCACCGTCAAATTTAGCTTTTACAGGAATTTCCAACTCGTCGCGACCATTGATCTGCGCCCATCCGGTAATACCGGGCTTCATTTCGTTGGCGCCGTACTTTTCCCGCTCTGCAACCAAGTCATCCTGCGACCACAGAGCCGGTCTGGGACCTACGATAGACAGCTTACCGGTAAATACCTGGTATATCTGGGGCAGCTCATCAATACTGGTCTTGCGGATGAACTTTCCAACACGAGTGATATACTGCTCCGGGTCTTCCAGCAGATGCGTCGGCGTATCGTGGGGTGTGCACATCTTCATACTACGGAATTTCCAAATCATAAAATATGTAATTTCGCCGTTTTTCTTCTGGCCCACCCGTCTTTGCTTAAATAGGGCAGGGCCGGGATCATCAATCTTTATAGCAATAGCGACGATCAACATAGGCAGCGTCAGTACAATGGCCGCCAAACCGGATAGGATCAAATCCAGTGCCCTCTTCACAAAACCCTTATACATCGCCATATACCTCCCCGCTGAGAATTTTTGTTCCCATAGGAACACGGGCATACGCTGCAACAGTACTGTTGCAATCCGCATGAACGCCCCTGCAGCAAGTGCTTTCGTGGTTTACCACAGCACCAGCCGAAATGATGCATCCTTCTTCCAGAATGGCCCTGGAATGGACCACCGCCATAGGCTCAACAACACAGCCCCTCATCACCTTCGCCGAAGAAGAAACATACGCTCTCGGAGAAACCAAAGACGGGATTTGGTAAGTTGTTTCTTTTTGAATTCTATCCAAAACAGAGAGTCTGACTTTGGGATTTCCGATTGCTACAATAACATAACTGTATTCTCCCGCTAATCTTTCCAGGTCTTGGGTTGTTCCCACTACGGGTATGCCATTTTTTAAGGTCTTTGCCATATCGTCAACAAATGCAATTTTTTCAAAACAACCCATATTCACTGCGATCTCTGCTGCTACCAGCGCATAGGAGCCAGCTCCAACAATCAACAAATTCCCATTCATCTTTCCCTCTCCTTTCTTTTATTGTTTTTTACGCATAGCCGAACAATTTTCTCTTAATCGGCTCCGGCTCAAACACAGGAAGCGGTGTATTGTCCCACACAGCCCGGGCAAAAGCCTCTGCCCGTTCAATTGTCCCGCCGCTTAGACTTTCTTTCAATGCCCCCAAGCCGGTTTTAAGTTCCCAGATACCATGCACATCAGACGCTATAATCTGCGCAACATTCTTCTGTAAACATATTTCCGCAAATTTCTGTCTTCTCTTATTGTGCAAAGCTCTTGTGGTGATTTGCGCCAACGCGCCCAATTCAATCAAGTGCAGCAATTTGGATGGATCTTCCATAAAATAAGCACATCGTTCTACATGCGCCAGTATTGGTGTAATCCCCTGACTCAAAATTATCTTGAGCACTTGCTCAATATGGGCGGGCACCATCGTGTCAGAAAGCTCCACTAATAAATAATCGCTTTGGGCAAGAGACAGTTTCCGCAGATCCATATCGGCTATACTGGAAGAATAATGTACCTCCGCTCCCAAACGCAGTTGGGGCATGGTATCTACATCCCAAGCATATAACAGTTCCTCATAGGCGCGCTGCCTTCTGTCCAGAAAGTCCTGCAATTCTTCCCGCATCGGATAAAAATGCGAGGTGAGCGCAACCCGTTCCACTCCGCTTTTCTTTTGCTTGCGCAAAATTTCCAAGGAAGCTTCCAAATCCTTTGCCCCATCATCGACCCCCGGAAGGATATGGGTGTGCAAATCTGTAAGTGTCATTTCCATCGCATCACTTATTATACCGATTGTATTTATGGTAGTAACCGTAGTGCCGTCTTCCAGAATTTTTCGGAACATCATATTGGGTCAATATCGTACCCAATATGTTCGCATCAACCATTTTCAGCTTCTTTATCGCGTTATGAACCTGTTTTCTGCTGGCAAATCTATGGCGAATCACATAAAGCACGCCATCACACAAAGGACTCAACGCTGCAGCATCCGTAATGACACCGACAGGAGGGGTGTCGAACAGGATGTAATCATAATGGCCTTCCACACCCTTAAGCAAGCTGCGCATTGTATCAGATTTGATCAGTTCTGCAGGATTCGGAGGCATAGGACCATTGGCAATCACGTCTACTCCATACTCTGTACGAGCCAAGCAATCTTCAATTTTTACATCGTTGTTCAGCAATGCACTCAAGCCCGTCTCCTCCTTCTGCACCAAACGAAGATATTTCCGCAAAACCGGGTTGCGCATATCTCCATCAATAAGAAGGACTTTGTGATTACCCTGAGCCAACGCAAGCGCTATGTTAATAACAGTTGTAGACTTACCTTCACCGGGAATAGAACTGGTGACAAGTATCTTGCATCCCTTTCCCTCAGTCTTGCTACGAGAAGCAAGAAAATTCAGGTTGGTACGCAATTCCTTAAACGCCTCTACATACTCAAATGGCGCATCGTCCACAATCAGCTGGGGTTCCTCGCCCAGAACTTTTAATAACTTTTTCTTCTTTTTCTCGGCTCTAAAATCAAATAATCTCTTCATAGGGCTCACTTCCCCTCCTTTGCCTGCTTTTTGCTTTTATGGGGGTGACCATAGCCATAGCCATAACCATAACCGTAGCCATAACCATAACTATAGCCATATCGCGTACTGCAGCATTCCACCTTGGGAATCACACCCAGCACCAAAACATCCAAATCGTCCTGAATATCTGCATCAGACTCATAAGTGTTGTCCAGGAATAACAGCAGCATAACCAAGCCGCAAGACAGAGCAAATCCCACCAGCGCCGCAAAAATCGCATCGGTCATGTTGTTGGGAGATACCGGATAGGGACTGGAATAGGGTTGGCCCACGGGACTCAGAGATCCAATACCTACAGCCGCCTTAATGATATCGGGTGCAATCATCTGTAGTTTTTGTGCAACAGAAAAAGCAATTCCCTGATTGGGATGCTTTACGATGATCTGCATAATTTGCGTATCACTAATTGCTTTTACGCTAATACAACCAGCCAACTGCCCATAGCTCTCGTTTAGACCCAATTCATCAATCACCTGATTGATGACGTCTCTATCCCGAATGACAACGGCATAGGTTTCTACCAACGCCTTCGCCGAGTTCACACGGTCATTGGACACATCTTCACTGCCAACGGATTGTGTGCTTACAATCAGTTTTGCGCTAGCCTGGTAAATAGGGGTCTTCAGCATCCTACTACCTACAAAACCGGCACATCCAAAAATCAAGGTTGCAATCAGAATGTAAACCACTTTATTCCAAAGTGCCTTGACTATCTTAATTAAATCAAGCTCAAATACATATTCTTCCTTATTCATAAAATACCTCACAAACGATTTTCAACATTTCCATCTGCCACGCATCCGCCAAAGCCGATACATGGGCAATATACTAGATAATACAATTATATCATCTAATTTTGACATGTCAACATTTTCATTTAAAATACAAACATTTTTCTAATTTTACCACTACAACAAAGAGAATTTACAATTTTTCGTTTGTTTTAGCTAATTAACAGTAATTTGCTGTCGGGGAATAAAATATGCTCTTTACGCAAAAAACTTCGGCCCGCCGGATGGCGGGCCGAAGCCGTTAGGGGTTATGCTTTTGCGTCATCTTATTTGTTGATGACTGCGGAGATCTGCTGAGTTGTACCGTTTGCATCGGTATAATCCAGGAAGATGATGTAGGTGCCTTCTGCATCGGTTACCTCAGGCAGTGTGTAGTTCTCCAGGTTTGTCTGCTTGGAGA
>JAFTMI010000053.1 GCA_017452505.1 Oscillospiraceae bacterium
CAGCGGAATATACATAGCCCATCTCAATGAGCGGACGCATATACCGGAAGAAGAAGGTCAGCAGCAAGGTGCGGATATGGGCGCCGTCCACATCAGCATCGGACATAATGATGATCTTGTGGTAGCGGAGCTTTTGCAGGTCAAAGTCCTCGCCGATACCGCCGCCTAAGGCGATGATCAGGGGGCTAAGCTTATCGTTGCCGTAGATCTTGTCGGCTCTTGCCTTTTCCACGTTGAGCATTTTACCCCACATGGCCAAAATGGCCTGGAACCGGGAATCTCTGCCCTGGATGGCAGAGCCCGCAGCGGAGTCACCCTCGACGATGTAAAGCTCACACAGAGCCGGGTCTTTTTCGTTGCAGTCCTGGAGCTTGTCGGGCATACCGCCGGACTCGAGACCTGTCTTGCGGCGGGCATTTTCTCTTGCCTTCCGGGCGGCTTCTCTTGCCCGGTTGGCCATCATAGCTTTTTCCAAAATGATCTTGGCGGTGGCAGGATGCTCCTCAAAATAGGTAGCCAGCTGGTCACCTACGATCTGCTCCACCAGGGTACGGATATAGGCATTGCCCAGCTTTGCCTTGGTCTGACCCTCGAACTGGGCATCGGTCAGCTTCACGGAAATAACTGCGGAAATACCCTCCCGGCAGTCTTCACCGCTCACCTTATCGTCGCCCTTGATGATGCCGACCTTCATGCCGTAGGCATTGAGCACTCTTGTCAGCGCGGTCTTAAAGCCGGTTTCGTGCATACCGCCTTCCGGGGTGCGCACATCGTTGGCAAAGGACTGTAAGGTCTCATTGTAGCCGTCGTTGTACTGCAGAGCGATCTCAGCGGAGGCATCGCCCTTGGCGCCGGAAACATAGATCACATCCGGGTGGATGACGGTCTTTTTCTGATTGGTCCAGGTGACGAACTCCCGGATACCGCCCTCGTAGCACATGGTCTCACCCATGGGCTCATCGCCCCGGTTGTCGGTGATGGTAATAGAAAGACCTGCGTTGAGGAAGGCCTCCTCACGCATTCTTTCGTGGAGGGTCTCATAGGAGTAGACCACCTCGTCGAACATCTCCGGGTCGGGCTGGAAGGTGACCTCAGTACCGGTTTTGTCCGTTTTGCCCACGATCTTCATTTCCTGGGTGATGTGACCCCGGGCAAATTTCATTTCATAGATGTTTCCGTTTTTATGGACTCTTGCGGTGAGGCTTTCACTAAGGGCGTTTACAACAGACGCGCCCACGCCGTGCAGACCGCCGGAGACCTTATAACCGCCGCCGCCGAATTTACCGCCGGCATGCAAGACCGTGAAGACGACCTCCAGCGCGGGCTTGCCGGTTTGGGGCTGGATGTCCACGGGGATACCACGGCCGTCATCGGTGACGGTGATGGAGTTTCCGGGATTGATGGTGACGGTGATATGCTTGCAGTAGCCGGCCAGGGCCTCGTCGATGGAGTTATCCACGATTTCATACACCAAATGGTGCAGGCCGCTGGCGGAGGTAGAACCGATGTACATACCCGGCCGCTTGCGGACAGCCTCCAGGCCTTCCAGCACCTGGATCTGTTCACCGCCATATTCCTGTGTTACTTTGGTTTCTTCAGACATAATACATACTCCTCAAAATACGGGTCATTGCGAACCAGTGACCGATGTCACTGGTGTGGCAATCCCCATCGTGTTACAGGATATTCTCATATAAATCTATCCAATTTGGATTTTTGCTTTCAATCAGCTTATCTTTTCTTGCCCTGTTCCAGCCTTTAATCTGCTTTTCCCGGGCAATGGCTGCCTCGGGGTTTGTTGTAACCTCATAATAAACGAGATTTTCCACATTATATTGGGCTGTAAAGCTTTTTCTATCTAAATGGTGCTTATGTTCATAAACACGCCTTATTAGATCGTTTGTTATTCCGGTGTATAAAACTGTTTTATGTGTGTTCGTCAATATATACACATAATAGTTCATAAAATACACCTTCGTTCTTGGGTCATTCCGCGGAGCGAAACGATGTGGGAATCCCCATCTTAAGAGGGGATTGCCACGCCCCTTGCGGGGCTCGCAATGACCTACAAAATCGCGCCTTGTTCAATTTCAATGGTTTTACCCAATTTGGTGAATCGTCCCGGTTCGCAGGAGGTGATGAACACCTGTCCCCGGGAGATTTGATTCAGCACGAAGTCCTGCCGGCTGGGGTCTAATTCCGACAAAACATCGTCCAATAAAAGCACGGGTATTTCTCCCGATTCTTTTTCCATTAAGGTCCGCTGGGCAAGCTTTAAGCTCACAGCGGCAGTCCGCACCTGGCCTTGGGAGCCGAAGGCTTTTAAGGAGATCCCGGAAAGGGTCACATCGAAATCGTCCTTGTGGGGGCCGGTTAAACAAGCGCTGCTTTCCAGCTCTGCCCGATAGTGGCTCTCCAAATGCTCCTGCAATTTCTGCTCCAGCAAGATCACCGGGGCAAAGGGGTCAGAAATGGTGGAAACGGTCTTGTAGCTGAGGGAAAAATCCTCTTTTCCACCGGAAAAGCTTTTGTGAAATTCCGCCGCCTCCCGGCCAAGACCCTCAAAAAATCTGGCCCGGTAGGATATGAGCAGCGCGCCCACCTGGCACAATCTTGCATTGTACTCCGGGAGTATCTCCAGCAGGGCGGGATTCTCGTGCCGGTCTTTCAAAATGCGGTTTTTCTGCTCCAGGATCCGGTTGTACTCCAACAGCGCCGCCTCATAGTTGGGCCGCAGCTGGCAAATGGCATTATCCGCCAACCGCCGCCGGGCGGATGCGCCGGTTTTCAGCACCATCAAATCTTCCGGGCAGAACAGAACCGTTTGCAAGACACCTGAAATATCTGCGGCGGTTTTCTTTTTTGCCCCGTTGCGGTAAAGCTGCCGGGGGCGGGATGCGGAAAACAGCACCCATTTCAAGTTCTGCTGCCGCTCCTGGGAGAAAACATTGCCCTCCAACTGGGCAAAGTCCGCGCCGAATTTCACCAGCTCTGCACTTTTTTGGGTGCGGAAGGCCCGGCCGGAGCCCAGGAATGCCACCGCCTCCAAAAGATTGGTCTTACCCTGGGCGTTTTGGCCTACCAACAGGTTTACACCCGGGTCAAATTCTGCGAAAACCTCAGTGTAATTCCGATAGTTTTCCAAGCGAATGTTCTCAAGTATCATTTTCTATTACAATAGTGTGTCCCTGGAAGGCAAACTGGTCGCCGGGATAGAGCTTTTTGCCGCGCATCAGGCACACTTCGCCGTTGACCTTCACCATACCGTCCAAAATCAGCTGCTTGGCTTCTCCGCCGGAGTATACCAAATTGGCATATTTTAAGGCGTCCTGCAGCTTGATAAATTCCGTATGAATGGTCAGCGGCTTGGCATTTGCCGCCTTTTTCGTTACTGTTACTTTCATAGTTCCTCTTAGTTGGTCTTGATTCTCACAGGCAGGACCATGTAGGCAAAGTCCTGTTTTTCGTCCACGGGGGTCAGCACGATGGGGCTTAAGCTGTTGGTCAGCTCCAGGCACACCTCGTCGGCAGGAACAGCACGCAAAGCATCGGACAGGTACTTGACCTTGAAGCCAATCTCCAAGTCCTTGCCGTCGCCGGCGATGGAGCAGCGGTCCTCTGCCGCGCCGATGATGGTATTGGTCTTCAGCTGCAATTCATTATTGGTAAATACGCAGCGCACCGGGCTCTGGTATTTTTCAGAAACCACCAGACCCACACGCTCAATGGAGCTTGCCAAATCGTAAACATTTGCCACCAGCTTAATGGGGCTGTCCATGGGAACCACCTTCCGCCAATCCAGGAAATCGCCGTCCAGCAGCCGGCAAATCACTGTGCAGCAGCCCATCTGGAACAGAATGTGCTTTTTACCCTGGGTAAAGGCCACATTTTCCTCGCCGTCCTGGAGGATCTTTTCCACTTCCTTTAAGCCCTGGGCAGGCACAACGAAAGCAAGATTCCGGTTGGTGGGCTCGGGGAAATGCCAGGTACGGCGCGCCAAACGGAAGCCGTCCACAGCAATGGCGGAAACCCGGTCGCTTTCCACTTCAAACTTTACGCCGGTGTGAATGGGCCGGCCCTGGTTTTCAGAAACCGCAAAGATGGTACCGCCGATGAGCTCCTTCATTGCCACTTGGGGCATCCGGATGGACTTGCCGTCGCCCACATCGGGCAGCTCCGGATAATCGTCAGCAGACTCTGCGGAAATATTAAAGGATGCGTAACCGGAGCGAATGGATACCTTGTAAGTATCGCTGACCACCACCGTGACCTCGCCCTCGGGCAGACGGCGGATAATATCGCCAAAGAGCTTGGCAGGCAGCACGCACTGACCCACTTCAGAAACATCTGCGTCGATGCAATAGGTAATGGCGGTTTCCATATTGTAACCGGTGAGGCTCAGACCGTCGCCGGCCCGGCACAAGATACCTTCAATGGCGGAAAGAGAGCTTTTCTGTGCCACAGTCCGACCGGTAATATTCAGGCCCGTCATCAGGTTACTTTTTTCACAGGTAAAACGCATTGTAAAATCCTTCCCTTCTGAAAATAATAAATAAATATATAAAAATAGATATTTTAGGTAGTAGTTGTAGTAGTAGTACGAAATTATGTGGAAAACCCCGAAAAAGCCTTGGGCACCAAGGGATTTTTTTCAACAGGGTATCTGTTAATAAGACAAACCTTTTCCACAGGGGTTTTTTGCTGATTTTGGAAGATACTTTATCCACAGAAAAGTTATTAACAATTAACAAGTATTGTGGATAATTGAGAATTGAAAATTGAGAGTTGAGAATTAGTGTATCGGCTTCGCCGATGATTAAAATAGTCGCAATGCGACACCTTAATTCTCCATTCTCAATTCTACATTTTCAATTGCTTACAGGCAGGAGTTGATGTTCGCCGTGATGTCTCGGATGTGGTTCTGCATATCGGTATCATTCTTGGCAAGCTTCTGCTCCACCTGCTTGACCGAGTACAAAATGGTGGCGTGATCCCGGTTGAGCACCTCGCCGATATCCGGGGAGGATAGATTTGTCAGCTTACGCATCAGATAAACTGCCACATGCCGGGCTTCCACAGTACCCCGGTTACGCTGCGTTCCCTTGAGGGTTGCCTCGTCCACGGAGTAGAACTTGCACACCTGGCTGATCACCAACTCCGGGGTGGGCAGGGTGTTGCCCTCGCCTTTTTTGAACATATCATTGATGGCTCGGGAAACATTGGGAAAATCCAGGGGCATATTGTTTAAGTCCCGGTAGGCCATGATCTTCTTCACCGTGCCCTCTAACTGACGGACATTGTTGGTGATGTTCTTGGCAATGTAATCGCATACATCCGCCGGCAGCTCCAGGCCCAAATGGATGGCCTTGTTCTTAATGATGGCCATGCGGGTCTCATAGTCGGGAGGCTGCACGTCCGCCATCAGACCGGATTCAAAGCGGCTTTGCAGTCTTCCCTCCAAAGTCAGCATATCGCTGGGCTTGCGGTCGGCGGTGAGGACGATCTGGCGGCCGTTTTCGTGGAGGGCATTGAAGGTATGGAAGAATTCCTCCTGGGTGACCTCCTTGCCGGCAATGAACTGAATATCGTCGATCAGGAACAGATCCACATCCCGGTACTTGCTGCGAAAAGCAATATTGTCACCGGTACGGATGGCCTCCATCAATTCAATGGTAAACTGCTCGCCCTTGGTGTTTAAGATCTTGGCATTGGGGTTCTTGGCATAGATGCCGTTGGCGATGGCGTGGAGCAAATGGGTCTTGCCCACACCGGGAGGGCCGTAAATAAACAAAGGGTTATACACCATACCCGGGTTGTCCACAACCGCCTTGGCCGCATTGTTTGCCAGCTGGTTGGTGGGACCCACCACGAAATTTTCGAAGGTGAAATTGGGATTGATGTCCATGATCACCCGGGTGTCCTTGTTTTGATATTTTTCCAGCTGCTCATCATCCAACACACGGAGCTTGGCCTTGGAATCAAACATTTCCTGCAGCGCGTCGTGAATATAGGGCGCGCAGCGGTTGGCGATGGTATCCCGGCGGAATTCATCGGGGCAATAGATGATCAGATGATCTTCGGTCAGTTCCAGCACCTGGGTATCGTCAAACCAGGCAGACACGGTGGAGGCGGTGAGCCGCTCTTCCAGATAGCTTATAATTTTCGCCCAAACATAGGCTGATGAAAACATAAATTCTAACTCCTTTCTTCAGTAAAAAGACGGGTATTTTGTCGATAAAAATCGGAAAAAACTGTTAATAATATTTCACCCTGCATTATACCATAAAGCCCTATAAAAAACAAGCATTTTTTAAGCAGGATACTATATTAAATATAATCTATAATATAGATATATCTATAATTATAGAATTGAGAGTTGAAAGTTGAAAATTGAGAATGAAAATTGCACCGAAAATGGCAAAGTGATTGAGAAGGCATTTTTACTTGCTATTTTGTTTTTTGACAGGTATAATGAAAACAGAACAAAAATAATTCTCAACTCTCAATTCTCAATTTTCAATTCTAAGGAGGATTATTATGGACCCTATCTATGTAACCGGTCATCGCAATCCCGATACCGACTCCATCGTGGCCGCCATGGCCTATGCCGCCCTGCGCAATGCCGTGGGCGACCGGGAATATGAGGCCGCCTGCTTAGGCCATGTTTCCGATGAGACCAATATCGTCCTCAATCGCTTTGGCTTTGAAGCCCCCAAGCGCATCCACAGTATGTACACCCAGATTCACGACCTGGACTTCGATACCCCGCCCTTTTTAAGCACCGCCGTCACCGTGGGCCGGGGCTGGGACATCCTCCAGCAGCAGAAGGGCATCTCTGCCGTGCCTGTCATCAACGAAGACGGCACCCTTTACGGTATGCTCTCGAGAGAGAATGTGGCAAGCTACAATATGGAGCTGGGCTCCGGTGTTTTGGCCCCTGTGCCCCTTTTCAATGTGCTGAGCGTGCTGGAAGGCAAGGTCTTAAACGATGCCGGTGACCATACCGATACCCTGAGCGGCGAGATCTTCATCGCCCTGCCCCAGAACCGGGAAAATCTGCTGTTCCATAAGAAAGAATCCATCGTCCTGTGCGGCCACCAGCCGGATATGATTAAAAGAGCTTTGGAGATGAATGTGAACTGCCTCATTCTCTGCCAGGCAGAATTGGATCCGGAGCTGCGGGAGATGGAAACCTCTACCTGCATCATCTCCACCCCCTTTGATGCCTACCGGGCCGCAAGGCTCATCTTCCAGGCCGCTCCCATCGGCAAAATTTGCCGCCGTTCGGGTCTGGTGTGCTTCCATTTGGAGGACAAGGTGGACGAAGTAAAAGAGCAGGTGCTGAAATTCAGAGAGCACTGCTACCCCATTTTGGACGAGAACGAAAAGGTCGTTGGCGTGCTGACCCGCTACCACCTGCTACGCCCCCGGAGAAAGCGGGTGGTGCTGGTAGACCACAATGAGGCTTCTCAGTCCGTACCGGGCCTTGAGGAGGCTGAGATCCTGGAGATCATCGACCACCACCGCTTAGCCGACATTCAGACCGCCAATCCCATCTATGTGCGCAACGAGCCCGTGGGCTCTACCAAGACTCTCATCGCCGGTATGTTCCAGGACAGAGGACTTATCCCCTCCGAGAAGATGGCCGGAATGATGGCTGCTGCCATTCTTTCTGACACGGTCATGTTCAAATCCCCCACCTGCACCGAGCGGGATATCCGTACTGCCGAGCGGATGGCAAGAATTGCCAATGTGTCCCTGGAGGAGCTGGGCCGGGAGATCTTCTCCGCCTCTTTGGAGCACCGCACCGAGGAAGACCTGCTCTTTGCCGACTACAAGGACTTCCACATTGCCGGCCACGACTTTGCGGTGTCCCAGGTCACCTGCGTGGACAGCCCCAAGATGCTGGAGCGGAAGGACGCTTTCTTAAAGCTGATGCAGCAGGAGAAGGCAAAGAAAAACCTGTCCATGATGATTCTGATGCTCACCGATGTGCTGAAGGAAGGCACCCAGCTTATTTATGTGGGTGAGGATGAGGTCATTCAGAATGCTTTTGGTGTATCGCCTCGGGACAATACCCTGTTCCTGCCCGGTGTCATGAGCCGGAAAAAGCAGATCATCCCCATGCTCTCCGCCCTGTGGGGCTAAAAGAATGCAAAATGATAAATGATAAATGCAAAATGGAGGTATCGCCTACGGCGATGATTTAAATAAGTCGGCTTTGCCGACACATCAATTTTGCATTCTGCATTTTGCATTTTGCATTAACAATTTCTACCGGGGGGTAGAAAAACGGTAGAATTTATGTTATAATACCGATTTAGAAACTGGGAAAGGGGAAAGTCAATGGGTTTTGAAGGCCTTTTGGGCAATGAACGGCTGAAAGAAAACCTGCGTGTCAGTATCGCGCGGGGCCGTATCTCCCATTTTTATCTCATTTCCGGTCCTGCCGGCTCCGGCAAGCATACCTTGGCGAAGCTTTTGTCTGCGGCCCTCCAGTGCCAAAGCGAAAGTAAGCCCTGTATGACCTGCCCTGCCTGCCGCAAGGTGCTGCATGACACCCACCCGGACTGCATCACCGTCACTGACCCGGACCATAAGACCGTGGCGGTGGACATCGTGCGAAACGCCCGGGCGGATATGTATGTGATGCCCAACGAGGGGCAGAAAAAAATATACATTTTTCCCCAGGAGCTGCGGATAGAAGGACAGAATGCCCTGCTAAAAATTTTGGAAGAGCCGCCCCAGTACGGCGTGTTCATCCTGCTCACCGACAACCCGGAAAAACTCCTGCCCACTGTCCGCTCCCGGTGTACAGAGCTTGCCTTGCTGCCGCTGCCGGACGGGGTCTTGACCCAGGCGCTGCAAAAGGAATTTCCCAACGCAGACCCCAATAGCATTGCCGCGGCGGTCAGCCGCAGCGGCGGATTTTTGGGACAGGCCAAGGGGCTTTTGGCGCAGGGAGCTGAGGTTTCTCCCCAAACCGAGGGATTTGTGAAGGCCTTTGCCAAGCGGGACGAGTTGGGTTTGGTGACCACCCTGGCAGGTATGGAAAAATGGAAACGGGATGCAGCCATCCCGGAATGGCAGCTTTGGCTGCAGCTTTTGCAAAGCGCCCTGTCCGCCCATAACGGACAGCCCCCGGTATCGCCTTTGGCCCGGGAACTGGCGCTCAGACCCTCCCGGGATCTGGTGGAGGCCATCGCCCAGCTGCAGAAGATCATCGAATATGCCCAGGGCAATGTGTCCGTAGGTGCTATCTGCGGATATTTACAGCACGCCCTGCGATAATGATGCAATCATCCTTGTCATTGCGAGGGTGCGTCAGCACCCGTGGCAATCTCCTGGTACAATGTTCTTATTTGGCAGATTCTACCTGGAGATTCCCACGTCGCCTTCGGCTCCTCGGAATGACGGAGAAAATAGGAGTAACTTATGAGTGAAGAAATTTTGACAAATGAACTGCCCCAGGAACATGAGGTGGTGGACATCCAGTTCCGCCCCGGGCAGAAGATATACTTTTTTGATCCCGCCGGGCTGAAGCTGAAAGCCGGCGACCATGTGATCATCGATACCGCCCGGGGTATGGAGTACGGCTATGTGACCGGCGGTAACCACAAGATCGCCCGTAAGGACATCGTAGCCCCCCTGCGCCAGGTAATTCGCATTGCCAATGACCAGGACGAAAAGGCCGCCGCCGACCACCGGGAAACCGAGAAAAAGGCCTTCTCCGTGTGCATGCAGAAAATTATGGAGCTGGAGCTGGATATGCAGCTGGTCAGCGCCGAGTGTTCCTTTGACGGCAGCCGGATCCTGTTCTTCTTTACTGCCGACGAGCGGGTGGATTTCCGGGAGCTGGTAAAGCTGCTGGCCAATACCTTCCATACCCGTATCGAGCTGCGGCAGATCGGTGTCCGGGACAAGGCCAAGATGGTTGGCGGCTTGGGCATCTGCGGCAGACCCTTCTGCTGCGCCAGCTTCTTAGACGATTTCCAGCCCGTGTCCATCAAGATGGCCAAGACCCAGTCGCTGAGTCTGAATCCCACCAAAATTTCCGGCACCTGCGGCAGACTGATGTGCTGCCTCAAGTACGAGCAGGATGCCTATGAAGATCTGCTCCGCACCGCCCCCAAGGTCGAGTCCTTTGTGGATACCCCCGAGGGCCGGGGCACTGTCACCGAGGTGGAATTGCTTCGCCAGCGGGTGAAGGTCCGCCTGGAGGACCGGCCCGATACCCTTGTAACCGCCAGGAACGAGGAGATCGCCGTGTTCCGTAACGGCAAGGCCAAGAAGACCGATGAGCCCATCCCTGCCGATTGGGCGCCCATCTCCGGCGGAAACAGCGGCCGCCGGTTCAAGAAGGTGGAGGAAGTGCAGGAGGAGGCCCCCATTCTGGACTCCATCAAGCTGCGCTACTCGGAAGAGACCATTGCTGACCAGTTGGATGCCCCTGCGGAAGAGCCCAAGAAGGAAGGCAGCCGCAATCGCCGCCGCCGCAATAGAGGCGGTCAAAAGCCCCAGCAGGAAAAACCTGCAGAAAAGGAAGCCCCCAAGGCAGCAAATGCAGGAGCGGATGCTCACAACCGCCCGCAAGAGAATGGTGCGAAAGAAGAAAAGGCAAAGAAAAATAATCGCCGCCGCTTCCATCACCGCCGTCGCCCCACCGGGGATAAGAAAGAAGCCTAATACAAAACGGGAACGACACAGTCGTTCCCGTTTTCTAATGCATAATGCAGAATGCGTAATGCATAATTATTTTGTTGTGGATTCTTCCTTTACCTTGGGGACCTTGGTTACCTGCCAAATGCCCACAACGATCAGCACAGAGCCAATCAGGAAGGTGTAATTCCAGGGGTCGCCGGTGAGCAGGCCCAGCAGAACGCCCACCACGGTGGTCAGTGCGCCCAAAGAGGAGATCTTCACCACCGGCAAATTGGAGGTGGCGTAGTTCACCAGCAGGTTGCAGGCCAAGGAGCACACCAGGGACAAAAACAGCATAGACCACAGGTAAGAGGGGGTCTTCAGCGGCGCTACATAAGCAGCCCAGCTCCAGTCCAGCTCGTTCAGGGCGATCACCGTATTGGCAACAGAGGAGAAAATGAACAGGATCAGCGTTCTTTCAAAGGCGGTAAAGTGCCTCGATGCGCTGCGGTTGATGGTCCGGTAAGCGCCGGAGGTGAAGATGGACAGGCACAGAAGCACAACGCCCGTGGTGGTGATGACACCTAAATCCTGTCCTGCCACGGTCATTAAGATCACGCCGGCTACCGGCAGCACGCAGAAGATCTTCTGCCGGGTGGTGGGGTATTCCTTGAGGAAAAGGGCCGCCAGCACGATGGCAAGCACCGGAGAAACCGCGCTGACCAAGCTGGTCACAGCGCCGTTGGTGGCCTTGGCGGTGGCGCTTTCAAACAGATAGTAGGCAAACTGGAAGGTCACCAGCAGCACCGCAGAGCCCCATTTTTTGTTCCGGAAGCTGACCTTCACCAGCCGGGTAGCCACCAACACCAGCATAAGGATGCAGCTGATCACAAACCGGTGGGACAGCAGCACAGTGGAGGAGGCGGTCTCCTGGGCGACGGTGATGAATTTGTAGCTGAAGCCCCAAAGGATATAGCCTAAGTAGCCACACAGCAGGGGCAGCAAGGACTTAAATTTTTCTTTCAACGGAAAGCACTTCCTTTCTTTGCCTATTGTAGCACCACCCCCCGGAAAGTCAAGGAAAAAAGGCTTCCCCTTGAGGGGAAGCTGTCGCCGAAGGTGACTGATGAGGTGGAAAGCTTTCAAACACACCTCATCCGTCACGGCATAAGCCGTGACACCTTCTCCTCGAGGAGAAGGCTTATCGGCACTATCACTATAACACGGCTTTTGGCAAAAATCCTCTCATTTTTTATCAACCTTAAACAATTCGTAAACAATCTGTCCCCACCCCTTGTCAAAAACCGGTCAAGACCATATAATAGAAGTAACTAATCGGTAACGAGGGTATGTATGGAAAAATTACGGAATTTTATCCGGCATTTTATGGCCGGCCGCTACGGCACGGACAAGCTGAATATCGCAATACTCACCGCAGGTGTGGTGGTGTGCCTGTTGGGGATGTTTCCGCTGTTTATTCCCATCAAGCTGCTGCTGTCTACGGTGTCCTGGGCACTGATGTTCTGGGCCATATTCCGGTGTCTTTCCCGGAATACCTATAAACGCTACCAGGAAAACCGGAAATACCTGCGCTTTATGGAGCAGCTGAAGGACCGGCAGCATCGTTATTATACCTGCCCCCGCTGCCGCCAGCCGGTGCGTGTGCCCCGGGGCAAGGGCAAGATCGCCATCACCTGCCCCAAGTGCAAGGAAAAGTTTATCAAAAAGACTTAAATTTACGGTCATTCCCAAGGAATGACCGTTTTTTCTTGACACTTGGGTAAAATAAGGATAGTATGAAAGAAAAGGCTTCCCCTTGAGGGGAAGCTGTCACCGAAGGTGACTGATGAGGTGGACAACATTTTTCACCTCATCCGACTCGCTTTCAGCGAGCCACCTTCTCCTCCAGGAGAAGGCTTTTAAAGGGGGCATGCTTTGTGAAACCGAAGATTTTGAATATCGACAAGGGCCTGCGGCCCTATGCAGACGATATTGCCCTGCGGATGGCGCTGTACGAAAAGAAGGTATCCGAGCTTGGCGACCTGCGGGATTTTGCCAACGGCCACCGGTATTTTGGCTTTCATAAAACCGCTGACGGCTGGTACTACCGGGAGTGGGCGCCGGCGGCAGACGCGCTGTACCTCACCGGCGATTTCTGCAACTGGGAGCGAAAGAAATATCCCCTGAAAAAGTTAGAAAACGGCGTTTTTGAGCTGTTTTTGCCGGGAAAAGATGCCCTGAAAGACGGTCAGCAGGTACAGACAATCGTGGTGTCCGGGGGCAGAGAGCTGGAACGCATCCCCCTCTATGCCAAGCGGGTCATCCAAAATCCCGACCACAGCTGGAACGCGGTGGTCTATGACGAAAAGGCCTTCCCCTGGACTGACGAAAAGTTCAAGCCCAGGAAAAAGCTCTTCATTTACGAGTGCCATATCGGTATGGCGCAGGAAGAAGGCAAGGTGGGCACTTACCGGGAATTCACCGAAAATATCCTGCCCCGGGTGAAGAAGCTGGGCTATAACGCTCTGCAAATTATGGCGGTGATGGAGCATCCCTACTATGCCAGCTTTGGCTACCAGGTCACCAATTTCTTTGCCGCTTCCTCCCGGTTCGGAAGGCCGGAAGATTTGAAAGAACTCATTAACACCGCCCACAAAATGGGCATCGCGGTGCTTTTGGATGTGGTCCATTCCCACGCCTGCCCCAATACCCGGGAGGGCATTAACGAGTTTGACGGAACGGACTACCAGTTTT
Source organism: Oscillospiraceae bacterium (assembly GCA_017452505.1). Lineage (GTDB taxonomy): Bacteria > Bacillota > Clostridia > Oscillospirales > Oscillospiraceae > Faecousia. The sequence goes on from JAFTMI010000053.1 coordinate 13,396, forward strand.
TCCACAAGGGAAGCCGGGGCGATCACCCCGCCTGGGGCACGAAATGCTTTGACTACAGCAAAAATGAGGTCATTCACTTCCTCCTGTCCAACTTAAAATTCTGGCTGGAGGAATACCATTTCGACGGCTTCCGCTTTGACGGCATCACCTCTATGCTCTACCGGGATCACGGCCTGGGCACGGATTTTGACGGCTATCATAAGTATTTTTCCCTCAACACCGATGTGGACGCAGTGACCTACCTGCAACTGGCCACAGAGCTGACCCGGCAGGTCAGGCCTAATGCCATTTTAATTGCTGAGGATATGTCTGCTCTGCCGGGGCTGTGTTTGCCCGTTAAGGACGGCGGTGTGGGCTTTGACTACCGCCTGGCGATGGGTGAGCCGGACTTTTGGATCAAGCTTCTCAAGGAAGTGCCCGACGAGCACTGGGATCTCCACAAAATTTACTGGGAGCTGACCATCCGCCGGCCCAAGGAGAAGGTCATCGGCTACTGCGAGTCCCACGACCAGGCTTTGGTGGGGGACAAGACCATAATGTTTAGGCTTTGCGATGCGGCCATGTACACTTCCATGGCAAAGCATATCCCCGATCTGACCATCGACCGGGGCGTGGCGCTTCATAAAATGATCCGCCTGCTCACCATGACCCTGGGCGGCGACGGATACCTCAATTTTATGGGCAATGAGTTCGGCCATCCGGAGTGGATTGACTTCCCCAGAGAGGGTAACGGCTGGTCCTATCACTACTGCCGCCGGCAGTGGTCGCTGGCGGAAAACCCCGACTTAAAGTACGAATATTTGCAGAGCTTTGACCGGGATGCGGTAAAGTTATGTAAACATCTGAGAACGCTGTCCGGCAAGGATACCCAGCTTTGGGTGGACAATGAGAAAAAAATCCTTGTTTACCGCAAGGGCAGTGGTATTTTCGCCTATAACCTCCACCCTGAAAATGCCTATGAGGGATGTTTCGTCCGGGTAGACCAGCCGGGAGAATACGAAGTGATTATGTCAACTGACGATTTCTGCTACGGCGGCTTTGGCCGGGTCTACCACCAGCGCTATTCCACCGTAACGGAAAACGGCAATCACGGCATCAAGTTGTACCTCCCCAACCGCACGGCAGTTGTCTTATTACGAGTTGAGAATTGAGAGTTGAGAATTATTTCTCAACAAGCAATAATCTTTTCATTCTCAATTTTCAATTTTCAATTAAAACAAAAAGAGAGCGGCATTGCCGCTCTCTTTTTTTATTACAGGGGTTCGTCGGTTGCGTCTTCTGCTGCTTTCTCAGTTGTTGCAGAGTAGGTCAAGGTTGTCTTGCCGTCCTCGTGGCAAACCGCATCGATATCCAGATTCAGATTGTCCACAAAGGCGAAGTACTCTTCGTAAGTGGCAAAGTCCGGCTTGTAATTGTCGATAAGCTCCCGGGCATTCTTGGCATTGTCGTCCAGGAAGGTGTGGAGCATCACATACTGCAGCTGGGCGGACTGTACCACAGCGATTTCCGGCTTGGTCACATACATATCCGCGCCGTGGAAAGAGCCGATCGCGCCGCTGATATAGGGATGCAGCGCGGGCATCACCGCGCACATATCGCCCATGTCGGAGCAGCCTGTGCCCCAGCCGGAGGGATTGACTTTTACCTCGTCGGTAACCTGCTCCATGGCGCTTTGCAGCATTGCAAAACTGGCCTTGGGATAATTCCGGGGATAGTAGCCGGGGATATCCCGCAGATGGACCTTTGCGCCCATGGCGGCAGCGGAGGCTGCCAAAGCCCGGTTGACCTTCTTGTTGACGGAAACGATGTCATCCATGGTTGCGCCCCGGACATAGCATTCCATGGTCACATTGTCGGGAATGGCATTGACGATATCACCGCCGTGGGTAATGATGGGGTGAACACGGATGTGGGAATTGTCCTGGAAGGTCTCCCGCAGGGCGTTGATGGCGGAAAGGGCCAAATTTGCCGCGTACAGGGCATTGATGCCACGGTGGGGAGAGCCGCCGGCGTGGGAGGCCTTACCCTCAAAGCGGATATTCTTCAGCAGGCAGCCGTTGGAGCCGCCGGAGGTACCGGAAATGGACTTTTCACCGCCGTCGGTGTGGATCATAAAGGACATATCCACCCCGTCAAGCAGGCCGCGCCACATAAACTCTGGCTTGCCGCCAAAGTACTTGATCACGCCCTTTTTCCGGAGATCTTCCCGGTATTCCAGCTCCAAAAGTTCCTCAGCGGGAACGGCAACCAACAAAATTTTGCCGCTCATACCGTCTAATGCGCCGGGCTCTTTCAGCATAGCCGCCAGACCCAACAGGGCCGCTGCCTGGCAGTTGTGACCGCAGGTGTGGACAGCGCCGGTGGTGGGGTCTGCCTCCGGGTGGTTGGCGCAGATCACGGAGTCCAGCTCACCAAATACAGCGATGGTGGGGCCTTCCTTGCCGGTATCGATCAAGGTGGTAAAGCCGGGAATATCGCCGGCCAGGGTCAGTTCGTAGCCTAACTTGGCAAATTCGGTTTCCAAGTATTCGTGGGTCTTCCATTCTTTGTAGCCGGTCTCGGGATGTTTCCAGATCCAGCGCTCGGCGTCCAGCATCAGCTGGGCGTGCTTTTGGGCAAGGGTTTTCGCCAGTTCCATAGTAAAACCTCCAAAAGATTTTTATGTTCGTAGGGCGGGGCCTTGGTCCCGCCGCTTCATTGTAGCACAGTTTTTCCCGGTTGACAATGAAAAACAGCCAATTATTTCCTTTACTTTTGGGTTTTGCGGATTTATAATGAAAAGCCGAAAGAAGGTGGGATTATGAAAACCCTCAAAGGGTATCTCTTTGCCATTTTAAGCGCTGTGATTTACGGCTTGATGCCCTTGATGGCGTCCCATATTTATGCCGACGGAGTCAATGCCATGACGCTGGTGCTTTTGCGGAATCTTTTGGCGCTGCCTGTTTTGGCGGTGCTGGCATTTTGCCAGCAGAAGACCTTGAAAGTGCCTGCAAAAGCCCTTGGCGGCATGGCCTTTTTGGCGGCCTTCGGCTGCTGCATCACCCCGGTGCTGCTGTTTAGTTCCTACCACTATATCCCCTCCGGCACAGCTACCACCATCCACTTTGTGTACCCGGCTATTGTGGTGCTTATCGGTATTTTGTTTCTCAAAAAGAAAGCCCAGCTGGGCACGGTTCTGAGCCTTGTTTTGTGCGTGGGGGGCATTTGCCTTTTCTATAAGCCCGGCGCCGATTTCCACTGGGGCGGCGCAGGCCTTGCCCTTTTGTCCGGTGTGACCTTTGCCATCTATGTGGCTATGCTCCCGGTGCTGCGGCAGGAGCAGGTGAAAGGCTTTCTCTTTACCTTTTATATTGCCCTGTGCAGCACCATGATGATGGCAATTGCCTGCGTGGCAACGGATAATTTGGTTTTGCCCCAAAGCCTTACCGGCTGGGCATGGTGTCTTTTATTTGCCTTGGGCGTGACTGCCGGCGCGGTGGTGCTGTTCCAGCAGGGCACATTCCTCATCGGCCCGGAACGGGCATCGATTTTGAGTACCTTTGAGCCCATCACCAGCGTGGTGGTCGGCGTGGTGTTTATGGAGGAGGTCATCGGCCTCCGGGATTATGTGGGCATTGCGCTGGTGCTGGCCGCCAGCGTGCTGATCGCTCTGTTTGATATGAAGAAAAAGACGGCCTGATGGCCGTCTTTTTGTTATTTGTTTTTGGGTCGGTAGAGAAGTATGCCAAGCAGGAACACTACCACGCTCACAGGGATCCAGGTCAAACGGAACTGGCTGAGGGGCAGTGCCCGGTAAAAGCTTTCAAAGAGGGCGTTGTTGATGCCCAAAAGGGCGTTATAGGAAGACAGCACATCCACACAGCCGGTGACTGCAGCCGCGATCATAGCAAACCGGGCGCCCAGCAGCAGGCGGGGATTCTCCAGCCGGGGGCAAAGCACATAGTAAAGCACCACCACGATGGCTGTGGGATAGCAGGCGTCCAGCAGCGGGCCGATAAACTTCACAATGTTGTTAAGTCCCACACTGGACACCAGCGTGCTGATGCAGACCATAATCAAAGAGATCTTTTTGTAGGAAATACGGCCCTTTGCGGTTTCGGAAAAGAATTCTCCCGCAGAACCGCACAGACCCACAGCAGTGGTCAGCGCAGCCAGCACCAGGGCTACATTGAAGAAGATACCGCCGGTCTTGCCCCAAAGCTGCAGTACCACTTCGCAGTACAGAGCGGAAAGGCTCAGGTCGATGGTGCCGCCGGTGCCGGCGCCCACCACCATGTGTCCCAAATGGGTAATGGCCAGCATACCCATTCCCACCAAACCGATGCGGACTAAGTTGCGATTGGTGCGGCTTTCCGAAATGCCGGCTTTCTGAATACCCTGAATGACGATCAGGCCAAACATCAAGGCCGCCGGCAGGTCGCCGGTCTGATAGCCCTGCAGAAGGCCGTAGGCCAGGGCAGATTCGGGGTAGGTTTTCGGCTGCCAATCTGTGGAGATGGGGGTGAGCAGACCCTTGCCGATGACCAGCACAACGATCAAAAGCAAAACGGGGAACAGGATCTTGCCGATTTTGTCCACGGTGTCGGAGCGGTCGGCCAAGAACCAGTAAGTCAACGCATAAAACAGGCAGTTAAACAGGAAAATCGGCAAAAATCCCGGCAGCTGCAGGCCGGTCAGCTGCAAGATAGCGTCCCAGGCAGCGGCGCTCATACGGGGCACCACATACAGCGGGCCCATCACCAAAACGGTAATGGTGCAGAATACAGAGCCGAACCGGGGGGAGATCTTTGCGGTGATGGCGGCAAAATTGCCCTTGCCCCGGGCCAGCGCCACATAGGCAAGCAGCGGCAGCAGCAAGGCGGTCAAAACGATGGCGATATAGGCGATGAAGACCGATGTACCGCTGTTTTTGCCCCAGTCCACAGGGTAGAGCATACAGGATGCGCCGAAGTGCATGGAAAACAGAGCGCCACCCATGGTCAGCAGTTGTTTTATGGATAAATCTTTTTTTGTCGGGGTCATAACGATCCTCCTTGGAAAAGGCTTATGTGCTTATTATACGCGGTGTCTGCGGAAAGTCAATTTTTTATTATGCCGGACACCGCAACAGGAACGATTTGCGTTGTTACTATGAATGGGGTGGGTAAGGGACTCACAAATCAAGGTGTCGCGACCTCAAGCCGTCGCGACCAACAGTCCACCGGACTGTTGTGATTTATAATTTTCGAGTCCCTACCCACCGAAAAGGCAGGCCTTCCGGTCTGCGGAGTAATACTATATCGCTGACGCGATATGATATACGGCGTTGCCGTATGATATATTTGCAATGCAAATATGATATAATATCCGCCCCCTTTATACGCGAAGCGTATATCATCTGCGGAGCAGATATCATAGCGTTAGCTATATCATCCGTGAGCGCAGGGAACGGATATAATTAAAAAAGCACTTGCCAAAGCAAGTGCTTTTTTATGGGGTGGGTAATGGGACTCGAACCCACAACGCCCGGAACCACAATCCGGTGCTCTGCCAATTGAACTACACCCACCATATTCTGTTGTGCTGATAGCCATTATGCATTCTGCATTAAGCATTTTGAAAGTGGCACGCCAGAAGGGACTCACAAATCAAGGTAGCCACCAGTGTTTGCACTGGTTTCAGCAACAGTCCACCGGACTGTTGCATCTAAATGGTTCGAGTCCTAAGAAAGGCTCTACAAACCAATAGTGCTATCGCCCTATCCGACTGCGTAGCTTGAAGTGGCACGCCAGAAGGGACTCGAACCCCTGACCTACTGCTTAGAAGGCAGTTGCTCTATCCAGCTGAGCTACTGGCGCATATCTAATGGAGCGGGTGACGGGAATCGGACCCGCGTATCCAGCTTGGAAGGCTGGTGTTCTACCATTGAACTACACCCGCGAATCCACCTGTATCTGAGCGATTCAGCTATAAGATATTAGCACAACAAAGTGGATATGTCAAGGCAAAATACCGAGAATTTCCGGAATTTTTTTGTAAATTACATCCGCAACTGCACCCTCGCCGCAGGTGCATACATTGGGATACAGGTCTGCCACCACGCTTTCTGCCGGGCAAAATGCGTAATCGGCGGCATCCAGCATAGCGATATCGTTGTCCGCATCTCCTACGCAAACCAGGATCTTTTTGCCAAGCTTTTCTTTCAAAGCAACGGCGGCTGCGCCCTTGCTCACGCCCTTTGCGTGGACATCGATGATCCGGGGTGCGGCACGGAAAACTTCCACCTTATCACCCCAACGCGCCCGGATAAAGGCATCCAGCTCGTCGAATCGAGCCTGGTCTTCCGGGCTGCACTCGTACATATTGGCCATTGCGGGCTTCCGCACCGGGCCGTAGGATGCGAATTTGATGAAGGGGCCATAGTCCTTGCCGTGCTCAGCAGGCGCCCAGCCCCAGTGCATTTTCTCATACAAAGCGGCAAATTCCGGCCGGGCAGAGAGCAGATAGTGGTTGTCTGTTGCCTGGATTTCCAAATTCATCTCCGGGAAGGCAGCGCCCACCTCGTCCAACACAGCCCACATATCCAAATCGATGATTTTGAGGTCAACAAGATGGTCTTTGTCCCACTGGGCAGAGCCGTTGTACAGCAAAAGCGGGGCATTGGCAGGGAAGGTGTACAGCAGGTCACGCATGGTGGTGGTGGAGCGGCCGGTGTTGATGGTAAATGCGCCGCCGTTTTCTGTGAAATAACGAATGGCCTCCCAGTTCCGCTCCGGCACAATAGAATCCGGACCGGTGAGGGTGCGGTCATAGTCAACGGTCAATAAAACATCTGAAAAAAGTGCCATTTATGACATCCTTTCTAACTTTTCCAAAACTTTTTTGAAATATTCCGGTAAATCGGCCATTACCACAACAGGGTGGCCGTCCCGGGGGTGGGCAAAGCACAAAATCCCTGCGTGGAGGCACTGAGAATCCTGCCCCAGCTCCGGCTTTTTCCGTCCGTAGACTGTGTCACCCAAAATGGGGTGGCCGATGTGAGCCATATGCACCCGGATTTGATGGGTGCGGCCGGTCTCCAGCCGGCAGCGGATATGGGTGTAGCCCCGGTAGCGGGCGATCACTTCATAATGGGTCACAGCGTTCCGTCCGTTACGCTCGGTGACGCACATTTTCTTCCGGTCGGTGGGGTGGCGGCCAATGGGCGCATCCACAGTGCCGGTGTCATTTTTCACATTGCCGCAGACAATGGCTTCGTAGGTCCGGGCCATAGAGTGGTCCTTTAACTGGGATGCCAGAACCGTGTGGGCCAAATCGTTTTTTGCCACCGCCAAAAGGCCGGAGGTGTCCTTGTCGATGCGGTGGACAATGCCCGGGCGCAATTCGCCGTTGATGCCGGAGAGCTTACCTGCGTGGGAGTGGAGCAGACCGTTCACCAGGGTGTCGTCTTCGTGGCCGGCCGCCGGGTGGACTACCAAGCCCTTGGGCTTGTTGATGACCAAAACATCCTCGTCCTCGTAGACGATCTCCAAAGGAATGTCCTTGGCAATAATATCCACAGGCTTTGCCTCGGGAATTTCCACAGAAATTTCATCGCCAATATTCAGTTTATCGTTTTTCTTGCCGGGCTTGCCGTTGCGGGTGACACACCCATCTTCCAACAGCCGCTGGGTGGCGGAGCGGGTCATGCCCTCGCAAGTCCGGGCCAGGAACGCATCCAACCGCTCCCCGGAAATATCCGCAATGAAAATCATTTTTTTCCGTCCTTCCAAAAGCCCCTGTTGAAAAATACCAGATGGAATATGAGAGCAATACAGCCACAGGTGATGAAGCAGTCCGCTACATTAAATATAGGGAAATTCATAAACTCCGTTTGGATCATATCCACCACATAGCCCAGGCGTACCCGGTCGATCATATTGCCAAGGCCGCCGGCATAGATCGCCGCCAGGCACCAATGCTCAAAGGTGGTAAAGCCCAGGAAATTCTTCTTGAATTCCAAGATCACAGCCACGGTAAATGCCGCAAAAATAATAGCAAAGAGCCATTGCTGTCCTTCAAACATAGACCAGGCAGCGCCGTCGTTTCGGAAATGGGTCAGACCCAAAAAACCGGGGATAAAATCCATATGCCCCTCCAAGGGGATATTGGCCACGGTGAGATATTTGGTTATTTGGTCGGCGGCTACTGCCAAAGCGGCAAAGAGCCCCATAAACAAAAGTTGCATAAAATCCTCCAAATTTTCCACGTCATTGCGAGGAGCGCAGCGACGTGGCAATCTCAAGAACACAGTTTAGCATTTTTATAAAATCAAGTCAAACAGGCAGGCCGTTTGCCCGGTCGTAGATCACCAGCAGGCTGCCCTTTTCTGCGCAGATGCGGGCTTCTTTCCCCACAAAGTGATTGCTGACCCCCAAGGGAAAGCCGGCGGAAAGCGTGCCATTTTCCAAGCCGTATTGCAGACCCTCGATGGTCACGCCGGTGGCATCACTGCCCATACAAAACACGGATACAATGCCCGTAGCCGTAGCGGGGAAAGTGATTTCAGTGTCTTTTACTACCGTCACAATGTGGTCCTTGCCGATGAGGTAGCCCTCTGCCCCGTGGTCTGCCAAAAACTGCAGGGTCTGAAAATTGGCAACCGTATGGTCAAGCCTTGGGCCGTCCAGGCTGCCGTAGAGCAAAAACCGGTCGCAGCCCAGCTCCAATCCTTTGCGCACCGCCAGCATGGCATCGGTGTCGTCCTTTTCCACAGGGAACACATTTGCGCCTGCCGGGGTGTAGCCCAAAGAGTCAAAATCCCCCAAAACGATTTGGGGCGTGAGCCCTAAAGCATTGGTGTGGGTCAGACCTCCGTCGGCGGCGATGACGGTGGCATTTTCGATATTTTCCAGCAATCCGTCAAATCCGGCTGCGCAGAAGATCACACAGGTTTTCATAGAAACCCCCAAAGCATTTTTTGCTATTATAACACAGGCCAAGGCCGTTGGCAATTGAGAATTGAGAATTGAGAGTTGAGAATTATTTTTTCAGAATAACAGGGGAGATTTTGTTCCAAAACTGTTTGACGAAGGGGGAAAAATGGGGTATAGTATTTGTAACTATGTAAAGGAGAACGCTATGCTGGATAAATTGCGGGCGGTGGAGAGCCGCTATGAAGAGATCTGCGCCCGGTCGGAGCAGCCGGATTTTTATAACGATCCCAAGAAAGCCGCCGCTACCTTGCGTGAGCGGAACGATTTAGAGCCTATCATTGAAACCTACCGGGCTTACCGGCAGGCGGAAGCCGATATGGCGGATGCCCAGGAGCTGATGAGCGACCCGGAGATGAAGGAGCTGTGCCAGCAGACCTACCAGGAGGCAAAAGCCACCCTGGAGGAGCTACACGGCAAGCTGCAGATCCTGCTCCTGCCCAAAGACCCCAACGACGACAAGAGCGTCATCGTGGAGATCCGTGGCGGCGTGGGTGGCGAGGAAAGCGCCCTGTTTGCCCACAGCTTGTTCCGGATGTACTCCATGTATGCAGCCAAGATGGGCTGGACTGTGGAGCTGATGAATTATAATGAAACAGAATTGGGCGGTGTGAAAGAGGCGGACTTCGTCATTAACGGACGGGGCGCGTACTCAAGGCTTAAGTATGAATCCGGTGTCCACCGGGTACAGCGTGTGCCGGAAACGGAATCCGGCGGCAGAGTGCATACCTCTACTGCCACGGTGGCGGTGCTTCCCGAAATGGAAGAGGTGGATGTGCAGATCAATCCTGCGGACATCGAAATGCAGGTGTACCGGGCATCCGGCGCAGGCGGTCAGCATGTTAACAAGACTTCCTCTGCGGTGCGGCTGATCCACAAGCCCTCGGGCATCGTGGTGGCCTGCCAGGAGGAGAGAAGTCAGCTGCAGAACCGGGAAAAATGCATGCGTATGCTGGCATCCAAATTGTATGAAATCGAGCAGGAAAAGCTGGATGCCCAAGTCACCGGCATGCGCCGCAGCCAGGTGGGTACGGGTATGCGCAATGAGCGCATCCGCACCTATAATTTCCCCCAGGGCCGTGTCACCGACCACCGGATCGGCCTGACCCTCTACAAGATCGACCAGGTGATGGACGGCGCCATCGACGAGATCATTGATGCTTTGGCCACCGCCGACCAGGCCGAAAAGCTGAAAAACAGCCAATAAGCCTTCTCCTGGGAGAAGGTGCCCCGAAGGGGCGGATGAGGGGATAAAATGGAAAAACTACAGGCAGACAGAAAAATAGCCCAAACGTTGCGGAAAACTCAGACAAAAGAAGAAAACCATCTATGGTATGATTTTTTGAAGACCTATCCCGTCCAATTCAAAAGGCAGTATCAGGTTGGTCCTTACTATGTAGACTTTTATTGTTATCGGGCGCAGTTGGTGATTGAACTGGACGGATCGCAGCATTATGAAAAAGCAGGAATGGCGCATGATGCCCAAAGAACAGCTTATTTGAATGCCCAGGGGCTAAAAGTGTTGCGTTTTGCCAATACAGATATTTGGAAAAACTTTACCGGGGTGTGCGAGATGATCGATGCGCAGGTTGCCGGACGATTGGGATGACCCTCATCCGGCCTCGCAAGCTCGGCCACCTTCCCCCAGGGGAAGGCTTAGAAAGGAAACGCTATGGAATTTATAACAAATTCTCCTGCTGAAACAGAAAAGGTGGGAGAAGCGCTGGCAAAGATTTTAACGCCCGGGGCGGTGATCGCCTACCGGGGTGACCTGGGCGCAGGCAAGACCGCCTTCACCCGGGGCTTGGCCCGGGGGTTGGGTTCAAATGAGCAGGTGACCAGCCCCACCTACACCATCGTCAATGAATACTTGACCGGCAGGATGCCTTTGTTCCACTTTGATATGTACCGGCTGCGCTCTGCCGATGAGCTGTTTGACATCGGCTGGGATGACTATTTGGACCGGGGCGGCGTGTGCGCCGTGGAGTGGAGCGAGAACGTGGAGGATGCCCTGGAAGACCCCATTGTTGTAAACATTGAAAAGCTGGGAGAGGATACCCGGCGCATTACCGTCACAGGAGGAAATACAAGTGATCTTAGCCTTTGAGACCTCCGCGAAAGCCGCCTCTGTGGCCCTTATGGAAAAGGGCAAACTGCTGGGCGAAAGCTACCAAAATACCGGCCTTACCCATTCCCAGACATTGCTGCAAATGGCTGAGGATCTGTTAAAGACCTGCGGAAAAACACCTGCCGATGTGACCGCCGTGGCGGTGGCCTCCGGCCCGGGCAGCTTTACCGGTGTGCGCATCGGTGTGGCGGCAGCCAAGGGCTTTGCCTGGGGTTTGGAGCTTCCCTGTGTGGGCGTGTCCACATTGGAAGCTATGGCTGAAAATCTGGGCGCTTGGGATGGCACAGTTGTTCCCACCATGGATGCCCGCCGCAGTCAGACCTACACCGCCATTTTCCGGGCCGAAAACGGCGAACTTAAGAGAATGATAGACGATTGCGCCATTTCTTTTGCGGAATTGGGCGAAAAATTAAATTATTGCAAAAAACCGATTTTTTTAGTTGGCGATGGCGCCCAGTTGTGCTATAATACTCTCAATGAGGCCGTGCCGGGATTGGTACTGCCCCCCGAGCATCACCGTCACCAGCGGGCGGCGGGGGTTGCCTTGGTGGCAGAAAAAGTCCTCGCCTCCGGGGAAAGACCCGACGGCGGCAGCCTGACCCCCAACTACTTAAGACTCTCCCAGGCCGAACGCGAACGGCTGGAAAAACAGAAAGAAAAGGAGTTTTGAAAAATGAGCAAGGTTTATGAATTGAAGCATCCTCTGATCCAGCACAAACTGTCCATTCTCCGCAGCAGAAAGACCGGTGTTAAGGAGTTCCGCGAACTGATCAGCGAGATTTCCGGTCTGATGTGCTACGAAGCCACCCGGAATCTGCCCGTGGAAGAAGTGATGGTGCAGACCCCCGTTGCCCAGGCTAAGTGCTACAAGCTGGCCGGCAAGAAGCTGGCGATCATTCCCATTCTCCGTGCCGGTTTGGGCATGGTGGATGCTATGCTGGATCTGATCCCCTCCGCCAAGGTTGGCCATATCGGCCTGTACCGTGACCCCGAGACCCATCTGCCTGTTGAGTACTACTGCAAGCTGCCCGAGGATATCGGCAAGCGCCAGGTGTTCGTGGTGGATCCCATGCTGGCTACCGGCGGCAGCGCCATTGCCGCTATCGACTTTTTGAAGCAGCACGGCTGCAAGCAGATCATTATGATGAACATTATCGGCTGCCCCGAGGGCGTGAAGGCTGTGCAGGAGGCCCACCCGGATGTGGACATCTATGTGGCTGCCATCGACGAAAAGCTCAACGAGCACGCTTACATCGTTCCCGGTCTGGGCGATGCCGGCGACCGTATCTTCGGCACAAAATAAGTCAAAAAGGAGCGGGCAACCGCTCCTTTTGTCGTAGGGGAGGGATATCATCCCTCCCGCGGGAGGCATACTATGCCTCCCCTACAAAAAGAATTGTCAATCGTTCAGTGTTGTGGTATAATTGTGAAAAAAGAAGGCAGGTGAGGATATGAAAACGGCACCCATTGGGGTATTTGACTCCGGCGTGGGCGGCATCAGCGTACTGCGTGAGCTGGTAGCGCTGCTGCCCGGTGAGAATTACTTATATTTCGGCGACTCTGCCAATGCCCCCTACGGCGAAAAAACCACCGAGGAAGTCCGGGCTTTGACCCTGCAGGCGGCGGAAATGCTCTTTGCACGGGGCGCGAAAGCCTTGGTGGTGGCTTGCAATACCGCAACCTCTGCGGCGATTCATATCCTCCGGGGAAAATACCCCGAAAAAATCATCATCGGTATAGAGCCGGCACTGAAGGTGGCAACAGACCGTTTCCCCACAGGCCATATCGGCATTATGGCAACAGCGGTGACTTTGCGGGAGGAAAAGCTTGCCCACCAGCTGGAGCGGTTCCCGGAAGCCAAGGTGGAGCGTATCGGCGCCCCCGGGTTGGTGGAGCTGATCGAGCGTGGCAAGGCGGATAGCCCGGAAACGGAAGCATTGCTAAAGAATGTCCTTGACCCCTATGTGGGAAAGCTGGACGCGTTGGTGCTGGGCTGCACCCATTATCCCTTTGTGAAAGATACCATCGGTAAGATTTTGGGCGAGAAAACCCAGCTCTTGGACGGCGGCGCCGGCACAGCCCGGCAGACAAAACGGTGCCTGGAGCAGGCGGGGTTGCTGAATCCCGGCCCGGGCAGTGTGATTTTTGAAAACAGCGCAACCCACATGCTGGAACTGAGCCAAAAATTGTTGGGAAATTAAGGATTTTCTTGCTTTTTTCCGGGGTATATGCTATGCTTGGGGCGTCTAATATCAACAAGGAGAACATAAATGAACAAGTATATTTACCTGTTTTTGATTTCCATGGTGCCGCTGATCGAGCTGCGCGGCGGTATGCTGGTGGCAACTGCCCCCGGCACGGAATATAACTTTTTCCTGGCGCTGATCATTTGTATCATTGCCAATATGCTCCCCGTGCCTTTCATTTACTTTTTCGCAAGAAAAGTGCTGATTTGGGGTGCTGATAAGAAGTTTATCGGTAAATTCTTCACTTTTTGTTTGGAAAAGGGCGAAAAAGCCGGCAACAAGCTGGTAAAGACCACCGGTCGCGGCGGCCTGTTTATCGCGCTGATGCTGTTTGTGGGCATTCCCCTCCCCGGCACCGGCGCCTGGACAGGCACACTGGGCGCAAGCTTTCTGAAAATGGGCTTCCGGTCCACGGTTGTGGCCGTCTGCCTGGGTGTTATCCTGGCAGGTCTGCTTGTGGGCTGCTTCGGCACTGCCATCTTCTCAATTTTCTAAGGAGGAAATAGTATGGATTGTCTGTTTTGTAAAATCATTGCCGGGGATATCCCCTCCACCAAGGTCTATGAGGACGAGTTGGTTTACGCCTTCCGGGACATTAACCCCCAGGCGCCCACCCATGTTTTGGTGATCCCCAAGGCCCATATCGACAGCGTCAACGGCATCAATGCCGAAAATTCCGCTGTGGTGGCTCACATTTTTGAGGTGATCCCCAAGATCGCCGCTATGGAAAATCTGATGGACGGCTACCGGGTGGTTTCTAACTGCGGTAAGGACGCCGGTCAGACGGTATTCCACCTGCATTTCCACATTTTGGGCGGCAAGGAATTGTCTTTGGAGATGGCTTGACAAATTCTGCCAAAGTATTTATAATGTAGAGGTCGCATAACAACTTAAGTCTTCGGGGGGCCGGACGCATCCGGCTGAGATAGGGCTTTGTGGCTCTGACCCGTGAACCTGATACGGCTAATACCGTCGGAGGGAAAGATGCACATATGAGATACCTCAATGTATCGCATTGCACCTGGACGGGTTGCAATGCGATACATTTTATTATTGGGCAATCTTCGGAAATGATTTTTGCCGGTTGCCGGATCTTTTTCCCCAATGCTGCGCCGTGCAGCTTTGCAATACACAAAGTATTCCTGCATCTGCACGGCTTGCCTTGAGAAAAAATCTCTCGACAACCAATCAAAAATTCTTTCCTCTGCTTGCCCTTGGGCGAATCCTCCAAACTTCCACGTCATTGCGAGGCCCAACGGGCCGTGGCAATCTACTGGTACAGTGTGTGTAATTGCAAGATGTTACCGGGAGATTCCCACGTCGCCTTCGGCTCCTCGGAATGACAAAGGGGTGCGGTGGTTTGCCCTGAGGCCGTTAAAATCGGCAAGGAGGTATTTTTATGAACACAAAAACAAAACGCATTACGGAAAGTGCCATGCTTTTGGCGATTGCAATCGTACTGGAATTACTTTCCAAAACCCTTATCCCGGAAATGCCCTTCGGTGGACAGCTTACCGTGGTCAGCATGCTGCCGGTGGTGCTGATTTCCTACCGTCACGGCGTAAAATGGGGCATATTCTCCGGTGTTGTGTATGCAGTACTGGAAATGGCTCTGGGCGCAAAAACTGTCAGCGCCGCATTCCTGCCCGGATACTTTGGCGATGGCGCAATGATTTTCAATGCTATCCTTATGTGTCTGCTGGATTATGTGCTTGCCTTTACCGTGTTGGGTGTGGGCGGCCTGTTCCGTAATCGCATTAAAAACCCCGGTATTTCTTTGATGTGCGGTGCGATCGTTGCCTTGGGTCTGCGGTATTTGATGCATATCCTTTCCGGCTATATTCTGTTTGGTTCTTATGCGGAGTGGTTCTTCACGCAAGAGGGCTTCCCCGCTTGGGGCGCACAGTTGGTGGAAACGCTCAGCCCTGCGCTGCTGAGCTTGACCTACTCTGTGGTATATAACGGTTTCTATATGATTCCCGAGATCGTTCTGACCGCAGTTGTGGCAGTTTTGTTGGGAAAGGTTCCTCAAGTTGTCAGAAAAGTAAATTGAATATTTACAAAAGGGGAACGGCTGTAGCCGTTCCCCTTTGCAATTGGATAAAAAATGCGTAAAAAAGTACCGAAAATGCAAAAAAAAGTTGTGGACTTTCTTTTTCTCATATGTTAAGATGTATGCGGTGGAAATTGGATTTTATCATAAATCTGCCACCCCATATTCATAAATTTGCGGCAAGACCGCGTAACAATTTTAGGAGGAATATTTTATGCAGATCAACCTTGAAAAGTATGGCATTACCGGCACTACCGAGATTGTCTACAACCCTTCCTACGAGCAGCTGTTCGAGGCTGAGA
>JAFTMI010000054.1 GCA_017452505.1 Oscillospiraceae bacterium
CCCGACTTCTACAAGTGGACCCAGTGGATTTTCAAGAAGCTGTGGGAGGCAGGCTATGCAAAGCGCATCGAAATGCCTGTAAACTGGTGCGAAGCCCTGGGTACAGTGCTTGCCAATGATGAAGTTATCGATGGCAAGTCCGAGCGTGGCGGCTATCCTGTTGAAAAGAAGATGATGATGCAGTGGGTCATTGACCAGCCTGCATTTGCAGAAAAGCTCTTAGAGGGCTTAGAGGAGATCGACTGGCCCGAATCCACCAAGGAGATCCAGCGCAACTGGATCGGCAAGTCTACCGGTGTTGAGGTGGACTTCAAGCTGGTGGGCGGCGGTGAATTCTCCATCTATACCACCTGTATTGAAACCATCTACGGTATTACCTTTATGGTTCTTGCCCCCGACGGCAAGATCACCCAGAGCTTGTTGGACCGGGTAGAAAACCGGGAAGAGGTGGATGCTTACATTGCCGAGGCTGCCAAGAAGAGCGAGATCGACCGTACCGATGCCAGCAAGACCAAGACCGGCTGCTGCTTGAAGGGAATCTATGCCATTAACCCCGTCAACGGCAAGGAAGTGCCTGTATTCATCGGCGACTTTGTTTTGGGTAACTACGGCACCGGCGCTGTTATGGCAGTTCCCAGCCACGATCAGCGTGACTTTGAGTACGCTGTTGCCCACAAGATTCCTATGATTCAGGTCATTGAGGGCCGGGATGTGAGCGAATGCGCCTTTGAAAAGCAGGACTACTTAGGCAAGGGCTGTAAGCTCATCAACTCTGAAGAATTTACCGGTCTGACTGTGGAAGAGGCCAAGGAAGCCATCACCGAAAAGCTGGAAAAGGCCGGTGTAGCCAGAAGAAAGAACAACTATCACTTCCGTGAGTGGATCTTCGCCCGTCAGCGCTACTGGGGCGAGCCTGTTCCCTGTGTGTACACAGAAGAGGGCGAAACCGTGTTCCTGCCCGACAGCGAGCTGCCCCTGGTTCTGCCCGAGCTGGAAGACTACAAGGGCCGTGGCGGCAAGGCACCGCTGGAAAATGCCGAGGAGTGGAAGCAGTACAATCAGAACGGCATCAAAGGTCTGCGGGAAACCTCCACAATGCCCGGATCTGCCGGTTCTTCCTGGTACTTTATGCGCTATATCGATCCCAAGAACGAGGAAACCTTCTGCGATCCCGAACTGCTGAAGCACTGGATGCCTGTTGACCTGTACATCGGCGGCCCTGAGCACGCTGTAGGCCACTTGATCTACTCCCGTATCTGGAACCGCTTCCTGTACGATAACGGCCTGGCGCCCACCAAGGAGCCTTTCAAGAAGCTGGTCCACCAGGGTATGATCCTGGGTGAGAACGGCATCAAGATGGGTAAGCGTTTCCCCGAGTTTGTGGTCAACCCCAGTGATGTTGTCCGGGAATACGGCGCAGATACCCTCCGCCTTTACGAGATGTTTATGGGCCCCCTGGAGGTCTCCAAGCCCTGGAGTACCACCGGTGTTGCCGGCGCTAAGAAGTTTATCAACCGTGTTTGGAACTTCTTCACCGAGCCTGCCAATATCACCGAAACTGACGATGGCAAGCTGACCAAGATCTACCATCAGACCGTTAAGAAGGTCACTTCCGACTTTGAGGTCCTGGGCTTCAATACAGCCATTGCCCAGATGATGGTCTTTGTCAATGAGGTCTACAAGAACGGCACTTGCCCCAGAGAGTATGCCGAAGGCTTTATTAAGATGATCTCCTGCATCATTCCCCACGTGGGTGAGGAGGTTTGGCAGGCACTGAGTCACAATGATACCATCGCCTATGAGAGCTGGCCTACCTATGATGAGGCTAAGTGCAAGGATACCCAGGTCACCATCGCTGTTCAGGTCAATGGCAAGATGCGCGGCACTGTGGAAATGGAAGCTGACTTGGATAATGATACTGTGGTTAATAATGTGCTGGCCGATCAGAAAATCAAGAATTTCCTGGAAAAGAACGGCGGCAATATCATTAAGACCATCGTTGTCAAGAACAAGCTGGTAAACCTGATTGTGAAATAAGGAAAAGTTTCTAAAAAACTGTCAAAAAGGAAGAAATCCCGCTTGACAAAAATGAAAATTCAGCATATAATAGTCGAGCCGATACGGCCCTGAAAGTGTCCTGGATGTAGCCGGACACCATCGGAGGGAGGGAAAACAATGTCTGAAATTCGCGTTAAGGAAAACGAATCTCTGGAAAGCGCTCTGCGTCGTTTTAAGCGTAGCTGTGCTAAGGAGGGCGTTATCGCCGAAGTGAAGAAGCGTGAGCATTACGTCAGCCCCAGCCTGAAGCGTAAGCAGAAGTCTGAAGCTGCCCGTAAGAACAAGAGAAAGTTCTATTAATTTCCCTCTTAGCTATATGCGCAATTACCCCGCAGACGAAAGTCTGCGGGGTTGTTTTTATCCCAGCATAACATCTAACAGCATCATCGTGGCAAAGCCTAAGACGATGCCCATTGTGGCAGAATAGGGCTGCGCTTTTTGATTTCTTTGACATTCCGGAATCAGCTCGTGTACCGCGACCAAAATCATAGCCCCGGCGGCAAAGGACAGGGCGTAGGGCAGGATCGTTTCCATAGAAACAACCAATAATGCACCTACGACACCGGCAATGGGTTCAACCATCCCCGATGCCTGCCCCAGGAAGAAACTCTTTTTCCTGGAATAGCCCTCTCTTCGCAGGGGGACGGAAACCGCCGCGCCTTCCGGGAAGTTTTGCAGGCCAATGCCCACAGCAACAGAAATTGCCCCCATTAAGGCTTCCGTGGTGGATCCTTCGCCCTGCAGTGCGCCAAAGGCGACGCCCACAGCCAACCCCTCCGGTATGTTGTGTAGGGTGATGGAGAGAATCAGCATGATAATACGGTGGAGCTGTTCTTTTCCTTGGACATGGTCAGCACTTGACCTGGCAAAGGTAACCACCTTGTCGGAAACCCACATAAATACCGCACCGCACAGAAAACCCACTGTAGCTACGAGATATGCGGGCAGACCGCCTGCAGCCTCGGCCCGTTCAATCGCCGGCTGCAGCAGTGACCAAAAGCTGGCAGCGATCATAACACCGGAGGCAAAGCCTAACATAGTATTTAATCCTTTGGGATTGGGGGATTTGAAAAACACGACCATTGCTGCCCCCAAAGCAGTCACAAACCAGGTGCCCAGCGTTGCGAGCCCTGCCATTATGACATAATTACCCATAATGCACCTCCTTATTTGCCATTATATTTGCAAATAAGCTGTTTGGTGCGTAAAAAACGCTATCCCGAAGGATAGCGTTTTTGCTTATATCGGAAGGAAAGCAGCGGCAATGGCGAAGATCACAGCTGGGAGCAAATTGGCGACCCGAATGGTCTTGCCCCATACCAAATTGATGCCAACGCAGAAGATCAGCACAGAGCCGACCATAGAAAGATTCCAAAGGGCAGCCTCCGTCATCAGCGGCTGCAGAAGCTTGGCGAGGAGCGTTACACCGCCTTGCAAAATACCTACCGGAATGGCAGAAAAGATGCACCCCTTTCCCATTGCGCAGGCCATAACCATAATGATGATCAAGTCCAAAATGGCCTTTGCACCGAGAATAGACCAGTTGCCGGAGATGCCGTCCTCAATAGCGCCTACGATAGCCATTGCGCCGATACATACTGTAAAGGAAGCCGAGACAAAGGCATCTACAAAGCCACCGTCTTTTGCATTGCCGGTCTTTCGCTTCAGCCAGTTGCCAAATCGTTCAAAAGTCGCCTCGATGTTCAAAAGTTCGCCTACCAGTGCGCCCAAAGCCAAGCAGCCAACCAGGAGCATTGTTCCGCTGCCGGTAAGGGCAGTGCCATCAACAGAAAGCATTTTCTCCATTGCCCCGGCGATACCGATAAACAGAACACTGATGCCGCAGGCCTTTGTCAGCCCGTCCTGAAGGCGGTCATTCAAAAATTTTCCGAAAAGCAATCCCAACAATCCGCCGGCTAAAATTGCCGCGCAGTTGAGGATAGTTCCCAATCCAATCATAATATCCCTCTTTTCTGATGGTATTTTAATCCCTTAAGGGATAATTTGTCAAGAAAGGAGTGGAAAAAAGAAAATGGGGGTGCTATAATAATGAAAAACATAGGGAGGAACATACTATGCAGGAAACACTTTATAATGGCTTTCGCCGTATAGACTTTACATTTGAAGGCAGAGAAGCGCTGCTGATTTTCCCGGAGAAGCCCAATGAAAACAAGAATTGGCTGCTGAAGACGGAATATTTTAGTGCTTTCCCTGACTTCCAAATCCAAATGCTCCACCGTGGCTGGCATTTGGCGTTCATCAAGAATATCACCCGCTGGTGTTTGGAGGAAGACCTGGACCTGAAAAAGCGGTTTGCAGAGTATCTGCATGCGGAATACGGTCTGTGCGAAAAATGCGTTCCCGTAGGCATGAGCTGCGGTGGCTTGATCGGCAGCAAGTTTGCCGCCAAGTACCCGGAAAAAGTGTCTGCCCTGTACTTGGATGCCCCTGTTATGAATTTGCTGTCCTGCCCGGCCGGCTTGGGTATTGCTGAAAACAGCTTGTATCCGGAATTTGCGGAAGCTACGGGCATGAGCATTTCAGACCTTATCTGCTACCGGGAGCATCCCATCGATAAAATGCACCTGCTTTTGGAGAACAAGATCCCCGTGGTGCTGGTGTACGGCGATTCGGATACAGTGGTTCCTTATAAGGAAAACGGCGCGCTGCTGGAAAAATACTATAAAGAAAACGGCGGCGTCATCGAAGTCTACGGCAAGACAGGCTGCGGCCACCACCCCCACGGCCTGGAGGATAACACCCCTATCATCGAGTTTGTTGAAAAATATAGCAAATAAAAAACAGCCACCCATCGGGGTGGCTGTTTTTGTGTAAATTTTACTTCAAAGAATCCAACAAGGAAGCGTCGGAAACAAACAGAGGATAGTCAAGCAGCGGCATCTTGGGAAGTACTTCCAGATAGCCCCAGTTGCCGTCTGTCCAGTGAGCCATCTGCTTGATCCGGTAAACCTTTGCGGTGATGGGATCAATCAGAATGGGCTTTTCCAGCTTTGTACCCTCGGGCAGATAGAAATTGATGCGAACGGGCTTTATCTGCCAACCGCAGTCAATATTGGTGGGATGGTAGTAAGCGAAAATGGGAATGTTACCACGGCGGAAGGTGACAGAGATGCCGTTGGCAACTTCGGCAGGCAGACAGTTATAACCGAATGCAGAGGCCCAGGGGTTAATCTCAAAGCAACCGGTAACCATTTCGGTCTTGGAGTCAAAGAGGTTGGCAAAGCTTTGCATTGCCCGGAATGCCAGCTTGGGACGGTAGTTCTCGGGATCGGTGGCGTCAATAACACCCTGGGAGTGTACATTGCCGTTGGGCAGATAGCCGTTGCCGATATCACAGATAAGGAAGTAGGAACTGACCTCCATATTTTCCTGCAGGTCGCACAGATACCGACGGGTCAGATACTTAGCCTGGCTCAGCTCGGTGCTGCGAATGCCGCGACCCAAGAGGTTGGAATCAGAGGGACGGCCATTTTCGCCCATCCACATAACGATATTGCGACCGCTCTTGGCGATCAGGTCATGAATAAACTGCATCCGGTCGTGATAGAAGTTCTCGGGAGTAGCGCCATAGGGGTGGTAGGTAAAGATGTCGATGTGGTCAGCGATGCCGTTATCGAACAGCCCCTGAATGTACTCGTTGGAGATAGCGCCGCCGGAAATGGAACCGGCAATGATTTTGGCCTCCGGCTGCACAGAGCGTACGGCCGCAGCTGTGATCTTCACCAGTTCAGCGTAAACCTCAGGGGGCTCACCCATAGGATAATGTTCTTTCCAATCTACCCGGCGCAGGAAACCGGCGTTTGGCTCGTTCCAAACCTCCCAGTGGAATACGCGGTCCTTAAAATGCTCGGCCATAGCCTTACAGTAGTTGGTCCAACCGGTGATACCCTTCTCGCCAAAGCGGGTGGGGGAGAAGAAATAGTTGCCGTGAGGAGGAATGGCTACTGCGCCTTCCATATACAGGCCGTTGCCGAAGCCCAGGCTGAACCAGGGCTGGATGCCCTCGCTGCGTAAACCGTCAACGATCTCATCCAACCAACCGAAATCATAAACACCGGGTACGGTTTCTGCTCTCTGCCAGCCGGACTGAAGTCTTGCCCACTTGATGCCGGATTCCTTGGCAATGGGGAGAACCTTGTCAAAAATATAACCGGTGCGGTGGTCCAGAAGTTCAAAGCCAACACCCAGGGGGGAGCTTTCCACATCCTTGCTGGCCCGATAGGGGAAATCGCAAATATACTCCAGCTCTGGACCGAAGCCGTCATACTGAGGATCAAAGAGAACATCTTTGTACTTTTTGTATTCTTCTGCTCTGGGGTTCAGCGCACCTGCGGGCATAGGATCGGATACGGGCAGTTGGTCGGCAAAACCCATACCGGTTTGCCTAATAATAGTCTCTTCGGCCATATTGACTACCTCCTGAAATCTTTGTTTTTTGCCTTGCAATGCAAGGTTTCATAACCTAAGTATAGCACGCAGGGGGGTGGGTTTCAAGGAAACGATACGATATATTTTAGCACGATTTGATCATTATTTTGCGGTTCTGTGCATGTGCTTTATGATACTGAAGACGATGTGAGAAAGAGCGGTTGTGCAGATAATGCCCAATCCGATAGCGCCGGCAGCAGTGATAGCCGAAGTGCCACGAACCAGGAAAGTTTCCTTGTCGCTGCGAATCAGTGCATCCATGCAGTAGTATAAATCGCTGCCGGGGATCAGCGGCACCAGCATCGGCACCAGGGAAATCAGTACCGGCGCGTGAATGACTCTTGCCAAGATCTCGCTGGACAGACCGGCGGTGATAGTTGCAAACATAAGACCCACAAACATACTTGCGCCATTATGGACACACAGCAGATACACAGCCCAGGCCAATGCGCCGCCTAAAAAGAAGAAACCCAAGCGCTTGCCCTTGGTGTTGAAAACAATCGCAAAGCCCACAGAACCAAGGGCACCCATCAAAGTCTGAATTACATATTCCATCACAGAGCGCCTCCCATCTGTACCAGAACCAGCGCAAAGCCGATGGCAATGGCGATGGCTTTGATAACTGCTTCGCTGATGCCGATAAGGCCGGAAATGGTATCACCGTTGATCATATCCCGCAAAGATGTGGTGAAGGCAATGCCCGGGATCAGCAGCATAATATTGCCAATGGTGATCTTGGCAGGGGAGTGGCCGATGCCTAACCGCACCAAAAGCACCACAGCCAGTGCAGTAAAAGCGCTGACCAAAAGGTTTTCCAGCAGGTTATTCATATGCAGTCGACCGATCATTTGCTGGGTAAAGAATACCACAAGACCGGATATGGCAGCGGCAAGACCATCCAGCCAGCTGCCACCAAAGAATACCGCAAACACACAGGAGATCAGCGCATAAGCCATAGCCATTACGGGCTTGGAATAAGTCTTTTCTTTGCGGATATCCTCCAGTTGTTTTTGGAAATCAGCCACGGGAACGGGGCTCGCGCAAAGCTTGCGGGACAGGGCGTTGACCTGAGCCACACATTGCAGATTTGTACCCCGGGTGACAATGCGACGGGTTTGGGTCAGTATCTTTCCGTTGGGGCACTCTACCGTCAGCACAATACTGGAAGTAATGCTGAAAACATTTATTTTTTGAAAGCCGTAAGCGGCGCATAGTCGATGGAGGGTGTCCTCCACCCGGAAGACCTCACCGCCGTTAGTAAGCAGCAATTCACCCATATCCAAAATGCAGGCCAAAACCGCATCCGGGGAGTTGGTGCTAAGCTCCACCAATTCTTCAGTAGACATGAAAAATTCACGCTCCTTATGATAAGTGAGTTAAGTGTAGCACGAAATAAGACATTCTTCAAGGCTTTTTAAGGGGATTTGACACAAATTTCAAGTTCGCAAAAATAGAAGATAATTCTACAGAATTTGTACTATTTCCCGGGGGTACATATTGACAAAAATACCCATATGTAATATAATACATATGGGTGATGAAATGATAATACACTATGATGTTGATAAAATAAATGCCCTTTTAGAGGATTTCTATAAAGCAACAGGCGTAAATATCGTCTTGTTGAAACCGGACTTTTCCTACGTGGCAGGCAGGGAACACAGAGAGAATAATACCTACTGTCATCTGATCCAAACTTCAAACACTGGCGCTAAGAGTTGTAAATACTCCGATGAATTGCTGCTTCGGGAATGCCGCGACTCCAAAAAAATGCAGATGTGCAAGTGTCCCGGAGGGCTTTGGGTCGTTGCCAAGCCCCTGCTGTATCACGATGCCATCGTCGGATATATTGTTTTCGGAGAGATGAAAGATGACTCCGGCTTCTCCGGTCAGCGGGATTACATAGAATCCTTGGGCCTTGATGTTTCGCTAATGGAGCAGCATTATGCAGAAATCACCCCCTTTGAGGCAGAGAAGATCAAGAGCATAGCCCGGGTTGCCGGCATGCTTGCCAAATACATCATTATGGAGAATATGCTGAAGCTTGACTATGATAAAAATCTTGACAAGGCGGTTACATTTATAAATGAGAATCTGACGGAAGATTTGAGCATAGAAATGATTACCCAGCATATTCATGTTTCAAAAAGTGTGCTTTATAAGAAATTCCGTGGGAATTTCGATTGTACCATCAGCGAGTACATAAATGCAAGGCGTATTGAAAAAGCGGCGGATCTTCTTTTGAAATCGGATTTATCCATTGAGGAGATATCCAAAAAAACAGGCTTTACCAGCGCATCCTATTTCAGCAAAACCTTTAAAAAAATGAAAGGGGTATCTCCCCTGCAATATAAAAAGCAATCTTGATAAAAAACCTAGGCTTTTAGCCTGGGTTTTCGTTATTCCGGAATGCCCCGCAGGACAAAATGGTTCTTTTGTGTGTCCAAAATGCCTTCCTTTTTTAGTTTAGAAAGCTCAGCAGACATAGCAGAACGCTCAACAGACAGATAGTCTGCCAGCTGTTGCCGATCGTAAGGAATATCAAAGGCTAACTTACCTTGCCGAATAGACTCAGAAGAGAGGTAGGAAAGGATCTTTTCCCGGGTGCTGCGTTTGCTGATGTGGGTGATCTTGCTGTCCCATTGCAGTACTTTTCCTGCTAAAACCGATACCAAATTCCGAATCAAGTGATTGTGATGGGTGCAGGCGTTTTTGCAGGTCGTGAGCAAATGATTTACATTCAGCATTAGGATCTCTGCATCTTCATTGGCGACCACACTCACATTCAGCACGCTGCCCGGTGTGGCGGCATAGGATTCTCCGAAGAAATCGCCGGGCAGCACCTTGGCCAAAATGTTCCGATGTCCCCACAGATCCTCCTGGATCACCAACACAGACCCGCTCAGAACAAGACCCATATGTTCGGTGCTTTCTCCGGCCCGGAAAATATATGCATTTCGATCCATTTTCTTTACCCGGGCATCCATGCAGTGGAGTATGGTTAGAATCTCCTGATCGGTCATACCGCTAAAGAATGGACAACTTTTAAGAATAAATAAATATTTTTCCAAAAAACCACCCCTTTGTTGGAAAACAAACATACTTGTTGGCAATATTATACTATACTGTAGTCAAGAAAGCAAGACCCGAAAGGAGCGTGTATTTTATGACTTACACAGGTTGTCAAAGCAAATCCAAGGAAATTACCCTAACAGAGCGGGTGTGCCCAAAGTGTGGCAATATCATCGAACTGTTCTCCGTGGATACGGAAGTAGCCTGCGATAAATGCGGCTTTGTGGCCTACAACGATACCCTAAGCTGTGTCCAGTGGTGCAAATATGCCAAGCAGTGCGTAGGTGAAGAGATGTACGAGGCTATGATGGCCATTGCCAAGCGGCAGAAGGAGGCCGGCTGATATGAAAAGAAGGATCATTAGAATTGATGAATCCCTTTGTAACGGCTGCGGCCTTTGCGCCACTGCCTGCCATGAAGGGGCGATCGGAATGGTGAATGGCAAAGCCAAGCTCCTCCGGGAGGACTATTGCGATGGCTTGGGTGATTGCTTGCCGGCCTGTCCGATGAAAGCCATTACTTTTGAAGTAAGAGAAGCCCCGGCCTATAACGAAGCTGCAGTGCAAAAAATCAAGGCAGTGAAAGCTGCCGCAGATGCGCCGAATTGCCTGCAAAATTTCCCGGTGCAGATCAAGCTTGCCCCGGTGACTGCGCCGTACTTTGCAGATGCCGACCTGCTGATCGCTGCCGACTGTACCGCTTTTGCTTACGGCAATTTCCACCGGGATTTTATCAACGGCCGCGTTACATTGGTGGGATGCCCTAAGTTGGACGGGGTAAACTATAGCGATAAGCTCACTGCAATTTTGCAAAATAACGATATCCGATCTGTAACGCTGACGCGAATGACCGTGCCTTGCTGCGGCGGCCTTTCCTATGCTGCTGAGACGGCCATTGCCCAATGCGGCAAGGATATTCCCTTACAGATCGTAACCATAAGCCCCGACGGGCAAATCATAAAATAAAGGAGATGTTTTTATGGGTCATTTGAATGGAAAGACCGTGATCATTACCGGCGGCGGTAAGGCTACCTTAAAGGATGGCCGCTGCGGCTCTATCGGCTACGGCATCGCCACCGCCTTTGCTAAGGAAGGGGCAAACCTGGTCATCACCGGCCGCAATTTACAAAAACTCTTGGATGCCAAAGAAGAATTGGAACGGCTCTACGGCGTAAAAGTCCTGCCTGTCCAGGCGGATGTGAGTGCCGGCGCTGACAATGAAAAAGTAGTGCAGGAGGTCGTCCTGAAAGCAGTAGAAACCTTTGGCAGCATTGATGTTCTGATCAACAATGCCCAGGCCTCTGCCTCCGGTGTGACCTTGGCAGACCATACTACCGAGCAGTTCGACCTTGCATTGTACTCCGGCCTTTACGCGACCTTCTACTATATGAAGGCCTGCTATCCTCACCTGGCAAAGACCAAGGGCAGCGTGATCAATTTCGCCTCCGGTGCGGGCCTGTCCGGTAATTTCGGACAGAGTGCCTATGCTGCAGCCAAGGAGGGTATCCGTGGTATGTCCCGGGTGGCAGCTACCGAGTGGGGCAAGGATGGTATCAATGTGAATGTGATCTGCCCCCTGGCATGGACAGCCCAGCTGGAGAATTGGGCCAATGCCTACCCGGAAGCCTTCAAGGCCAATGTGCATATGCCGCCCATGGGCCACTTCGGCGATGTGGAGTTGGAGATCGGCAGAGCCTGCGTGGCGCTGACCTCCCCGGACCTCAAGTATATGACCGGCGAGACCCTCACCTTAGAGGGCGGCCTGGGCCTGCGTCCCTAATTTGGAATAATCTCACATTGTCATTGCGAACCAGTGACCGATGTCGCTGGTGTGACAATCTCCAAATAAAACCGTGGCGGGTGCAGATGCACCCGCCATAAATTTTCCGTTGCAAAGCATAGGAAAAAATGTTATATTGGTGACATAAAATATTGGAGGATATTCTATGAATTTTTATGAAATTGCGCAGGCTCGGCAGTCCTGCCGTGCGTATGATTCCGCCCGTCCGGTGGAGACAGAAAAAATCAAGGAAATTTTAGAGTCTGCCCGTATTGCACCCTCTGCCTGCAACGGTCAGCCCTACCACTTTACAGTGTGCCGTGGAGAAGCAGCCAAGCAGGTGGCCAAAGCCACCCAGGGAATGGGTATGAACAAATTTGCTTCCGATGCCCCTGTGTTGCTGGTGATCTCCGAAATGCCCTATGTGAAATCTGCAGCTCTGGGCGCTAAGGTCAAGGGCAACGATTACCGCTCCATTGACATCGGCATTGCCGCTGCCTATATCACCGCTGAAGCCTGCGCTCAAGGTCTGTCCACCTGTATTTTGGGCTGGCTGGACGATGATAAGATTCGGGAAATTTGCGGTCTTGACGGCGCTGTGCGCCTGGTCATCACCATCGGTTATGCCAAAGAAGGGGATAAGCTCCGGGAGAAAAAGCGCAAATCCCTTTCCGAACTGGTTACCGAAATCTAAAGTTGCATAACTATAGATATTGTGATAGAATATATTGGCCGAAAGGCAGAAAATACAAAAGTGAGGTGAAAATTATGGACGGCGGCAGTAGTTGCAAACAAATAGCGGATAGGCGGCTGTCTGTAATTTTCTGACCTGTCACCATTGTCCGCTGTAAGCATTACTGCACCGGCAAATGCGGGTTCGTGATTTGCCGCAGAGGACAATGGTATTTTTGCGCCCATTTTTCTGCGGTATGGAATCAATGTGCCCGTTTTTGCCTAAAACTATCAATAGTAAGGAGGCAAACGGACAATGGATAGAAGAAAGGAATTTTTACAGGAAAATAAATTCAATCCCATCGAAGAGATGATTGTGGGCGGCCCGGAGCAGGAAATCGGCAGCAAAATGACGGAGAATTTTGTATCTGTTTTGGCGGGAACACCTGTAAAGCAGGCCATGCGGGAGCTTATCAAGCAGGCGGCGGACAATGATAATATTTCCATCATTTATGTGGTGGATGAAGAGGATATGCTGGTAGGCGCAATCAGCTTAAAAGATCTCATTATCGCACGGGAAAGCACCAAGTTGGAAGATATCACCGAAAGGAACTGTCAATTCGTATATGCCGATGAGCTGATTGACGAATGTATGGAACGGCTCATAGAAAGTGATGAGGATTCTGTCCCGGTGCTGGATAGGGAAAACCGTTTGGTAGGTGTTTTGCTTGCTCAGGATATCACCCATTTGGTAGACGAAGCCATGGGCGATGATTACGCCAAGCTGGGCGGCTTGACAGCGGAGGAAGATATGCAGGAGCCGCTGAAACAAAGCATCAGAAAGCGCCTGCCTTGGCTGGTGATCTTGCTGGGCCTGGGATTGTTGGTATCCGGTGTGGTTGGCTTATTTGAGCAGGTAGTGGCAAGCCTTACGGTTGTCATCTGCTTCCAAACGTTGATTTTGGGTATGGCAGGCAATGTGGGCACCCAGTCTTTGGCAGTTACGGTCCGGGTACTGATGGATTCCCAACTGAGGGGCAGACAAAAACTGTCCCTTGTGGCCAAAGAGGCGAAGGTAGGGCTGTGTAACGGATTGCTGCTGGGTGTGCTTTCTTTTGGCTTGATTGGCCTGTACTTGATGGCGAAGGGAGAAACGGCGCAGATGGCGTTTTCCGTGTCTGTGTGTACCGGCATTGCCTTGGTGATCTCAATGGGACTTTCCAGCATTTTTGGTACGGCTGTGCCGCTGCTGTTCAAGCAGCTGAACATCGATCCGGCAGTGGCTTCCGGACCGCTGATCACCACCATAAATGACTTGGTAGCAGTGGTTGCCTATTATGGCCTTGCGTGGCTGCTTTTGGTGCAAAAAATGTGAAAAACCGCAAAAAATATCCCCCCACCGGGCTTGTACCCGTTGGGGGGAGTTACTATAATAGGCATAAGGTTGCCCCGGCATAGCTGGCACTACACCGGGGCGTGCCGACCAAAATCGTCAAATAAAGGCAGGCAAGGCAATTATAGCATAGCTTGCCGGAAAAAGAAAGAGGTATTTGTATGAAAAAGATCCTTGCATTACTCTTGGCAACTGTTCTTTGCCTAAGCCTGTTTGCAGGCTGTTCCAAGCAGGCTGCTGAGCCTGCGGATAAGACCCGCATTATCACTGATTCCAAGGGCAGAGAAGTGGAGATTCCCGAAGAGGTGAAATCTATCGTCTGCGTTGGTGTGGGCGCTCTGCGCTATACCTGCTATATGGGTGCGCAGGACTTGGTGGTTGCTGTGGAGGATTGCGAAAAAGAAGCAGTGATCTCCCGGCTTTATAACTATGTGAA
>JAFTMI010000008.1 GCA_017452505.1 Oscillospiraceae bacterium
AGAGCCGCCGCCATGCCGCAGATGCCGGGGATATTTTCCGTGCCTGCCCGCTTGCCCCGCTCCTGGGCGCCGCCTTCGATCAGGTTGACCAGGGGGAAGCCACGGCGCACATACAGCGCGCCCACGCCCTTGGGGCCGTGGAACTTGTGGGCGGAAAGGCTCAGCAGGTCGATGTTCTGCTCTTTCACATTGATGTGCAGATGGCCTGCCGCCTGCACCGCATCGGTATGAAACGGCACGCCGGCTGCCTTACAAATCGCGCCGATCTCGGCAATGGGCAGCACCGAGCCGATCTCGTTGTTGGCGTACATACAGGTGACCAGGCAGGTATCCTCCCGAATGGCATCGGCCACCTGCCGGGCGGTGATATTGTGATTCTGCTTTACATCAAGGAGCGTGACTTCAAAGCCCTCTTTTTCCAGCGCGTGGAGGGTGTGCAGCACCGCGTGGTGCTCAAAGGCGGTGGAAATGATGTGCTTTTTGCCTTTGCGCGCGCCGTAACGGGCGGCAGAGACAATGGCTTGATTGTCTGCCTCGCTGCCGCCGGAGGTAAACAAAATCTCCCGGGCGTCACAGCCAAGGCAGGCAGCAACCTTTGCCCGGGCTGCTTCCAGCGCTTCTTTTGCCTCCTGCCCCATGGTGTGCAGGCTGGAGGGGTTTCCGTAGGTATTTTCAAAGTAAGGCAGCATGGCCTGAAGCGCCAGGCTGCTGAGTTTTGTAGTAGCAGCATTGTCTGCGTAGACTTGCATAGTGATTCCTCCAAGTATCTCCTAGTAACTTTCTAGGTAAATAGTAGCACTATTTACCTATTATGTCAATAGGTAAATAGCGCGCACCACCGCACAAAGCAAATCGTCTGCGGGCGTGCATTGCACGCCCCTACGGCTTCTAACGATACCCCTCGTAGGGGCGACCATTGGTCGCCCGAAACAAGCGGCGATTTACGGCGCAAGCGTTTGTTCCAGGATCTGCACCAGCGCTTCCATAGCGCGGGCATCTTCCTCAGAAAAGCGCCCGATCAGGGGCGAATCGATGTCCAGCACGCCCCACACCTTGCCATTTTTAAAAATCGGCACCACCAACTCAGAATTGGACGCGCTGTCGCAGGCGATATGCCCGGGAAAATCGTGCACATTTTTCACAAGCTGGGTCTTTTGCTGCGCTGCCGCGGCGCCGCACACGCCCTTGCCTACAGGAATCTCGATGCAGGCAGGCTTGCCCTGAAACGGCCCAAGCACCAGCATATCCCCCTGCAGCAGGTAAAAGCCTGCCCAGTTGATATTTTCCATATTCTGCCAGATAGCGGCGGCAGTATTGGCAAGGTTGGCGATGGTATGGGGCACGCCCTGTGTCAGCGCGCGCACCTGCTGCAAAAGCAATTCCTGTTTCATTTTTTTGCTCCTTTTATTTTATATTGTACAGTTTACTAAAGCCAATCACTTTTTGCAACCGTTTCCAAGAAAATCCGTGTTTTCCGCAATGCCCCTTATTTTTCGACTTTTGCATCGGTTAGGTCGCATCACGCTTTGGCATATTAAAAGAGCAAGGGAAAGGAGTGAGAAAATGAAACATTTCAAAACACGCCTGCTGTCGGCGTTTTTTGTGATTTTTATGCTGGCCCAGCCGGTGCAGGCCGCCACGCAGCTATTGATCCCCGTGGGGCGCGTGGTGGGGCTGGAGCTGCAAAATGACACGGTGTCCATCGCCGCATTTGATGATGTTTCTCCAGCCGAAGCTGCCGGGCTGAAAGCCGGTGACCGGATCTTGTCCATCGACGGCAAAGCGATCCGGTGCGCACAGGACGTACACGATGCCCTGCGTGCCAGCGGCGGCACGGTGCAGGTGCAGGTGCAGCGGGGCGACAAGTGCGCCACCTACAAATTGACCCCCGCCATCACCGCCCACGGGCCGAAGCTGGGCATCTTCTTGCGACAAGGTGTCACCGGCATCGGCACCATCACCTATTATGACCCCCAAAGTCGGCGCTTTGGCACACTGGGCCACGGGGTCAACGATCCCAATGGGGGGCTGCTTGCCATGACCGAGGGCAAATGCTACCGGGCAACGGTGGCCTCGGTGCGCAAAGGAAGATCCGGCGATCCCGGGCAATTGGTGGGCGCGCTGACATCTCAAATGCCCATCGGCACCCTGTCGCGCAACACTGCCCGGGGCGTGTTCGGCGTCATGGAAGCGCCCTGTTCCGGTGAGGCGATCCCCGTGGGCAGCGCTGACAAAATAAAAACCGGAAGCGCTACCATTCTTTCCACCATTGTGGGGGAATCCGTACAGGAATATTCTGTGGAGATCGTGAAAATTTATCCCGCCACCCGGCCCAACGGCAGAAATATGCTGATCCGCGTCACCGACCCGGCGCTGCTGCAAGCCACAGGCGGCATCGTGCAGGGTATGAGCGGCTCGCCAATCATTCAGGACGGAAAACTGGTAGGCGCGGTGACCCATGTGCTGGTGAATGACCCCACCACTGGTTACGGCATTTTTCTTGAAAACATGTTAGATGCAGCTGCTTAAATACCCTCCCCCGGGGGGAGGGTGGATTTTTGCGAAGCGAAAAGACGGGTGAGGAACGGCGAAATGTTGGATACAGGAAGAAGCTTGATACAATGCAGCAATCGTGAGCTTTCTGCCCGAATTCCTCATCCGCCCCTTCAGGGGCACCTTCCCCCGGGGGGAAGGTATAGAACGAAGAAAAGGAGAAGAAAAACTATGGATTTCTACAAAGTTCCCATTGGATTTGGTATGGCATTAGCGGTAAACGAGCCGGCGATGAATGCCTATTCCAAAATGACGGAAGATCAAAAGCAAGCGATCCTCAACAAAGCGCACAACGTCCGCTCCGAGCGGGAAATGCACGATCTTGTGAACGCCTTGGCACATCTGACAATGTAATAAATAAAGAGCAAATCCGCTAACGGCAGATTTGCTCTTACTTATTTACTTTCGGATTATCTATTCTTTCCAACAAATAATCCACTGAAACGTTGTGAAAATCGGCAATTTTGCAAAGTGCTGTGGTGGGAATATCAATGTCACCCCGCTCGTAGTTGCTATACACTCTTTGACTACAGGAAAGAATCTCGCCCATTTTTGCCTGCGACAGATCCTTGTCTTCTCTTAAATCCCGAATTCTGCGGTAATAGGACATAACCACACCACCCTTTGTAAGGATATACTTATTATACCTTAGAAAGTTTTTCGCTATTGACGTTTAGCGAATATTTCGCTAAACTGTGAATTAGTCAGCAATTTAGCAAGGACTATTTGATTTTAAGGAGAGATATACCGTGAAAAGAGGACAACGACCGGTTGCACTAATAGCTGCTTGTGTTCTACTATTTTGCCTATGCGCATGTCAAAAAAAGCAGCTTGATACCGACCATACCGAAAATCATCTTAACAATTCAGTTAATACAGAGGCCTCAACAAGTCCTTCCGAATCGACGCAACAGAGAAAGTTTCCCAGTTCCGATGACTTGATTGCCTATATCAGAGGGCATGGAAGAAGAAACGGATATGGCAGCGATTTTATGTCTGTTGCGAAGACTGAGGCAGGGGAATCCGCAGGTGAGAAGAAAATTTCGTTTACATATTACAAAGGCTATGCGTCTGCCAGCATTACAGAGATAGACAACAT
>JAFTMI010000055.1 GCA_017452505.1 Oscillospiraceae bacterium
AATCGAACCCATGTTACCGCCGTGAAAGGGCGGTGTCTTAACCGCTTGACCAACGGGCCTGGTAGCGGCGACCTGATTCGAACAGGTGACATACCGGGTATGAACCGGCTACTCTACCAACTGAGTTACGCCGCCATATTTTCGCTATGGAAAATCAGCCTTGTCATTATACACAGGGTTTGTCTGTTTGTCAAGAATTATTTGCGTATTTTCCGGGGAATTTTTGGAAAGAATCCTTTTTGAGGTGATAAAATGCGGTTTATAAAACCGATTGCACTGTTTTTTGTGGGTGGAACAGGCTATGTTGCCCTGGAATTTCTGTGGCGGGGGTGGAGCCATTTCAGTATGTTCCTGGCCGGGGGCACTTGCTTTCTGCTTTTGGGAAAGCTGAATACCGTCCGGCCCAGGCTGCCTCTGCTTGCCCGGGGTATTGTCGGGGCAGGTATCATTACGATGATCGAACTGCTGGCAGGGCTTGTATTCAACCGGGATTACGGGGTTTGGGATTACCGGCATCTGCCCGTGAATTTCCACGGGCAGATATGTCTGCGGTTTTTTCTGCTATGGATCCCCCTCAGTCTTGGGGCGATGGCGCTATACAGCTGGCTGCAAAAGCGTCTTTCAGAGCTGTGGCGATTTGCCGCATAGATTCTGCATCAGCCTTGCACACCCGGCGGTCATAGGTGAGCATGCCGTTGATCTCATCCTCCACATCGGACACTTGGGTGATGATGGCGGCGCACAAACCCCGGTCGATTGCGGGCAGCACCTTGGTGATATACAGCTCCGACAGGGAAGTTTGGAAATGCTCCCGGGATTTACAGGTTTTGTAGCCGTAGGCCTTGTCCGGGTTGAACAGGTGGCCCTCCACGGCGTAGGCGTAGCCGCCGAACTCGCTGAGCACCAAGGGTTTGTCCGAGGGTTTCAGCGCAGACCAGGGGGTAAAGTAAATATGGCGGCTGTCCACATCGGTTTCTGTGCCCCGGAACCAGCCGGAGGTGGTGTCGATGATACGGCTGCTGTCTAAGCTTTTTAGCTTTTCATAAGCGGCACTGCCGTCGAACTGTCCCCAGCCCTCGTTGAAGATGGTCCAGTAGAGGATACAGGGGTGATTCTTCAACTGCTTGACGGTGGATTCCATTCCATGCAAAAAGGCCTTGCGGGTATTTTTGTCCCGGTGCATCTTCTTGTCATTCCGCTTT
The DNA here is from genome assembly GCA_017452505.1 of Oscillospiraceae bacterium. GTDB lineage: Bacteria > Bacillota > Clostridia > Oscillospirales > Oscillospiraceae > Faecousia. The sequence goes on from JAFTMI010000055.1 coordinate 1,203, forward strand.
TGGATGCCGAAGGTGGGCAGAGCCGTGTCCCGGAAAAAGCTATAATCGCCGTTGTTCACCATATCCTGGAAAACCACCATACCCAGCTTGTCACAGGCATAGTAGAAAAGCTCCGGCTCAACCTTAATATGCTTGCGCAGGGTGTTGAAGCCCAGTTCTTTCATTTTTAAGATATCTTCCTCAAAACAGGCGGGGCTGGCGGGGGTGTAAATGCCGTCGCTCCAATAGCCTTGATCCAGCAGGCCGTGGAAGAAATAGGGCTTGCCGTTGAGGCACAGCCGGGGGATGCCGTTTATCTTTTTGGTTTCCACGGTTCGCAGGGCAAAATAGCTTTCTACCCGGTCGAATTCCGTTTCTATGGAGAAGTGGTACAAATAGGGGTCTTCCGGCGTCCAATGCCGGGGGTTATCCGGGGTGATGACCGCCTTGCCGTCAGATAGAGGATATTCCTTGCCCTCCAGCAGGATTCTTCCGGACAGGGTGGGGGTGATAGTGATAGTGGCGGCGTCCAAAGTTACCTGGATATCCAAGGTCTCAATATATTGTTCCGGAACACTTTCCAGCCACACCGTCTGCCAAATGCCGGACACAGGGGTGTACCACATACCGCCCCGTTTCAGGCTCTGCTTGCCGTAGGGAAGGCGGGTGTCACGCAGATCGTCGTAAACTGCAACGACGATTTCGTTCTCCTTTTCCAATGCCGCGGTGATGTCCAGGGAAAAGGTCTCATAGCCGCCAACATGGTCGCTAACCAACTTTTGGTTTACATAAATCTTTGCGGTTTGGTCTGCCGCACCGATATGCAGCAGCACCCTATCTTTTCGAAAGCCTTCCGGAAGTGAGAAGGTTCGGCGGTAAAACAGCCATTTGCCGGTAAAACTACCAACATCAATACCGCTGAGCAGGCACTCCGGGCAGAAGGGAACTAAAATCTGCTGGTCGTATATTTCCGGCAGGTCGTAGCTTGCGCTGGCAGTAAAACCCCACAGACCGTTTAGGTTTACATAACTATTCCGCTTTAACTGGGGGCGGGGGTATTCCTGCCAGGGGGCTTGGGTGATTTCTTCGCCCCGGGCGGTGTAGAGTTCATTCAGCATTTTTCTTCTCCTTTTTCAGCAGGCCGAACAGGGGCAGCAGCACACCGAAGATACAAACTGCTGCCACAAAGGCTGCCAAAAAGATATTCTCATTGGGCACAAAAGAGGTAGTGCCGTCGTCATTGACGATGGTATCTGCATTCCGCAGCACCCAAGCACCGATGGCCGGGCCGATGACACCGGGAATCAGTACCTGTCCGATGATCCGCTGTCCCTGGAACATACCGGCTTTCTTTTCCGGGGTGCGATCCCGGAGCATTGCGCCGAACACAGCCATACCGGAAAGGTAGCCGCAGAGCATGATCAGTGTGCCGGCAAAGACCAAGGCGGTGTTTTTGAAGAAGAACAGCACAAGGAATCCGCCCATCAGCAGCCCCAAAGGAGGCAGTACGCTGATCCGGAAACCCTTGCGGTCGTAAACCTTGCCGTAGAAGAAGGTAAAGGCAGCGGCCAAAATGATGGCCGGGGCAAAGAGCAGAACATAGTTGTCCATACCCAAGGAGACAGTGTAGTACAGGATCAGGTATGGCATAAAGATGTTGATGGCGATGCCGAACACGCTGTAAGCCAGCAGGGTGATGTACAGGGTTTTGTTCTCCCGGATAACCATTGGGCGGAATCCGTAGATCAGATTGGCGAAATAATGTTCGTTACCCCGGGTGTCCAGCTTCTTTTCCTCGATGAGGAAGAAGCCCAAAAGGCCCATCAGAAACACAACTGCGCCAATGACGAGGAATACCAGCGTCCAGCCGCTTTGCTTGTTCAGATCCACCCCCATAAAGCCGCCGAAGACCACCAAAATGGCAAGCAACGGCATCATGGAGTTGATGCCCTCCACAGCGCCCCGGTTGGTTTCGTCGGTGGAATCCGTGACCCAGGCGTTGAAGCAGGCATCGTTGGCAGAAGAACCAAAGAAGGTCATAACGCAATCCATAACGATTACCAGTGACACACCAATGCTGGCGGCAGAAGCTGCAGCGGGGAACAGGGCGTTGATCACATCCATACGGATCAGCGCAAAACTCAAAATAGAAACACCCCAGCACAGGTAACCGCCGCAGATAAACAGCTTTCGCTTGCCGATCTTGTCGGAAAATGCGCCTACCAGCAAGGTGGTGACCGTTGCGGCCACGGCAGAGGCGGATACCATGGCAGAGATAGCCTCTGCGCTGGCGTTGAACATTTTATAGATGAATACGTTAAAGTACATATTCTCCATAACCCAGGCAACCTGTCCTACCAGACTGAAAATCACCAGGGCCAAATAGAATTTCCGAGATTTCATAAAAATCCCTCCTTATGTGCCCAGTATAGCACATAAGGAGGGAAAGGGCAATGATACATTATTATAATATGTATCAAAACAGCGTGTCGATGGAGGCGAAGCGGTAGCCGGCAGATTCCCATTTTGTGAGCAGTTCGTCCAGGATCTCTGCGTTGGTTGCGGAGGTAGAGTGGAGCAGTACCACCGCGCCGTTGTGAATGCGGGGCAGGAGCTTGGTAAAGGCTTCGTCCCTGGTGGGCTGGGCGTCGTTGCGCCAATCCACATAGGCAAGGCTCCAAAACACTGTTTTATAACCCAAGTCCTTTGCCATTTGCAAATTCTGCTGGCTGTAGATCCCCTGGGGTGGCCGGTAGTACTTGGGCAGGTCTTTGCCGGTGGTTTCCTTAAACAGGGTTTCCAAATCCTGCAGCTCCTTGGCAAAGGCTTCTTTTTCTGAGAGCTTGCTCATATCAAAGTGGTGCATAGTATGGTTGCCCACAATATGGCCTTCGTCTACCATTCTTCTTACCAGGTCGCCGTTGCGCTCTATGTAATTGCCCACCAAGAAGAAAGCGGCGGGGGCGTTGTGCTTTTTCAGCACATCTAAGATTTTAGCGGTGCTGCCGTTTTCGTAGCCGGAGTCGAAGGTGAGGTAAATGACCTTTTCGTTGGTATTACCCAAATAGGCAGCATCATAGTATTCAAGCTGCTTTGTGTTTGCCGGGCCGGTGGGGGGCTGTCCTTCCGTTTGGAAAGAAAGCCCCCAGGATCCGGTTTCTACGGTCAAATTCCAAAATTGGGTGATTCCCAGTACAATAGCGGCGCACACAGCGCCCACAGCGATCCAAATATCCTTTTTACGCATAATATCCCTCCCGGCACATTTTATGGGGGTGAAAATGGGAATATACACAAGATATTGTGTCGGATTTTGGGCGAAAAATAAATTCTGCGAAATGTACGAAAATGCAGTGAAATTTTTGTGATTTTTTCCAAAAAAATGCTTGACAACTGTCTAATATGGTGGTATCATAATCGAGCGCGTGTAGGGACATTCTGCGCGTGCGATGCGATGATGCAGGAGATTGCGCCTAAAAAGCGGTAACTTCTGCGGAGTATGTCCGGTCATCGGGCGGCTGAACTGCTTCTGTTTTGCGCTGCGTATATCGCTGCGGCAGAGGAAAGGTCGGCCTCGGGTCGGCCATTTTTCTTGGCTCGGAATGATACGCACGGTAGCGCGGACAACAGTTCACCGTACCCAGACATCAAGCAAACTGAGTACGAAAATTTAGGAGGAAAACAAACAATGGCAAACCAGGAAATGATCCGCATTCGGCTGAAGGCTTACGATCATCAGTTGATCGACGCCAGCGCAGCCAAGATCGTCGACACCGCGAAGCGCAACGGCGCTGCTGTGTCCGGCCCCATCCCCCTGCCCACCAAGAAGGAAGTTGTTACCATCCTTCGTGCTGTTCATAAGTATAAGGACAGCCGTGAGCAGTTCGAGCGCAGAACCCATAAGAGACTGATCGATATCCTCAACCCCAACCAGAAGACCGTTGAGGCTCTGATGAGCCTGGATCTTCCCGCTGGCGTTGAGATAGAGATAAAGCTGTAATTCCTACATTATAAATAGGAATTACCGCTGCCCGCACTGTCTGGCATCGGGCGGACGGGTCATGTTGGCAAGCTTACCCAATGGGCTGTCAACCAATAACCTAATTAAAAGGAGTAAAACCAAATGCAGAAAGCAATCATCGGCAAGAAAGTGGGTATGACCCAGATCTTCGATGAGAGCGGCAAGGTGATCCCGGTTACCGTAGTGGAAGCCGGCCCCTGTGTCGTTACTCAGGTGAAGACCGTTGAGACCGACGGCTATGTTGCCGTCCAGCTCGGCTTCGAGGACGTTAAGGAGTCCAAGCTGAGCAAGCCTGAGGCTGGCCACCTGAAGAAGGCTGGCGTTGAGGCAAAGAAGCACCTGAAGGAGTTCCGTCTGGAAGACACCGCTGCTCTGAATGTGGGCGACGTTGTTAAGGCTGACACCTTCGCTGCAGGCGACATGATCGATGTCACCGGC
>JAFTMI010000056.1 GCA_017452505.1 Oscillospiraceae bacterium
CATAAAAGCTTTGGCATATATAGTTCGTGTTGATTGTCATGAGGGTCCACCTGTTCCCATCCCGAACACAGAAGTTAAGCTCATGTACGCCGACAATACTTGGCGGGCGACTGCCCGGGAAGATAGGTAACGCGAACACAAAAGAGTCAGGAGAAATCCTGGCTCTTTTTCTACACTTAGAATGAACGCTCCGGTCGAGTGACCGGAGCGTTTGACTACTTTAAATACGGTTTATTACGATGGTGGGACATATAGGAGTAGCCATTGTTGTAATTAATTTCTCGAGTTAGAATGAACAGAGCAATTACTTTGTGAGAGGGACGGGTGTTGTAAAGAACCCGTTGTTCGCCGTTCAACTCCACATCTAGCTTGTGCACAAGGTTTAAGTTGTGCAGGCACTCCAGAACGGTGTCCAAATCCTCGCCTCCTAAATCACACTCCATACCCATCAGCGCCGGTTCAAAGACAAATTCTTCTTCATGCCGGTGAACCCAAAGCACCGCTCGCATCATTTCCGGTGAAGACATTGCTTCAAAGATCTTTCGTATTTCCTCACCGTCGCCAATAGCCTGGGTCAAATTGTCACCGTATTCAGGAAATACCGCAAAGAAGGGTGACAATCCGTTGGAAATATGAGTGAAACCGTAATCACTGAGATAATAGGAGGATGACTTTTTTTGGAGTATTTCCTGCGGTGAATAAGGTAGTTCTAATGCAGGTCTGCTGCCAAAAAGACCTTTCTCCATTTGCCAACCCAGATCCCGAATCATGTGCAGACGGTCCTTTACGGGTGTGCGTGCTAAGAGATTTTTTATACGAAGGGAAACATCCTCCATTGTATATATTTCGTTTCCAAACAGCCTGTCTAAGGATACGCCAAGCGCCTGTGCCAGGGGGACCAGCATAGAGCCGTCCGGATAGGTTTCACTGGTCTCCCATTTAGAAACAGCCTGGCCGGAAATGCCTAACTTGGTGGCCAGTTGCTCCTGGGTTAGATTCTTTTCCAAACGGAACTGTTTGATGTTTTGAGATAATGTCATTGTTTTGCACCTCCAATCAGCTTGCCACTACTGCCGTAATAATACCCGTAGCTGTTTGATCCACACAGCTTTTCGTAGGCAATGGAAATAATGGACAAAAGTAGACCATCTCCAAAGGATTCATAAATGAAGGTTTCACCGTCTTTTAGATGGGCAGTGGACTTGGTACATAAACCCAAATCATAGAAAGTATCCAGAATCGCAACAATTCTGTCTATTCTAACACCTGTATTTTTTGCGGCATAATCGGCAGTAAAGTGCTTGGAATAGCTTCTGTTATGGATAAAATAGATTACCTTTAGAACATCTGCATCTGCAAGGAAGTGGAGTAACTCTACAATTTTTGCCTGTTTTTCAGGTGCTAAGAGCCAGGCAAAATCCGCTTGATTCTGCCACTGCATTACAGAAAGATTCACATTGTCCGAGTTTACAACAAAACCGTAAAATTCCTCCACGGATATACTTGATCTAGGTGCAACATCCGGCTTCGGAGGAATGGGGGAGGTTGTTGCGTTTGTTTTTCCAATCTCGGAGGAGGGGTGGCCAATTGCGGTAAAAAAGATACCGTATATGATTTCTGAAATTTTTAAGATCAGTTCATTTCGTTCCAGCCCGCTGAGGGTGTTGGAAATGGCAACGGGGATGCTTTTTATATCGTCGGAAAGTCCCAAAAGTGTATCGGTGGACACGTTGTAGTATTCGGCAAGAGCAACAAGCATAGTAAGATCGGGGGAAGAAGTTCCGTTTTCCCATTTGGAAATGGTCTTGTTGGAAATGCCTAGGGCTTTTGACACATCATCCTGTGTCACGCCCTTTGAGGTCCGCAATTGGGCCAGTATTTCTGCAATTTTGATGTTCGTCATTGTAATCACCTCGAAAAAATTTTAAGTACCGGTCCTTGTGCTTTCACTATATACGAAACCAATGGTAGAATCAATAGACAGATATTTAAGAATATCGTCGAAATGGAGAACAATCGAATAGATGTCGTTTGTGAGTTGTGGCGAAAATGTTAAGTTTTTGAATTGTTCTTGCTTTTCGCTATTTGTTATATTATAATCTATCCAGACAGTGTTGGGAGGTTTTTCTATGGAAACGTATGAATTGAGCCAAGAGATACCGGAAGCTGAAGATTTAAAAGGTAAGAAATTCACTGCGTGTCTTTCGTATCTGTTTTGGTTTGCGGTGATTCCTATGATTTATTCCACCGAATCCAAGTTTATTAAATACCACGCAAACCAGGGCTTTGTGCTGGCTACTGTGGAGACTATTTTCTTGGTCATAACGGTGATTGTCAGTAAGATTCTGTGGTCTGCATCCAGGGCTACGAGCCTGCTGGTGGAAACCACGATGCTTATGGTCTTTGTTGGCGTGTTTGGGGTGCTGTCGCTAATCGGCATTTTTAATGTTATCCGTGGAAAGGAAAAACCCATTCCCACCTTTGGACATATTAAGCTTTTGAAATAAACAACTGGCGTGCTTAGCAGCACGCCAGTTTTGTTATTGTTCCTTCTTGCGGAATTTTTTCATTAGCTTGGGGTTGTACAGAACGACTGCAGCGCCTACAAGGGCTAAGGTAGAAACAATCGCTACAGCTGCGCCCAAGGTGAGGGCCTTGTTTTTGTACACGAACTGTACGGTGTGGTCGCCCTGGGGGATCATTACGCTTACCATTGCGTTGCCGACGGTTAGGATCTCGGCGGGCTTTCCGTCCACCAGGGCCTCCCAGTTGCCATTCTGGGGGATGGAGGTGTACATCAGACCATCTTCCTTCGCGGTGATGGTGCCTTCAATGTTGGTGTTGCTGAAATGGGTAATGTCCAGAGTAGATTCTGCCAGCTTGTCATAATGCTCCCGGAAGAATTCCTCGTTCAAAACAGCAGCATAGACCTTGGCATCGCCGGTTTCTTCTTCGGCGACATTCAGCCAAACACTGACTTCATCACCGGGCTTTACGGCGCAAACCGAGGACATGATCGGCAGGCTGTAGCCGGATACAGAAAGATAATCTTTGTAGTCGCTGTGCCAGAAGGAGTAATCATTTTCCTCAGAGCGATCAATATACATACAAACCAAACCCTCGTCCTGGGCGGTGAATTTGTAGACGATATGACTGCTGGATTCGTTGTTGGAATTGTCGTAGGAACAGGCAAATTTGTTGTTAATGTCGGGAGTGACCTCAGGACCGGAAGCAGGCGGGTATATCTCCAGGTCTTCCATTGTGGACCAAACAGGTTTGTCAATGCCCGATGCAGCGGATAGCAACTTGTTTTGGAATTGGAACGGATCGCCGGTGTAATCAAAATCTACATCTGCCAACTGAGGATCCGCCAGGAAACCCAGGGGGAGATAGGCGTTGTTTTCTAATAAATGCACCTTTCCGGCGGAATAAACATCATGAAAATAGGGGTTTTCCTTTACTTTGCCGTCCCGTTCGATCATATATTTCAGATTCAGGAACAGATTGGAAACGGGGGAGGATTCTCCGTAGCTGTAACGGTTGTAGGTGTCTTTGCCACTGAAGCCCAAAGCAACCATAAAGCGGGTCACATTCACATTGGCGGAACTGGTAAATGCGGTGATGCCGTGGTAGCCGTACAGTGCGCCGTCATTGAGAGTCTTGCCATCAGTGCACTCAGTGCGGAAGAAGGCGTTGTCCTGTTCCCGCTCATACATATAGTCGATAATGCTGCTGGCATCATTGGGACCAACAGGCATTTGGGGATTGTTGGTAGAGGGGAATGTAGTGCCGAAGGTGATCACATTCAGAACCAGCTCACCCACCATAATGCACAGGAAAGCCAAGGTGCCAACGGCTTTTAAGGTTTTCTGTTTGGACAGCGCTGCAACAGCGCCCTTAGTACCGGAGGGGATGGGCTTGTTGTTTTTATGCTGGAATACCAACACAACTATATACAGTGCCAGCAAACCCAAATTATAAGCAAGGAAGCCCTCGGCCTTGATGTCCTTGTAGCAGAACATAATGGCAATGCCACAAACGGCAGACAGAGCAATATGCCAAAGCTTAAAATGCTTGCGATTTGCCCAGGCGGAATAGGCCATATACAGCAGGACAAAGCTGTACAGGAAACTGAACCGGTAGGGGATCATATTGGTGAAGTGGAATCCGTGCCAAATATAATCCAGCCACCGGATGGCAAAGCTCATGTTGATGAACAGCAGAAGACCGGCGGCGCATACCTTATCCCGCTTGCGGATCTGAGAGTTGAACAAATAGAGGACACCCAGGGCGGTGGCAAACACACCGCAGTACACATTGGGGAGGCCTTCCTTGTAGGTGGGCTCGTAGCCGCCGTTCATATTGCCGGCCACCTGGCTCATAGAGTCCATCAAGCCCCAAATGGTGGGATTCCAGTAGTTGTCCATATTTAACCGGAATTCTGTGGGGAAGGAATTTACACTGGATTGGGTGGTCTGCAGGGCAGCCAAAGCGGGAATCGTCAAGAAAGCGGTCATGCCAATGGCAATCACCGAGAACACTGCAATGCGGACAAAGTCTTTTAAGAACCGCTCTCTGCTTTCACAACGGCAGAATTCGTAGCAGAAGAAGGTCAGCAGCACAAAAATGCAGGTAAAGAAGCCAATATAATAGTTGATGCCGATGGAGAGAAACAAGGTAACGGTGTACAGAATAAACTTCTTATCCCGCAGCAGGCTTACCATACCCAGCATTACCAGAGGGAGCAATGCGAAGGTGTCCAGCCACATGATGTTCCATTGATAACCCAACGCCCAGGCGCAGGTGGCATAGAAAGCGCTGAATACGGGAACGGACAGGTCACGCTTGTTGAAGATCTTTTGCAGGAAGATGCCGAAGAACATACCGGCAAGGCCCAGCTTGATGGGCATCAGCATGGAGAAATAGTCCAATACAGCTGCATCCGGAATGAGAACACCCAAAAGATACAGCGGCGATGCCAAATAATAGGAAATGAGACCTAAATAATCCAATCCCAAACCTACGCTCCAGTTGTAAACCAAAGACTCACCGGACAGCAGAACTCTGCGGAATTCCTTAAAAAACGGGAAGTACTGGTGGTACATATCGGAGTAAAGCAAGGTATCTTTTCCGAAGGGGGCATAGCCGTTTACAAACAAAACCGTTGTCATCGTAATAAAGGGAATGAGGAATGACAAAGCGGTGTAGAGCCAGTTGCGATAGGAGGTTTGCTTTAATTTCATAGTAATATCCTCTGAGTGCAAAATTTTTAGATATTATACCACAAAACCATCCTAAGGTAAAGAGAAAAATGCAAAATAGCAATATCAACCCACAAAGAAAACCGGGGGCTGCTGAGCAGACCCCGGTAGTGAATTATTTAACTGACAGGTAAGTCGATGTTTTTAATTTTGTGGCTGGTCATTTCGCCATCTACAGTCGGAATTACAAAATCTTGATACAAATTAATTCTAGAGATGATTAGTTTCCCTTTTTCCTCCGGCATTAGATACTCGAATTGTAATATTCCGTCTTTCAGATAGTGGATCGACGAAACCGGATAACCGTTTTTGGCACAGTTTTCGTAATATATTGAATTAATAAAGTCCTGTAACGCAAGCTGCTTTTTGTGAAGACTTGCAACATCGTCAATTAGTTCAACTTTCTCAATAGGATCACCAACTTGTATATCCTTAAAGTCACTGTATGACAGCATCTTGCTTTTGTTGATTACAATTGGGTAACCGGTTAATATTGGCCGCGTTTTATCAAAGAATAAATAGAATCGGTATCCAGTATCTGTGTCATATACTGCATAGGCAGAACCATCAGTGCGCACCCGCAATACGGTAGGCAGTTCTTTCAGTGTCGTAATAGCATAATAGGATTCACCGCTTGTATGCATTGGATGCTTGCTGAGGGAAGATAAATCACGGGTAAGGGTAAAGTGATTATCCCTGTGAAACAACAAATCGTCTTCATAATAAATAGGAATATCTAAGGGTGTATTGGATTCTTCCGGCAAGGCGAAATCTTCAAGAACTTTTGCATACGCTTCCGGGGAATAGAACAGCCCTAAATCAACGAGTGTACGATGTTGGATTGCTTTGCTGGGTGTAGTAGGGGTTGGGGTAGAAATAGTGCTGTCAGTAGCTGCTTCTGTAGGTGTACTGTTGCTTATAGGATCGCCTTGTTTACTGCTGCAGGCCGTCATAGAAAGAAAAACGCAGACGGTTAGCAACCAAGCGAGTGTTCTTTTCATATACATCCTCCTTGTCTTGAAAATATGGCTATGGTGGATTGTACAATAATATTCTACCAAATGCTATGATCATTGTCAATGATGCATGGATGCATAACGAAAAGGCAATGCCGTTGGGCATTGCCTTTTTGCGGTAATTAAATAATCAAACAAATCAAACCGTTTGCCCCTTCGTTTACCACCCGGGACAAAGTACCGCGGAATTTTTCCTGTACATCGGAGGGGGTACGAATGAGCTTGGAGGTCAGGCCGTCCTGGATCAGATCATAAACAGATCTGCCGAAAATATTACTCTGCCACAGCTTATCCGGGTCTTCAGAGGAAAGATAGGTGATAAGATCCTGGGATTGCTGTTCGCCACCCACCATAGGACTGATCTCGGTGTCAATATCCACCCGGATCATATGAATGGAGGGCGCACCTGCTTTCAGCTTTACCCCGAATGCGCCGCCCTTGCGGACCACCTCCGGCGCTTCCAAAGTCATTTGCTCCGCATCGGGCATGACGATGCCGTAGCCGGTAGCCTTGGCAGAAGACAGGGCATCGGAAATCTTGTCATATTCCGCTTTTGCCTGGGAAAGCTCTGTAAGTAACGACAAAAGCTGGGCATCATTCTCAATAGGGATACCTGCCTTGCTGCTGAGGATCTGGTAGAATAGTTCTTCCGGGAAGCTGAGGCTGCAGCAAACCGTGCCGGTGGCCAGATCAATATTCCGCAGGGAATAATCCTGCACTGCATCCAAAGTCCGCAGCCCACCCAAAACCTCGTCAGCTTGTGCAAGGGTGGTTATCTCCGAGAAATAGCGCAGCAGTGCTTCATACAAAGAGGCTTTTACAGGATGGTCAGCCTCCAAAGCATCCAACCAACGGGGCATATGGATGTGCAAAGCCTGCATAGGGAAGCTGTACAGCAGCTGCTTCAGCAGTTCTTTGATGTCATCGGCATCCAATGTTTGGCAATCTGCGATCATAGCATCCATGCCAAATTCCTCCCGGATCTTCCGGCGTACCGCTTTGGCGGCATCACCGTCCGGCTGCTGGCTATTGATTATTACTAGGAAAGGCTTGCCGGTTTTTTGCATATCCCGGATGGCCCGCTTCTCCGCCTCCACATAATCGCTGCGGGGAATATCGGTGACAGTTCCGTCAGTGGTGACTACCAGTCCAATGGTGCAATGCTCCTGCATCACCTTGGCCGTACCCAGCTCCGCCGCATCGGTCATGGGAATTTCATAATCAAACCAGGGAGTTGTCACCATCCGGGGTGAGCCGTCTTCCTCAATGCCCATAGCGCCCTCTACCATATAGCCTACGGAATCGATCATCCGTACCCGCAGCCGGGTGGTGCCGTCGGGGGAGATCTCCACAGCCTCCTCCGGAACGAATTTGGGCTCGCTGGTCATAATGGTTCGTCCGGAGCCACTTTGGGGCAGCTCATCCCGGGCCCGTTCCTTGCGATAGGGCTCGTGAATATTGGGAATCACCATTTGTTCCATGATCCGTTTGATCAGGGTGGATTTGCCTGTTCGGACCGGCCCCACCACACCGATATAAATATTGCCGCCGGTTCGGGCAGCGATGCTTGCATACATAGTTTCCAGCCTCCTTTTACCACAGAGTATGTCCCAAGGCTGACAGATAGAACTGTATTACAAAAAATCCGATGCGTGGCAATCTCTATGAATTGCGAACCCCCGGAAAACACAATATATTGTAGTTGTGGTTGACTTTACAGCACAAAAAGCGTATAATAACTTGGTAAAACTATGTAATTCGGCAGGTAATGATTTTATGGCTACTGCAAGAAATGAACAATACGGAAACTCCAGCATATCCATGCTGAAGGGAGAGGAGCGTGTCCGGAAACGCCCGGCAGTCATCTTCGGTTCTGATGACTTAGAAGGCTGTAAGCACGCGGTTTTTGAGATCCTCTCCAACGCCATTGACGAGGCCCGTGAGGGTCACGGTGATACTGTCATCGTTACCCGGTATGAAGACCTCTCTGTTGAGGTGGAGGACTTTGGCCGTGGCTGTCCCGTGGACTATAACGAAAAAGAAAAACGCTACAACTGGGAACTGGTGTTCTGCGAAATGTATGCCGGCGGTAAGTACGGCGAAAACGGCGAGAACTATGAGTACTCCCTGGGTCTGAATGGCCTGGGTTCCTGCGCCACCCAGTACGCATCTGAATTTTTTGATGCAACCATCCGCCGTGACGGCTTCCGCTACGACCTGCACTTCGAAAAGGGCAGAAATAAGGGCGGCCTCAAGAAAGAACCCACTGACCGGGGCAAGAAGACCGGTTCTGTCTTCCATTGGAAACCGGACAAGCAGGTGTTTACCGATATCAATATCCCTGCTGAGTACTACCGGGATGTGTTAAAACGCCAGGCTGTCGTGAACCCCGGCATCACCTTTAAGTTCCGCAACCAGGTAGGAAGCCGCTTTGAAACGGAGGAATATTGCTATAACGATGGCATCCGCCAGTATATTGAAGAGTTGGTAGGGGATAACGCATTCACAATGCCCGTGTACTGGGAAACGGAACGCCGTGGCCGTGATGCGGAGAACCGCCCGGAAATGAAGCTGAAGATCACAGCATCGTTCTGCTTTTCCAAGCAGCTCAGCCATACGGAGTATTACCATAATTCCTCTTGGCTGGAGTATGGCGGCAGCCCCGATAAGGCTGTCCGTTCCGGTTTTTTGGCAGCCTTTGATAAGTACCTGCGCGATAACAATAAGTATAATAAAAATGAGAGCAAGATCATCTTCCAGGATATCCAGGACAGCTTGGTGATCGTCACCAACTGCTTCTCCACCATCGGCTGTTTTGAGAATCAAACCAAGAAATCCGTCAATTCCAAATTCACCCAGGAGGCAATGACCGCTTTCTTCAAGGACAAGCTCCAGGTGTGGTTTATCGAGAATAAGCAGGAAGCCGACAGGGCAGCAGACCAGATTTTGGTGAATAAGCGGGCCCGTGAATCTGCGGAAAAAACCCGTACCAATGTGAAGAAGAACCTGTCTGCCAAGGTGGATATTGCCAACCGGGTGCAGAAATTCGTGGATTGCCGCAGTAAGGACACCAATATCCGGGAGCTGTATATCGTGGAGGGTGACTCTGCGTTGGGTTCTGTTAAGCTGTCCCGGGATGCGGAGTTCCAGGGCATTATGCCTGTCCGCGGTAAGATCCTTAACTGTCTGAAGGCGGATTATGTTAAGATTTTTGCCTCTCCCATTATCACGGACCTTATGAAGGTCCTGGGCTGCGGTGTAGAAGTAGAGGGAAAGAAAGCCAAGGAACTGAGCAGCTTTGATATTGATAACCTCCGCTGGAATAAAGTGGTTATCTGTACCGATGCTGACGTGGACGGCTTCCAGATCCGCACTTTGATCCTCACAATGCTTTACCGGCTTTGCCCCAAGCTGATCCGGGACGGCTATGTGTATATCGCGGAATCTCCGCTTTTTGAGATCACCTATAAGGAAAAGACCTGGTTTGCCTACAATGAGCAGGAAAAGGTGAAGATACTCAAAGACTTAGAGGGCAAAAAGGTTACCATCCAGCGCTCCAAGGGTCTTGGTGAAAATGACCCGGAGATGATGTGGATGACCACTATGAACCCGGAAACCCGCCGGCTCATCAAGGTGATGCCCGAGGACGCAGAGCGCACCTCCCACTATTTTGATGTGCTGTTAGGTGACGCACTGAACGAAAGAAAGAATTTTATTGCAGAAAACGGCGCCAAGTATTTGGAACAGGCCGATATTTCTTAAAGGAGTGCAACAATGGCACGAAAGAAGAAAGAACCTGAAAAGAGCAAAGCAAAAATCAATACCGATAACATTATGGGCCTTGTTGGTTCCACTACGGAGCAGGCGATCTCCGAAACCCTGGAGATCAACTATATGCCCTATGCCATGTCGGTGATCGTCTCCCGAGCCATTCCGGAGATCGACGGCTTTAAGCCCTCCCACCGCAAATTGCTCTATACTATGTATAAAATGGGCCTGCTGAACGGCGGCAGAACCAAATCCGCCAACATCGTAGGCCAGACTATGCGCTTAAATCCCCACGGCGACGCAGCCATCTATGAAACCATGGTCCGTCTTGCCCGTGGCAACGAGACCTTGCTTCACCCCTTTGTGGATTCCAAGGGTAACTTCGGTAAGGTCTATTCCCGGGATATGGCCTATGCAGCCTCCCGTTATACCGAGGCCAAGCTGGAAAGCTTCTGTAACGAGCTGTTCCGGGATATCGATTCCGATACCGTGGATATGGTGGATAACTACGATGCTACCATGAAAGAACCCAGTTTGCTGCCCACCACATTCCCCAATGTGCTGGTGTCTGCAAACCAAGGCATTGCTGTCGGTATGGCCAGCAATATCTGTTCTTTCAATTTGAAAGAAGTGTGCGATACCACCATCGCATTAATGAATAACCCTGACCACGATATCCTGTCCACACTGCCCGGCCCCGACTTCTCCACCGGCGCAGAGCTGCTGTTTGACGAGACCACAACCCGGGAGATCTATTCCACCGGCCGTGGCAGCTTCAAGCTTCGTGCCAAGTGGAACTATGTGAAGGGCGACAATGTGATCGAAATTACGGAAATCCCGTATTCCACCACCAGCGAAGCCGTTATGGATAAGGTGGCGGAGCTGATCAAGGCAGGCAAGATCAAAGAGATCGCCGATATGCGTGACGAAACCGACCTGGGCGGCTTGAAGCTGACCATTGACTTAAAGCGTGGCGTAGAGCCGGAAAAGCTGATGCAGAAGCTTTTCCGTATGACTCCCTTGCAGGATAGCTTCGCTTGTAACTTTAATATCCTCATTGCCGGTATGCCCCGGGTTATGGGTATTGGCGAGATTTTGGAGGAGTGGACTGCCTGGCGCACGGATTGTGTGAAGCGCCGCCTGTTCTTCCAGATTCAGAAGAAGGAAGACCGCCTCCACCTGCTGAAAGGCCTGGAGCGGATCCTGCTGGATATTGACAAGGCTATCCGCATTATCCGGGAAACCGAATTGGAAAACGAAGTTGTTCCCAATTTGATGATCGGCTTCGGTATCGATGAGATCCAGGCCAATTATGTGGCGGAAATCAAGCTGCGTAATATAAACAAGGAATACATCCTCAAGCAGACCAAGGCTATCGGCGACCTGGAAAAGGAGATCGCCGACCTGCAGGATACCTTAAACAGCCACCGGAAGCTAAAAAATGTTATCATCAAGGAGCTGCAGCAGGTATCTGAAAAGTACGGCAAGCCCAGAAAGACCGAGATCATCTATGAAACTGCCGAGATCCAGGTGGATGACGAGGATGAGCAGATCCCCGATTATCCTGTGACTGTCTTTGTGTCCAAGGAGGGTTATCTGAAGAAGATCACCCCCCAGAGCCTGCGTATGTCCGGCGAACAAAAATTCAAGGAAGGGGATAGTCTGTCCTTCTCCCGGGAAACCTCTAATAAGGCGGAGCTGCTGGTGTTCACCAGCCTGTGCCAGTGCTATAAGACCCGCCTGTCCGATTTTGAGGACGGCAAGGCCTCTCAGCTTGGCGATTACCTGCCCCAGAAATTGGGTATGGACCCCGGCGAAACGGTCCTGCAGGTGTTGCTTCCCGGGGATTACAAGGGCTTTGTCCTGTTCTTCTTTGAAAACGGCAAGGGCGCAAAAGTGCCGTTGTCTGCCTATGAAACCAAAACAAACCGCCGCCGCTTGACCGCTGCTTTCTCGGACAAGAGCCCGCTAATTTCTGCGATGGTGATCGACGAGGACAAGCAGGTTGTTCTCTATTCTTCCGATAACCGGGCAGCCATTGTTTCCACAGCCCAGCTTACGCCCAAGACCACCCGTAATACCATCGGTGTGGCGGTGATGAGCCTGAAGAAGAAAGCCCAGCTTTCCGCTGTGCGCCCCTTGGAGGAGAGTGGTATTACCAATGCCTCCCGCTACCGGAATAAGACCATTCCCACTGCAGGCGCGATTATCAAGGAAGAGGATTCCCAGGAAAAGCAAATCAGCTTTGATGTTTAGGAGGAACTATGAATAAGAAATTGCGGCCTGTAGTTGAGCTACTGGAGCTTGTGGCAGGCTGTGCAGTGTTTGCTGTTGGATTTAATCTGTTTTTGATGCCCAATGACTTAAATGCCGGCGGCCTGTCCGGTTTGGCGATGGTGCTGTACCGGGTATTGGGTTTTGGTAGTGTGGGTGTTTTTATTGCGCTGATGAATGCACCCCTGTTTATTGTCAGTGGCTTTAAGATCGGCAGGAAATTCTTTATCGGTTCTCTCATCGGTATGGGTCTTAGCTCCGTGTTTATAGACCTGTTTGCATTCTTGCCGGTGGCAACGAAAGACCCGCTGCTCTCGGCACTCTACGGCGGCACGATCTGTGGCCTGGGTTTGGGGCTGGCATTCTTGTCCGGCGCATCCACAGGCGGCTCTGACATTGCTGTGCGGCTGCTGAAACGGAAGTATCAGAATGTTCCTATCGGTACGATCAGTATTTGTTTTGATGCCTGTGTTATCATTATTGCAGCGGTGGTGTTCAGGAACTTTTCCATCGCCCTGTACAGCGGCATTGCCAGCTTGGTTTCCGGAAAAATTGTGGATGCTGTGGTATACCATTTTGACTATTCCAAGGTGGCATTGATCATCACCAAGAAACACGAGGAAGTGGCGCTGCAGATTGAGAAACAGTTGGATCGTGGCGCAACCTACCTCCACGGTGAAGGTTCTTATACCCGGGAGGAGATGATGGTGGTGCTCACTGCCGTCAAGCGTCACCAGGTATCTGATCTGAAACGGCTTGTGATGGAAGTAGACCCTGCAGCCTTTGTGATCATGCAGGAGGCCCACCAGGTTTTGGGCGACGGCTTCTCCCGCTATTCCAAGGATTCCCTGTAAAGGCCCCCTTGCCTAAAGGGGGCTGGCAAACGCAAAGCGTTTGACTGGGGGATATAAATATTTTCAAGAGGTGGCAGAATTTTCGAAAAAAGGTATTGACTTCTGCGAAAAATCTGCTATAATACCTCTTGTTCCGCGGGTGTAGCTCATCTGGTAGAGCGCCACCTTGCCAAGGTGGAGGTAGCGAGTTCGAGCCTCGTCACCCGCTCCAGAAAAAACCTCTTTTGTCATTGACAAAAGAGGTTTTTGTTTACATATAACAATATACGCAGGTAATGCCTTTTACCTGCGTTTACTTTTTGTGGAAAATGTGATATAAATAGGGCAGAAGAACGGAGGATTATGTATGGTCCATTTTTTGCTGCTTTTAATCTACCTTGCTTTTATCAGCCTGGGCCTTCCCGATGCGCTGTTAGGCTCTGCCTGGCCTATTATGTCCGGAGAATTTGGGGTGCCTTTGTCCTATATGGGGTTGGTGTCTTTGCTGATTTCCGGGTTTACGGTGGTATCCAGCTTGCTCACCGACCGGATGGTAAGCCGCTTTGGGACCGGTAAGGTGACAGCTGTGAGTGTTGCGCTGACTGCTGTAGGCCTGTTGGGCTTTGCTTTTACCGGAAATTTCTGGCTACTGTGTGTTTGGGCTGTGCCTTATGGTTTGGGTGCAGGCTGTGTGGATGCGAGCCTTAATAACTACGCAGCCAACCACTATGCCAGCCGCCATATGAGCTGGCTGCACTGTATGTGGGGCGTAGGTGCAGCCATCGGACCATATGTGATGGGCGCTGTCCTAACTGCCGGCCAAAGCTGGAATAAAGGCTATCTGTATATTGCTATCTTCCAGGTGGTTCTGACTGCCGTTATGCTGCTGAGTATTCCCAAATGGAAGTCTGTGTCAGGGGAGAAGGCGGAGGAACATTCTCACTTGACTTTTCGGCAGGTTTTCGCACTGCCCGGGGTTAGGGAAGTGGTGCTGATCTTCCTGTGCTATGGTGCTATTGAGGCAATTGCCGGTCATTGGGCCAGCAGCTACCTGGTACTGCACTTAGGGATAGGCGAAGAGCGGGCAGCAAGTCTTGCGGCAATGTTCTACTTAGGCATTACCGCCGGCAGAGCGGTCAGCGGTTTTGTGACGCTGAAGTTTAATGATAAGCAGATGGCCTATATGGGTATGAGCCTGGTGATTTGCGGCCTTCTGATGATGGTGCTGTTCCGCATAGAAATCCTTTGCATCATCGGATTTATGGTTATGGGCGTGGGCTGCGCCCCTATTTTCCCATGCCTTATCCACGCTACCCCCGCGCAATATGGCATGTCCCGGAGCCAGGCTGTGATTGGTGTGGAAATGGCAAGCTTCTATGCAGGCACATGCTTTTTACCCCCAATCTTCGGCATTTTTGCGGATTGGGCGGGGATGGGCAGTATGCCGTTGGTGCTCCTGGGTTTTTCCTTGTGGATGCTTTGGCTGCACCTGCGGTTCTATCGACTGTCGGAAAATAGTAGTTGTAAATAAGGCTAAAATGGTATATACTGTATAAGTTAAAGGCGAATTTATTTCGGGAGGGGAACCTCAATGAATAACAGAATTGAAGAGCTGCGCGGCTATCTCCAGCCGGGCCGCCATATTCACCTGATTGGCATTGGTGGCGTTTCCATGCGCCCCTTGGGCCTTGTGCTCCAGGGAATGGGTATGGTCGTGACCGGTTCGGATATGAGCCTGTCTGCGTCCACCCAGGAGCTGACAGACAAAGGCATTACCGTACACATCGGTCACCAGGGCGAGAATATCCAGGGAGCGGATTGTGTGATCCGTACCGCTGCTGTCCATAACGATAACCCGGAGATCGCGGCTGCCCGCAGTGCCGGTATCCCTGTGTTTGAACGGGCTCAGGCTTGGGGCGTGATTATGCGGGAGTATAAGAACGCTGTCTGCATTTCCGGTACTCACGGCAAAACCACCACCACCTCTATGATGACCCATATCCTTATGGAGGCCCAGTGGGACCCCACTGTGATGATCGGTGGCTACCTGCCTCTGCTGCGTGCAGGTCACCGGGTAGGCGAGGGCGATACCATTGTGCTGGAAAGCTGCGAATACTGCGATTCCTTCTTGAACTTCAGCCCCACCTTGGCTGTGGTACTGAATATTGAGGCTGACCACTTAGATTATTTCAAGGACCTTGCCGATGTGCAGAAGTCCTTTCGGGCCTTTGCGGGTCTTTCTACCAATGGCGTGCTTGCTAACGGCGATGACCCCAATGTGGTGGAAGCACTGAAGGGAACAGACTATGTCAGCTTCGGCTTGAAAGAAAGCAACCGGATTCGCGCTGAGCACATCTCCGACTGGCGGCATATGGATGTGACCTGTGACGGCGAGTTTTATTGCCATTTAGACTTGCAGGTGATCGGTCGCCACAATGCCCTCAATGCTTTGGCAGCCATCGGCGCTGCCTGGATGCTGGGCATTCCCGGCGAAACGGCAGCAAGAGGTATCGCTACCTTTACCGGTGCAGAGCGCCGTATGCAGTACAAGGGCAAGTATAACGGTGCGGATGTTTATGACGATTATGCCCACCATCCCGATGAGCTTTGCGCTACCATCGAGGCAGTGCGCACCTTGGATTATAAGCGCCTGGTTGTGGCATTCCAGCCCCATACCTATACCCGCACCAAGGCCTTGTTCAAGGATTTTGTCCGGGAACTGAAAAAGGCGGACTTAGTGGTGCTGGCGGAGATCTATGCTGCCAGAGAGCAGAACCGTTTCGGTATTTCTTCCAAGGACCTGCAGGCGGAGATCCCCGGCTCTCAGTATTGCGAGACTCTGCCGGAGGTAACAGCTTATCTCCGGGAGAATGTCCGGGAGGGCGATGTGGTGCTGACCGTAGGCGCGGGTGATATTTTCCGGGCCGGCGAAGCCCTGCTGAAATCAGAATAACGAGGCGATAGAAATGAAGTTGAATGTTTGTGTCCTGTTTGGCGGCATCAGCCCCGAGCATGAGGTATCTCTGCGTTCGGCTGAATCGGTGCTGAACAATATGGACCCGGAAAAATATAATATCTTCCCTGTGGGCATTACCAAGGAGGGAAACTGGCTGCTCTACGGCGGCGCAGATTATTCTCTTCTGCCCACCGGCCAGTGGCAGGATCACCCCAATAACCGTCCTGCGGCGATTTCTCCGGTCCGGGGTCAGGGTCTGCTGAGCTTTGAAGGTGACAGTGTGGTCCGGGAGCAGATCGATGTGGTATTTCCGGTTATCCACGGTGAAAACGGCGAGGACGGTGCTATCCAGGGCCTGCTGCAGCTTGCCGGCATTCCCTATGTAGGCCCCCATATCTCTGCATCTGCTGTGGCTATGGATAAGACCCTTACCAAGCTTGTTGCGGACAATGCAGGCATTACTCAGGCTAAGTGGCTTTTGGTGCGCAACAGCGAACTGCAAAACCGTATGGACGATATTTTGGACACAGTGGAGAGTAAGTTCCCATACCCCGTATTCGTAAAGCCTGCCGGCACTGGCTCTTCTGTGGGTGTGTCCAAGGCCAATAATCGTGAAGAACTGAGGGACGCACTCCTGTCCGCCGGTATTTATGATGAAAAGATCCTGGTGGAGGAGTTTATCGACGGCCACGAAGTGGAAGTGGCCGTGATGGGTAACGAGACCCCGGTAGCCTCTGAGGTTGGCGAGATCGACTCCGGTGCAGAGTTTTATGATTATGATGCCAAATATATTTCCGATACTTCTGTGGCCTATATCCCGGCCCGGATCCCTGCGGAGATTGCCGAGGAGCTTCGCCAGCAGGCCGTGCGGGTCTATACCGCCATTGGTTGCCAAGGCATGAGCCGTGTGGACTTCTTTGTCACTTATGCCGATAACCGGGTAGTGTTCAATGAGATCAACACCATTCCCGGATTTACCTCGATTTCTATGTACCCCAAGTTGTTCGTGGCCAGTGGCATTCCTTATAATGAACTGATCGACCGGCTTTTGCAGCTTGCAATGGAGGCGTAAAATGAAAAAACAAGTTATGCTTTCTGTGAAGGGAACGCAAAGCTATATGGACCAGGATCCGGAGAACATCGAACTGGTGACGGAAGGTATCCTGGAGGATGTGGATGGCGGCTGGAAGATCACCTATGCTGAAAGTGACTTGACGGGCCTTTCCGGTGTGGAAACCACATTTTTTGTGAAGGGG
The DNA here is from genome assembly GCA_017452505.1 of Oscillospiraceae bacterium. Lineage (GTDB taxonomy): Bacteria > Bacillota > Clostridia > Oscillospirales > Oscillospiraceae > Faecousia. The sequence goes on from JAFTMI010000056.1 coordinate 17,365, forward strand.
GACACCGTAACCCTTACCCGTACAGGTAAGCTTAGCTCCCAAATGGTGTTCAAGGAGGGCGTGAGCCAGGACTCTTTGTACCGAATGGAGTTTGGCGCTTTGATGATGACTGTATGCGCTACCCGTGTGGAATCTGATCTCACAGAAGACGGTGGAACGATCGACCTAAGCTATAATATCAGCGTGGAGCAATCCGCCGCCGGTGTTATCGATTATCATTTGGATATCAAATCAAAATAGAAAATGCGTGCTTTGGGTAACGCTCCATAAGGAAGTAATGCCCGAAAAAACGGCGTAATTTCCCGCCATTCGGCGTTAAAAATGCTCGAAATACACAAAGTATTTCTGCGCTTTTTGCCTTGGCTGGCAGAAAATCTCACCATTTTCGGGTGCTGCGCAGTTTTGAAGTGGTAATTTTTTTGATTAACAAATAACAAAATTCCCGGAATGCTGACGCATTTCGGGAATTTTTTATGCAGTTAAGCGGAAAAAGAACCGTTCAAAACCAATACTTTCTTATGGAGTGTTGCCCTTTCAGCACGCATTTTCTTTATACAGGAATACATTTTTTGTACCGCTCGATAAGGGCTTTGGATTGCCGCAGGCTATCCACACCCGGCGCAAGGCGCAGCCGCATCGTGGGCTCCTTGGCGGAGGCAATGAGCTGTACCCGGTTCTTGTAATCCGGGTCGTTGCACAGGTTTGTGATGGCCTCGAAATTGAGGTTTGTCATGGTGAACTGCACCTCGGAAGCCTTCTGCCGAATGTCGCAGATGCCCACATTCCGGGCATTGGCCCGCAGCAGCGCGATCTCAACCAAATTGAGCACACCTTTGGGCGGTTCTCCGTAGCGGTCAACGATCTCATCCAGCAGATCATCGGCATCTTCCTGGGAACGGATCGCGGCCATGCGTCGGTACAGGTCCATCCGTTCTTCGCCCCGAGCTACATAGTCCTTATCCACATTGGCGGTCACATTCAGGTCAGCAGTGCAATCCGGCTCCTTGGCCTTTTCGCCTCGCTCCTCCAGAACCGCTTCGTCTAACAGCTTCAGATACATATCATAGCCCACGCTCATCATATGACCGGATTGTTCCGCACCCAGCAGATTGCCTGCGCCCCGGATCTCCAGATCACGCATGGCGATCTTGAAGCCCGAGCCGAACTCTGCAAAGTCCCGGATAGCGGACAGCCGCTTCTCCGCTACTTCTGTAAGATTCTTGTCCGGACGGTAGGTGAAATAGGCATAGGCGTGGCGGGTAGAACGGCCCACACGGCCACGAAGCTGATGGAGCTGGCTGAGACCAAACCGGTCCGCGTTTTCAATAATCAAGGTGTTTACGTTGGCAATATCCAGGCCGGTTTCAATGATGGTGGTGCAGACTAAAACTTGGATCTCACCGTCAGCCATAGACCGCATCACATCGCTGAGGGCATCTTCACCCATCTTGCCGTGGGCAACAGCCACAGAGAGACCGGGGATCCGGTTTTTCAGTGCCGCAGCACATCGGTCAATGGTTTCTACCCGATTGTGCAGATAGTAGACCTGGCCGCCCCGTTCGATTTCTCTGCGGATAGCATCGTCCAAAATTGCGTTGCTGTGTTCCATCACATAGGTCTGTACCGGATAGCGGTCTGCGGGAGGTTCTTCTATGGTGGACATATCCCGAATACCGGACAGAGCCATATTGAGCGTCCGGGGGATGGGGGTTGCCGACAGGGTCAGCACATCCACACCCTTGGAGATCTCCTTCAAGCGCTCTTTATGGCTGACGCCGAATCGCTGTTCTTCATCCACAACCAGCAGGCCTAGATCCTTAAACTCCACGCTTTTTTGCAGCAGCTTGTGTGTGCCGATGATCAAGTCTACACCGCCGGCCCGAAGATTTTGCAGAGTCTTTTGCTGCTGGGTGGGGGTGCGGAAACGGCTGAGCACATCAATGTTGACAGGGAAACCACGGAACCGGGCCACAGCGGTCTGATAATGCTGTTGCGCTAAAACGGTAGTAGGCACCAAAATAGCCACCTGCTTGCCATCCATAATGGCCTTCATCACAGCCCGGAGGGCAACTTCCGTCTTGCCAAAGCCCACATCGCCGCAAAGCAGCCGATCCATGGGGATGGGCGACTCCATATCTTTCTTGATATCTGCGATACACCGCAGCTGATCGTCGGTCTCCGGATAGGGGAAATTGTCCTCGAATTCCTTCTGCCAGGGGGAGTCGGCAGCAAAGGCAAAGCCCTCCTGCCTGCGCCGGGCGGCGTAAAGCTGAATCAGCTCCCCGGCCATATCCTTGGCAGCTTTCCGGGCTTTTGCTTTGGTTTTTTGCCAGGTTTCCGTGCCGATTTTGTTTAATTTTACATTAGCATCTTCGCCACCGCCAATGTATTTGCTCACCAGATCCAACTGGGTGGCAGGTACAAACAGGGTGTCAGACCCTTGATAGGCAATTTTAATATAATCCTTAACAGCACCGTCTACCTTGATTTGTTCCATGGCAACAAAACGGCCGATGCCGTAGTTTTCGTGAACCACAAGGTCACCGGGACTCAAATCCGTAAAGGAATTGAGCTTTTGCCGGTTAGTGGCAGATTTTTTTGTGGATTTCCGCTTGGGTTCTGTCTTGCCGGTGAGCTGACCCTCGGTGAGAATCGCAAGCTTCCCATTGGGATATTCCATGCCGTAGGGAAGTGAACCCTCTGCAAGGAGGATTTGTCCCGGCTTGGGCATAGAAGTCAGCGGAATACAAAGAAATGCAGATAGTCCACGGCTGCTCAGCATCTCCTGCAGCAGCTCAGCTCTGCGCCGGGAACCGCACAGCACCAAACTGGAAAACTCCATCTTCTGATAATGCTGCAGGTCACTGGCGGCAGTATCTAAATTGCCACCGTAGCCGGGTAACTGCTTTGCAGTCATAGGCAGCAGCTGATGGGGAAGGCAGTTCTCGGGATAGCTTGATGCGGCAAAGGTGTCCAGATACAACAGCGGATGTTTTTTGATGCCGTCGCAGAAATCCTCCCATTGCCATACAAAATCGCACAGCTCACCGGCGACCAAGCCGCCTTGCAGCAGACTATCCAGCTGCATTCCCACATCCTCGACCCGGGTGCGGGCGGCCCGGTGCAGGCTGCCCTGGTCACAGAGAACCACCGTTGCGTTCTTCGGAATGTAGGAAACTGCAGTGGCGATTTCCGGATAAATCAGCGCCATATACCGGTCAGAAGCAGGATTTTGAATGCCGTTTTGGTACTTTTCCAAATCCTTTTCCAGGGTCTTGATCAAATCCTCGTTGGGGTTCTTCCGCCTGCGCTGCCGGGCTATCAGCTGGTTAATATCTTCGCACAAACCGGACAGCCCCTCCGGGTGCAGCCGGGGCTGGGTCTCACCAATGGGCAGAATGGTGAGTTCGTTTACATTCTCCGTGCGCCGCTGGGTGTCCGGGTCAAAATAACCCATGGTGTCCAGCTCATCACCAAAGAACTCTGCCCGGACAGGCTGTTCAGCGGCAGGGGAGTAAACATCCAAAATGCCACCTCTCACAGCAAACTGACCTGGACCTTCTACCATGCCGCAACGGCTGTAACCGGCCTGGGCCAGCAGTGAGAGGAGAGAATCCATGGGATATTCCTTACCAACCTCCAAGGTGAATGCAGCCTTACGGAGAACCTCCGGCGGGATAGTCCGCTGGCTGAGGGCATCCCAGGACATAATCTGCAGCCGGGTCTTGCCCATAGACAGCTCATAAAGCTGCCGCAGCCGCTTTTGCTCCCAACCACGGGATACCACTGCGCTGTCATACAGGGTCAGTTCCCGGGAGGGAAGAACAGGGCAATCCACGCCTAAAAAGGCCTTTAGCTCCTGACAGAGTCGCTTAGCGGCCAAATCATCCTGGCAGATCACTACCAGGGGCATTTGGGTGTGGGTATAAATGCCTGCAATGATATGACTGCGGTTGATCTGACCGATTCCTGTGATGGCAGCGGACTTGCCGGCTGTCAGAGTTTCCAGGGCCGCAGTGTATTCGGGCATTGTTTTTAAGATATCCAGCAGTTTATCCATAACACACCTCAAAAAGATAATTCTCTCCACGTAACAATGCGGAAAGGGGGAAAATACCCCCCTTTCCGTGGTGAAACAACAATATTATGCTTTAAATCCGTTAAACTGATTGGCAGCTTTGGGAACACCCTGTTCCATAATGCACAGGGCTGCATTTCCGGCTTCCTTCAGAGCAGCATCCATAGCCTTCTGCTCATTTGCAGAGAATCCACCTAAAACCCAATCAGCCAGATCCTGCTCCGGATGGGGCTTTGCGCCCACACCGATCTTCACTCTTGGGAACTCTTGAGAACCCAGCTCTTGAATTAAGGACTTGATGCCGTTGTGACCGCCGGCAGAGCCATCGCCGCGGACACGCAGCCGGCCCGGCTCCAAGGAAATATCGTCAAACAGAACGATGATCCGGGCAGGGGGGATGTTGTAATAAGCTGACATCTGCAGCACAGATCGGCCCGAGGCGTTCATCAAGGTCTGCGGCTTCAACAGAAACAGCTTTGTCCCTTTGTAGGTCGTTTGCCCGTACAGCCCCTGGAACTTGCCCTTGTCGATCTTGCAGCCAAGATTTTCTGCAAGCAGGTCAATGGCCCGAAAACCGCAGTTGTGCCGGGTGCGCTCATATTCCTTGCCGGGATTGCCAAGACCGACGATCAGCCAGCTTTCCTGATTACGTCCAAACACAGCTTAGAACAGGTCAGCGATGGAAGTGCCGCCGTGAACGTGGGAGATAGCCCGGGCAAAGATGGGAGCCACATCCAGCTGCTTGATCTTCTTGCAGGGGCAGTCAGCAGGCACAGGAATGGTGTTGTGCACAACCACTTCCTGGATGGGGGACTTCTCGATCCGCTCGAAAGCAGGACCGGACAGCACGCCGTGGGTAGCGCAGGCGTAAACTGCCTTGGCGCCGCCGATCTCAACCAATGCCTGAGCAGCGTTGCACAGAGAACCGGCAGTATCGATCATATCGTCAAACAGGATGCAGGTCTTGCCCTTCACATCACCGATAACATTCATAACTTCGCACACATTGGCCTTCTGACGGCGCTTATCTACAATTGCCAGACCCATATGTACCTTAGCGGCAAAAGCACGGGCGCGGGCCACAGAGCCGACGTCGGGGGAGACGACTACGAATTCGTCGTGGTTATACTTATCCTCGGGGAATTTATCCAAATAGTAGTTCACGAAGGTGGGGTTGCCCAGCAGGTGATCCACAGGAATGTCAAAGAAGCCCTGGATCTGTGCGGCGTGCAGGTCCATGGTCAGCACCCGGTCAGCGCCGGCAGCGGTGATCATATTGGCAACCAGCTTGGCGGTGATGGGATCGCGGCTCTTGGCCTTGCGGTCCTGACGGGCATAGCCAAAGTAGGGAATGACCGCAGTGATACGGCCGGCAGAAGCACGGCGGCATGCGTCGATCATAACCAGCAACTCCATCAAATGGTTGTTGACAGGCTTGCAGGTGGACTGAATCAGAAATACGTCAGCGCCACGAACAGTTTCGTTCAAAGATACAGCAACTTCACCGTCGGAGAAGGTTTGCACAGTGCCGTCGCCCAGCTCCAGACCCAGCTCTTTGCATACTGTTTTGGCAAATTCGGGATTGGAGTTACCGCAGAAGATTTTGATGTTTTCACCGTAAGCAATCATCGTTTGAAATACCTCGTTCTTTCATCTATTTCTGCCTGTGGTCATACCACAAGCCATTCTAAGACACATTATAGCCCAACCCCCACGGAAATGCAACACAAAAGGAAAAGAAAAACCAACAAAAAAGCGGAAATCTTTTTTGTGGATTTATACGAAATCCCCCAACAGGCCAAGAAAAGATTTCATTTGTAATTTTACTTGTGCATTTGGCTGTTTTGTGTTATACTATTTAGAAGACTTTTTGCGGAGTGAAGGCGAAAATGAACGATAAGATTGTTATTAAAGGCGCAAGAGAAAACAACTTAAAAAATGTGGATCTGACCATTCCCAGAGATAAATTGGTGGTATTTACGGGCCTTTCCGGTTCCGGTAAATCCAGTTTGGCTTTCGATACCATTTATGCTGAGGGTCAGCGCAGATATGTGGAGAGCTTAAGCTCCTATGCCCGGCAGTTTTTGGGACAGATGGACAAGCCGGACGTGGATTCCATCGATGGCCTTTCTCCGGCTATTTCCATCGACCAGAAGACCACCTCCAAAAACCCCCGTTCTACCGTGGGTACGGTCACGGAGATTTATGACTACCTGCGTCTTCTGTGGGCCCGGGTGGGTGTTCCCCATTGCCCAAAATGCGGCAAGGAGATCGCCCGGCAGACCATCGACCAAATCGTAGACAGAGTAGAAGCATTGGGAGAGGGAACCCGCTTTTTGGTGCTTTCTCCTGTGATCCGGGGCAAAAAAGGCGAGCATGTCAAGGTGTTTGAGGATGCCCGGAAGCAGGGCTTTGCCCGTGTGCGGGTGGATGGCATTTTGTATGACCTTGCCGAGGAAATCACCCTGGAAAAGAATAAAAAGCATACCATTGAGCTGGTGGTGGACCGCTTGGTGATCCGGGAGGGTCAGCGCCGCCGTCTGACCGACTCTATTGAAACTGCCTGCAGCCATTCCGGCGGTTTGCTGACCATCAGCCTGCCCGATACCGGCGAGGAAATGAGCTTTTCCCAGAACTACGCCTGCGAGGATTGCGGAATCAGCTTGTCTGAATTAGAGCCAAGAATGTTCTCCTTCAACAATCCTGCCGGTGCTTGCCCGGAATGTACCGGCCTGGGCTTCCGTTTAGAGGCAGATGAGGATCTGGTCATTCCCGACAAGACAAAATCCATTTTTGACGGCGCAATCCAGGCCTCCGGTTGGAGCAATGCCCGGACGGATTCTATTTTCAGAATGTACTTTGAGGCTTTGGCGCAGAAATATCATTTCTCCTTGACGGCGCCGGTGCAGGAGCTGTCCCGGGAGGCTATGGATGTGATCCTCTACGGCACCAAGGGCGAAAAACTCCGTATGACCTATAACCGTGGCAACGGCATGGGCGTTTTGGAGCAGCCCTTTGAGGGCATTCTCAATAATATCAGCCGCCGTTTCCGGGAGACCCAGTCCGATGCTGCCCGGAAAGAATTGGAAGAATGTATGGCTACAGCGCCCTGCCCCTGCTGCCACGGCGACCGCCTGTCTGATATAGCCCGGGCGGTGACGGTGGGCGGCATCGGCATTATGGACTTCTGCCGGATGAATGTAGGCCAGGCGTTGGAATTTATGGAAAACCTCCACTTGGAGGGCAATATGGCTTTGGTGGCAGCGCAGATCGTAAAAGAGATCCAGGCGCGGCTGCATTTCCTCACAGATGTAGGCCTGCAATATCTGACCCTTTCCCGGGCAGCCGGAACTCTGTCCGGCGGTGAGAGCCAGCGAATCCGTTTGGCTACCCAGATCGGTTCTTCGCTGATGGGTGTTCTCTATATCCTGGACGAGCCATCCATAGGCTTACACCAACGGGATAACGATAAGCTCCTTGCTACCTTGAAGCGTCTGCGTGACCTGGGCAATACCCTTATCGTGGTGGAGCATGACGAGGATACCATGCGTGCCGCAGACTTTATCGTGGATGTAGGCCCGGGCGCAGGCTCCCACGGCGGCGAGATCGTGGCAGCCGGTACTTTGGAGGATATCTGCAAAGAAAAGCGTTCTGTGACAGGTCAGTACCTTACTGGATTTAAGAAAATTCCCGTACCTGCCACCCGGCGGAAAGGAAACGGCAAGGCCTTGACCATTGAGGGCGCAGAAGCCAATAATTTGAAAAATGTGGATGTTTCCATTCCTTTGGGAACACTGACCTGCGTTACCGGTGTGTCCGGTTCCGGCAAATCCAGCTTGGTGAATGAGGTGCTGAATAAGACCCTCCTGGGCAAGCTGAATCACGCACGGACCCGTCCCGGACAGTGCCGCTGCGTAACCGGTATGGAGCATTTGGATAAGGTCATCGATATTGACCAAAGCCCCATTGGCCGCACACCTCGCTCCAACCCTGCCACCTATACAGGTCTGTTTAATGATATCCGCGACCTGTTTGCCTCTACGGCAGATGCTAAGATCCGCGGTTACGGTCCCGGCCGTTTCTCCTTTAATGTGAAGGGTGGCCGCTGTGAGGCCTGTAGCGGTGACGGTTTGGTGAAGATCGAAATGCACTTTTTGGCGGATGTGTATGTGCCCTGTGAGGTCTGCCGCGGCCAGCGCTATAACCGGGAGACCCTGGAGGTCCAGTACAAGGGCAAGAACATCGCCCAGGTGCTGGATATGACAGCCGAAGAAGCACTGGAGTTCTTTGAAAACCTGCCCAAGATCCGCCGAAAGGCACAGGCTTTGGTGGAGGTTGGCCTTGGCTATGTGAAGCTGGGACAATCCAGTACGACCCTGTCCGGCGGCGAAGCCCAGCGGGTGAAGCTGGCAACGGAGCTGTCCCGGGTGTCCACAGGCCGTACCATCTATATTTTGGATGAGCCTACTACCGGTCTGCATACCGCTGATGTCCACAAACTGATCGAAGTGTTGCAGCAACTGGTGGATGCTGGCAATACCGTACTGGTGATTGAGCACAATTTGGATGTGATTAAAACTGCCGACCATATTATCGACCTTGGCCCGGAGGGCGGCGACGAGGGCGGTTATGTGGTTGCCACCGGTACACCCGAGGAGGTTGCCCAGGTAGAGGGCAGTTATACCGGTGCATATTTGAAGCGTAGCTTATAAAAAATCCTGCCTGTGAAAACAGGCAGGAAACAGTTAATTGATATTTCGGTAGGATTCCGTGGGGAGGACCTCAGCCAACTCAATGAGACCTCTGTCCCGACCGCCGGCGTAATCACCCATACGCAAAATGGGGGAGCGGAGATTGTCGGCATTTCCTTTCACAATGGGAATCGTCATAGTGATGCGGGTTTGCCCGGCAACGGGATTGTCAACCAAAATCGTGCCGCCGTGGAAAGCGGCCACAGCGCTTGCTAAAGTCATGCCAAGGCCCAGACCGTGGCGGGGATCTTCAATTCCGGGCTCCCGGCGATACTGCTGCCACAGGCCTTGCTTCGGCAGGTCTTCCGAATTGGTGTTGCATAGGGTGAAGGTCAAGCGGTTGCCATTTACAGTCAGATTAGCGTTTACTGCGCTGCCCTCCTGCGAGAATTTTGCTGCATTGGAGAGCAGATTGTAAACAGCCCGTTCGATTTTCTCGACATTTACAGCGCCAAAAACAGACCCTGTTGGCCCGTTGTAGACAAGACGGATGCCGGTGTTTGTGAAAAAGCTTTGGGCCTTTTCCATAATCTCAGACATAAGAGAAACCAAGTCTGCTGTTTCCATTCCGGTCTTGCCGGCCTGGGTATAGCCGTTAGCATCGGACATATTGCTGACGATTCGCAGCAGACGGTACAGATTCTGATTGATCTGACTGGTTTGCAGTTGCGTGTTTTCGTCTCTTGTTTCCAAATTGGAAAACAACTGGTCTGCAACGGTCATCAAATTGGCCAGGGGAACGCGAAGCTGTGTGGCGGCCAAAGCCAGTGCCTGCAAGGCATCGTCGTCCTCTGTGCGGCGAATGTGGAAGATATCGCATTCCCGGGTTCTTACCACGCTGGCAGGGCAGGGGACACCGCACACATTGATATTCAGATACAGGTTACCGCTTTCAAAGCTTTGGTAAATATCCTGTTGCTCAGTGACGATTTCGCTGATATCCATACCCACCCGGAACTGTCTTTGTTCCGCCAAGGCATTGACAGCGATGATTGCGCCATCCTTCACACAAAAGGCGGGATAGTCAATGAGCTCCAGCCAGGGGAAGTTATTTGTATCCAATTTGCCATCTCCTTTTGCAGATAGAATGTGCAGAAAACAGGAAAACTTTCCTACAACAACCATTTTAACGAATAGATGTGAAAAAAGCAAGAAAAATCCACGAACGGAGTGAAAATATGTCGATTCATGAGGGTCACAGACAGCGGCTGAAGGACCGATTCCGCCGGGAAGGTCTGGATAATTTTGATGAGCTGTATGTGTTGGAGCTTTTGCTCTTTTACTGCATTCCCAGAAAAGATACCAACCCCATCGCCCACCGGCTGCTGGATCAGTTCGGTTCGCTGACAGCCGTGCTGGAGGCAAGCCCGGAGGAACTGGAAAAGGTGGAGGGAATTAGCGAAGCAGCATCAACCTTCCTGTCACTGATCACCCAGGTGGGCCGATATTACCAGGTGCGCCGGGCAGAGCCGGGGGATATCCTGCGGACCTCCGACCAATGTGGCAATTACTTAATGCCCTACTTCTTTGGCAGAGATACGGAGACGGTGTTTATGCTGTGCTTGGATGCCAAATGCAAGGTGATCTGCTGTAAAAAGGTAGGAGAGGGGAATGTGAATTCCGCCAATATCCCCATTCGCCGGGTGGTGGAAATGGCCCTCAGCGCCAATGCCACGTCTGTTGTTTTGGCCCACAACCATCCCAGCGGCCTGGCCCTGCCTTCGGCAGACGATGTCCAGACCACCCTCCGTGTATCGGCAGCATTGGAAACCGTGGAGATCACCCTGGCAGACCATATTGTTGTGTGCGGCGACGATTATATCTCTATGGCCCAATCACAGTATTTCACACCAAATATGTAAAACAGAACCGGCAGAGTGTACTCTGCCGGCTCTGTTTAGTTATTGCCCCTAAGCTCAATAATTTGGTCACGCAGTAAGGCGGCATACTCGTATTCCATCATACGGGCGGCTTCCTTCATCTGCTTTTCCAGACGGGCGATCTCTTTTTCCTTTTCCGCCTTGGTCATCTTCACGCCGCTGCGGCCCTTGCGTTCGGCAGTGGGGGAGGAGATCTCAATCAGATCCCGAACGGACTTGATAATGGTCTTGGGAACGATGCCGTGGGCCTTGTTGTAGGCGTCCTGTATCTCCCTACGGCGCTTTGTCTCGTCGATGGCTACCCGCATAGAGGCGGTGATGTTGTCGGCGTACATAATCACCAGGCCTTCTGCGTTACGGGCTGCCCGGCCGATGGTCTGAATCAGACTGGTTTCCGAGCGGAGGAAACCCTCCTTGTCCGCATCCAAAATGGCAACCAGGCTCACCTCCGGTAAGTCAAGACCCTCCCGGAGCAGATTGATGCCAACCAACACATCAAACTTTGCCATGCGCAGGTCGCGAATGATCTCCATGCGCTCCATTGCGCCGATGTCAGAGTGCATATACCGTACCCGAATGCCTGCCTTTTGCAGATACACAGTTAAGTCCTCAGCCATCTTCTTGGTGAGGGTAGTGACAAGAACCCGTTCATCCCGGGCAGTTCTTGCGTTGATCTCCCCAATAAGGTTATCTATCTGCCCCTCAATGGGCCGCACCTCCACTATGGGGTCTAAAAGTCCTGTGGGACGAATGACTTGCTCCACTGTCTGGGCGGAACGTGTCTGCTCATATTCTGCCGGCGTGGCGGAAACATAGACGATTTGATTCAGCTTGGAATCGAATTCCTGGAAGTTAAGCGGTCGGTTGTCATAGGCCGAGGGGAGACGGAAACCGTAGTTTACCAAGGAATCCTTACGGCTTCTGTCACCGGCATACATTGCCCGGCATTGGGGCAGAGTCACATGGCTTTCATCCACAAACAGAAGAAAATCTTCCGGGAAATAATCGATTAATGTAGTGGGCGGTGTTCCCGGCGCCCGGCCTTGGATCACTCTTGAGTAGTTCTCGATACCGGTGCAGAAACCGATCTCCGTGAGCATTTCCAAGTCATAAGCAGTTCGCTGCGAAATTCTCTGCGCCTCTAAGAGCTTGTTTTGCTCGTTAAACAGGGCTACCTGCTGATCGCATTCCTCCCGAATTTCCCGCATTGCCCGCTCCATCTTTTCCCGGGAAGCCACATAATGGCTGGCAGGGTAGATGGCCACGTGATCAACGTACCGCTCAGTCAGACCGGAAACCGCATTGATCTCCGAGATCCTGTCTACCTCGTCACCAAAAAATTCCACACGGATGGCCCTACCTGTCCAGTAAGCGGGGTAGACTTCCAAAGTGTCACCCCGGACACGGAATTTGTTACGAGAAAAGTCAATGTCATTTCGCTCATAGCGGATCTCTGCCAGCTTTCGCAGTACAGAGTCCAAAGGATACTCCTGTCCCACCCGCAGGGAGATCACCATGCTTTTGTAGTCGATAGGGTCACCCAAACCGTACAGACAGCTCACCGATGCCACCACGATCACATCCCGCCGCTCAAAGAGAGCGGAAGTGGCGCTGTGACGAAGCCGGTCGATCTCCTCATTGATGGCTGAGTCCTTTTCAATATAGGTGTCCGTGTGGGCAATATAAGCCTCGGGCTGATAGTAATCGTAGTAGGAAATAAAGTATTCCACCGCGTTTTCCGGGAAAAACTCCCGAAATTCCGTACAAAGCTGTGCCGCCAAGGTCTTATTGTGGGCAAGCACCAGGGTGGGGCGGTTCATATTGGCGATAATGTTCGCCATGGTAAAGGTCTTACCGGAGCCGGTGACGCCCAAAAGTACCTGCTCCCGCAAGCCGTTGTTAAGGCCTGCCGTCAACGCGGCAATAGCCTCCGGCTGGTCACCGGTTGGCTGATAGGGAGATACCAGTTTGAATTTGTCCATTAAGGTCATTCCTCGATATACTGAAATCTGGGGCCGTGGTAGCCCTCCTTGTCCACGATCTCATTCCACATGGCGGCGGGCCGAACCCACAAACCACCCTCGCTGTAAAGCGCCTGGTAGACGACCATGGGCTCCAAGGTTTCCGAGTGGCTGGCAATGCCGATCACTCGATACTCCTTACCCTTAAAGTGCCGATATTTTCCGATTTTAATCTCCATAATATCACCTTTTGAAAACCGCGCCGGAGTTACCGGCGCGGTAAAATATTACTGAGGAATGGTTCCCCGGGTCTGATCCAACACAGTGGATGCCTTAAACATGCCGTTAAACCAATCGCTGTGATAGGCCAAATTCGCGCCGGACACCATAATGCGACCCTGGCGCACATAGTCTTTCTCTATAATAGTCCAGGGCTTGCCGTCTTCGCAGAAGCCCAGGTAGTACCGGAATCCGAATTTCTGCAAAGCGGCATATTTATCACCGGAATAGGCGCCCTTGCCGGCGATGTCTCCACCTTGCGCGTAGGTCAGCACTTGGGTATCGCCCAGGATGGGAGTTACAGAGTTCTTCCAGGATTGCAGATTGCTCTGAATAAGGGCAAGGTCAGCATCCTTGTAGGAAATGTTGGAATAGGTGTAGCAGGAAACGGCGTAGCCTCTGTCCCGCAAGGCGGTGATAACAGTGGCAGCGTCTTTCTTTGCCTTCTCGTATTCAGCCTGTCCAAAAATCTTGGAGGCTTCGGGGTGCTCCTCGTAGGCAGGATGTGTGCGGTAGCCCAGCAGTCCGTTGTGACCGGTCAGTGCCAAATTGGCTCTTGCACCGTGATAAGAGAAGTCGGGATGGGCAGCGATAAATTTCTCCAGGATAGGTACTAAATCGTAATCGCCGGTAACGGTTTTGCCGGTGGCATCCACCATCTCGCAGGTGAAATTCTGGCCGTCCCACAGCAGCTTGCTGGCAAAGCCGCCGCCCTTGGCATCGGCCTTGTGGTCGTTGTCACTGTCGATGAGGTAGTAATTGTAGTTCACATTGGTTTGGGTGAGCATAATGGGCTTTTTGCTGCTGGGCAGGTACATGCTCTTTGCTTTGTAAACAGTTTTGCCGCTTGCGTTCGTTTCGGTAGTGATGAAGTCATCAAAATCCACCAAGACATAGCCGTTTTCATACAGCTGCTGCAGGATCTTGGAAAATTCGCCTGTAGTGATAAAGTTTTTGTTGATACTGTTGCTCCAGCCGGCGTATTTGAAAGCCCGGGCAGGATCAGCAATCAAAAGCTGGAAGGAAAGATTTGGAATTTTGGAGGGATCATTCCATTCCACCATGGTTTTCTCCGCCCGTTCATATTCCAGGATCTTGTCATTAAGCTGGAGGTACTCACTGATGTCACCGCTAAAGGAGTTAAGAACATCGATGGCAGCCTGGTAGTCATACTGATCGGCGTAGCCTTGGGCCTTGGCAATCAAGTTGTTTACTTCCTGCTCCATGCGGGCCTTTTCCGCAGCAGCGGCTGCCTCGCTGGCAGCAATAGCCTCTTTTTCAAAATTCTTTTTCTGAGAAGCGCGGGTAATAGAACCGGCAATAAAAACAATGGTAAGGATCGCTGCAACTGCAATAATGATTGCAGGCAGATAAGCCTCCTTGAAAACCTGCATTTGCGTGCGGGATTTGCGCCGGGGATTTACGGGGCGTTGGGATTCGTTAAACTGTTCTTCCATATAAAATCCGCCTTTCTTGCAAATATACATAGTTATTATAGCTGTTATTTCCTGAAAAAGCAAGAAAAATCCGCAGTTTGGAGAAAGAAGATGTTTTGCTTGCCAAATGCGCCTGTTTCGGTTATCATATAGCTATACTTTCAACAGGAGATACACGATGGAGAAAATAACCAGTTTTACCATTGATCATATTAAATTACAGCCCGGCCTTTATGTGTCCCGCAAGGACAAAGTGGGGGCTGAAACTGTTACAACCTTTGACCTGCGTTTGACCAGCCCCAATGAAGAGCCGGTAATGAATACCGCAGAAATGCACACAATCGAGCATTTGGCGGCAACTTACCTGCGCAACGAGCCGACCTGGAAAGAAAAGGTGCTGTACTTTGGACCTATGGGCTGTCGTACCGGATTTTACCTGCTTCTGGCAGGAGATTTGACAAGTCGGGATGTGCTGGAATTGGTGAAAGATTGCTTTCGGTTCGTGGCGGATTTCCGGGGTGAAGTGCCTGGCGCCAGCGCCAAGGATTGCGGAAACTACTTGGATATGAATTTGCCGATGGCAAACCATTGGGGCAAAAAATATGCAGCATTGCTGGAAAGCATCACCCCAGACCGCTTAACATACCCCGAATAAAGGAGAGAGATTATGAAATTAGGTATCATTGGCGCTATGGATGTGGAAGTAGCTACCTTGAAAGAAAGTATGACCGCCAAGGTGGAGCGGACAGTTGCCGGCTCTGTTTACTGCGAAGGACGGCTGGAGGGTTTGCCTGCAGTTGTGGTCCAGTGCGGTGTAGGTAAGGTCAATGCGGCGATGTGCGTGCAGGCTCTGTGTGACCATTTTGGAGTGACCCATATTGTGAACACCGGCGTTGCCGGCTCTTTGGATGCCAAGCTGGACATTGGCGATTTTGTCATCAGCCGGGAGGCTATGTACCACGATTTTAAGTGCAGTTCTATAAACCCCGCTTATGTGGTTGGACAGGTTCCCGGTCTGCCCGTGCTGGCATTTCCGGCGGACGCAGGCCTTGTGAGAATGGCTTTCTCCGCAGCCAACAGTGTTTGTCCCGGTCATGCCCATATCGGTATGGTAGCCAGCGGTGACCAGTTTGTGTCCAATAAAAAACAGAAGCAGACCATTATTGAAGATACCGGCGCACTGTGTACGGAAATGGAGGGCGCAGCCATTGCCCATTGCGCTTGGCGCAACGAAGTGCCTTTTGTGGTGATCCGGGCGATTTCCGACAAGGCAGACGATTCTGCGGAAATGGATTATCCTACCTTTGAAGCCATTGCAGCCAAGCGATGTGCAGAGGTTACAAGAGCGATGGCAAAGGCCTTGGCTGAGAAATAAAAAAGACGGGAGTGATTGACACTCCCGTCTTTTAGTTTATTACAGAATGTCGCTGACGTGAAGTACCACGCCGTCCTTCACCAGCTGCTTTTGCAGTTTCTCCACAGAAAGGGATGAGAAGTCGTCTGTCATAGCTGCGGCAGTGCCGGCGGCCTGGCCGGTGACAGCACAGCAGGGGATTACCCGCATCACATCCCAAAGGGTCTCTGTCACACAGGTACAGCGACCGGCGGTGATGAGATTCTTCACCTGCTTGCTGTACAGGGTGCGGAAAGGAACTTCATAAATGGGGCCCCGCTTTTTCCAGTTGGACACCATTCCGATAGAGTCTTCAAAATAGACCTTGTCCTCGGTTTGGGAGAGGGTGTATTCGCCCACGATCTTCCGGGTCATTCGAATTTGGGGGATGGTAGCGATGGTCACAGGCCAAATGCTGGGGTCGTCCTTCCGGGCGGTTTTCAGATGATTCAGCACCGACGCGTGGGAAAATACGGTCATTTCGGAAAGCTCCTTGCCGTCAAGACCGGTAAAGCGGCGATCCATCAGAAGCTGCTGCTTGTTGGTCTCGGTTTGCTCCTCCTTGGGAACATCAGCACAGCCCAATTGTTTCAGATTGTAGCCGTCCTGACCCACATAGTAATACCAGGAGGCCAAAATGTTACCCTGTTGGAAGGTCTCGGTGGGAGCGCCCGCAAACAAACCGATATCGCAGTCGCCGGTGGCATCCACAACGGAAGTGACCTTGCAGGCCTGTCTGCCGGTTTTGTTCTGATATACAAGATGGCTGATCTTATCACCATCCATCGTAACATCCAAAATTTGCGTGCCGTAGAGGATCTCCACACCCTCCTTGATCAGTAGTTGCTCAGCCAAAATGGCAAAGAGTTGCGCGTTGTACCGCACTGCAAACCGCAGGTCATTTTCAGTCCGGGTGCCGATGCCGTCCAGCCAGTTGGCAGGATATCGGGCCTCCGCGCCCATGGAAATAGACAGCCGCAGCAGCTCCTCGGCAATACCAAAGCTGACCTGATGACCCAAACCGTCACAGAGGGGGAGATAAATTGTAATCAAACCGGCAGTACCCAAGCCGCCCAGAATAAACTCCCGTTCAAACAGAACAGTCTTCTTGCCCATACGGGCCGCAGCCAAAGCAGCGGAAATGCCACCAAAACCACCGCCGCACACGGCGACATCATATGTATTTACCACAGGGGTGCATAAAACCTCAGAAATCTTTTCGTGCATAGGAAAACCTCCTTGCTTTTTATATGCGCCATTATACATCAATGGGAAACCGTTTTCAATGGAAAAATATTAGGGGGTTATTCGGCTTTTTTAATTCTTCATATAGCATAAAAAACCACACCGAAGGGTGTGGTTTTTATGGCGGAGTGAGAGGGATTTGAATTTCGGGGAGTTTTCACTTTCTTTAACCAAAGTTAGCATTTTACCACCATATTCTGTATTTTCCCGAACTTTATTAACCGCCTAAAACCACCTCGAACCACCTATTACCACCCCAATAAGGGAAAAAATAAGGGAAAATCTAATACATCCGCATAGCAGGTACACAAGATTGCTGTTAGGCATCTATAACTGCTTGTTTCCTTAGCAACACTTCAATCAAATACATACATACCAAAAAGTCCAAGCAAACCCTCTCCGCAGTCATATTCCATACCGCAGACATCGGCCAGTTTCTTGACGAAGATGCAGTAGGCAGACATACAGGAATATTTCAGATCAGGGAAATTACAAGGCAGTCCCTGGGTTTGGGCACAAGGGGTACAGAGCGCACAGCCACTGGCTCCCACAATCAAACCATCGTGTCCGGCTTCACGCATTTTCTTTACAACGCGGATTTCGGATGCGTTATGGCTTTTCTTTGCGTGCTTGATGGCAGGCACATCGGAATAGTCTGCTACCTGCCAGATAGTCTGCAAGACCAATGCTTTCTTATGAGCAAGGATGCGCTGCTTCATTTCCTCCGGACTACCGCAATCGGGTGGGCAGGAGTAATTCGCCCCATACTGACCGCAAAGGTTTTCTTCACAGTAGGGACGGAAGGATGGATCAAATACAATCTGCTTAGTATCTACAATTGCTGCTGCAGCAAAACCTTCATCGATTGCGCATTGGATCATTTTTGCTTCTGTCATATGTAACACCTCACATAAACTATACTGTTCTGTATGCATATTGTCAAGAAACAGGATCTTGTCTGTATACTTTTGATTTTTCTGATTTATATTGCGTTTTATTTCAAATATTAATGTTTCTTCTTTTTCGATTGACATTTGCGTTGTATTCGTGTATACTGTCCGTGCAAGTAAATATTCCGTTTAAGTGCCTGTGGACGCGGTAACAGCCCCACAGGAGAATAGAAAACCGGGTGTGAATCCCGGACGGTACCGCCACTGTATGCGTGGAGGCACCCACATTTGACGAAAGTCGGTCATTGGAGAAATCTGAGAAGGCTGTGTGGGAGCTAATGATGCGCAAGTCAGGAGAACTGCTTAAATGAGGTAAAAACACAAGGATCTGCAAGTACGGGTTCTGTGGTTTTTTGTTGCGGAAAAACGGCTGCAGCAACTCTTTGTAGGGTTGCTGCAGCTTTTTTGCTGTGACCGTCTGTGTGGGTCTTATCCCCCTTGACCTGCTGATTGCCCTGGCGGTCACAGCCCGCAAACCAATTGAATATTGCTTTATCGATGCGGTAAGGTGATCCGGTCAGAATCCGGAACAACCGTCCATTGCTGTGTTTGGCATTTGCCATAAGTCAGAGAGCCTGCTGCGTCGATTGGGTCTATCACGCTTTGACAGGAGAGTGCAACCTAATTTATCCGTACTTGAGGATAAATAGGTTGCACTTTTTTGTTGATCTGATAGCCACAAATCAGTAAAGGAGGGATGCAAGTGACACCGGAAGAGAAGAAGGCCTGGGCGGAGGACCTTCTGCGACAAAAGTTTGCGGAGCTTGGAAGGCTTCCTACAAAAAAAGACTTCGACAATGCTGCTTGCGCCCAAATCAAGGCTTACCTTGGTCCGTGGCCCCGCGCGTTGGAGTCTGCCGGATTGAAACAACCCAAGGAAAAGTAATCTAAGAGCATAAGAAAGGACGATTCTATTATGCGAACCACTAAGAAAATTTTGAGTATGATCCTCGCCTTTGTGATGGTACTGGGTCTGCTGCCTGCCACCGCCTTTGCAACGGAAAGCCAGTATGTGTATATCTCCGTCAGCTTTGACGGACAGTACATTGATGACAAAAGCGGAAGCCCCCTGGTGTATGTCCCCGTATCCTTTGAACAGATTGAATCAATCAATCTGGAGGAATATAACCTGGGCGATTACCTGTATGACCCGGATGGTGATGGCAATTATGAGACCACTGCTCTGCAACTCATCATATATGCCCACGAGAACATCTACGGCGGCAGCTGGAGTGATGTCAACTTTACCGGTGGTGCAGGCGGCTCCTACTTCCAGGGTGGTATCTTCGGTTTCGACGAGAATCTGAACTACTTTCTCAACGGACAGTTCCCCATTGATGAGGCTCTGTCCGAAAACTCATCCTATGCAGTAGGTGCAACCTCTGACCACATTGTTCTGGAAGCCGGCGATTTCATTGATATCGCCAGTTTTACAAGCTATGCTTTCCTGTGGGACAGCGCTGCAGGCTTCCATCTGTTTGCAGATGAGAACGATGGGTTTGTCCACAACTACACTGCTCAGGTCGGTGAGGCCGTGCCCGTGAAGCTGCTTCGCTCTTACAGCAATATGGTTGACGGCAGCCCCGTTCTGGCAGAAGAAAGCGGTTACGAGCTCTTCTACGGTGCAGCATTCGGTACTGCCGACGGCACACTTACCACAGATGACAGCGGGTGTGCATCCGTTACCTTTGACCAGGCAGGCACTTACTACCTGTGGTGCGACGGCAATTATGGCATTGATGCAGATACCGAGAATATCGTATCCTCTCCGGCCTATGCCACCATTACCGTAGCCGCACCTGAAGCACCTCGTCAGCCCCAGGATGTCAGCACAGTTTTGAATGCAACTATGGCAAAAATGGCAGAAACCGTAACGGAGCCTGCTTTCGGTACTACCGCCGGTGAATGGACCGTATTCGGTCTTGCCCGTGGTGGTTACTATGCCAAGGATAATGCCTATTTTACCGATTACTACAACCGCATCGTGGAAACAGTTAACACGGAAGCAGCATCTGTCAATATGAACGGCGCTCTTCACAAAAATAAATCTACCGAAAGCTCCCGATTGATCGTGGCCCTGTCCGCCATTAGCAAGGATGCTACCTCTGTAGGCAACTGGGATCTGGTGGAAGCTTACAGTGCAAACGGTTTTGACTGGATCAAAAAGCAGGGCCTCAACGGCACCATCTGGGCATTGATCGCTCTGGATTCCAATAATTACGCAACCACCGATACCACCATCCGACAGCAGTGCGTAGATGCCATTTTGGCTGCCCAGCACACTGACGGTGGCTGGTCTCTGACTGCCAATAAGGATACGACCTCTGATCCGGATATCACCGGCATGGCGC
>JAFTMI010000057.1 GCA_017452505.1 Oscillospiraceae bacterium
CCCTATATCACCGCCGACGCCACCGGCCCCAAGCACATGGATATCACCATCACCCGGGCCAAGTTCAACGACCTGACCGCCGATCTGGTTGATCGGACCCTGAAGCCCGTGCGCCAGGCCAGGAGCGATGCCGGTCTGAAGGCTTCCGAACTCGACAAGATCCTGCTGGTCGGTGGTTCCTCCAGAATCCCCGCTGTACAGGAAGCTGTTAAGAACATCACCGGCAAGGATCCCTTCAAGGGCATCAACCCCGATGAGTGCGTTGCTTTGGGCGCTGCCATCCAGGGCGGTGTTCTCACCGGCGATGTGAAGGATGTTGTGCTGCTGGACGTTACCCCCCTGTCCCTGGGTATTGAGACCATGGGCGGTGTGTTCACCCGTCTCATCGACCGCAACACCACCATTCCTGTCCGCAAGAGCCAGATCTTCTCCACCGCTGCTGACAACCAGCCCTCCGTGGATGTGCATGTTCTGCAGGGCGAGCGTGAGATGGCTGCTTACAACAAGACCCTGGGCCGCTTTGAGCTGGGTGGCATTGCACCCGCACCCCGCGGCGTACCGCAGATCGAGGTTTCCTTCGACATCGATGCCAACGGCATCGTAAAGGTTTCCGCCAAGGACCTGGGCACCGGCAAGGAGCAGGATATCACCATCACCGCTTCCACCAACCTGTCTCAGGACGAGATCGACAAGGCTGTGAAGGAAGCTGAGCAGTTCGCTGCCGAGGATAAGGCCAAGAAGGAAGAGGTTGACACCCACAACAACGCTGAGCATCTGATCTATCAGACCGAGAAGTCTCTGACCGACCTGGGCGACAAGATCACCGAGGATGAAAAGGCATCCATCCAGGCTGCCATCGACAAGCTGAAGGAAGCCAACAAGGGCACTGACCTGGAGGCTATCAAGACCGCTTGCGACGAGGTGCAGAAGGCCTTCTATCCCGTGGCTGAAAAGCTGTACAAAAACGCCAACCCCGAGGGCGGCTGCGACCCTAACTGCGGCGGCTGCAACGACGACGGCGTGGTTGACGCTGACTATCAGACTGTAGACTAAGTCCCCAAAGGGGCGGGGATCGCCCGCCCCTTTTCGGTATTTGTTGAGGTAACCATTTATGGCAGAAAATAAACGCGACTACTATGAGGTGCTGGGCGTTGAAAAGGGCGCCAGCGCCGAGGAAATAAAGAAAGCCTACCGAAAAAGCGCCATGAAGTACCATCCCGACCGCAACCCCGGTGACAAAGAAGCCGAGGAGAAGTTCAAGGAGCTGGGCGAGGCATATTCCGTGCTGTCCGACGACGAAAAGCGCTCCCGCTATGACCAGTTCGGCTTTGCCGGCGTGGATCCCAGCTATGGCGGCGGCGCAGGCGGCGCTTACGGCAATCCCTTTGGGGGTGGCTTTGGTGGCTTTGACTTTGGCGATATTTTCGGCGAGTTCTTTGGTGGCGGCCGTTCCCGTCAGAGCGCGCAAAACGCCCCCCGTCGGGGTGAAAATGTGGGCGCCCGGTTGGAGCTGACCTTTGAAGAGGCCGCTTTCGGCACAGAAAAGGAAGTATCCGCCCGCCGGATCGAGAACTGCTCCGATTGTAAGGGTACCGGCTCTGCTGACGGGAAGGTAGAAACCTGTTCCCGCTGCCGTGGCACCGGTCAGGTACGCATTACCCAGAGTATGATGGGTATGCAGGTCCAGTCCACCACCACCTGTCCCCAGTGCTCCGGCCGTGGTAAGATCATCAAGAACCCCTGCAACACCTGCAAGGGCAAGGCAAAGGTTTATAAGACCTACAAAACCAAGGTCACCGTACCTGCCGGCATTGACGAAGGCCAATCCCTGCGTGTGCGGGGTGAGGGCTGTGTCGGCTCTAACGGCGGCCCTAACGGCGACCTGATGGTAGAAGTTTACATCAAGCGCCATCCCATCTTCCAGCGGGACGGTATGCACGTATACTGCGAAGTGCCCATCACCTTCACCCAAGCAGCCCTGGGCGGCGAGATCGAAGTGCCCACCCTGGACGGCAAGGTAAAATTTGACCTGCCCGAAGGCACCCAGACCGGCAAGCGGTTCACGCTGTCCGGCAAGGGCATTCCGTCTGTAAACAATCCCCGCCGCCGTGGCGATCATCAGTTTGACGTGGTGGTGGAGACCCCCACCAAGCTCACCAAGGAGCAGCGGGAGTTGCTGCAAAAACTGGAAGACTCTTTGGAAAACAAAAGCAGTCCCAAGCGGAAGAAATTCTTTGACACCTTGAAGGATTTCTTCGACTAAAACAGATATACTAACAACAAACAAAGGAGGATACAACTATGTCTGCACTACACATTACCAAGGAAACCTTTGAAAAAGAAGTTCTGCAATCGGAAAAGACCGTACTTTTGGACTTTTTCGCAACCTGGTGCGGTCCTTGCAAAATGCTGGCCCCCATCCTGGACGAGATCGCCGAAGAACGGGAGGATATCAAGGTCTGCAAAGTGGATGTAGACCAGGAACCGGAGCTGGCTGCCCAGTACCAGGTCGTGAGTATTCCCACCCTGTTTGTCATTGAAAAGGGCCAGGTGGTGAACCAGTCCCTGGGCGCAAAGCCCAAAGCCAAGATTTTGGAGATGCTCTAAGCCACTATGAACGAAAAGATTTACGATATGCTGATCGTGGGCGGCGGCCCGGGTGGCTACACGGCTGCTCTTTACGCTGCCCGGGCAGGTATGTCCGTGGCGGTGTTGGAAAAGCTGGCTGCCGGCGGACAGATGGCCGAATCCCCCCAAATCGACAATTATCCCGGCCTCACCGACGGCATTGACGGCTTCTCTTTGGGAATGCAAATGCAAGCCCACGCAGAGAAATTCGGCGCCGAGACCCATTCTACCGAGGTCACGGGTCTGAATTTGACCGACAAGATCAAAACCGTAGAGACTGACAGCGGCATCTTCCGGGGCAAAACCGTGGTCATTGCCACCGGTGCTACCCCCAAGAAGCTGAATATCCCCGGTGAAGCCGATCTTACCGGCCGGGGTGTCCACTACTGCGCCGCCTGTGACGGTATGTTCTACCGGAACAAGGTGGTTGCGGTGGTTGGTGGCGGCAATACCGCCGCTGCCGATGCGCTGCTGCTGAGCCGTATCGCTCAAAAGGTGATCCTCATTCACCGGCGGGACAGCCTCCGGGCCTCCCGGGTGTATCACAAACCCTTAATGGACGCGGAAAATGTGGAATTTCACTGGAACAGCGCACTGACGGAGATCCGCCCCGGCGAGATTGTGATAAACGGAGAGGAGAATATCCCCTGTGACGGTGTGTTTGTGGCCATTGGTCGCCAGCCGGAAACGGAGCTTGTCAAGGATGTCCTCCATTTGGACGCAAGCGGCTATGTTTTGGCCGGCGAATCCACCGCCACCAATATTCCCGGTGTGTATGCCGTGGGTGATGTGCGGACCAAGGGTCTGCGGCAGATCATTACCGCCGCTGCCGACGGCGCTGTCGCCGTCCACCAGGCAGAAGAATATTTGGCAGAAGTATAAAACAGAAGGCATTGCAATAGCAATGCCTTCTGTTTTATACATACGTAGGGGAGGCATAGTATGCCTCCCGCAGAGCAGTTCATTCCCTAAACGCAGTAACGGGAGGGATGTTATCCCTCCCCTACGAAAAAATTCCCGCTTAAAAGTTCTTCATTATCATTGCCAAGCCTTTGGCTAAGTCCGTTTCTGTGACACCGGCTTGGGCTAAATAGCCCTCTTCTGTCTGCGACCCGTGGGGCACAGCCCAGGCGCCTGCATCCGTACCAGCGGCTATCAAGCCTCCCATATTCCGGAAAATCTCCACATTTTGCAGTGCCGATTCCAAGATCTTTGCCGTTTCCCTATCCGGGAAGCGGCCTTTTCCTTTTAGGTTTCCTACAGTGGACAAGGTGGGCACCCAAACCGTTCCTTGCTCTGCCATAGCCGCCAAGGCTTCGCTGTTTAAGTATGCGCCGTGCTCCACGGAATCTACCCCGGCGCTTGCCGCAGCCAACACAGTTTCTGCTCCGTTGGCATGGGCCATCACCGACATGCCCTCATTGTGGGCAATATGGATCAGCTCCCGTATCTCTTTTGGGTCAAGGCCCGGCTGGGTCAGCACTCCGTAATGGTCAAAATCCATCAGACCGGAAATCATTATTTTGATAAAATCGCCGCCATTTTCCCGGGTCTTTACCACCAAGGCGGCATATTCTTTCATATTTTCATAGGAAATGCCGATAAACTCTCCGTAGTGTCCCCGGTGACAGATGGGAGCCAAGGGCGTGCGGTAGGTGATGCCGTATTCGGTTGCCAGCTCCCGGGCCTTTGCGCCCACACCCCAGCGGTCACCGCCGTCCCGGAGGTAGGTATAGCCCAAGTCCTGATAGCGGGCAAGGGTGCTGCGGATAAAGCCCTCATCGGGGGCAGCGCTGTGCCGGGCAATAGCTGCTTTCCAGTATTCCCCGTCCAAAACCATATGCATATGACAATCGGCTTTCATTGTTTTAGCCCCCCAAAAAACGGTTTCGTAGGGGAGGGATAATATCCCTCCCCTACGAGTATATCAAAAGGCGGGAAAATTGTAAACTTTTTTCTTCACCTATTGCAATGGGAAATAGTTGTGCTAAAATATTAAGTTAGAGAAGATTTTTCCAACGAGGAGGAATACCTGTGATCAAGACCCTTGCCCGGAGCATCCGGGAATACAAATGGGCAGCTCTGGGAAGTCCGATCTGCATGATCGGCGAGGTGATGATGGAGATCTTCATCCCTCTGGTCCTGGCTGAGCTGCTCCGCCAGGGCATTGAACCGGGCCAAATGAGCGCTGTGTGGAAATACGGCGGACTGTTGGCTCTGTGCGCCCTGTGCAGCTTGCTTTTCGGTGTAGCCTCGGCATTTTTTGCCGCCTATGCCAGCACCGGCTTTGCCCGGAATCTGCGCCACGATATGTTCAGCAAGGTGCAGACCTATGACTTTTCCAACATTGATAAATTTTCCTCTGCCTCCATCGTCACCCGGCTTACTTCCGATGTGGCCAATCTGCAGATGACCTTCCAGATGTCCATCCGGATGATCTTCCGCACCCCGGTGATGGTGGTGATGGCACTGGTGATGGCTTTCCGCATCAGCCCCAAGCTGAGCGTGATCTACTGCATTGCGCTGCCCCTTTTGGCCTTTGGTCTGATGTACCTTATCCGGAAGGTGCATCCCATTTTCACCCGGGTCTTTAAGACCTACGACAAGCTCAACAATGTGGTGCAGGAGGATATCCGCGGTATTCGTGTGGTGAAATCCTTCGTCCGGGAGGATGCGGAGATCGAGAAGTTCACCGACGTTTCCAACTCCATCTACAAAGACTTCACCAAGGCTGAGCGGATCATGGCCTTCAATATTCCCCTGATGCAGCTGGCTGTTTACACCTGTATCATCGTCATCTCCTACTTAGGCGCAAAATTAGTGGTGGGCGGCGAGCTGGATACCGCTGCGCTGACCGCTATGTTTACCTACACCAGCCAAATCCTTATGGGTCTGATGATGATGTCCATGGTGTTCGTGATGTTCACCATGAGCCGGGAGCCCATGAAGCGTGCCTATGAGCTGCTCACCGAAGATCCCGCTTTGGCAAATCCCCAAAACCCCGTTACGGAAGTGGCTGACGGCTCTATCGACTTTGAGAATGTCTCCTTCCGCTATGCCAAGACTGCCGACCGGAACGCTTTGGACGGCATCAGCGTGCACATCGATGCCGGTATGACCGTGGGCATTTTGGGCGTGACCGGTTCCAGCAAATCCACCCTTGTCCAGCTGATCCCCCGGCTTTATGATGTCAACGAGGGCAGTGTAAAGGTTGGCGGTGTGGATGTGCGGGATTACGATATCCACGCCCTCCGCGACCAGGTCTCCATGGTGCTGCAGAAGAATGTTCTGTTCTCCGGTTCTATCAAGGACAACCTGCGCTGGGGTAACCCCAACGCCACCGACGAGGAGATGGAACACGCCTGCCGTCTTGCCTGCGCCCACGATTTCATTACCGCTTTCCCCGATGGCTACGATACCCATATCGAGCAGGGCGGCACCAATGTGTCCGGCGGACAGAAGCAGCGGCTTTGTATTGCCCGGGCGCTGCTGAAAAAGCCCAAGATCCTCATTTTGGACGACTCCACTTCCGCAGTGGATACCCGCACCGACGCCCTCATCCGCAAGGCCTTTGCTGAGGAGATCCCCGGCACTACCAAGCTGATCATTGCCCAGCGTGTGGCGTCTGTCCAGGACTCTGACCTCATCTTGGTACTGGAGGGCGGTAAGATCGCCGCTGCCGGTAAGCACGACGAGCTGCTGCAGACCTCGGAAATCTACCGGGAAGTCTATGAATCCCAGGTGAAAGGAGGCGAGGAATAATGCCCCCTATCCGCATGAAAGGTGACGGCCGCAAGGCCAAGAACCCCAAGAAGACCCTCGCCCGCCTGCTGTCCTATCTGAAGCCCTACCGGGGAACAATGATCCTTGTGGTGATCTGCATTTTGGTGTCCTCCCTGGCAACGGCTATGAGCAGCTATTCCTTGGATCCCCTTATCAACAACTATATCAAGCCCCTGGCAGGAGAAGTAAATCCGGATTTTGCGCCGCTGATCGGTTTCCTGGTAATCATGGGCATCATTTATGCTTTGGGCATCGTATCCTCTTTCCTGTACAATTACCTGATGGTAAGAGTGGGACAGGGTATGCAGAAGACCGTCCGGGACGATATGTTCCGCCACATGCAGCGGCTGCCCATCCGCTACTTTGACACCCACACCGCCGGCGATGTGATGAGCCGCTATACCTCCGACATCGACACCCTGCGGCAGATGATCACCCAGGCCCTGCCCAACTGCATTTCTTCCATCGCGACTTTGGTTTCGGTGTTCACTATGATGCTCTTGGCATCTCCCATTCTTACCGTAGTGGTGATCGTCACCGCCTTTGGCATTCTCTATGTGACCAAGGCAGTGGCAAGCCGCTCTGCCAAGTTCTTCATCGGTCAGCAGAAAGCCCTGGGCGCTGTCAACGGCTATGTGGAGGAAATGATCTCCGGCCAGCGGGTCGTCAAGGTGTTCTGCCGGGAAGAAACCTGCAAGAAAGAGTTTAACGACATCAACGAGACCCTGCGGGAGAACGCTTACAAGGCCGGCGCATTCACCAATATGATGGGCCCGGTGAACAACAACTTAGGCTATATCCAGTACACCATTTTGGCACTGATCGGCGGCTATGTAGCCATCGCCTCTAACGGCAGTCTTTTGAATTTGGGCGGTTTGGCTGCCTTCCTGCTGCTCAGCCGGAAATTCAATATGCCCATCGGCCAGGTCAGTAACCAAATCAACGCCATCGTAATGGCTTTGGCCGGCGCAGAGCGTATTTTCGATCTGATGGATGCCGAGGTAGAAGCCGACGAGGGCTATGTGACCCTGGTGAATGCCAAGGAAGAAAACGGTGTTCTTACTGAGTGCAAGGAGCGCACCGGCCGCTGGGCTTGGCGGCATCCCCACCAGGCAGACGGCTCTGTCACCTACACCGAGCTCACCGGCGCTATCACCATGGACGAGGTGGACTTCGGCTATGTGGAAGACAAGCAGGTGCTCCACGGCGTGACCCTGTACGCAAACCCCGGTCAGAAGATCGCCTTTGTGGGCGCAACCGGCGCAGGCAAGACCACCATCACAAACCTTATCAACCGGTTCTATGACATTGCCGACGGCAAGATCCGCTACGACGGCATCAACATCAACAAGATCAAGAAAGCCGACCTGCGGAAGTCCCTGGGCATCGTGCTCCAGGAGACCAATCTGTTCACCGGCACGGTGATGGAAAACATCCGCTACGGCAATTTGGATGCCACCGACGAGGAATGCATCGCCGCTGCCAAGACCGCCAATGCCCACGATTTCATCACCCGTCTGCCGGAGGGCTACAACACCCATCTGTCCGGCAACGGCGCCCAGCTCTCCCAGGGTCAGCGGCAGCTGATTGCCATTGCCCGGGCGGCGGTGGCCGATCCCCCTGTGATGATTTTGGACGAGGCTACCTCCTCCATCGATACCCGCACCGAAGCTTTGGTGCAAAAGGGTATGGATGCGCTGATGAACGGCAGGACCACCTTCGTCATTGCCCACCGTTTGAGCACTGTCCGCAATGCAGACTGCATTATGGTGCTGGATCACGGCAAGATCATCGAGCGTGGTACCCACCAAGACCTCATTGCCCAGCAGGGCACTTACTACCGGCTCTACACCGGCGCCTTCGAGCTTGAATAAAACAAAAACCCACCCTCGGGGCACCGTCCGTAAGGAAGGTGCCCCAATGATATCCGTTCCTTTGCGGAACGGGTGATATACCTACGGTATGATATCGCACTTCGTGCGATGATATATGCCTTTGGCACATTAAGGAACGGATATTATATCATATTTTCACGAAGTGGAAATATATCATACGGCAACGCCGTATATCATATCTCGTCAGAGATATATCATTGGTTCCCTAACCAATAAAGAACCCACCCTCCCGGGTGGGTTTTTCCTATCCAAAATCGTGTCGGTTGCCACCGTTGCTGCCAAGACCCTCCAACGCGCAAATTATTTCCTCAATTTTGTAAAAACAATCTCTGTCGTCCAAACTATCGTCATCAATAATAGCTTTGATTTTTTTGATTGTCTGAAAACATTCACCCTCCACAACCTCTGCCACAGTACAATCCATACCGCTGAAAGAAATCTGTATTTTCCCGGCTGCAATTGCCTGGGTAACGATATCAGCGAATAAATCTTCCATAATTATCCCCTCCTTTATAGAATGTTTACATTATATAATGTATTAGTCTATATGTAAAGCGGAATCCTAAGATATTATCTCATTATTACATCAGTTATGGAGAGGTGTCTTATGGTAAAACTGAATGCTTTGGCTTTGCTGGAGAAAAAGGGCAAAACAAAATACTGGCTGTATAAGCAGCTGGGTATGAGCTACCAAAATTTCAACCGTATGATAAACAATGAAACAAAAGCAATTCGCTACGAGAATATAGAAACCCTTTGCTTGCTCTTAGAATGCACCCCAAATGAGTTGTTGGTTTTCGTGGAAGAATAAGAACAAAACCCACCCTTTCGGGTGGGTTTTTAATTGAGAATTGAAAGTTGAAAATTGAGAATTATGCTTCCCAAAAGCCCCCAATCTTCCCCGTCATTGAAAGGGGGGAGCGATGACAGGAAAGTTGTTATGTTGTCAGTTACTTGGTAAATTCGTTCTTCAGATCGTAGCGTTTCATAAAGTCGTCCATATCCACCACAGTGCCGGTCAGACGGGATTCCTCTGCGGCAAAGGCCAGCAGGTGGTTCTTCACAGAGGTGGAGATGTTGGCGGCCTTGTAGCCGTCGTATTCACCGGTGAAGTAGTCGTAAAGCTCGTTCATAATACCGATGTCACCGCCGCCGTGACCGGCGCCGTGACCGGCAACAAATCCGCCCTCTGCAGCCGTAACACTGACTTGATGGTGCTGCTTGTCTGCAAAGGTATACAGGGTGATCTCTGCGTCGCTCATATTGGCGTACAGCTCGCCCTTGGTGCCGAAGATGCGAATGTACCGACCGCCCTTATTAAAGGCGTTCATAGTCAGGCTGGCAGTAGCGCCGCCTTCAAATTCCATATTCACAACCTGGTGATCCACCACATCGTTGTCCATCTGGTAGACGCACATACCGTAATTGTTGTTCTTCAGCGCGGCAACGGTCTCTTCGTCAGAGGCTACGCCGCCATCAATGGAGAACTTGGCTGTAGCCACCTCCCGGTACCAGTTGGCATCGGAGTGATCGTCCACATAGATCCGCTTGGCATTGTAGACACAGGTATCCGCTGCGGGACAGCCGCCGTCAATGCACCGCTTGGGAGCGCCTTCGGGCGCATTTTCCTTGCAGAAATGGGTCAGGCTGCCGAAGGACTGGACCTTCTTACAGGGCTTGTCGATGAGCCACTGGATAATATCCGTATCGTGGCTGCACTTGGCCAGGATCATAGGGGCACTGTCGGAGGTCTTGTGCCAGTTGCCGCGGACGAAGCTGTGGCTCTGGTGCACATTGCCCACAGCCTCTACGGCAATCAGAGACATAACATCGCCGATAGCGCCGTCCAGCAGAAGCTGCTTGACTCTGCCGTAGAAATTGGTGTAGCGCAGAACGTGGCACACCAGCACCTTCACGCCCTTTTTCTCGGCGGCGTTGGCGATGGCGGCGCACTCCTCGGGAGTGGGGGCAACGGGCTTTTCCAGCAGGATATTGTAGCCTTTTTCAATGGCCTTCAGGGCAGGAGGCATATGCATTTTGTCCTGGGTGGCGATGACGGCAAAATCTGCCATTTTGGGCTGCGCCAAAATATCCTCCCAGGAGTCATAACAGTTTTCCTCCGGCACATTGTGCCAGGCCTTTACGGTGTCCAAATGGGCCTTCAAGGGGTCTGCCAGGCCAACGACCTGGAATTTGTCCTCCAGCTTTTTCATAGCATTGGAGTAAACACAGCCTCTTGAGCCAAGGCCGATGACAATTGCGGTAAGCTTCTTCATAGTTAAGAACCTCCAATTGGTAAATTGATAAATTCATAATAGCATACCTGCGCCGAAAATGACAGCATTTTTTCGCATTTTGTATAAGTTTTGATAAATAATGAAGAAGCAGTGATGCAAAGGGGGAATAAAACCAGCGGTTACCGTCTTGCATTTTGTCGAAAAATTTGCTATAATGTTCAGGCTGAGGAGAGTCGAACCCCAACAGGTTTTCAGATGTCTGCATTCCCCAATACATCAGAAAATCGCTTGATAATACAGCAAGTATTGTCTGCGCGATTTTATTCGTCTTGAAAAATGCAGGCAGCTGAAAACTGCGAAGCACCCCTCAGCAAGAAATTTTTGATTGATTTTTGGTACGGATGACGCAGCCTTGCTGACGCAAGGCAAGGAAAACAAACCAAAAAGCGGCAAAAAGAGCTGCTGTGGGGCTATTGGGGTTCGACACTCCTCAGCCTAACTTTTTGGAAAGGAACAATATATATGAAACGTATTACTGCAGTACTGTTGGTACTTATTATGCTGCTTAGCCTGCTGCTCAGCGGCTGCGGCTGCAGCAAGAAGCCCGCTACTGAGCCCACCGAAGCTTCCACAGCTCCCACCGAGGCTACCACGCCTCCCGCAACCCTGCCTCCCCAGGAGGCTAACCGCCATCCTCTGACCGGTGAGAAGCTGGCTGAGCCCTGGTCCGGCCAGATCGTAGCTGTAAAGGTGAATAATATCAGAGATGCTATGCCTCAGCATGGTGTAAGCCAGGCAGATGTTGTCTATGAAATCGAGGAAGAGGGCACTACCCGGAATATGGCCCTGTATTCCGATATTTCCAAGGTGGACAAAATCGGCTCTATCCGCTCTACCCGTACCTATTTTGTCAGCGTGGCAGCTGCTTATGATGCTTACCTGGTCCACTGCGGCACCAGCAGCCACGCAGAAAACGGCGGCTATGACGCAAACGGCAACAAGGTGTCTAACTGGAAGGATATCGACGAACAGAAGAACGCGAACGCCCAATATTTCTACCGGGATAAGGATCGTAACAACGCAGGCTACGCTTGGGAACACACCCTGTTTACCAGTGGCGAGAGACTGGCAAAGGCCTTGGAGGGCAAGGATCTGAGCGTTCCCAAGACCGGTTTTGTCTTTAAGGAAGGCGTAGAGCTGACCGGTGGTGAAACTGCAAACGAGATCACCATTAAGTTTAAGACCAGCGGTAAAACCACCACCTTTATCTATGATGCAGAAACCGGCCTGTATACCCGCAACCAGTATGGCAAAGAGTGCATCGATGGCAATAACCAGCAGGTTGATGCTGTAAAGAATGTAATCACCCTTTATACCAAGCAGTGGTACTGCCCCCAGGGCCATGGCCATCACTACTATGATACCATCGGTTCCGGCGAGGGCTACGCAGCTGTGAACGGCAAGATCGTGCCCATCAAGTGGAGCAGAGCTTCCGTAGATGCGCCTTATATCTACACCCTGGCTGACGGTTCTCCCCTGGAGCTGGATGTGGGCCGCAGCTACATCTCCATTGTTGGCGAAAAGTTCCCCATTGAGTATAAGTAATTAGCAAAAAGAGGAGTGGTCATTGACCACTCCTTTTTTAGCAAAAACCCAATGAAATAACCCCTGACTTCTTCCGTCTTGCTTAGCTTTTTGACGGTTTCTGTCAGGGGTTATTTCGCTGAGTTCTTGGGTTCTATCATTGGTTAACCTCGCTTTCTGCAGTTTGCGATTTCACTTTCCTTTTGTCTTACATTGCTTCCGTGAACAATATCTTTTCACTCATCACTTCTTTTGCATTTCCTATGCGTTTGCATTTATTATGCACTCTACTTTATATGAACGGAAGTTTGGAAAGTTTGATCGCTTGCTTTTTTGGGGGAGACTTACCTGTACATTGGTATCACCTCTTCTAAATTGTCCAGGTCCTTTTGTTTGGTGTCTTCCTCTTTGTGTCTATAATATAACACAGGTTTTTGCAATTTGCAAGATGGCTTATTGCACAAAGTATGCAAGTTTAACTTGTGCAACTTGCAGAAAATGCTGTTAAATATAACATTTGCTTGACTTATGTGCAAGTTTTTGGTACAATAAATGCGTTGGGCGGCAACCGGAACTCCGGTTGCCGCCCATAATCAGCAAGTGTGTTGTAGGGGAGGGATAATATCCCTCCCGCAGCAAATCAAAAATCTAAAATTTCGGGAGGCATACTATGCCTCCCCTACAAAGCAGGGCTTTTTACATCACCTTCAAGCCTTTTGCAACCAAAGTTACAAAATCCTGCACATTGGTGACGATGGTGGTGGCGCTGAGGCTGCCGCGGTCTAAGAGCTTGTTCACCACAAACTCATCGATATCCACGGTGTACAGATACACAGGCCGGACTTCCCCGTCTTCCATCACCCGGAAGGAGGGGGTCATATTGCCGGTGGCGATGGTGTGGAGCATGGTCGCCATGCAGATCACAGTGGTGGATTTCTTTACCAGCTTCCGCATCTGCTTAGCGGCCTCGTAAGCATCGCCGATGACCTCCGGCAGAGGGCCGTCGTCACGGATAGAGCCTGCCAGCACAAAGGGGATATTGTTCTTCACGCAGGCGTACATGATGCCGTTGTCTATGTTATGATCCTCCACGAACTGGGCGATTGAGCCGCTCTTGCGGACCTTGTTGCACACATCCAAGTGGTTGTAGTGGCCGTTGGGCTGGGATTTTTGGGTGTAGATGTCCTGGCCCAAAGCGGTGTGGAGCAGCGCACCCTCCAAATCGTGGGTCGCCAGGGCGTTGCCGGCCAGTACGCCGTGGGCATAGCCGTTTTCAATGAGCAGCTGCATGGCCCGACGGGCATCCTCGTCAAAGGCAAAGGCGGGGCCCATGACCCAAATGATATTGCCGTGTTCTTTTTCGTGCTCCAGCAGACGGAAAAGCTTGTCATAGTCCCGGGCATAGGAGGTCTCCCGGCTTCTGCCCTGGCGGAACACAAATTCATCATCGATTTTTTCGTTTTCCTCGATGAAGCCCTTGCTGTGGAGGTAAATGCCTTCTTCGGCCTTTTCGGTGCGGCCTAAAATGACCTTGTCGCCCTTTTTGAGATTCCGGGCTTCGATGACGGACAGTGTGCCGTCATCTTCCAAAACCACGCAGGCATCCATGCGGCTTTCCTCCGCCAGGCGCCACTGGCCGTTTATCTTAAAGTACTCCGGGTACATGGAAGTGGAGTGGAAATTCTCCGGGGCGACCCCGTCCTTTTCCGCCTCTTCCCAGACCGCGTCCGGAGCATTCACAAATCTCTCACCGGTAAAATCCGGGTGATGATATTTGGGCATTACAAACATACTTATCCTCCAAAGACACTGTTCACAGCGGCAATGACGATCTTTCTTTCTTCCTCGGTGACGGGCACATCAAACTCGTCAAAAGTGTTTTCGGTGATATCCCGACCGGTGAGATACTTAAACCAGCAAAGAGCCAGCAGGTAACGGCCTGCGCCCAAGGATGCGTGGTAGGTGTCCCGGTGGATCTTCTCAATGCCGGTCTGGGCGGCGGTGAGCATGGCCTTGCCTGCAGGGATCAGACCGTCGGCGGAGATCAGCTCGAAAGCCTTGTTGTAAGCATCCTCTATAGAGGCAAACATCTCTGCATCGGTGGCAAAGTCCTGACCCGCAAGCTTGATGCTGCCGGTTTCATAAGCCCAGGTCTGATGAATGAGCAGCTTGGTCTTGGGGCAGTACTTGCGCACATAGGCCGCCAATGCCTCAATGTAGGGGGTGTAGGAATCGGACTTTGCACTTTCGTGGCTGGCCTGCTGGAGGGTGATATAATCCCAGTTGTCGCTGACCAAAGCCTGGCGAATGGAGACCTTGATGCCGGTAATTTGGCCGTTGAACTGGAAATCGTAAGCCACATTGTCGTCCAGCATATTGAGGTAATGGGTTCGCAGGGGGCAGCCGCCGATATACAGATTTACACATTTCAGCTGTACACCTTCTTTTAACGCAAGGCGATGCAGATACCGCTGAGCATCCTGGGAAAAGCTGTTGCCGATAGACAGGATTTTCATAATAGTTCCTCCCGTTGTTTTTTCTAATCCTAAATATACCACCAAAGGTTAAAAACCGCAAGCAAAAGATTAAGGGCGATGGCATCTCTGCCATCGCCCTTTTTGGGGATTGGGGTTATTCGGCTTCCGTTTGCTTTCTCCAGGCATTGGCGGTGATGATAAATCCGCCGCAGCTGATGATAAGGAGGGTGAACCACAGGTTCACGTGGAACGTATCACCGGTCTGGGGATTGTTGGCGAAAGGATCTTCCACGGGGGGCTCAGTGGGAGCTTCCGTAGGAGTCTCGGTGGGAGTCTCGGTGGGAGCCTCGGTGGGAGCCTCGGTAGGAGCCTCGGTAGGAGCTTCGGTGGGAGCTTCCGTAGGAGCCGTAGTAGGA
>JAFTMI010000058.1 GCA_017452505.1 Oscillospiraceae bacterium
CCGGGTCTTTCCATATCCGCAAAAATGGTATATAATTAAGGAACATTATCCTTAGGAGGCACTATGATCCAAACAATTTCTCTGCTGCCGGGGGTCACTCTGCGGTGTTTTCCCGACAGCCGTTTCAAGCAGGAAGGGCTGAGCCTGCAATTTATAAGGCCTATGTGCAAGGAAGAAGCCGCCCTCAATGCCTTGCTGCCTGCGGTGCTGCTCCGCGGCTGTGAAACTGCCCCGGATCTGCGGGCCATCACACTCCGTTTAGACGACCTCTACGGCGCTGCCGTGGGGGCGCAGCTGCGCCGGGTGGGTGACTACCAGGCCACAGGCCTCAGCTGCAGCTTTATGCGGGAAGAATATGCCCTGCCCGGAGAGCAGGTTTTTGCGCCAATGATGCAATTCTTAGAGGAACTGCTGTTCCGTCCGGTGCTGGAAAACGGGGTATTTTGCCCGGAATATGTGGAGAGCGAAAAGCGGAATCTCTCCGCCGCCATTGCCGCCCAGCGCAATGACAAGCGGGCCTATGCCAACGCCCAAATGGTAAAGCGGATGTGCAAGGGTGATTCCTTTGGCGTTCCCCGCCTGGGTGAAAAAGAGGATGTGGAGGCCATCACCCCGGAGAGCCTTTATGCCCACTATCAAAAAGTCCTGCGGGAAAGCCCCGTGAATTTGTTCTATGTGGGCGCTGCTGACCCGGAGAAATTAGCTGACCTTTTACGGCCCATTTTTGAAAAATTAGAAAGAGACCCCATCACGCTGCCGAACCAAACCCCCTTCCATGATTTGGGCGGCTGCCGGGAAACGGAAGTGATGGATGTGGCCCAGGGCAAGCTGTGCATGGGCTTTACCACCCCCATCACCCTGCGGGATAAGGATTTTGTAGCTATGCAGCTGTTTAACACCGTGTTCGGCAGCGGTATGGTCAGTAAGCTCTTTATGAAGATCCGGGAGGAGATGTCCCTTTGCTACGATATCCACTCCTCCTATCACGGCAGCAAGGGCATCGTCACTGTGTCTGCCGGCATCGATTGCAATATGGATGCCAAGGTGGAGGAAGAAATTCTTCGCCAATTAACGGCCTGCCAGGAGGGTCAGATCACCGAAACCGAGCTGAAAGCAGCGAAAGAGGCACTTCTCAATCAGCTCCGCAGCACCCACGATTCCCCCGGGGCTATCGAGGGCTACTATGCGGTTGCGGCTCTCAGCGGTCTGCAGCTGACCCCGGAAGATTACAGCCGGGCAGTGGAAAACGCAACGGCTGAAGACATCGCCAGAGCCGCCAAAACCTTGCAGCTGCACACCGTTTATTTCTTAAGGGGGGAAGTCTGATGGAAACAAAATTCTACCCCCAGGTGGGCGAGACCCTTTACAAAGCGACCTTGCCCAGCGGATTAAAAATGGTAGTCCTGCCCCGGCCCGGCTTTGCCAAAAAGCTGTGCTATCTGGTGACGGACTACGGCGCGATTCATAGAGATTTCGAGATGGACGGGCAAAAATACTCCGCCCCTGCCGGCGTTGCTCACTACTTAGAGCATAAGCTTTTCGATATGCCCGGACGGGATATCACCGGGGAATTTGCCACCCTGGGCGCAAGCCCCAACGCCTTCACCAGCTATGATATGACCGCCTATTATTTCTCCTGCACGGAAAATTTCCGGGAAAACCTGAACCTTTTGCTGGAATTTGTCACCACGCCCTACTTTACCGAGGAAAGCGTTGCCAAGGAACAGGGCATCATCGGCCAGGAGATCGATATGAACCTGGACAACCCGGACAGCCGGCTCTTTGACCTTTTGATGGAAGTGATGTATGAAAAGCACCCCGTGGGCACCCCCATTTTGGGCACGAAAGAGAGCATTGCCCAAATCACCCCCCAGGTCTTAACGGATTGCCACCGGGCTTTCTATAAGCCGGACAATATGTTCCTGTGCGTGGTGGGCGATGTAGACCCCGACGAGGTTGCCGAACTGGCCGAGGCCCGTTTCAAAGAACTGCCCAACCCGGTTGTCACCGCACCCCGGGAATGGGCTGAGCCTATGGAAACCTGCAAAAAAGAAATCACCACCCAAATGGAGGTGGCGATGCCCATGTTCCAGCTGGGCTTTAAGGCCGAGGCCCTGCCCAACGGGGAAGCAGGTGTCCGGGGCGAGATCATCGGTGACTTGGCGGCGGAGGCGCTGTTTGGCGAATCCTCCCAGCTGTATCTGAAGCTGTATGAAGAAGGTCTCATCGACGCCTCCTTCGGCGGCGGCTTTGAGGCAGTGGAGGGTATGGCGCTGCTCACCGCGTCCGGTGACAGCGAGAACCCCCAGGCGGTACGGGATGCCATTTTGGCGGAAGCCAAGCGTTTGGTTGCCGAAGGCATTGCGGAAAACGACTTCCTGCGGATGCAGCGCAGCGCATTGGGTCGACGGATCCGGGGTTTGGACAGCTTTGAGTCCACCTGTTTCCGGCTCTGCGCCTATCATTTCTCCCATTTCGACTATTTTGAGATCCCCGCAGTTTACCGGCAGGTAACACCTGCGGATCTGACTCAATTCTTACAACGAGTGGTCACGGAGGACCGTATGTGTATGGCTGTGATCACTCCCAAGGAGGTATCCTAAATGGAATGGATCAAAGCAGATTCTCCCATCGCATTCCCCGGTCTGGGCTTTGAGATCAATCCCCCCACGGGCTTTACTGTGGGTGGTTTTGAGGTGATGTTTTACGGCCTCATCATCGGCTTGGGCCTGGTGCTGTGCTGCATTTACGGCCTGCGCCGGGGCAAGGATTTTGGCCTCACCCAGGACGACATCTTAGACGGCGCCCTGTGGATCATTCCCTTTGCCATCGTCTGCGCCCGGCTTTACTACTGCGCCTTTTACTGGGAGCAGGGCGGCTACGGCAAAAATCCCATCAGCATCCTTTACATTTGGGAGGGCGGTCTTGCCATCTACGG
Organism: Oscillospiraceae bacterium; assembly: GCA_017452505.1. Taxonomy (GTDB): domain Bacteria; phylum Bacillota; class Clostridia; order Oscillospirales; family Oscillospiraceae; genus Faecousia. The sequence continues at coordinate 2,939 of JAFTMI010000058.1, forward strand.
CGGCGTCATCGGCGCAGCCATCGGCATCGTGGTCTACTGCCTTTGCAAAAAGATCCCCATCACCACCTGCTTAGACATCACCTTTATCACCTTCCCCATTGGACAGGCCATCGGCCGCTGGGGCAATTTCTTCAACCGGGAGGCCTTCGGCGACCAGACCGAAAGCTTCCTGCGGATGGGTCTGAATCTGACGGAGGACGGATACGCATCTTCCGAGATGTTCTACTACCACCCCACCTTCCTGTATGAATCGGTGTGGAATGCTTTGGGCTTTGTGCTGCTGCATTTTCTCTCCAAAAAGCGGAAATACGAGGGTCAGATGGCCCTGTGCTATGCGCTGTGGTACGGCCTGGGCCGGACCTTTATCGAGGGTCTGCGGACGGACAGCCTGTACTGGGGTCCGTTCCGGGTCAGCCAGCTGCTGGCAGCGGTGAGCGCCATTGCAGCCGCCTGGATCCTCATTTGGCAGATGTTCCGCCCCCACCCGGCAGAAAAACTTTATGTAAACCGCGTCGCCGCCAAAAAGGCCGCCGAAGCAGCTGTCATTGCTGAGGTTTCCGAAGAAGAAACCACTGAGGAAGAACATTCGGAAAAAGAAACTCCCGTTGAGGAAACAGAAAATTAAGCATTCTGCATTACGCATTAAAAAAGCACCCCTTATGGGGTGCTTTTTTCTTATCCAATGGGTTCAAAATCGGCGGCGCCGTGTTTGCACAGGGGGCAAACCAGGTCCTCAGGAAGCTCTTCTCCCTCATAGACCCAGCCGCAGATCTTGCAGACGAAGCCCTTCTTCTCGGTTTCGGGCTTGGGCTTTACGAAGTTTTGGTAGTAGGTGTAGGACATGGTCTCCACCTTGCTCAGGTTGGCGCACTGGGTAACATCGCAAATGAACATCATATGGGTGCCCAGATCCATCTGATCAATGACCTTGCAGGAAATAAATGCGTTGGAGTACTTGTCTAAGAACAGCAAGCCGTTTGCGGCCCGCTGGGTATGGGTAAAGTCAGAGAACTTATCCACCTCCCGGCCGGACTGGAAGCCGAAGCGCTGGAACAGCTTGAAGGGTGCTTCCTGGGACAGGGTGGAAATATTCAGCTTGCCGGTCTTGGCGATGACCTCGCAGGAATAATTCAGCTTATTGATGGTGACAGCCACCCGGTTGGGGGTGTTGGTGACCTGGGTGACGGTGTTGACGATAAGGCCGTTGTCCTTTTTGCCGTCGTTGCTGGTGACCACATACAAGCCGTAGCCGATGTTGAACAGAGCAGTTGCGTCCACAAAATCATCCTGCACTTCCACTGGATTATAGGATGCGGCCAACTCCTCGGCAAGCTTTTTCACCTGCTCGGTGGATGCTTCATTCAGCGCGGACATAATGGTCACATTGTTCTCGGCGAAGGTAATATCCTTGGAATCGGCCAGCTTGCCCTTCATCACCTTGATGGCGGTGGGCGCCCAGGAGCCGTTCTCGATAAGACCCACGGTGCGGTTCTGGAAATTCCGCTCGGTGAGCTTGTCCAAATAGGTGCGCATATAGGGGAACACATCTGCATTGTAGGTGGTGGTAGCCAGCACCAGCTTGTCATAACGGAAGGCATCGCTCACAGCCAGAGCCATATCGCAACGGGCCAGGTCGTGCACGATCACATTGGGCACATCTCTTGCCCGGAGCTCTCTTGCCAAAATCTCCACAGCCTCTTTGGTATGGCCGTAAATGGAGGTGTAGGCAATGACCACACCCTCGGTCTCGGGGGTGTAGGAGGACCACAGGTCATAAAGCTTGATATAGTGGCCCAAATTTTCCGTCAGCACCGGTCCGTGGAGGGGGCAGATGATCTGAATGTCCAAAGTTGCGGCAACCTTCAGAATGTTCTGCACCTGCTTGCCGTACTTGCCCACGATGCCGATGAAATAGCGTCTTGCCTCGTCGTCCCAGTCTTCCGTCACATCCAATGCGCCGAATTTGCCGAAGCCGTCGGCGGAGAACAAGACCTTGTCAAAGCTATCGTAGGTCATCATAACCTCGGGCCAGTGGACCATGGGGGCAAAGGCAAAAGTGAGGGTGTGCTGACCCAGCTCCAAAGTGCCGAGATTTTCCACAGTGAGGGTGTTTGCCATTTTTAGCTTGGGGAAGAACTGGCCGATCATCTTGAAGGTCTTCACATTGGCCACCACGGTAACTTCCGGGTAGGTGTTCACAAAGGCCTCGATGGATGCGGCGTGGTCCGGCTCCATGTGCTGGACAACCAAATAATCGGGCTGACGGCCGGCCAGGGCCTTTTCCACATTCTTCAGCCACTCGGCGGTCTTACTTTGATCGATGGTGTCCATAACGGCCACCTTCTCGTCCAAAATCACATAGGAATTGTAGGCCATGCCGTTGGGCACAACATACTGCCCCTCAAACAGGTCCACCTCGTGGTCGTTTGCGCCCACATACAAAATGGTATCGGTAACTTTTTTAAGCATATGCTATCCTCCCGTTAATTTCGTAGAGCGGGAACTTGCTCCCGCCAAGGCTTCCTCTTGAGGGTGTTGCAGAGCGCAGCGAACCTTACAATACCAATGCTTGCCGGGGGCAAGCATACAATAATTTATAAGGTGCCCCGTAGGGGCAGATGCGGCGTTCTCCACCTCATCAGTCACCTGCGGTGACAGCTTCTCCTCCAGGAGAAGCCTTTTTTCTTGCCCTATCATAGCAAATTTTTTCCACTTTGTCAATATAAGAATAATTCTTATTCTTAAATTTATCTTGACAAAAATCCCCTTCCGGGTATACAATGCATATAGAAGGAGGTATTACCTATGGAACTTGTACTTCTCACAGCCCTGGGCGTGGGCGGCGCAACCGTCTTCGGCACGGCCCTTGGCTTTCTCTTTAAGAATATTTCCCATAAATTCAGTGATATAATCCTGTCCTTTGCCGCAGGCGTGATGCTGGCGGCGGCGGTGATGGGTCTTGTGCTGCCCTCTTTGGAGTACGGCGGCGAATACGGCCTTGTGTATACCGTCTTGGGCGTGTTTGCCGGCGCGGTGTGTGTGAACCTGTTTGATAAATTGGTGCCCCACCTCCACCGGCTCAGCGGCGTGGACCAGGAAACCCACCCCAGCGAAACCCAAAAGCTCAACAAGGTGCTTCTGTTCGTCACGGCTATCGCCATCCATAACCTGCCCGAGGGCATCGCCGCAGGCGTGGGCTTTGGCTCCGGCAACAATGCAGAGGCCCTCACTGTGGCAGGCGGCATTGCCCTGCAGAATATCCCCGAGGGTATGGTCATCGTCGGCCCGATGCTGGCAGCAGGCATGAAGCCCGGCCGCACCTTCCTCATTGCAGCCGCCACAGGCATTGTGGAGGTACTGGGAACCCTTTTAGGCTACTTTGCGGTGACGGTGTCCACGGCGATTTTGCCCTTTGCTCTGGCCTTTGCCGGCGGCACCATGCTCTATGTGATCAGCGACGAAATGATCCCCGAAACCCACGCCCACGGCTCTGAGCGGGGCGCGACCTATTCTTTGCTGGTTGGCTTCTGCTTGATGCTGGTGTTTGATGTGCTGTTGGGATAAAATACAAATCTAAAAACCAAAATCTTATACTCTCTTTTCGGCGATGCGCCCGGAGGGGTACATAGGGGAGGGGCGGTTCGCAAGCGGGAGTTGCGGCTCAGCCCCTCCCCTATGGCGGTTCTTTGGATACTTTCTTGCCGAAACAAGAAAGTATCGCCAACCGCAGGCATATATCCCCCAGTTTTATTGCCTAAAAATTAGCAATAAAACAGCCCCCTTTAGGCAAGGGGGCCTTTATTGTATTTTATTGCAATTTACTTCTTCTGCGGCGGCGTTGGGCGCCGGAGGGTCTTTTTACTTCCGGGTCTGCCTTTTCTGAGCGCCTTGCGTAAGCCTCGGCAGCCTCGGAGGTAGCTTCATAGGTGAGCCGGCTCACCCGCACCTTTCCGTCGGGCTGGTCGGACAGGCGAATGCGAATGAGGAATTTCCCGTGTTCCGGACATTCTGCCAGATCCATATACCGCCGGCCGGGCTGGGCAAACCACCGGGTGCCGGTCATTTGCTTTCCGCAGGTGGGACATTTGTTTTCCGGGCCGTCCATAGCGGCGAGGGCGGCCTGCTTGTCCGCATAGTCATAGAACACCTTGCGGCCGATACAGCCGGGGAGCTCTGCTCCGTGGAAGCCGTTTTCGTGGCTCTTCACCGCCTGTCCGTACTCCATAACGCCCCGGACAAGATCTAATTTTGCGCAAATGAGGGCGGTATGATAGGCATCGCCCAAGGCATCGTGGGCAGGCCGGGTGGCCTCGATGCCGAAAATTTCCATAGCAGTCTTCAGCGCCTTTTGGGAAGACGAGCCGTCGGTCTGGGCATTGAAGATCATCTGGGCATTGTACCAGCGATTCACCCAGCTTTCGTCGATGCCGTAAAGCCGGAGATTCTCCCGCAAAATGGTGATATCGTCAAAGCCCCATGTGAGGAAGATCACATCCTCCCCGCACCAGGCGCGGAACTTCGCCATAGCCTCCCCCATGGGAACGCCTTCGTCCCGGAGCTGGGCTTCTTTAATGCCGGTGAGCTTGCTGACCCGGCGGTTTAAGCGGCGGTAGAATTTGGGCTTAACAAGCACTTGAAATTCGTCGCGAACCTGCTGATCTTCCGTGATCCGCACCGCGCCGATCTGAATGATCTCGCCCCGGATCTGCACCGGCAGCACCTTCTTGGCAGAGGGCGAACCGGGCCAGGGCTGATTCCATTCCATATCCAAAACGATGTAATTCATCTTTGAAACCTCGTAACAAAATTCTTCCTATATCATAGCACAGCAGGCCGGGTCTGTAAACCCAAAGTTTTGATGTAGGGCGGGGCCTTGGTCCCGCCGAAAACTGTACCGACGGCGGGAGCAAGCCCCCGCCCTACACTCACCACTGTGGGATGTAGGCAGCATCCCCGGAGGCGGCCTCCTGGGTGAAGCCCTCCAGGCCATTCAGGTACATCCAGCTTAAAACTGCATCGTATTCCTCGTCGGTAATTTTCCGGTCAAAGGGAGCGAGCATGCCGGGCATGGGGGTGTACTGCCGCATAAGGCTCACCAGCACCTGTCCGGGGGCAAAGGTATCCCCGATCCAGTCCAGCACTTTCAGAGAATTTTCCACATTGCCCGGCAAAATCAGATGCCGGATAATGACACCTTTTTTGATCCTTTCGCCCTCCCATTGGGGCGCGCCCACCTGATGCACCATCTCTTGGATGGCCCGACTGGCAACGACAAAATAGTCCCTCGCCCCGGAAAGCGACCTTGCCAAGGCATCGTCTGCATACTTCATATCCGGCAGGTAGATGTCCACCAGGCCGTCCAATTTGGCGATGGTTTCCGCCTTTTCGTAGCCGCCGCAGTTGTACACCACGGGAACGGGCAATTTGGGGGTCAATGCGGGAATAATCGTGGGCAAAAACTGAGTAGGGGTCACCAAATCGATATTCTCCGCCCCTTGGGCGATCAGCGTTTCCATCTCCCGGCGCAGTTCAGCAGAATCCATGGTTTTGCCCACCGGGGCGGCAGAAATGGCTCTGTTTTGGCAGTAGCTGCACTTTAGCGTACAGCCGCCGAAAAATATGGCACCGCTGCCAGCCTTTCCTGCCAAAGCAGGCTCTTCCCACTTGTGGAGCATGGTCTTGGCAACAAGGGCCTCCCCTGGACAGCCGCAAAAGCCCAATTCCCCGGCTGTTCTGTCTGCCCCACACTCTCGGGGGCATAAATTGCAGGTTTTATAATCCATAGAACCCTCTTCTTTTCGTAGGGGAGGGATATTATCCCTCCCGAAATTACCCAGGTTAATGTTGCATTGTTTGCGGGAGGCATAGTATGCCTCCCCTACGATTTGATTTTATCACGAATGTGCGTAAATTGCCACCTTTACAAAAATTTTATTTGCCATTGGGAAGAATTTGGCGTAGTATATAGGAGATGACAACACGGAGGTGACATCATGACTTTACAATTCGATGACCTGCGCCAAAGAGGGAATCGCTGCTTGGATTTTGCCGCCTATTCTCCCCGGCGTTTGGTGCTGATCCATACTGCTGTATCCTTGGGCGCGTCCTTGGTTGTGGGACTGCTCAACCTGCTGTTTTCCCAAATGATCGCCACTACCGGCGGCCTTGGTGGTATGGGAATGCGTTCTATGCTGCAGACCGCCCAAACAACGCTGGAGTTAGCCGTGACCCTTGCGCTGCCTTTCTGGAACATCAGCCTGACCCGGGCAGCACTGTGCTGGGCAAGGGGTGAATTAGCAGAGCCGCCCGCTCTTTTGGAAGGCTTCCGGCGTTTCCGCAGCGTGCTGGGTGTCAAGCTGCTCACCGGATTTATCTTCCTTGGTCTGTGTATGGCGGTTTCCTATATTGGCACTATGCTGTTCCTGTTTACCCCCTTTGCACACGGACTTATGAAAGCCCTGGATCCCATTATGCAGAACTCCGGTGTCCTTGACCCCGAGCTGCTGCTGAGCGACGAAGTGATGGCCCAGATCAGTTCCGCCGCTGTGCCGCTGATGATCTTCTTAGGTGTCCTGTTTGCCGCTTTGGCAATTCCTGTATGGTACCGGATCCGGTTTGCGGATTTTGCCGTGATGGACGGGGGCCGGGCTGCGGCCTCTCTGCTTGAAAGCTTCCGCATCACCAAGAAAAGGGCTTTGGAAGTGTTCAAAATCGACCTGCATTTCTGGTGGTTCTACCTGCTACAGCTGCTCACCGTGGTGCTGTGCTACGGCGACACGATTTTGGCTGCCCTGGGGGTTAGCTTGCCTATGTCCGAGGAAGTTTCCTATGTGCTGTTTTTTGCCGTGGGCATTGTAGCCCAGGGACTGCTTCTTTGGTGGTACCAGGCCCGGGTATCCGTAACCTACGCGCTGGCCTACGAACAACTCACCGCCGACACCGCTGCGGTTTGCAGCCAAACTGTGCAATAGGGCAAAAACTTGCAGGTTTTCCTGCGTTTTGTGCTCTGTGTCCAAAGATTAGCGGGAAAAATTGTGTATTTTTACAATTTAGATACTTTACAACAGGTTTTTGGTATTGTATAATGTTAAGGACTGGGGTCTAACCCCGCAAAAAGTACATTTTGCTGCATAAGCAGCACGAAAATTGGAGGAAAATAAAATGTCTGTAAAAGTTGCTATTAACGGTTTCGGTCGTATCGGCCGTCTGGCTTTCCGTCAGATGTTCGGCGCTGAGGG
>JAFTMI010000059.1 GCA_017452505.1 Oscillospiraceae bacterium
AGTGGCCCACTTCCTTGGCGAAGGTGTCGTCCAGCTCGTAGGGGGTCTTGACGCGGATGGCTTTGATCTTGCACTGGAACTGGGCGGCCTTGCCGGCTAAGTTCTCAGCGTGGTACTGCTGGGGGAAGGTGACCTCCACCATAACCTCCTGGCCGGGAACCTTGTCTAAAAGCTGCTCCTCAAAGCCGGGAATGAACATACCGCTGCCCAGCACCAGGGTCTGATTCTCGGCGGTGCCGCCGGGGAACTGCTCTCCGTCACAGAAGCCTGCGTAGTCCAAAATCACTTCGTCGCCGTTTTCAGTGGGGCGGTCGGTGACCTCGGCAATGCGGGGGTTCTGCTCCATCAGTCGGTGCATGTTCTTGTCTACTTCCTCGGAAGTTACGATGTGTCTTGTGTATTCAGCGGTCAAACCGCGGTATGTAAATGCCATGGTGAAATCTCCTGCTGTTTCGGCAAAATTTGAATTTTTTCTTGCGACAGGAAAGATTATACAAGTTTCTCTTGCAAAAAACAATATAGTTATGATATTATATCTATAGTTTCTATCTATAGATTTGAGGTATCAGTATGAACTACAACTATCTGCGATATTTCTCCGTGCTGGCCCAGACGGAGCATTATACCTTAGCTGCGGCCCGGTTGGGTATCTCCCAGCCCTCCTTGAGTGCGGCTATCCACCATTTGGAAGAAGAGCTGGGCGATGTGCGGCTTTTTGAAAAGGTGGGCCGGAATATCCGTCTGACGGAAGAGGGTCGCTACTACCAGGAAAAGGTGGATGCGGCTCTGCAGGAGCTGAACGATGCTTCCGCCACCCTGCGGGAAAGTAAGATCAGCGCCCCGGTGGTGGTTCGGTTGGGTGTGGTTTCCGGCTCTGTGGAAAAGACCGTGGCAAAGGGCATTATGTCCCACATTCTCCAAAATGAGCGGCTGCGTTTCCGCATCACAGAAAGCTCCGCCGAGGATCTGATGGACCTTGTCCGTGACGAGAAATTGGATATGGCCATTGTGGATACCACCGCCCGGGACAGAAGTCTGCATTTCCGGAAGTTAGGGGAACGGAATTTCTGCGTTGCTTTGCCTGCCGGACACCCTTTGGCCATGCAGGACCATTTGGTGCCCCACCAGATCGCAAGAGAGCCCCAAATCGTTTTCAATTACGATACGGAAAACAGCTTTGAGCAATGGGCCAACGGCACATCCGCCGCTGAGAATATCGTATGCACCGTCAATACCGCCCAATCCGCTTTGGCGTTGGTTGCGGAGGGCGTGGGCGTGTGTGTGCTGTCGGAGGAATGCGCCACTCCCAAAGCGGGTGTGGAATATGTCCCCATATGGAACTGGCACCAGGCCCTGTATATGTGTATGCTCTATGATAAATGGTTAGAGCCCCTCATCTGGGATTTCCTGGAATATCTTGTAAAAGCAATCAGAGAAGAAGAAAACGGTCAAGCCTAAAGCTTGACCGTTTTGTTAATTCTGTGTTGCCAGCCACTCCAAAAGCTCCTGTGCCCAAGTCTGTACATGGGGCACATCGGTGGCAAGTCCCAGGCCGTGTTGGCCGTGGGGGTAGATGTGCAGCTCTGTGCTGACACCCATTTGATGCAACCGCTGGGCATACCGCAGGGAATTGGCGACACTCACGCCCGGGTCGTCAAAGGTATGCCAAATAAAGGCGGGGGGCGTGGAGCTGTCAGCGATGTTGTAGGGGGTAAGAGCGTCTCCCAGCTCTTCGTGGCGAGAGCCCAAAAAGTTCTGGCCGGATCCCTGGTGGGCAATGCCCTCTTCCAACAGGGCGATTACCGGATAGCACAGGATCTGCCCGTTGGGCTTGGCGCTTTCCTTGTCAATTTCGTCCAGTCCCTCAAAATCAATGGTATTATAATAGGTAGAAGTCAGCGCTGCCAGGTGACCGCCGGCGGAAGAACCCATAACATATACCTTGTCCTTGCAGATGCCGAATTCCTCGCTGTGGTAGCGCACATAACGCACCGCCCGCCGGGCATCCAGCAGGGGCAGGGGGAAATGATGGGGATTCCGCCGATAGTTGCATACGAAGGCGGCAATGCCGTGGCTGTTGAGAAATTCTGCATAGCCCTTACCCTCGTACTCGGCCAGATTCGCATAGCCGCCGCCGGGGAAGACAACCACGGAAATGGGGCAGGTTCTTTCTTCCGGCAGGTAAATATCTAAGGTGGGGGCTTCCTGGCACAATCCCGGTGTATGCTCCCAAAGGGAAACGGATCGAATCCACATAGCAATATTACCTCTTGCTGTTTACTTTTCCAGAGCCATCATTTTGTCAATGCGGCGCTGATGGCGCTCGTCGTGAGAGAACTCTGTGCCCAGCCAGGTGTCCACGATCTGCAGAGCCTGCAGCTGACCTACCATACCTGCGCCGATGGCCATCATATTGGTATCGTTATGCTCTCTCGTCATACGGGCGCTGACCACATCGGACAAAAGAGCGCAGCGGATGCCGGGGACTTTGTTGGCGGTGATGGAAACACCGATGCCGGTGGTGCAAAGGACGATGCCCTTGTCACATTCGCCGCTGGCTACGGCCTTGGCGGCGGGGGCGGCAAAGTCGGGGTAGTCACAGCTATCTAAAGTGTAAGTACCGAAGTCCTTGACTTCATAGCCCTTTGCTTCCAAATGGGGAATCAATGCGTTTTTCAGCGCCAAAGCGCCGTGGTCACAACCCAATGCGATTTTCATAAGTATATCCTCCTTTATAATACAAACCCGCCGTTCACCGGCAGAACCTGTCCGGTGACGAAGTCGGCATCTGCCAAATAAAGCATAGCGTCAGCCACATCCTTGGGTGTGCCGTTGCGGCCGATGGGGGTCTGTTCTTTCAGTTCTTCCATAATTGCGGGGTCTACAGTAGCGCACATATCCGTGCAGATGACCCCGGGGGCAATGCAGTTGCACCGAATGCCTGAGGGCCCCAATTCCTGGGCCAAAGCCTTGGTCAGAGCGATCACCGCACCCTTGGTGGCGGAGTAGGCTGCCTCGCAGGATGCGCCCACCTGCCCCCACATGGAGCTGACGGTGATGATTGCCCCGGCCTGCTTTTGCAGAAAATAGGGGGTGGCTGCGTTAATGCAGTTGTACATGCCCTTTACATTCACAGCAAAGAGCCTGTCCCAATCTTCTTCGGTGATTTGGCTTAAGAGGCCGGTGTGGCAGATGCCTGCGTTGCAGATGAGCACGTCCACATCGGGGATTTGGGAAAATGCAGCTTTTACAGCCTGCTTATCTGCCACATCGCAGCAGATGGCGGTAGCGCCGGTATCGGCTGCCACAGCGGCGGCTGCATCGTGGGACTTTTCATATAAAAAGTACACCTTGTCGCCACGCTGAGAAAACTGCCGCACCGCCTGAGCGCCGATGCCCCGGCTTCCGCCGGTGATCACAATGTTCATAGCTTATCTCCTGCGGCTTCTGGTCCGGTGATCGGAATACTGCCGGATGGAGGAGATCTTGCTGTCGGACTCGCTCATAAACTGCTTCAGCTTCTCTTCAAAAAGCTGGTCTGCGGTTTTGGGGGCAGGAGGAGGCGTGGGCGCAGTGCGGGCAGGCCGGGGTGCATTACGGGCAGGACGGTCCTCCCGCTTTTCTTCCAGCCGTTTGATGGACAGATTCACCTTGCCGTTATCCAGGCTCAGGACGACCACCTTCACATCCTGACCCTCGGTCAGATGCTGACGGATGTCGCTGACATAGGTGTTGGCCACCTCGGAAATATGTACCAAGCCGGTCTTGTCTTCCGGAAGGCTGATGAATGCGCCGAAATTTGTGATAGATTTTACCTTGCCGTCCAAAACGGCTCCAACGGTTAACTCCATAGTTTAATTTGCTTCCTCCATTTGTTTCACGGTTAATTGCCGGGGGTAAAGAATTGGGTATTGGGGTCTACCAGACCCAGCTCAGTTTCCGCGATGCGCCTTATGCTTTCTGCGGTGCCGAGCTTTGCGATGTTTTGGGTGAGGGCTTTGTTTTCCTGCACCAGCTGAATGGCCTGCTGCTGCAGATCCTGCTGCCGCTGTCTGTTTTGCAGAATGTTTACCCTTAGAGCGATCAGCGCCACGGTGCAGGCCACGATGGCGGTGAGGACCACGCATTTCATCAGCGGGGAGGTCCGGCGGAAAATGATCCGAATATGACTGAAAGGATGATTCTTTTTGTCCATGAGGGGCTCCTTTCGGTGATGTGGGGATTCTTCTTTTTATTGTAACCCATTTTTTTGCGGTTGCAAAGAAAAATTTTATAAATTTTCGTATTTTTTTGAAAATTTTCTTCACAGGAGGCACAAATCCCGCCAAAAACCGCCAAAATCCACCGAAAACAGGCCTTAACCACCGCCCAAAGCTCTGATCCCAGCCCACAGCCCCCGCCCCGGCGGCAAAGAGATACCCCATCCGCAGGTCGCCCCGGCACACAGCAAACCCATAGTACACCAGCACCCACCCGGCAAAAATCGCGAAGACTGTGTCCGCCAGGATGGCCCGGCCTTTTTGCACCGGGCGCAAAAATCCGTAGAAAAGACCGATGACACAGCCAAGCAGAATGCCAATCACAAACCGCCCAAAGGCGACAGAAGGTGTGGTCATCCCATCAGCCGCCGCCAGAAAGAGCCGGTGGGGCGGGGTTCTTCATAGACGAGGGCGCAGATATGTCCGTCCACGCAGACCTGTCCCCCATCGGGCTGGAGGGTCTTTAATTGCAGGCCCTTGCCCTGCACCACCAATGTACCGGAATCTGTGCGGGCAATGACAGCGGTTTCGTCAAAGCTCACCACTTCGGTGACACCGGTGACGGTGAGGTTTTTTCGTTCGTTCAGGGTCAGCTTGTGGGGCAAGATGGGTTTGTCGGTCATAGTAATCACTCCTTGTATGTACAGGCTATGCGTCATTGACAAGAAAGATTCCAACGGGTATACTGAATTGTAGGGGAGGGATATCATCCTTCCCACGGGAGGCATACTATGCCTCCCCTACGAATAGCCGATAACAAAGAGCAGGATGAACGATGAAGCTTTTATATGAAAAATTAAATGGCCGGGATCCCCATGAAGCCGGGTTGTCCCTGCTGCAAAAGCTATACGGCGCGCCCTTGCCGGAGATAAAGCGCACCCCTTTGGGCAAGCCCTATTTCCCCGGAGAAGATGTGTATTTTTCCATATCCCATACGAAAAACTATGTTTTTTGCGCCATAGCAGAGAACCCTGTTGGCATCGATGCGGAGGAGCTTGACCGGGATATCCGCCTTTCTTTGGCGGAGAAGTTTCTATCTCCCGGGGAGCTTAAGCAATTTCAAAATGCCCCGGATAAAAAACGGGCGCTGCTGACCTTTTGGGTGCTGAAGGAGGCCGCCGGCAAATGCACCGGGGAAGGCCTGCAGCTTTGGCCCAACCATACGGATTTTTCCCTGAATGACCCCCGTGTCCGGGAGTTGGACGGCTGTTTGGTTGCTGTGATTGAAGCTTTGTAGGGGAGGGTTATCAACCCTCCCGCAAGCAAATTGCTGTGCGGCGGTTGCGGGAGGCATAGTATGCCTCCCCTACGACCATCATCGAAAAATATAAGGAGAAAATTATGTTACTGTTTGATACCCATGCCCATTTGAATGACCCGGCTTTTGATCCGGACCGGGAGGAACTGATGAACGGCCTTGCCGCCAAAGGTGTCGGCTTGGTGATGAATGCCGGCTGCAGCCTGGAAAGCTCCCGGGATATTGTGAATATGACCGCCAAATACCCCTGGCTCTACGGCTCTGTGGGCAGCCATCCGGATGCTGCCGACGAGGTCAATGAGGAAGTTATTGAAGAATACCGCAAGCTCTGCCAAAACGAAAAGATCAAGGCCATCGGTGAAATTGGCCTGGACTATTATTACGAGGATATCCCCCGGGAGATTCAGCAGAAAGCATTCCGGATGCAGATGCAGCTTGCCAAGGAATTGGATATGCCTGTGATCGTTCATGAGCGGGAGGCCCACGATGACGGTATGCGCATCGTGAAGGAGTTTCCCGGCGTGACCGGTGTGTTCCATTGCTATTCCGGCTCGGCGGAAATGGCCCGGCAGTTGGTGAAAATGGGCTGGTACATCGGCTTTACCGGCGTGCTGACCTTCAAGAATGCCCGCAAGGCTGTGGAAACTGCCGCCAGCATTCCCTTGGAGCGGATCGTCATTGAAACCGACTGTCCCTTCATGGCCCCCGAGCCCTTCCGGGGTAAGCGCAACGACCCCGGCTATCTGTACCGTATGGCAGAAAGATTGGCTGAGATTCGCGGTATTACCGTCGAAGAGGCGGCGCAGGCCACCACCGAAAACGCAAAGCGGCTGTACAGAATGGAAACCGCCCGCTGATGCAAATATCGATTCTTCCGATAAATAATATCAAAATAATCAATTTTACAAATCAATGCCCATATGCTACGATAATACAAAAAGGAGAGTAGCAGCTGTGAAAAGGATTTGTGCATTTTTATTGGCGATAGCCTGTTGCCTGTCGCTGTTTGGCTGTAAAAAGCAAGCAGAACCGACCCCTACCCAAGGGCCGTCGGAAGTAACAACAGAAGCCACGACGGAAGCAACCACCCAAACGGAAGCGCCTACCGAAGCCCCCACAAAGGAGGCAACGAAAAAGCCGACCCAAACAAAGGAAACAGCTACGGTAGCGGCCAATAAGCGGCCTGCTGCCGCAACGAAGGCATCTGCTCCGGTGACCACCAAGGTAACCAAAGCCCCCACCAAAGCGACCGTTGCGGCCACCGTGCAAACCGTCATGGAAGCGACCGAGGCCCACGAGCATACCTTTGGGGAGTGGTTCTTGCAGGAGGCATCTTCCTGCGTTGTGGCGGGTAAGGAGCTGCGTCGGTGCAGCCAGTGCGAATTTGCGGAAATTCGCGATCTTCCCATGGAAGAGCACAGCCTGAATGCCACAAATATGTGCAGGACTTGCCGGCAGGTGATTTTTGACGACAATGCACCCTTGGTGGAGCTGGGCGTGGTGTGCGATGCCTGGTATGGCGTTGGCGCAGATGCCAATTTCGCCTGGGATATTAAGTACTGGAAGGGCAAGATCTACCGGGGCGCCGGTGATTACGACAAAAATTCCGGAAACACGACCATTCTTGCCTATAATATTGCCACCCATATTTGGGAAAAAACCGGATCAGCTGCCGACGAGGCTATCCACAGCTTTATTGAGATCGGCGGCACCCTGTATGTCCCCGGCATCGACCCCCGGGAGGGCTGGGAACAGGGCAATTTCTATGTGCTGCAGGAAGACGGAAAGTGGAAACAGGTCCGTAATTTGAAAAACGGTGTCCACAATTTCGATATGATCGAATGCAACGGTAAGATCTTTGCCGGTTTGGGTACGGAAACCAAAGGAAATACCGTGGCTGTGTCCGAAGATGGCGGCAAGTCCTTCAAATTTGTGCCTCTGTATAAGGACGGAAAGTTGATGGATCTGTCCGGTTATAAGTCTTCCCGTACCTATGAATTTGTAAAGTATAAGGGCGAAGTGTATGCCCTGGTGCGGTTCACTTTGGGATTTGGCGGCGAATGGGCCGTGTTCCGCTATGAAGACGGTAAGCTGCATTATCTGACCAACGGCTTCAAGCTGCTTGGTTCCAGCACCAGCCGGAAGTACTTCGGCGGTGAGTTTGAGTTTGACGGCGCTTGCTATATCGCCACCGGCGGACTTACCGTGGTCACGGATTTTGCAAACCAGGAGAACTGGAAGCAGATCCCCATGCCCGGTGGGGAAACCGTGGTGGATGCGTTTTTGGACAATGGTGTGATCTATACCCTGGCCTATGCCCAGAACAGAAACCCCAGCACCCATAATGTGGAGAGCTACAGGACTGTGATCTATAAGAGCACCACCGGCAAGGAGGGCTCTTTCCAGGAGGTCCTCAGCTTTGATTATGACAACACGCCCATGAGCTTCGATTGGGACGGAAAGCATTTCTACATCGGCACAGGCCCCGGTAAGGAAAGCGCTAAGGTGGGCATGGTCCTGCGGGCCACACCTGCTGCATAATCTGAAAAACACCCTCCCAAAAAGCAAAATGTCATTAAGATAACGGTCATTGCGAACCAGTGCGCACACTGGT
>JAFTMI010000060.1 GCA_017452505.1 Oscillospiraceae bacterium
TGCTGAAAAGTCGCATTTTGGGTGAGAATCCCTGCAATGTGGACAAGATTTTCCGCAAAATCAAGCAGTTTGGCGGACCTTCCCGCCAAGGCGGCGGTGTAAGCGGCATTGAGATTGCCCTTTGGGATTTGGCCGGCAAGGCCTACGGCGTACCCCTGTATCAGCTGCTGGGTGGCAAGTTCCGGGACGAAGTGCGGGTATACTGCGACACCGATGTAGAAGGCAAGCACACCGGTCACGATATGGGTTTGGCTCTGAAAAAGAGAATGGAGATGGGCTTTACCTTCTTAAAAATGGACCTGGGTATCGGTCTTTTGCTGGACGAGCCCGGAACGCTCAATGCCCCCCTTGGCTTTATCGACGACATGAAGAAGTATGCCTCCCACATTCTCAATGTGCAGGGTGGCTCTGTCACTGCCGATATGGTCCGCCACCAAAAGAGTTATCAGATCGTCACCACCGCCCACCCCCACACCGGCATCCATCTTACCGAGAAAGGCCTGGATTTCCTGGAAAACTATGTGCGGGAAGCCCGGGAAGTCATTGGCTACGAAGTGCCCTTGGCCGTGGATCATTTCGGTCACATTTGCGTAGAGGATTGCATCCGTTTTGCAAGAAGAATGGAGCCCTACAACATTGCCTGGATTGAGGATATGGTTCCCTGGATGTACACCGATCAGTATGTGCGTCTGCGCAACAGCACCACCATCCCCGTTTGCACCGGCGAGGACATTTATCTCAAAGAGGGGTTCGAGACCCTTATCAAGGCCGGCGGTGTGTCCGTGATTCACCCGGATATTCTCACCTGCGGTGGCGCTTTGGAGCTGAAAAAGATTGCGGATATTGCCGACGAGCACGGTGTTGCTACCGCTGTCCATATGGCAGAGAGTCCTGTGGCCTGCCTGGCAGCCGTCCATACTGCCGCAGCAATGCACAATGTGCTGGCGCTGGAATTCCACTCGGTGGATGTGCCCTGGTGGGCAGATATGGTCACGGGCATCGACAACCCCATCTTCAAAGATGGCTTTATCAAGGTTCCCGAAAAGCCCGGTCTTGGCTTTGACGATCTGAACGAGGAGGTTCTCCGGCAGCATATCAATCCCAATATCCCCGGCTATTTTGAGCCCACCGACGAGTGGAACAAGGAATTTTCCAACGACAGAATTTGGAGCTGAGTATGAAAACTGCATTTATCACAGGCTCATCCCGAGGAATCGGCCGGGCCATCGCTTTGCGTTTGGCAAAGGACGGTTTTCGGGTCGTTCTCCACGGTGCAACCGAAAGTGACAAATTATTGGAAACAAAAAAGGCCGTGGAGCAAATCGGCGGCGAGGCAGAAATAGCCGTGGGTGACCTTTGCGATCTGAACGCTGCAAAAGCCCTTTCTGCAAAGGTTGCAGACGCAGATGTTCTGATCCTCAATGCCTCCTTGCAGTACCGTACCCCCTGGCAGGATATCTCCACGGATGCCGCCTATGAACAGCTTAACTGCAATTTTATTTCCTCTCTTCTGCTGATACAGGCTGCTGTTCCCCATATGAAAGAATCCGGCTGGGGCAGAATCATCACCATCGGCTCTGTGCAGGAGGCCAAGCCCCACCCGGATATGCTGGTCTACTCCGCATCCAAAGCCGCCCAGACCAACATGATGCAATCCCTTTCCCTGCAGCTGGCTAAGGATGGGATCACCGTCAACAATGTTGCCCCCGGTGTTATCAATACGGACAGGAACTTAGATGCTCTTTCCGATCCTGTCTATGCAGAAAAAGTTAAAAACAGTATCCCCGTTGGCTTTTACGGTGAGCCGGAGGATTGCGCAGGAATCGTTTCTCTGCTTTGCTCCGAAGAGGGCAGATACATCACCGGGCAGAGCATCTATGTGGACGGAGGAAAAAGCGTACAATGATTATTCGGTTTTTAGGGCAAAGCGGCTATGTTTTGGAAACGAAAAACAGCCGTATTCTCATTGACCCTTATCTTTCCGATTCTGTCAACCGACTGGTTGGCAGGCCCAGACTGCTGCCCATTCCCATACACCCCCGGGACATTGTCTGCGATGCCGTGATCTGCACCCACAATCACGCGGATCACCTTGATCCGGATACTGTTTTGCAGGTTTCCGACGGACAGTTTTTTCTCACCACCAACGAAGGTAAGAAAAGACTTCGTGAGTTGGGCAAACGGAATGTCCAAGCGCTGTCATTGAACGAAACTGTGACCGTAGGTGATTTCACGCTGACCGCTGTTTTTGCCAAGCATACTGTGGAGGCATTCGGTCTTGTGGTAAAGGCCGAGGGGAAAACCCTGTACTTCAGCGGTGACACCCTCTTTGATGCGCAATTGTTTACAATTGCAGAGTATCGTCCCGATGCCACCTTTATTTGCATCAACGGCAGGTTAGGTAATATGAACGCAGAGGAAGCACTGACAGTCGCAAACAAGATCGGTGCGCCCATCAACATTCCCAATCATTACGATATGTTTGCCTCCAACGGGGCTGATCCTCATCTCTTTGCCGATCACATCCCCGGCGGCTTTATCATGGCGTTTAACAAGCCCTACCGTTTCACAGAGAATTCCACATTGGAACTCTTGCGCATAGACAAGAAGTGACCTTTGTAACCGTTTTGCAGAGAGCCTTCCCCCATACGCACCATAAGAGACAGTTCAAAAGGCTGTCTCTTTTTGCTTTTTATGGGTAATTGTTCCCTTGCGGTTTTTGTTGCGATGTGGTATGATTGTTTTCGTTCATTTACAGTTCTAAGGAGGCAGAATGATGCGTAAAAATATGCGATGGATCACGGAAACCGCTGTGATGCTGGCGCTGCTTATAGCCCTGCAGGCGCTTACCAAACCTATGGGACAGCTGGTCACCGGCTCCTGCGTCAACGCGGTATTGGCTATTAGCGTACTGCTTGTGGGTATGGGCAGTGGTATTGCGGTAGCTCTCATCAGCCCGGTGTGCGCCTTCCTGTTGGGGATCGCCCCTAATTTTGTGACGGTCCTGCCCATTATGGTGGGCAATGTATGCTTTGTTACATTGCTGCGCCTTATCTCCGGCAAGGCCCTTTGGCGGCAGCCGGTGGCATTGCTGGCAGCTGCGGGTGTAAAATTCGGGATCCTGTATTTGTTGGTAGTGAAAGTCATTTGCGGCTTTGCATCCAACGCCTTGCTGGGCAAGAAATTAGGAGAAATTGTGGTTTTGGCACCGCCTATGCTGAAGATGCTGCCCACGATGTTTGCCTGGCCGCAGCTTTTCACCGCCCTCATTGGCGGCGCTGTGGCGCTGCTCATTGCTGCTCCTCTGCGCAAAGCCTTGAAAAGATAGAAAAGCAGTGGCTGAGCCACTGCTTTTTCTTTCCTTCTTTTGACAAAATTGGGTAGTCTTTTTTTCTTTCATGCTTGCATTTTTCGGCGCTTTATGATACAATTTTATCGATTGAGCAAAAGTGCATAAAGTTTATGCAAAAACCCTATGGAAAGATACGAGGTGTGTGGTATGAAATACAGTTATTTTCCCGGTTGCACTCTGCGAAACAAAGCCAAGGATTTGGACGACTACGCAAGAGCCTGCGCCGAAAAATTAGGCTTTTCTCTGGAGGAGCTGACCGACTGGCAGTGCTGCGGCGGTGTATACCCTCTGGGCGCTGACGAGATCGCCAGCAAGCTGCCCTCTGTCCGGGCGCTGAATGCCGCCAAAGAAAAGGAGCAGGATCTGGTAGCGGTTTGCTCTGCATGCTACCACGTGCTCAAGCGTGTCAATGACGATATGGCAAATGTGGCTGACACTCAGACCCGCGCCAACAACTATATGCAGTTGTCAACGCCCTATACCGGCGAGACCAAGGTGCTGCACTACTTGGAAGTTCTGCGGGATGTGGTTGGCTTTGACAAACTGAAAGAAGCGGTGGTCAATCCCCTCACCGGTCGCAAGGTAGGCGCTTACTACGGATGCCTGCTGCTGCGGCCCAGTAATGTGATGGCCTTTGACGATCCTGAGAACCCCACCATTTTGGAGGACTTCATCCGGGCCCTGGGCGCAGAGCCCGTGATGTACCCCTACCGCAACGAGTGCTGCGGCGGCTATATTTCTATTAAAGAACAGGATCAGGCCGCCGGTCTTTGCAAAAAAATCACCGACAGCGCAGCAGGCTTTGAGGCCGATTGCCTGGTAACTGCCTGCCCGCTGTGCAAGTACAATCTTAGCAAGAACAGCACACTCCCCATCGTTTATTTTACTGAGCTTTTGGCGGAAGCCTTGGGCATTAAGGAGGCGCAGGAATGAACAAAGTAGAAGAAATCAAGCTGATCAGCGGCGTCAATCCTCTCAAATGTATGAAGTGCGGCAAATGCTCCGCATCCTGCCCTTCCTTCAACGAGATGGACATTAAGCCCCATCAATTTGTTACTTATGTAATTAACGATGATGTAGAGGCCTTGGCCCAGTCCAAATCCGCATGGAAGTGCCTGAGCTGCTTTGCCTGCATCGAGCGCTGCCCCCGGGATGTGAAGCCCGGCAAGCTGATCGATGCCGCCCGGCAGATCCTCATCCGGCAGCGTGGCCAGGAGGGTCTGTCCCCCGACGAGATCCCGGCGCTTTTGGATGAAGAAATGCCCCAGCAACTTCTGATGAGTGCATTTAGAAAATATCGGAGGTAGAAGCTAAGGAAAGCCAATTCCCGACAGGTTTTCGCAGGATCTTTTCCGCCAACACGACAGAAAACCCCTCGAAAATACCAAACGGGTATTCCCTTCGGCGTTTTCCTTGTTTTGACGAAAAATCTCGCCCCGAAAACAGCATAGTATTTTAAGGACGAGGGCAACAAATATATTATGAAAGTGTAGGTGAGTAGCTATCGGGAATTGATTTCCCTTAGCTTATTATGCGTAGAATTGGTGTATTTGTTTGCCATTGCGGCAGTAACATTGCTGCAACGGTAGATGTAAAGAAAGTCGTGGAAATGGCACTGAAAGAACAGGGCGTTGTCCACGCGGAAGATTACCCCTATATGTGCTCCGAGGCAGGTCAGGTCAAGATCGCCGAGGCCATCAAGGAACACAAGCTTGAAGGCATCGTGGTCTGCTCCTGCTCTCCCCGCATGCACGAGGCCACTTTCCGCAAGTGCGCTGAAAGAAACGGCCTCAATCCCTACCTGGTTGAGATTGCCAATATCCGTGAGCACTGCTCCTGGATTCACAAGGATATGGCCGAGGCCACGGAAAAGGCTGTCATTTTGATGCGGGCTGCTGTTGCCAAGGTGCATCTGAATGCGCCTCTGCAGGCCGGTGAAAGCGCCGTTACCAAGCGGGCGCTGGTCATCGGCGGCGGCATTGCCGGTATTCAGACCGCAATTGACATTGCCGATGCCGGCTACAAGGTGGACATCGTGGAGAAAGAGCCTTCCATCGGCGGCCGTATGAGCCAACTGGACAAGACCTTCCCCACCCTGGACTGCTCCGCCTGTATCCTCACCCCCAAGATGGTGGAGGCTGCCGCGCACGAGAACATCACCATACATACCTGGAGCGAAGTGGAAAAGGTTTCCGGCTTCGTGGGCAATTTCACTGTGGATATCCGCAAGAAAGCCCGCTATGTAAATATGGATAAGTGTACCGGCTGTGGCGTTTGCCAGGAGAAATGCCCCTCCAAGAAGCCTCTCAACGAGTTCAACCGGGGCTTGAACACCCGCAGCGCCATCTACACGCCCTTTGCGCAGGCCATTCCCAATGTACCTGTGATCGATGCCAACGCCTGTATCAAGCTGAACACCGGCAAATGCGGTATCTGCGAGAAGTTCTGCCAGGTGGGTGCTATCGATTACACCCAGAAGGATGAGATCATCACCGAACAGTACGGTGCTATCGTGGTAGCCACCGGCTTTGACACCATCAAGCTGGATAAGTACGGCGAATACGCCTACAACGAAAGCAAGGATGTGATCACTTCCTTAGAGCTGGAGCGTATTATGAATGCTGCCGGCCCCACCAAGGGTCACTTGGAGCGCCTGTCTGACGGCAAAGCTCCCAAGGAGATCGTGTTCATTCAGTGCGTGGGCAGCCGCTGCTCCGACGACCGGGGCAAGCCCTACTGCTCCAAGATCTGCTGTATGTACACCGCCAAGCACGCAATGCTCATTCGGGATAAGTACCCCGATACCAATGTGACTGTGTTCTATATTGATGTCCGTACCCCCGGTAAGAACTTTGATGAGTTCTACCGCCGGGCTGTGGAAGACTACGGCGTCAACTATGTAAAGGGTCAGGTAGGCAAGGTTGCGCCTCAGCCCGACGGCAGCCTTATGGTACACGGCGTTGACCTGCTGGAAAACAAACAGATCGTAAAGAAAGCGGATATGGTGGTTTTGGCTACCGCCATCGAGCCCAACCCGGATGTGCGTAAGATCGCCACCATGCTCACCGCTTCTATTGACACCAACAACTTCCTCACCGAGGCCCACCCCAAGCTGCGCCCCGTGGAATCCCCCACAGCAGGTGTGTTCCTGTCCGGCGTTTGCCAGGGCCCCAAGGATATTCCCGAGACCGTAGCCCAGGCCGGCGCTGCGGCTGTGAAGGTCATCGGCTTGCTGGCCAAGGATAAGCTGAAGACCAACCCCTGCACCGCCAAGGCCGACGAGCTGCGCTGCAACGGCTGCAGCCAGTGCGCCAATGTGTGCCCCTACGGTGCTATTTCCTACGAAACCAAGCAGGTCAACGACCACGGCATCCGGGAGGATCGCCGCATTGCGGTGGTCAATTCCGCGCTGTGCCAGGGCTGCGGCGCTTGTACCGTAACCTGTCCCAGCGGCGCTATGGACCTGCAGGGCTTCTCTAACAGACAAATCATTGCGGAGGTGGATGCAATATGCCGGTAACTGAAAATTGGAAACCCAAAATTGTTGCCTTCTGCTGCAACTGGTGCAGCTACGCCGGCGCTGACCTGGCCGGCTCCAGCAGACTGGCTTATCCTGCCGATGTGAAGATCATCAAAGTTCCCTGCTCCTGCCGGGTGAACCCCATGTTCATCCTCCGGGCCTTTGAAAAGGGCGCTGACGGCGTGATCCTCTGCGGTTGCCACCCCGGCGACTGCCACTACTCCACCGGCAACTACTATGCCCGCCGCCGTATGACCCTCTTGTTCTCCATGCTTGACTATCTGGGCGTGGAAGAGGGCCGCACCCGTGTGGAATGGGTGTCTGCTGCTGAGGGCGTAAAGTTCTCTGAAACCATGAACAGCTTTGTAGAAAAAGTTCGCGCCCTTGGCCCGAATGTGAGATTGGGGGATTTGCGATGCAAGAATTGATCAAGAAAGCCAAAGCGCTTTTAGAAAGCGGCGAAGTAGCCCGGGTTTTGGGCTGGAAGAAGGGCGAATACGAATATGATCCCGAACCTGCTTTCTTTGAAACTGCCGAGAGCCTGAAGGATTTCGTCTATAATGGCTTCTGCGGCGCTAACCTGAGCAAGTACATGATCGAAGCAGGCAAGAAAGAGGGCAAGACCCTGGTCTTCCTCAAGCCCTGCGACAGCTACAGCTACAATCAGCTCCTGCGGGAG
>JAFTMI010000061.1 GCA_017452505.1 Oscillospiraceae bacterium
CCGGAAACTGTGGACAATTATCTTTATCTATGCTATAATCACGAAAGAAAATGGGAAAAAGCGAGGTTTTTGCAATGCCGAAAGTAATATTCCAAATTGAAGGCGCAGAAGCGGTGGAAATTGCCTGCAACCCCGGCGATAATCTGCTGGAGCTGGCAAGACGGGCCAATGTGGCTATCGATGCCCCTTGCAGCGGTAACGGCTCCTGCGGCAAATGCCGTGTGAAGCTGATTGCAGGCGAGGTGGAGACCATCCAATCCCGCCATATTACTGACGAGGAATTTGAAGCCGGCTGGCGGCTTTCCTGCAACTGTAAGGTTGTGGGCGACTGCACTGTGTTCGTGCCGGACATTGCCTCTGCTTACCAAAGCCGTATGAAGACCGCTGATCTGTCGAGCCCCAAGGAGATCGCCATTTTTGAGGATTGCCAGGCTCAGCTGAAGGAAAGCGGCATTGCCTTCCAGAATAACTACCGGGCTGTTGTCCTGCAGATGGCAGAGCCCACTCTGGACGATACTATGCCCGATAATGAGCGGCTCACCTGGGCGATCCAGGATGCCTTGGGTGTGGAGCAGGTGAAGATTCCCTTTACTGTGATGAGCAAGCTGGCATCTACCTTGCGGAAATATAACTTCCGTGTTTGTGTCAAGGGCGAGCTGCAGAGTGATACCTTCTTCTGCATGGAGATCTGCGACCCTGAGGATACTGCCATCGTGGGCTGCGCCATCGATATTGGTACGACCACAGTGACCATGGTACTCACCGACCTTACAACCGGCAAGCTGTTAGCTAAGGGTTCTTCCGGTAACGGACAGATCCGCTACGGTGCCGATGTGATCAACCGTATTATCGAGCAGAGCAAAGAGGGCGGCCGGAAAAAACTCCAGGATGCCATCATCAAGGAGACCCTTACCCCCATCATTGCCAACCTTTGCAGAACCGCCAAGATCTCCGCCCGGAGCATCCTGTGCCTGTGCATTGCCTCCAATACCACGATGAACCACCTTTTGTTGGGTGTGGATGCTGATCCTGTGCGTATGGAGCCGTATATCCCCAGCTTCTTTGCCTGGGAGGGCCTCACCGCCGGGGATCTGAAGCTGCCTGCCAACCCCTTGGCGCAGGTGCGGCTTGCGCCTAATATCGGCTCCTATGTGGGTGGCGATATTACCGCCGGTACTTTGGCAACCGGCCTGTGGGATTCCGATGAAATGAGTCTGTTTATCGACTTGGGTACCAATGGCGAGATCGTATTTGGCAACCGGGACTTTATGATGACCTGCGCCTGCTCCGCCGGTCCTGCCTTTGAGGGCGGTGATATTTCCTGCGGTATGCGGGCTACCGACGGCGCTATCGAGGCTTGTACGATTGACAAAGATACCATGGAACCCACCCTCACCATTGTGGGCGAAGCCGGACAAAGGCCTGTAGGTATCTGCGGCAGCGGTATCATCGATATTATTTCTGAGCTGTTCCGCTGCGGCATTATCAACGCAAGAGGCCTGTTTGCCCGGGATGGCAAGCGGGTAGGCCGGGATGCCCACGGTATGGGCCGTTACATTTTGGCAACGGCTGAGGAAAGCGAAACCGGCCGGGAAGTGTCCATCAACGAGGTGGATATTGACAACTTCATCCGGGCCAAGGGCGCAATTTTCTCTGCCATCGACACCATGCTCAGCGCGGTGGATATGACACCGGAGTGCATTGACCGGGTGTATGTAGCCGGCGGTATCGGTTCCGGCATCAATATGAAAAACTCCGTGAATATCGGTATGCTGCCGGATGTGGAGCTGGAGAAGTACCGCTATATCGGCAACTCTTCTCTCACCGGTGCGTACGCTATGGTGATGAGCGACCAGGCCAATACCAAGTGTAATGAGCTGATGACCAATATGACCTACCTGGAGCTGTCCACCCACCCGGGCTATATGGATGCCTTTGTGGCGGCCTGCTTCCTGCCCCATACGGACGCAAGTCTGTTCCCCAATTCTGTTCAGGAGATGTAATATGCAAGTCGAAAACCATAAAGAAGAAGTCCCCTTTGCCCACTATGAGGAAAAGTTCCGGGAACTGTCTCCCGCGGATGTGACGGAAAGGCTGTCTGCTGCAAAATGGGATGGCAAGGCATTTACTGTGAAGCTGCTGGGCCGGGAATTTGTGATTGCCCACCCGGCGTATGCTATCACTGCGACAGATGGTGGCCCGTTGCCCCCTCTGCCCACCCAAACATTCCTGCTCCGCTACTTGCTGGAAGGTAAGGATACCCCTTGGAATGGGGCGTGGAAAACCTTCCGGGAAATGCCCTGGGGCGAGCTGTACATCAAGCCCTATACCGGACGGGTGTTGACCCGGGCGGCCTTTACTTTTGGCACCCGGCTGGATGCTTTCCGGGCTGCGGCTGAAAAAATGGGCGCAAAACCGGTAAACCATGGCGATGCGGGCTACCAATTTGAACTGGTGCTCGGCTACCAAATGCAGATTTTGGCCTGGGCCGGTGACGAGGAATTCCCACCCAATGCGCAGGTTTTGTATTCTGATAATTTTGCCGGGGGCTTTGCCCCGGAGGACCGTGTGGTTGCCGGCGATATTCTCATTTCCACCGTAAAATCAAATATGTAAAAAATGACCCTCATATTTGAGGGTCATTTTTCAAAATCAATACATTTTCGCTCTTTCCAGTAGGTGAGGGCGGAGGCAACGCAATCCTCCGGCAAGTCGAAATACTCGGATAATTGCCACAGCTCTGTATAGCCTGTGGCAAAAGCTTCTTGAAACATTTCCGCAGTCAGATAATTTTCTGCGACCCACCGGGCAGCCCGGTATTCACTGCGCTCCACCAATTCAAAGGGGCTGTCTACTTTGTGAAGCGCTCCGGTGGCGGCATGGCCCAATTCGTGGCAGCACACCCCGCGTAAGGCCCTGGTGGAGCGGATTTTTGTAAAGTCCAAAAATACCGCATAATAGCCGTGATCCCGGACAGTAGCACCCGGTTGGGGGCAGCCGGCATAGGGAATCACATCCACCTGATGTTTTTTGCAATACTCATAAAAATTCGAAATCTCAAACACAGCTAAATCCTCTGTTTTGCTGCCCGCCTTTCCCGCATCAGCCGGACCATATCCCGGACAGTCTCTTTTTCTTCTTCGTTCAGTTCTTTAAAATCGCCGTAAAAGGCCACATCCACCTGGTCCAGAACGTCAGATTCCACCTGACCCAGCAGGTAGCCTACGGACACACCGAAAAAGCCCGCAATTTTTTGCGCAGTTTCGGCATTAACGGTCTTCTTCCGACCTTTTTTCAGATCGGTCATCAAACCACGGCTGAGACCCAGCTCGTCACAAAGGCGACCGGGGCGGATGCCTTTTTTCTCACAAAGGGACTCGATGCGCGCAAATAAATTCTCCATATTAACCTCCGGCAAGGGGGGAGAGGCAACCCACCTTGCGATTTCAGAATAAGTACATATCCGGGTACAAATAATAGGATACACTTATATATTAGTACTCTATCGAGTACTTGTCAATGGAAAATGTCGAAAAACCTCGAAAAATATTTTCTCCGCGCCGATCCTTGGGTTTGCTGTCAGTATATGGAAAATACAGTACGATAAAACGGACGGTATGCGCAGAAATTGCCGACAAAAAATACCCTTGCAAGGATTGCTGCTTCGTGGTAGAATAAGCACATAAAGATCTGTTGCCCGGAGGTGGCTTATGAAAAAGGATTTTTTTCAAAATATAAAAGCAGAATACCGGCAGTTTTTGGAAACGAAATCAGGACAGAAACTGAAAGATGTGGGTACTGTCCTTCGCCTTACGTTTAAGTGGGCCTATAAGCTGCGTAGCCTTGTGTTGAGCATTCCCGTAGCTGTGATAGCATTGGCTTTGGCTGTGCGGAATCTTGCCCAGCTGCCAGCCCAGGTAAGCTTTCGCTTGCTTCAGTATCAGTTCGTGATCAGTAAGGGCATTGCGGTTTCTTTGCCGGTGGCTATCACCGCTGTGTGCCTTTGTATGATGCTGATGTCCAAGAAAATGCTGTACCCCTGGCTGATCAGTGTGTTTTCTCTGGTGCTGCCGGTGGCACTTTGGTTTACCTATCTTTTCCCCGGTTAAGGAGGTGTAAATTGTGAATCCTGTATTTGCCCAGGCCGTGGGCATCGCCGCTATGGTTATCTGCCTACTGGCCTTTCAGTTAAAAACCGCCAAAGGCATTGTCCTGATGCAGGCTGCGGGTGCGCTGTTGTTTGTGGTGAACTTTGGTATGTTGGGCCAATATGCCGGCGCGCTGCTGAATGCAGTGGGCTGCGTTCGTGCGGTCCTGCTGATGAAAAAAGAAAAATGGCACACCGACAATAATTTGTGGTTGGCCATTTTAGGCGCGGCGTACATAGCCTGCTATGCACTTACCTTTGCAGTGTTTGGTGAGGAATTTACCCTTCGCAATGCTATTGTGCAGTGTCTGCCGGTTTTGGGTATGTTCTGCAGCCATTTGGCATTCCGGTCTGAGGAGGCTGCCCAGGTCCGTAAAATTTTTCTGGCATCCTCTGTTTGCTGGATCATTTACAATGCAATTGGGTTTTCCATTGGTGGAATTCTCTGCGAGGCCTTTAATATCGTGTCCATTTTTGTTGCGATGGCACGGCTTGACAGAAAGAAATAAGAAAAACGGGTTGCTTAGCAACCCGTTTTATTTGTTAATGTAATCAAAAAGCTCGTCCATAGTATGGGCAATGGCGATCGCGCCGGCATTTTCCATAGCCTCGACCTTGCCGTAGCCCCAGGAAACACCGATGGTGGCGATGCCGTGGGCGGCAGCGCCCAGCACATCGAACTCCGTGTCGCCCACCATCAAAGCATTTTCTGCGCCGCCGATTTTGGTGAGCAGGTGCGCCAGCACATCCGCCTTGTGCACCCGGGAGTGGTCAAAGCTGGCACCGCAGATTTCTTCAAAGAACTCCGCCAACTCAAATTTGTGGAGAATGTCGATTGCGGTTTCTTCCGGCTTGGAGGTGGCCACAAACAGCCGGTGGCCCTGGGCTTTTAGCCGTTTCAGCAGATCGTGAATGCCGGGGTAGGGGTGGTTTTCGTATTTGCCAACCACCAAATAGCGACTGCGGAATACATCAATGGCCTCCTGGGCCTTTTCCGCCGGCACACCAAATTCCATAAAGGTCTTGTCCAAAGGCGGGCCAACGAACACACCCATTTCCTCCCGGGAGGGAACTCTCAAGCCGAAATGCTCCAGTGCCAAAGTGGCGCAGTTGATGATGCCCTCACCGGAATCCGTGAGGGTGCCGTCTAAATCAAAGAAAATTGCCTTTTGCATCATATCCCACCTCCTGTTTTTTGTTAGTATAGCAAAAAGCGAGATAAATTACAATATTTAGGGAGTGGCTATATACGACATATCTTTAGCAAGTTTGTGTGTTCTCACAAATGATATATCGCTGCTGCGATATGATATACGGCTTTGCCGTATGATATATTTGCGTTGCAAATATGATATAATATCCGTTCCTTCATACGCGAAGCGTATATCACCTGCGGAGCAGATATCATAGCACCGGCTACATCATCCGTGACCGCAGGGAACGGATATCATTGAAAAACCTCTTTTGCCATTGACAAAAGAGGTTTTTCTTGGCGGAGAGTGTGAGATTCGAACTCACGGTGGGTCGCCCCATCACTAGTTTTCAAGACTAGCTCCTTAAACCACTCGGACAACTCTCCCTGTCTTGCCAATGATACCATTTCACCGGTAAAAAGTCAAGGGAAGGAAGTCATCCTCTGGCGGTAATTTTATAAAGAACAAAGCCTATAGACATACCAAAAAGATTCAGAATTAGATCGTCCACATCAAAGCAGCCCAGGAAAGTGAACAACTGGACGATTTCCACAAGAAGGATTACTCCGGCGCAAAAAATCAGAAACACAAAAAATTTTCTAAGAAAAGGCCACACTTTGGGGAATAGGCAACCGGCAGGAATAAAGAGAATCACATTACCACCCAGGTTGATAATGCTTTGCCTTAGCGATTCCTGGTTTGGAGGATATTGCAGGGAGGTAATATAATTGCTAATGGTTTGGAAAGGACGAAAATTGGCGTTGTGCAGCAGTTGCTGCCAGTAGGGGAGGCCCTCTACCCAGCGGTTGGAACGGCCGAAGAGCAACCACAGCATAATGCCACCGTACAGGAGCAGCAAAAGCTGCCACCGGCTGAGGGTAAGCCTTTTACTTGTCATAGACTCACCTTCTGCCCTTCTTGGGGGGAGGTCCTTTCTTGGGTGGCCGCTTGGAAGCTACCTTGGAAGGTAGCTTGGGAGGAGCCTTCCGGGGACCGCTCCTGGGGGGAACAGCCCGGATCAGGCACTTGGGCCCGGAACCAATCAAATCCTCTCTGTGGGCCTTCAAAAGCGCCTCACGGACAAGATAGTAGTTGCTGGGGTTGCGATACTGGATCAGCGCCCGTTGCATACCCTTTTCGTGGGGATCTGTGGGTACATAGACCTTCTCCATAGTCCGGGGGTCCAGACCGGTGTAGTACATCACCGAGGACAATGTGGAGGGGGTGGGATAAAAATCCTGCACCTGTTCCGGGTTGTAGCCCATATCCCGGATGTACTCTGCCAGTTCCACCGCCTCTTTCATAGTAGAGCCGGGGTGGCTGGACATAAGATACGGCACCAAAAACTGATTCATACCGTACTGCTTATTAAGGGCGTAATACTTTTCCACAAACCGGTTGTAAACCGCATTCTTGGGCTTGCCCATACGGCTCAGGACCGCATCGGAAACATGCTCCGGAGCAACCTTCAGCTGACCGGAAATGTGGAATTGTACCAGTTCCTTGAAAAAGGTATCCTTCTTGTCAGCCAGCAGGTAATCAAAGCGAATACCGCTGCGGACGAATACTTTTTTCACCCCGGGAATCTTCCGCAGCTTGCGCAGTAGTGCCACATAGTCAGAGTGGTCGGCCCGCATATTTTTGCAGGGGGTGGGGTACAGGCATTGCCGCTGGGGGCAAGCGCCCTTGGAGAGCTGCTTTTCGCAGGCGGGATGACGGAAATTGGCAGTAGGGCCGCCCACATCGTGGATATAGCCCTTGAAGTCCTTTTCCTTTGCCATCAGCTCTGCTTCTGCCAAAATCGATTCGTGGCTACGGGTCTGAATGATGCGTCCCTGGTGGAAAGTGAGGGCGCAGAAAGAGCAAGCGCCGAAACAGCCCCGGTTGCTCACCAGGCTGAATTTCACTTCTTCAATGGCGGGCACACCGCCCGATTTTTGATAACTGGGGTGGTAGGTGCGGCAGTAAGGGAG
>JAFTMI010000062.1 GCA_017452505.1 Oscillospiraceae bacterium
ATAATCTGAAAAACACCCTCCCAAAAAGCAAAATGTCATTAAGATAACGGTCATTGCGAACCAGTGCGCACACTGGTGTGGCAATCTCCTTCTTACGAGGGGGATTCCCACGGCTTGTAAACAAGCCTCGGAATGACCGTTTTTTCGTATCTTAATGACATTGCCCCAAAAAGCATTGACTTTTTGGGGGGGTATTTTATAATGAGAGAAAAACGGGACATTCCTCAAAGGAGAAAACGCTATGGCTAAAATTTTTGAAACCGATACCGATATTCTCTTAGAAAACAAATACGCCCAAATCGTGCTTTCCAAGCAGGATGCATCGGTTTTGCGGATCTGGGATAAAACCGGTCAGAAAGAACTGCGTGGCGAGAAGACTTGCTTTTTTGCTCTTTTGCAGAAGGATTTGACGGAGGTAGCCCCTACGGGTCTTTCCTTGCAGGGGGACTTGCTTACGGTAACCACGCCGCTGGGTAATTTTTCGGTGCAGGTAGGCATAGACGACGATTATTTTACCTTTACCCTCACTACGGCTTTGCCGGAGGGCGCATTTCAGTGCCTGATCGCCAATGCAAAGTATGAGTATGACTATACCGATAAGCAAAATACCGGCGCATGCGGCATTGCCATGACCTACTGGGTAAATCCCGTGTTTTACCCCGATGCCAAAAGCTGTGAGACCCGGGCTGAGATCACCCGGCATTTGCAGGATGTAAATGGTAAATACGCGCTGATCATTGCGCCCATTGCTGAGCAGCGGGATATTATCAAAAAGGTTTCCCTGACAATTGACCGCAAGGTGGGTATTATGTCCCAGATCGGCGGCGCATGGGGCCGGGACAGCCGGATGAATTTCGGCAACTATCTGATCGAATTTGAAACATCTGCCGAATACATTCAGCAGACCAAGGATTACTATTGCTCTGCAGGTATTGATCAGGTGGATTTCCATCAGGGCGCGGGCACGTTCCGTCAGGGCGATTTCAAATTTGACCGGTATGCATCCGCGGCGGAATTTAAGGAAAATGTGTCCGATGTGCTGGCAGAACAGGGCATCCAGGTGGGCCTGCATACCTATGCCTTCTACATTGATTACGACTGCGACACGATTCTGTCCGATCCGGTTTGGCAGAAGGATCTGAGTGTGCTGGAGACCTTTACGCTGGCCCGGGATATCGGCCCGGAGGAAATGTTCGTCCCCACGGCAGAGTCCACGCAGATCGTCTCCGATGACTTCGCCTTTATGGCCAGAAACACGCCCTTCATTTTGATAGGCGAGGAGCTGATCCGCTTTGAAGATTCCAAGGAGGGATTCAAGGTTGCCCAGCGTGGTGTGGCGGGAACGAAAGCCACCGCCCATAAAGCGGGTGAGAAAATCAAGCACATTGACGGCTATTACCGGGTGATCGCACCGATTCCCGGCAGTCCGCTGTTTTTCCACATCGCCCGGGATACCGCAAGAGCCTTCAATGAGGGCGGTTTCAGCATGATCTATCTGGATGCTTTGGATGGCATCCGAATCCACTGCGGAGAAAATGAAAACTGGTATTATACAGCCATGTTTATCTGTGAGCTGCTGCAGTACTGCAACAAATTGCCCTTGATCGAGTATTCTACCATTTTTCCGTCCATCTGGCCTGCCCGTGGCCGGGTAGGCGCCTACGATTTCCCCAACCGGGGCTACAAGGATTTCCTGCAGATCCATGCCAAGGATAACATCAAGTACATAGACCGGTATTCCGCCCCCACCCTAGGCTGGTATAATTTCTACCCTGTCAGTGAAAACTTCCCGGGCAATGAGCATGTGAAGTACAACCATACCGATGCCATAGAGTTTATGGGAACTTTGGCGGTGACCTATGATTTCAGTACCGTGCATACCACAACCGTGCCGAAGTTTTTGGACCGGTATGCAGGTCTGCGGCGGAATGTAGCCCTTTACAAAAAGTACGATGACCTGCGGAAACAGCAGTACTTTGCGCCGGAATATCTGGAAAAGGTGAAGGAAAGTCCCTGGGAGTGCCATCTGAAGGAAACGGAGCAAGGATACGTATTTGAGGAAAAAGACTATCAAACGGCGAAGCTGTACGATTTGCAGGATTCTGAGAGAAACAACAAAAAATTCACCAATCCTTTTGCTGAGCAAGTGCCCTTTATCCGCATTGAGGCGCTGTTGTCCTCCGCAGGCAGAAACCCCATTGAGTTGATCAGCCTGGATGAGAACAAGGACTTAACAGACCAGCCCTTGGTGAAAGAGCATACCCAGGACGTGGATTTGAACAAAAAGCTTGCCAAAAAGGTGCGGGTGCTGGGTAACGGAAAACCGGGCAGCGCCATCGCCATTGAGAACCGTTGGGAGACCTTTAAGAGCAATCGCAGCTATCTGGATTATATCATTGATACGGATTTCGAGGGCTGGCGGGAGTTTGTGCTGGTGGAGACCGACACCGGTGAGCGGCCTGACCTTCCCTTTGATGAGGGAGAAAACATCTACGCCTGCTACCGTTCCCAGATGAATAACCGAATGGTCAGCAAGACCCAGATCCGTACGGCAGGAGATGTGACCGGTGTGCGGATGAGTAGCGTGGTGGCCTGTGAGCATTGCTACGAGGTGCTGAAAAATCCCACGGTTCAGATCGGGGATACAAAGGTCGTGTTTGAATGCGAGCTCATGTCTACGGATTACCTGGAATTTGACGGAAAAACCGCAAAGGTGTTTGACCGCAACGGCAACGAAAAGCAAATTTGGTATCAGACCGATCTTGCGGTGCCGGCAGGAGAATTCACAGCATCGCTGACAGCGGATCCGCTGAACGGAAATCCTGCAAGAGCGATACTGACATTGGGCTTTACCGGAAAAGAAATATAAAAGACGGGAGCATTGTAGCCACCGCCGAAACCGCAAAGCGGCTGTACAGACTATAAATTGTAGGGGAGGGATATTATCCCTCCCGTAAAAAACAGCTTGCATCATCGGCGGGAGGCATACTATGCCTCCCCTACAACGGATTCACAAAAAAGAGCGTGCTGCACAGCACGCTCTTTTTATTAAGCCTCAATCTGCTGGGTGAAGGACTTTTTGTCCTGTGCGCCGAAGTAAGCAGAGCCTGCTACGAACACATTTGCGCCGTTTTCCTTGCAGGTAACTACGGTGTTCAGGTCCACACCGCCGTCCACTTCCAAATGGCAGGCAGGATTCACCTTGTCCAGCATTTCACGGAGCTTCTTCACCTTGGGCATCATGTCGGCCATAAACTTCTGACCGCCAAAGCCGGGCTCCACGGTCATCACCAGCACCATGTCAACAAGCGGCAGGTACTCTTCAATGGCCTCTGCGGGGGTCTTGGGCTTGACCACGATGCCGGGCTTTACGCCCAGGCTGCGGATCAGCTCTAAGGTCTTGCGGATGTTCTCGGGGGTGTCAGCCTCCACGTGAATGGTTAAGTAATCAGCGCCGGCCTTGCAGAAGTTCTCTGCGTACTTGATGGGGGTGTCGATCATCAGATGTACATCCAGCACCAGATCGGTGACAGGCCGCATGGACTTGACCAAGGAGTAGCCGAAGGACAGGTTGGGTACGAAATGACCGTCCATAATGTCAACGTGCAGCCACTTGACGCCGTTTTCCTTGCAGGCTTCAAAATCCCGCTGCATATTCATATAGTCACAGGAGAGAATGGAAGGGGCTAAAATGTTCATTTTGTTTTCCTCACTTTTCGTTGTTTTTGGATTCTTCCAAGAGATCTGCCAGGGTGATACCCTCAAAAAAACTGTCGATCATTGCGTCCAGCCGATCCCACATGGGCTTGGTCTGGCAGCAGGTGGAACGGGAGCAGGCGGCGGGCCCCTGGCTGGTGCAGGAAACAGCGGCCAAATTGCCCTCGGTGAGCTTTAAGATGCTGCCCACAGTATAGTCCTTCGGCTCTCGGTTTAAGCGGTAGCCGCCGCCCTTGCCGTGAACCGCGTCCACAAAACCGGCTTTACTCAGCACGGTCATAATGGATTCCAAATACTTCTGAGAAATGTTCTCCGCCTCGGCAATTTCTTTCAGCGGAATGTAGTTCCCAGCGCCCTTGGTGGCAAAATGCACCATCACCCGCAGGGCGTAGCGGCCCTTCGTGGATACGATCATAGCTTATTCGTGGCAGTGATCGCAGTTTTCGCAGTCGGGGAAAATGCTGTGATCGTATTCGATGCCGTTTTTGTCATAGTAGTCCTTCAGAGCGGACTTAATGGCCTCTTCTGCCAACACGGAGCAGTGCATCTTGTGGGCGGGCAGACCGTCCAAAGCCTCAGCCACAGCCGCATTGGTCAGCTTCAGCGCATCTTCAATGGGCTTGCCCTTGATCATCTCCGTAGCCATAGAGGAGGAGGCGATGGCAGAGCCACAGCCAAAGGTCTCAAACTTCACATCCACGATGGTGTCGTTCTCAATCTTCAGATAGATCTTCATAATGTCGCCGCACTTGGCGTTGCCCACAGTGCCAACGCCGTCGGCATTTTCAATCACGCCCACATTCCGGGGGTGCATAAAATGGTCCATAACGACCTCAGAATAAAGTGCCATAATAAAATCTCCTTTTGTGTGTTATAAGCCTTCCCCTTGAGGGGAAGGTGGCAGCCCGAAGGGCTGACGGATGAGGTGTGAAATCGGTTTGTTCCACCTCATCAGTCTGCTTCGCAGACAGCTTCTCCTCGAGGAAAAGCCTTTTTAGAGAATGTATTCTCTTTCTCCGTTCTGGAGGTCGCGCCAAACCGGGCTCATATTCCGCAGAAGCTCCACCACTTGGGGAACAGCCTGCAGGATATAGTCGATTTCTTCCTCGGTGTTATCGTGGCTCAGTGACAGCCGCAGAGAGCCGTGGGCCACATCGTGGACCCGGCCGATGGCCAGCAGCACGTGGCTGGGATCCAAAGAGCCGGAGGTACAGGCAGAACCGGAAGAGGCGCTGATGCCCTGGGCATCCAGATACAGCAGCAGGCTTTCACCCTCGATGCCCTCAAAGCAGAAGCTCACATTGTTAGGCAGGCGGTTTACCCGGTCGCCGTTGAGGGCGCAGTGGGGGATCTTCTCCAGACCTGCGATCAGCTTGTCCCGCAGGGCGGTGATTTTCTTGGTATTTTCTTCCAAATTGTTGCAGGCATCTTCCAGTGCGGCAGCCATACCCACAATGGCGGGCAGGTTTTCCGTTCCGGCGCGCTTGCCACGCTCCTGTGCGCCGCCGTCGATGAGATTCTTCAGCGGAATGCCCCGGCGGACATACAGCGCGCCCACGCCCTTAGGGCCGTGGAACTTATGACCGGACAGGCTGAGCATATCGATGTTCTGGGCCTTTACGTCGATGGCAATGTGGCCTGCGGCCTGGACAGCATCGGTGTGGAAAGGCACACCGGCCTCTTTACAAATAGCGCCGATCTGGGCAATGGGCAGCACGGAGCCGATCTCATTGTTGGCGTACATACAGGTCACAAGGCAGGTATCCTCCCGGATCGCGTCCTTTACCTGCTGGGCGGTGATGTTGTGGCCCTCTTTCACATCTAAAAGGGTGATTTCAAAGCCCTCTTTTTCCAAAACATTCAAGGTATGCAGCACTGCGTGATGCTCAAATGCGGTGGAAATGATGTGCTTTTTGCCTTTTTTCGCGCCGTAGAAGGCAGCGGAACGAATGGCCTGGTTGTCAGCCTCACTGCCGCCGGAGGTGAAGTAGATTTCTCTTGCCTCACAGCCTAAGCACTTGGCAACGGTTTCTCTTGCCTGATCCAGCACTTCTTTGGCCTCCTGGCCCACGGTGTGCAGGCTGGAAGGGTTGCCGTAATAGGTTTCAAAGCAGGGCAGCATTGCCTGCAAAGCGTGTTTGCTTATTTTCGTAGTAGCAGCATTATCTGCGTAAACTTGCATCGTAATTCCTCCTCGGGGGTATTTACCTATTTGGTGTATAGGTAATATACCAGTTATTACCTACTTTGTCAATGGGTAAATAAAAATTAAAATACCAGTTCCTTCCTGTTTTTTCGACTTTTGCAAGGGTTACAAAACAGATCGTCGAGGCATATTAACAAAGCAGACGTGAAGGAGGGCTGGAAAATGAAACGACTTAGTCATTATATAATAGCGCTTGCGCTGATTTTTTGTTTGACAGTGACCGCGGATGCGGCGCAGATGCTGATTCCCGTGGGCCAGGTGGTGGGGCTGGAGCTGGTGGACAACACGGTGACGATAGCATCTTTTGATGAAAAATTGGGGCAGGCAGCAAAAGAAGCAGGCTTGCAGGTGGGTGACCGGATCTTGACGGTAAACGGGCAAGAAATACAAAATGCCGAAGATGTGCGGTTTGCGCTGGACAGGGCCGATGGCCCGGTGGAGCTGGGCGTTCAGCGAAACAAAAAAACCGATACTTTGCACATTGATCCCACGGTGACTTCCGACGGGCCAAAATTGGGTGTGTATCTGAAGCAGGGCGTTACCGGTGTGGGTACGGTGACCTGGTATGACCCGGACAGCAAAAAATTCGGCACATTGGGTCACGGTGTGAACAATTCCCGGGGCGAGCTTCTTAATATGGTGTCCGGTTCTGCCTATAAGGCCGGGGTGGTTTCTGTGCGAAAGGGAGAGTGCGGTGCGCCGGGACAGCTGATGGGTGCGCTGAAAGAAGCAACGCCTGTGGGTACTTTATATAAAAACACCAACCGGGGCGTTTTCGGCACAGCCAATACCGGCTGGGAAGGCGCGCCTTTGCCGGTGGGGACTGCATCAGATGTAAAAGCCGGGCCGGCAACCATTCGTTCCACGGTGGAAGGGGAAAGCACCCGGGAATATTCTGTGGAGATTTTGAAGGTTTATCCCAACGCAGGCGAAGCCGGGCGGAATATGCTCCTGCGGATCACGGATGCAGAACTGCTTGACACCACCGGCGGCATCGTGCAAGGCATGTCCGGCTCACCGATTATACAGGACGGAAAACTGGTCGGCGCCGTGACCCACGTCCTCGTCAACGACCCCACCACCGGCTACGGCATCTTCATTGAAAACATGCTGGATGCTGCTGCATAGAGAGCGTAAGATATGCTCCGTGTAGCAAATCTTGCCTGCATAACAACAAAAGGACAGCAAACGCTGTCCTTTTGTTAAATAGTTTTTGTAAAAAATCCAAGCAAAGTCACTTAAAGCTGACTGCCGGTGACGGAAATATAGTCCCTTGGCGCACAGCCAAACTCCTGCTTGAATACCCGATAAAAGGTTCGCATGGATGTAAATCCGCTCTCCAATGCGCAATAGGTATGGGTATTTTTCCCTTCCTGC
>JAFTMI010000063.1 GCA_017452505.1 Oscillospiraceae bacterium
AAGGTCCACCAGCCCAGCCGGGACACAGTGATTCTCCATCTGAAATCCCCGGAGGGACGCTATAAGCTCCTGTTCGGTATGAACCCCACAGCCCCCCGGCTGCATTTGACGGAGGGCAGCCCGGAGAATCCCCCGGAGCCGCCCATGTTCTGTATGCTTTTGCGCAAGCACCTGTCCGGTGCCCGCCTGGCAGAGATCCGGCAGATCCCCATGGAGCGGTGGGCGGAATTTACCTTTGACTGCATTGACGAAATGGGCGATCCGGTGCAAAAGAAATTGGTTGCCGAGCTGATGGGCAGGACCTGCAATCTGTACCTGCTGGGCGCTGACGGACGGATCATCGACTGCCTGCGCCGGGTGGGCCTGGACGAAGCGGCCCGGCCTGCTCTGCCGGGTATGTACTACCAAAACCCCAATCCCATCGAAAAGGAAAACCCCGCAACCTGCAAGGATTTCGCTGAAATCTTGCTGAGACCCGGCGCGGATCTGCTCTGCGACCGGTTGATGGACAATTTCGGCGGCCTTTCCCCCTTGGTGTGCCGGGAGGCAGCCTTGTTTGCTGCCGGCGAGACCGATGCCCGGATAGAGGAATTGGATATTCCCGCTGTGGCGGAGAAAGTGGAACTGTTCTTCCACGAGCATTTGCACCACCCTGCGCCCTATCTCTATACCACAGCCGACGGAAGCCCCAAGCAGTTTGCGTTCTGCCCCATTCGCCAGTACGGCGGCTGCGTGGAAAAAGAATCCTTCGGCAGCCTGCTGGACGGGTTTTATACCCTTAGAGACCGGAAGGACGCCATGCGGCAGAAGAGCCAGGGTCTGCGGAAGACCGTGCAGAATCTCTGCCAGCGGCTGACCAAGAAAATGGCCATCCAGGAAAAAGAGCGCGCGGAAAGCCTGGAACGGGAACGGCTGCGCCAGTTGGGGGATATCCTCACCGCCAACTTGCACCTTATCAAAAAAGGTCAGACCACTGTGACCGTCCAGGACTTTTACGATGAGAATATGGCGGAAATACAGGTTGCTTTGTCGCCTTTGCTGTCACCCCAGCAGAATGCGGCCAAGTACTATAAGGACTATGCCCGTATGAAGACCGCCGAAAAGGAATTGACCCGGCAGCTGGAACTGGGCGCCCAGGAGCTTGCCTATTTGGAAAGTGTCTTAGACGAGCTGAACCGGGCACAGACCGAGGCGGAATTGGAAGAGATCCGCCGGGAATTGCAGGAGGGCGGCTATGTGAAGCAGGACGCCGGCAAGCGGAAAATGAAAACCGGCAAGCTGCCCCCTATGCGCTTTGAATCCACTGACGGCTATCCTATTTATGTGGGCCGGAACAACGCCCAAAATGATGAACTGACCTTTAAGGCGGCCCGGAAGGATGATATTTGGCTGCACGCATCCAAGGTCCACGGCAGCCATGTGATCATCTCCTGCGGTGGCACAACGCCCCCGGACGATACTATCACCCAGGCGGCTCAGCTTGCGGCCCATTACGCGGAAACCGCCGGCGGACAGAATGTGCCGGTGGATGTGGTAACTGTGAAGATGGTGAAGAAGACCCCGGACAGAAAACCCGGTATGGTAATCTATCACTCCCATAGAACAGTCATCGTCAACCCCTACCCGGATATTGTGGTAGACCCATTGAATGCAGAAAAGAAATAAAAGGAACGGCTTTGCCGTTCCTTTTTTATTTGCTTCCGTGGGCTAAAGATAAAATGCCTTTTGCCAGCACCTCTGCGGCTTTGAGAGCCTGGGCGTGGGTATTCCCCGATGCCCCCACCTCAATGAGCAGCGACCCCACGGAAAGGTCCTGGTTGAATCGCTGGGTTCGTAAATTCAGGTTTCGGCAAATGCCCGGGCAAAAGGATTCCAATTGTGTCTGCAATTTTAGCGCTAGGGAGAGATTCTCCTGCCATTGGGGATGGGTGAGTCCGCCGTAGTCCGTGCCCACCACGAACATCAGCGGCGCAAGGGTTTCCCCTTGGGAAAATACCGTGTGGGCAACTTGGTTGCCGGCGGCATCCTCGTAAGAATCCCGGTGCAGGTCTAACACCAAACGGATGGAGGGGTAGCGTTTCAAATACTCCTGTACACTTCTGCGGCTGTTGGTGTAAGAAAGGTCGTAGGAGGGATTGTCGTGAACGGCAGTATCGTGAATCACCGAAATGCCGCCTTTTTCCAGCAGATCTGCCAGATAGCTGCCGATGGAGAGCATATTGTGGTTTGCGTCCAGGGTGTGATAGGGGGAGGTTTCCACATAGTCGCCGCTATTGTAGCTTTCCGTAGTGTGTGAGTGGATGATCAGCACCGTAGGCTCGTTCCCGCTTAAGTCCCAGGAAAGGGGCTTTGTCAGCAGTGCAGGCAGGTCTGCCTGATAGGAAAATCCGCTGCTCACGGTGATGGCAGCGGCATCGTCGGGGGAGAAGGTGGGAACTGAAACAGATGCCGGCTGGGATGGCACGGGCGTTGTTTGAGGAGCGGTGGGGGTTGTGACTTTGGTCGGCTCGGTGGATTCTATATTTACCGGCTTGCTGAGCCGCCCGGTTTGCAAAAAGAACATCCAGGAGGCCGCTTTTGGGGATAGGACAAAGTCCAGACCGGCGTTGCCCAGCAGTCGCAGGATCAGCGCCACCACGATCACCACCGTGCTGAAACGCAATACCTTTTGTTCCATAAAGACCTCCTTTGGTGAAGCTGTCAAAAATGCGTTTTTGTAGGGGAGGCATAGTAAGCCTCCCGCTTTTTCGGAAGGGGAGTCTCTCATATTGGTTTCGGGAGGGATGGTATCCCTCCCCTACGAAAATATATTCCCCAAAGGGAAAAGAAAAGAGAGTGTTTTTTAACACTCTCTTTCTGTCTATTCAGGTTTTTTCCATTTGGGCCTGTCCTTGAGTTTCTCCCTTAAGTCCCGGAAGAATGCCTGCAAAAGGGCTTGGGATTCCGTTTCCAGCAGACCGTATTCTGCCACCGGGCGGTGGTTAAATTCCATATGGAACAGGTCGCAAACAGACCCGCAAGCGCCGCATTTTTCATCCTTGGCGGCAATGACCACCCGGGGGATCCGGGCGTTAATAATAGCGCCGGCGCACATAGGACAGGGCTCTAAGGTTACGAACATTTCGCATTCCCACAGCCGCCAGCCCCCTAAATTCTTGCAGGCATCGGCAATGGCTTCAATTTCAGCGTGGCCCAAAGCGGTTTTGGCGGTTTCCCGGCGGTTGCGACCACGGCCCACGATCTCGCCCCGCCGCACGATGACGCAGCCCACCGGCACTTCGCCCTCTGCGGCAGCTTCCTTTGCCAAGGCAAGGGCCTCCTGCATAAAAATCTCGTCCATGGCGCACCTCCTTTTTGTATTATAATACGCAAAAGAGGTTGTCCCGTCAAGTATACCGCAGGTATTTTGCGAAACAAAGAAAATATTGTACTCCCCAAAAATCTATGTTATAATGTTCCAAAGCCTTCCCCTTGAGGGGAAGGTGGCAGCCCGTAGGGCTGACGGATGAGGTGTTAAATTTTGTCCACCTCATCAGTCACCTGTGGTGACAGCTTCTCCTCGAGGAGAAGCCTTTCTCTGGAGGAGAATGCTATGAAGACTTTACTGCATATCTGCTGCGCCCCTTGCGCCAACCAGTGCGTAACGAGCCTGCGGGAAGAGAATATCGAAGTTACCGGATTTTGGTACAACCCCAACATCCACCCCTTTACCGAGTACCGCAGCCGCCGCAACTGTCTGCGGGAGTACGCAAAGGATGTGGAGCTGCCCCTCATTGAGCAGGATCAGTACGCCTTGCGGCCCTTTGTCCGGGAAGTGGCGGAGGATATCGCCCATCGGTGCGTGAAATGCTATGAAATGCGCCTGTTCCAAACAGCCAAGACCGCCAAAGAGCAAGGCTTTGACAGCTTTACATCTTCTTTGTTTATCAGCCCCTATCAGAACCACGAGCTGATGAAAGCTGTGGCAGAGCGGGCAGCGGAAACATACGGCGTAGAGTTCCTCTACCGGGACTTTAGACCTCTTTTCAAGGCCGGACAGGAACACGCCCGGGAGCACTGTTTTTATATGCAAAAGTATTGCGGCTGCGTTTTCTCCGAAGAGGAACGCTACCTGAAAGCGAATAAAATCATTCCGTAAATAAGCCTTCCCCTTGAGGGGGAGGTGGCAGCCCGTAGGGCTGCCGGATGAGGTGTGAAATTTTGTCCACCTCATCAGTCACCTACGGTGACAGCTTCTCCTCAAGGAGAAGCCTTTGAGAGGAGTTATGAAGCAAATGCAACTGATCGTACCTTGCCTGTTTGGCCTGGAGGGACTTGCCGGCGACGAACTGAGAAGACTAAATATGGAAAATGTCCGGGTGGAAGACCGCCGTGTTCTGTTCACCGGTGATGAGAATGCCTTGGCAAAGGCCAATATCTGCCTGCGTACCGGCGAACGGGTGATGGTGGTGCTGGCTCAGTTCCAGGCGAAAACCTTTGAAGAGCTGTTTCAGGGCGTCTTGGCTGCCAATTTGGAGGACTATATCCCCGCTGACGGCCAGTTTCCGGTAAAGGGTCACTGCCTGAACAGCCAGCTGATGAGCGTGTCCGATTGCCAGGCTATTATCAAGAAAGCCGCTTCCCGCCGCTTGGGTGAGAAGTACGGCGTAAGCTGGCTGCCGGAGACCGGTGTGAAGTTCCAGCTGCATTTTACCATCTTAAATGACCAGGTTACCCTGTCTCTGGACACCTCCGGACAGGGTTTGCACAAGCGCGGTTACCGGGCCGTGGGCAACGATGCCCCCTTGCACGAAACTTTAGCTGCCGGTATGGTGCAGCTGACCAAATACCGTGGCCGGGAGTTCTTCTGGGATCCCTTCTGCGGTTCCGGCACCATTGCCATTGAGGCAGCCCTCATTGCCAAGAACCGGGCGCCGGGCCTAAACCGCAGCTTTGCGGCGGAAAACTACCCTTGGATGTCGAAAGAAGCTTGGGAATTGGCAAAGACCGAAGCAAAGGATAAGGAATTTAACGGCGATTATCGCATTATGGGCTCTGACAATGACCCGGCTTGCGTATCGCTATCCTTTGCCAATGCCCGGAAAGCCGGTGTTGCCGACTGCGTAACCTTCAAAGACGGCGATGCCACCAAGATGAGTTTGCCGGCAGAGAGCGGTATCATCGTCAGCAACCCACCCTACGGCGAGCGTATGATGGAGCAAAATTCCGCCCGGGGGCTTTACAGCGCCTTGGGCCGCCATCTGAAATTTGCCAACGATTGGAAGAAGTTTATCATCACCTCCGAGCCGGAATTTGAGCATTATTTCGGTAGGCGTGCGGATAAAAAACGGAAATTCTACAACGGCAAGATCAAATGTGACCTCTATATGTTCACTGACAACACACGGAGAAAGAAATGAAACATTTATTTATCATCAATCCCGCAGCCGGCAGCAGGGACAGGACTGCCGTTTACAGCGAGCAGATCCATAAGCTGTGCAAAGGCTTGGACTATGCCATTGAGGTGTCCGGTGCTCCCGGCCAGTGCCGGGAGATCGCAAGAAAAGCAGCCCAGTCCGGTGAGGAGATCCGCATCTACTCCTGCGGCGGCGACGGCACCATGAACGAGATCGTGTCCGGTGTGGCGGGCTACCCCAATGTGGCAGTGACCATGTACTCCGGCGGCAGCGGCAACGATTTTGCCCGGGTGTTTGACGACCCGGATGCGTTCCGGGATCTGGAGCGGCTTTTGGATGCGGAGGAAGTGACCTTCGATCTGATCCGCTGCAACGATGATTACAGTTTGAACATCTGCTCCGTGGGCTTTGATGCCCGGATCGGCACGGATGTTGCCAATTATAAACGCCTGCCCTTGCTCAGCGGTTTCCGGGCCTATGCGGCATCTGCGGTGGTGAATACCATTCGGGGTGTGAAGGAGCATTATGTGGTGGAGATCGACGGGGAGCGGATCGACGATGAGTTTACCCTCATCTGCGCCTGCAACGGCAGATATTATGGCGGCGGCTTTAATCCCGTTCCCGAGGCAGATCCGGCAGACGGCAAGCTGGAGGTGCTGCTGGTAAAGGGTGTTTCCCGGCTGCAGGTGGCAAAGGTCATCGGTGTTTATAAAAATGGTAAATATGCCACCCTGCCGCAGCTGGTGCGCCGGGTTACCACCGATCGTGTGAAGATCTATTGCGATAAGCCCTCACCGCTGAATTTGGACGGTGAGCTGCGTGTGTCCGATGTAGCGGATATTCGCCTGGCAGAGGAAAAGATCCGTTTTTTCTACCCCAAGGGCCTTGTTTGGCAGCACGAAAAAGAGCTCGCATTGG
>JAFTMI010000064.1 GCA_017452505.1 Oscillospiraceae bacterium
AAGCCCGACCGCCGGGCAATGCTCCACATTGCAGAAGACGGCACCGAGCGCACCTTCACCTTCCAGGACTTCAAGAAGGAATCCGCCCGCTGCGCCAACTACTTCAAGGCCCTGGGTATCCAGCGGGGCGACCGGGTGATGCTGGTCTTAAAGCGCCACTATCAGTACTGGTTCGCCGTACTGGGTCTGCACAAGCTGGGCGCTGTGGCCATTCCCGCCACCAATCAGCTGCTGACCAAGGACTTCGCCTACCGCTTCCAGGCAGGCAAGGTCAAGGCCATTCTCTGTACCGCTGACGGCGGCGTTTCCAACGCAGTGGACGAGGCCGCTTTGCAG
The DNA here is from genome assembly GCA_017452505.1 of Oscillospiraceae bacterium. GTDB lineage: Bacteria > Bacillota > Clostridia > Oscillospirales > Oscillospiraceae > Faecousia. Next base: position 337 of record JAFTMI010000064.1, read on the forward strand.
TGCCCCGAGCTTGCCCACAAGATCTTGGTGGGCGGCAAGAAGGAAGGCTGGCACGACTTTAACGAAGAATATCTCATGTACTCCAGCCATTATACGCGCACAGAGGATGCCCCCTGCGGCAACGATCCTATGCTGATGTTCTTCACCTCCGGCACCTCCGGCTATCCCAAGCTGGCTGCCCACAACTACAAGTACCCCCTGGGTCACTTCATTACTGCGAAATACTGGCACCGGGTCAATCCCGACGGCCTGCACCTGACCATTTCCGACACCGGCTGGGCCAAGTCCTCCTGGGGCAAGCTCTACGGCCAGTGGCTGTGCGAGGCAGGTCTGTTCGTCTACGACTTCGACCGCTTTGATGCGGAGAAGATCCTGCCCATGTTTGCCAAGTACGATATCACCACCTTCTGCGCGCCCCCCACGATGTACAGAATGCTTGCCAAGCAGGATCTTTCCCGTTTCGACCTGCACACCATCCAGCATGCATCCACTGCCGGCGAGGCGCTGAATCCCGAGGTTTACCGCCAGTTCCAGAACGCTACCGGTTTGGATATTATGGAAGGCTTCGGCCAGTCCGAAAGCACCCTTATCATCGGTAACCTTACCGGCTGCAGCCACAAGCTGGGCTCTATGGGTAAGCCCGTTCCCCTGTACGATGTACATCTGCTCACCGCCGAGGGTGAAGAGGCAGATCCCGGTGAAACCGGTGAAATTTGTATCAATATCAAAGACGGTCTGCCCTGCGGCCTGGCTTATGCCTACGAGGGCAACGAAGAAGTCACCGCGGAAACCTGGCGGGACGGCTTCTACCACACCGGCGACCTTGCCTGGCAGGACGAAGACGGCTTCTTCTGGTATGTGGGCCGGGCTGACGATGTGATCAAGTCCTCCGGCTACCGGATCGGACCCTTCGAGATCGAGAATGTCATTATGGAGCTGCCCTATGTGCTGGAGTGCGGTGTTTCCGCCGCCCCCGACGAGGTCAGAGGCCAGGTGGTCAAGGCATCCATCGTGCTGGTGAAAGGCACCGAGGGCACCGACGAACTGAAGAAAGAAATTCAGGACTACGTCAAGAAGCGTACCGCACCGTATAAGTACCCCCGTATCGTGGTATTTAAGGAATCCCTGCCCAAGACTACCAGCGGCAAGATTATAAGAAAACAACTATAAAAAGCCTTCTCCTTGAGGAGAAGGTGGCCCGGCAAAGCCGGGTCGGATGAGGTGGCAGTCAAAAACACCTCATCAGTCAAAAATCGAATAGATTTTTGACAGCTTCCCCTCAAGGGGAAGCCTTTGGAGGAACCCTATGGAACACAAAAGACTCACATTATTTGCAGGCCATTATGGCAGCGGCAAGACCAATATTGCCGTGAACTATGCGATCGCTCTGGCAAAAGAGGGTAAACAGGTCTGCATTGGCGATTTGGACATCGTCAATCCCTACTTCCGCACCGCTGACAGCGCCAAGGAATTGGAAAAGGCCGGTGTCACCCTCATCTCCCCCCAGTTTGCCAACTCCAATGTGGACTTACCGGCATTGCCCGCCGAGGCCTACCGGCTGGTGGAGGACAAAAATATCTACGGCATTATGGACATCGGCGGTGATGACCGGGGCGCATATGCCTTGGGTCGGTATGTGCCCGCCATCAAGGAAGAGGGCAACTACCGTATGGTATTTGTGGCCAACTGCTACCGGCCTCTCACCCGCACCCCCGAAAATGCTTTGGAAGTGATGCGGGAGATTGAAGCCGCCTGCGGCCTTGCCTTCACTGACATTGTGGGCAACTCCAATTTAGGCCCGGAAACCACCCCACAGACCGTTCTGGACTCTGTGGACTTTATGGAAAAGCTGCGTTCCCTCAGCGGACTTCCTGTCTTTGCCTACACCGCTGAAAGCTCTGTTGCAAAGCAGCTTGCAGGCAAGCTTGACCCTGTGATCCCCCTGCAACTGCAGGAGAAATATTTTGATTTACCCTCCCAAAGGCCGGGTAACCGACCTTTGTGGGGATAGAGATAAGGAGGAAACTTTATGGCAACTGTAACCTTCCGCACCGACTGGTGCAAGGGCTGCGGCCTGTGCGTAGATGCCTGCCCCAAGGGCTGCCTCGCCATCGCCGCTGACAAGATCAACAAAAAAGGCTATTCTCCCGCTGTGATGGAAAATCCCGAAAAGTGCATCGGCTGCGCATTCTGCGCTACCATGTGCCCGGATTGCATCATCACGGTCGAGAAGTAAGGAGGTAGTGACATGGCAGAAAGAGTACTTATGAAAGGTAACGAAGCCATTGCCGAGGCCGCCATTCGGGCAGGCTGCCGGCACTACTTTGGCTACCCCATCACCCCCCAGACCGAGATCGCTGCCTATATGGCAAAGAAAATGCCCAAGATTGGCGGCGTTTTCCTGCAGGCAGAGAGTGAGATCGCATCCATCAATATGGTCTACGGCGCAGCCGCTGCCGGTGTCCGGGTCATGACCTCTTCCTCCAGCCCCGGAGTTTCTCTGAAGGCAGAAGGCCTCAGCTATATCGCCGGCTCTGACGTTCCTGCATTGGTCGTCAATGTTCAGCGCGGCGGCCCCGGCCTGGGCGGCATTCAGCCGAGCCAGTCCGACTATTTCCAGGCTACCAAGGGTGGCGGTCACGGTGACTACCGGATGATCGTCTTAGCCCCCGCTTCCGTGCAGGAGATGGCTTCCCTTACCATCAAGGGCTTTAACCTGGCTGATAAGTACTTAATGACTTCCATGATCTTAGCAGACGGCACCATCGGTCAGATGATGGAGCCCATCTCCTTTGAGGATGCCGAGATTGAAAGCTACGAAAAGCCCTGGGCCCTCACCGGTACCAATTGCGAGAGAGAACACAATGTGGTCAACTCCCTGTACCTGAAGCCCGACGAGCTGGAAGTGAAGAATTTCGAGCGTTACGAGCGTTATAAGATCGTTGAAGAGAACGAGCCCATGTGGGAAGAGTACATGATGGAAGATGCCGAGTACTGCGTGGTTGCCTTCGGTATCGCTTCCCGTGTTGCCAAGAATGCTGTGGCTGCTGCCCGCGCTGAAGGTATCAAGGTGGGTCTGATCCGTCCCATCACCCTGTGGCCCTTCCCCAAGAAGGCGCTGCTGGCTGCCGCTGAAAAAGTCAAGAGCTTTATCTGCGTGGAGCTGAGCATGGGTCAGATGATCGAGGATGTGAAGCTGTACACCCAGTGCAAGCGTCCTGTTTCCCTGTGCAATCGCTGCGGCGGTATGATCCCCAGCCCCGATGAGGTGCTGGAGGCTATCCGCAAGGCACAGAAAGGAGAGTGCTAAAAATGGCAGTTGTATTCGAAAAACCCAAGTCTTTGGCAGATATCCCTCTGCACTACTGCCCCGGCTGCCCCCACGGCATTATCCACCGTTTGGTTGCCGAAGTAATCGACGAGCTGGGCATTGAAGGTAAGACCATCGGTGTTGCGCCTGTTGGCTGCGCTGTTATGGCCTATGACTACTTCACCTGCGATATGATCGAAGCTGCCCACGGCCGTGCGCCTGCCACCGCCACCGGCATCAAGCGCGCCCGCCCCGAGAACATCGTGTTCACCTACCAGGGCGACGGCGACCTGGCCTCCATCGGTATGGCTGAGACCGTCCATAGCGCAGCCCGTAACGAAAACATCACCGTCATCTTCGTCAACAATGCCATTTACGGCATGACCGGCGGTCAGATGGCTCCCACCAGCCTCCCCGGCCAGGTGACTCAGACTTCTCCTTATGGCCGTGATGTGAACCACTGCGGCTGGCCCATCAAGGTCTGCGAGATGCTCTCCACCCTGGAAGGCCCCGAGTACATCACCCGGGTAGCTGTGAACAACGTGAAGAACGTCAAGAACGCCAAGAAGGCCATCAAGAAGGCCTTTGAAAATCAGATCGCCGGCAAGGGCTTCTCCCTGGTTGAGGTGGTCTCCGCCTGTCCCACCAACTGGGGTATGACACCTCAGAAGGCACTGGAGTGGGTGGAAAGCGATATGCTTCCCTATTACCCCATCGGTGTTTACAAGGACAGATCTGCTGCCAAGGAGGAAAAGTGATATGAAAACTACACAAATCCTCATTGCCGGCTTTGGCGGACAGGGTATTCTGTTTGCCGGTAAGTTCCTGGCCTACAAGGGTCTGCTGGAAGAGCAGCAGGTTTCCTGGTTGCCCTCTTACGGCCCCGAGATGCGCGGCGGCACCGCCAACTGTAATGTGATCCTGTCCGACACCCCCGTGGGCAGCCCCATCATTACTGCTCCCGATGTGCTGATCGCTATGAACCTGCCTTCCTTACAGAAGTATGTGGATACTGTCGTTCCCGGCGGCCAGATCTATGTGGATTCCGCGCTGATCGATGAGAAGGTTGCGCGCACCGATGTGGAAGTGTTCTACATTCCCGCCACCCAGATGGCAAAGGATAACGGCATCGCCACCCTGGCCAACATGATCATTGTGGGTCACCTGCTGCAGAACAACCCCGAGCTTTCCTTTGAAGGCACCGATACCGTGGTTGAAAAGCTGGTACCCCCCAAGAAGGCCGCTCTGGTGGAGCTGAACAAGAAGGCTCTGGCCCTGGGCAAGGAATATAAGTAAAAAATTGAACTGCGCAAGCAGTCCAACAAATAAAAGGAGGAAACTATTTATGAATGCAATGACCGAAATGAGCAAATACCGTCATGAAAAAGTCCTGTTCGTGAACAACGAGAAGGCTGGCCTGAAGGCTATCATCGCTGTCCACAACACCAACCTGGGCCCCGCCATCGGCGGCTGCCGTCTGTTCCCCTACGCATCCTACGATGATGCTCTGTTTGATGTTCTGCGCCTCAGCCGCGGTATGTCCCACAAGAACGCAGTTGCCGGCCTGCCCCACGGCGGCGGTAAGGGCGTTATCATCGCTGACCCCTCCATGAAGACCGAGGCTATGTTCGAGGCCTTCGGCGAGGCTGTTAACAACCTGGGCGGCGACTACATCACCGCTGAGGACGTAAACACCGATTGCGACGACGCTCTGATCATGATGCGCAAGACCAAGCATATCTGCGGTCTGCCCATGAACTCCGGCGACCCCTCTCCCTTCACCGCCCGCGGCGTATGGCAGGGTATCCGCGCTACCGCTAAGGTTGCTCTGGGCCGTGACGACCTGGAAGGCCTGACCATTGCTGTGCAGGGCCTGGGCAAGGTCGGCTACGATCTGTGCCGTCATCTGCACAACAGCGGCGCTAAGCTGATCATCGCCAACCGTTCCAACAAGGCTATGGCTGAGAAGGCTAAGGAAGAGTTCGGCGCTACCATCGTCTCCACCGACGAGATCTACGCACAGGAGTGCGACATCTTCTCCCCCAACGCTATGGGTGCTATCCTGAACCCCACCACCATTCCTCAGCTGAAATGTAAGGCTGTTGCCGGTGGCGCTAACAACCAGATCCTGGACGATGCATCCGGCGAGGCTCTGAAGGCTCGCGGCATCTTCTACGCTCCCGACTTCGTCATCAACGGCGGCGGTGTTATCAACGCAGCTGCTGAGGTGGACGGTCCTTACAACAAGGATGCTGTCCTGGCTAAGGTAGACAACATCTACAACACCATCGAGCACATTCTGTCCGAGTCCAAGACCACCGGCGAGCCCGAGGGCATCATTGCTACCCGCTACGCCGAGTCTCTGATCTACAAATAATTTCAAAAAGTATTGGGTGTGTTTCAAAACACACCCAATACTTATAAAAAGCCTTCTCCTTGAGGAGAAGGTGACAAAAATCTTTGATTTTTGTCGGATGAGGTGAGATAGACAACGCCACTTCGTGGCTAC
>JAFTMI010000065.1 GCA_017452505.1 Oscillospiraceae bacterium
GAGCTGGTGGAAATGATGTACGCATCCACCAGTTCATAGTCCTCGTGGGCTTCCTTCAGACCCAAAGCCGCTTTCAGCCGTTCATTTTCCTGCTTGGTGGCATAGGCATCCCGGGCCTCGTCCTCAATGGCGGCCAGCTGCTCTTTGAGGGCATCGTTCTCCGCCTGGAGGGATTCGTATTTGAAGATATAGTCATACAGCTGCTCCGCGCCGTCCATCAGCTTGCTGGCGCCGGCCCGGAAGGGGGACAAAACGCCCTGCACCACCGTCTGGGGAAAGCTCAGGCCAATCAAAGAGCCCGCAACCGCCAGCACAATGGCGATCAGCACCGCTACCACCAATACCGCACGGACACGAACCGTAAATAAATGTTTCATAAAGTTTCCTCCAATTGTTTCAAGCCTCCCTTGCCTAAAGGGAGGTGGCTCGCCAAAGGCGAGACGGAGGGATAATCGCCCAAAGGGCGATATGCTGCAAAGCAGCATAAATATCCCCCAGCTTCGCTTTGCTCAGCAGCCCCCTTTAGGGCAAGGGGGCCTTTTATTCTAATCCACCAGTTCCGGGGCGATTTCTTTCAGAAGCTTGCCCAGCCGGCAAACCGGCAGCCCCACCACATTGAAATAATCTCCCCGAAGCTTTTCCGCAAACAGGGCAGCGCCACCCTGGATGCCGTAAGCGCCTGCTTTATCCATGGGCTCGCCGGTGCGGATATAGCTTTCAATCTCTTTTTCTGTCAGATCTCGGAAATGAATATCCGTCACCTCGGTGCAGGAGAGAATTTTCTCCCCCCGCAGGACAGTTAGACCGGTCATCACCTGATGATCCCGGCCGGAAAGCAAGCTAAGCATTCTGCGGGCATCGGCCTCGTCCCTGGGCTTGCCCAAAACCTTTCCGTCACACACAACGATAGTGTCGGCGGCAATGACCACATCGCTTTCTTCCCGGGAAACGGCCATTGCCTTCAAGCTGCTAACCCGGGCCACCTCGTCATAGGGCGGCTTGCTTTCGTCCATTGTTTCGTCAATATCCGCTACCCGGATAGCAAAGGGAATATGGAACAGCTTCAATAATTCCTGTCGCCGCGGCGATTGGGACGCTAATATCAATTGCATAAGATCTCCTTTCGCAAAGGACAAAGCCTTCTCCTTGAGGAGAAGGTGCCCCCAACGGGGGCGGATGAGGTGATGTCAGACTTTGGACACCTCATCAGTCAGCGGCTCGTGCCTCGCACGCTGACAGCTTCTCCTCGAGGAGAAGCCTTTTTACTCCACGCCCCGCAGGTACAGACCTCTGGTGCAGGCACCGGGGTCAAAGGCTGCGCCACCGGAGCAGGCAGAGAGCACTCTGTCCACCTCACGGGGGTTTTCCGTGGTAAAGGACAGACGGGTAGCCCACAGGCCCAGCCGGGCCAAATCATCCTGCCGATCCAGCCAAAACAGCTTCTTGCCGTTGAGCAGAACGCTGCGGCAGCTGTTTCCATCTTTCACAATGGGGAACTCCGCACCGGTCTTGTCCACCAGCTTGGCAGGCCCTGTATGGCAGGTACACTGGCCGGTCTTGTTCCTTAGCAGACAGTTCTCCGTCACCATCAGCGGCAGACGGCCGTAAATCAAGATCTCACAGGGAACACCCTTGCTTACATCCCGGATTTGGGGCAGAGTCATTTCAAAGCTCAGGCAGGCAGAACGCAGCTGCATATCCTTGGCAAAATTCACCGCGGCGGAGCTATACAGGTTCAGACCAAAATCGCCACGGGCGCGCAGTCCGCACTCCCGTACAGGCAGCAACAGGCCCACATTGCCGATGAGCGCCTCCCGGACACCCATCCGCCGCACATCCAGCAGATCCTGGCGCAGCTTACTGAGCTCCCCATCGTGGACGATCCGGGGCAGCACCGCGCAAACATTCACCTTTTGGGCAAGGCCCTGGCAAAATTCCGGGTCGGCGGTCAAAATATGCAGGGGCACATACAGCACGCTCAGACCGAAATTCAGCAATTTCGGTGTGATCTGCTCCCGGGTGGTCACCTGGGCGGTGTATTCCGGGGGCGCGGTAGGTCCTTTGTGGGTAACGACCCTTGCGGGGCGGCCCAAAGGCTCGCTTTCCTGGCGGGCCCGCTTGGCAGTGAGCAGATTCAGCGCATCCCGGCGCATACCGTTGATGGCAGCGGCGGACAGCATCAGCCCCGGCGCAATATCCGTTCTCACATTCACGCAGGCATAGGGCGTGCCGCCGGTCTTGCTCAGCCGCAGAGCCAGGTCATCATGGCCCAGGCCCATACCCCGGGCAGGCTCTGCCACAGGGCCGTTCAAGGTACATTTGTTGCCGGACTCATCTGCAACAGTCAAGGTAGTTTCGCCGTGCTTGATAACCACATCAAAAACCACTTTTACCAGGGGATTTTCCGCAGCCTCATAGGTCTTGCGCATCTCCTTGCACCAACGCTCGTCGGTCTTGCTGTCGTCACGGATACCAAACATATGGGGCCCGTTCTTGCCGGAATAATAATCCGTAAAGCCCTGGCGGTTGAAGGCGGTAGTAAGCTGGTCTGCCATCTGCTTTGTCACATGGCCTGTATCGATGGCCTGGCGGTACACCTGGGTCACAGCGGCCACATACTCCGGCCGCTTCATACGGCCCTCCAGCTTCAAAGAAGCAACACCCATCTCCTCCAAGTCCTTCACATACTGCACGGTGCAGTTGTCTTTCAGACTGAGGGGGTATTTGTTTTCCCAGCGGCTGTAGCCGTAGCTTTGCCGGCAGGGCTGGGCGCAACGACCCCGGTTGCCGGAACGGCCGCCAATGGCTGCGGACAGGTAGCACTGTCCGGAATAGCTCATACACAAAGCGCCGTGGCCGAATACTTCGATCTCAATGGGGGAATTCTCGCAAATATAGCGGATCTCCTCCCGGCTCAGCTCCCGGCTCAGCACCACCCGGGACATACCCAAGCCAGCGCAGAATTGCACGCCGGGCAGAGAATGGACGGTCATTTGGGTAGAGCCGTGGATGGGGATATGGGGGGCGATCTGCCGGCACAGCTGGACGAGCCCTAAATCCTGCACGATAAAGGCATCCACGCCGGTGTTTGCGGCATAACGGATCAGCGCCGTAGCTTCCTGGGTCTCCTTGTCGGACACCAGGGTGTTCAGGGTCAGATGAACAGCTACACCGCGAATGTGGCAATATTTAACGGCCTCGGTCAGAGCCTGGGGGGTAAAATTCTTGGCGCTTTGCCGGGCATTGAACTGCCCGCAGCCCAAATACACCGCATTGGCTCCGTTTTGCACTGCCGCGCGCAGGGCCTCCATGGACCCGGCAGGGGCTAAAAGTTCCAGCATAATCTCTCTCCAAATGGTATAGTTATAAGCATTATACCATAATATTATTGTAATCGCTACCCCATCATAAAAATTTTCAAAAAAATTCACAAGGAAAAACTTGTCAACTTGTGCCCAAAAAGGTTGTAGGGGAGGGATACCATCCCTCCCGCTAATGCGGAAATATCAGAAGTTCTTGTGGGAGGCATAGTATGCCTCCCCTACGAATAGATTGTTCATCACAGGAGAGCGGTAGTATCTTCCCGGAGGTGACCCTAAAAGTAAAACTTTTTAGCAAAAGACAAATGTGTTTGTGCGAAAAACACACCGATTTCCAAACATTTTGCCCCCGGCTGGGATTTTTTCACAAAAATCACAAAAAAACCATTGAAATCACAGCGCTGTTCGTGTATAATGTCCTTATTGCGGTGCTGTGCACCGCGGTCCACGAAAGGAGAATGAACATATATGTACACTGCAAATGCTATTCGCAACGTCTGCTTGCTGGGACACAGCGGCAGCGGTAAATCCGCCCTGGCTGAGAGCCTGCTCTATATGACCGGTTCTATTGTCCGTATGGGCAAAAACGCTGACGGCAACACCGTTTGTGACTACGATCCCGAGGAGATCAAGCGTAATATTTCCATTTCCACCTCTTTGGTGCCTCTCGTTTATAAGAATACCAAGCTGAACCTGCTGGACACCCCCGGTGGTTTCGACTTCTCCGGCGCTGTGATGGAAGCCCTCCGCGCCGCCGATGCAGCCATTTTGGTTCTGTCCGCCAAGGACGGTATCACCGTTGGCTTTGAAAAGGCTTGGAAGTACTGCCAGGACCGGAATATGCCCTGCATCGTCTACATCTCCAAGGTAGATGAGGACAACTCCGACTACAACGCTACTTTTGACGCTCTGCGTGAGAAGTACGGCAACAAGATCGCACCTCTGGTCGTTCCCATCTGGGACGGCAACCGCAAGGTAACCGGTATCATCGATGTGCTGAACAAGCGCGCTTACGAGATGCAGAACTTAAAGCGCGTTGAGATCGACGTTCCCGAGGGCAAGGAAGAAGTCATCACCGACTTCAACGATGCTTTGAAGGAAGCTGTCGCTGAGACCAGCGAAGAATTCATGGACAAGTTCTTCGGTGGCGAAGACTTTACTTACGCTGAAATGATCAAGGGCATCCACCAGGGTGTTCTGGACCGGACCATCTTCCCCGTGCTCTGCGGCTCCGGTGTCAACTGCCTGGGCAGCCTCATGCTGATGGATCACATCATCGACCTGTTCCCCAACCCCATCGAGGGTAACTACCACAAGGCAACCTTGGCCGACGGCACTACCGAGGAGTTCGTGGTTTCTCCCGGCGGCGTTCCCTCTGCCTTTGTTTTCAAGACCGTTTCCGATCAGTACGGCAAGTACTCCTTCGTGAAGGTCCTGTCTGGTGAGATCACCTCCGATACCGCTCTGGTCAATGCCCGTACCGGCGAGACCGAGAAGCTGGGCCGTCTGTACACCATGTGCGGCAAGAAGGCCACCGAGATCAAGGCTCTGGCCTGCGGTGACATCGGCGCCATCGGCAAGATGGATAAGGTCAAGACCGGCGATACCCTTTGCGATCCCCGTAAGGTGGTCAGCCTGAAGCAGATCCCCTACGCAGCTCCCTGCTACTCCCAGGCCATCGCTCCCAAGACCAAGGGCCAGGAAGAAAAGGTCGCTGCCGGCCTTGCCCGTCTGAACGAGGAAGATCCCTCCTTCACCTTGGTCAACAACGCTGAGACCCATCAGCTGGTCATCTCCGGCGCCGGCGATCAGCATCTGGACGTGCTGGTTTCCAAGCTGAAGAGCCGCTTTGGTGTGGATGCTGAGCTGAGCCCCGCCAAGGTCGCTTTCCGCGAGAAGATCAAGAAGACCGTCGAGGCCCATGGCCGTCACAAGAAGCAGACCGGCGGTTCCGGTCAGTTCGGTGATGTTTGGATCCGGTTCTCTCCCCAGGAGGAGCAGGACGAGCTGATCTTCGATGTGGAAGTTGTGGGCGGCGCTGTGCCCAAGAACTTCAACCCCGCTGTTGAAAAGGGCGTGCAGGAAGCCGTTCTCAAGGGACCCCTGGCCGGCTATCCCATGGTTGGTCTGAAGGCTGTTCTGTACGATGGCTCTTACCACCCTGTTGACTCCAACGAAATGGCATTTAAGCTGGCCGCTATCCTGGCCTTCAAGGAAGCTATGCCCAACGCCGCTCCCACTCTGCTGGAGCCTGTTGGTGCTTTGGCCGTTACCGTTCCCGAGTCCTACGTGGGCGATGTGATGGGTGACCTGAGCAAGCGCCGCGGCCGTCCTCTGGGTATGAACCCCGATGCCGACGGCAACACCGTGGTGGAAGCTGAAGTTCCCATGGCTGAAATGAGCAACTACGCCATTGACCTGCGGGCTATGACCCAGGCCCGCGGCACCTTCACACTGGAGTTTGTCCGTTACGAGGAAGTGCCCAAGGCCAACCAGCAGAAGATCATCGACGAAGCTAAGAACGACGACTAAAAACATAAGCGGTGCAGCTCCGGCTGCACCGCTTTCATTATGCATAAAAAAGAGCGGTAACGGAGACACTTTGTAAAGAAGTAGTCTCCGTTTTTCTATGCTAATCAAAAAATGACACTTTCAGTTTTCGAAAGTGTCAGAGTGGGTTACGTACTTTAAAAAGCAAAAACTTGCCAAAAAAGAGAATCTAATTTGG
>JAFTMI010000066.1 GCA_017452505.1 Oscillospiraceae bacterium
CAGATGCCTTCTGGGGGTTTCTGCCGGAAGCCTTCTGCGGGTTCTTGCTGATGTCTGCACCGGCCTGCTTTACCTTGTGGGTCTTCACAGTGTTGCGGATGTAGACCAGACCGCCCTTGGGGCCGGGGATGGCGCCGCGGATAACGATCATGTTCAGCTCTGCGTCGACCTGGACGACTTCCAGGTTCTCGATGGTGACCTGCTCATTGCCCATCTGGCCGGCGCCGATCTTGCCGGGGAAGATACGGGACTGATGAGAGGAAGCGCCCATAGAACCAGCGTGACGGTGAACAGGACCGCCGCCGTGGGTCATATCGGTACGGTGTGCGCCGTGGCGCTTGATGACGCCCTGGTAGCCGTGGCCCTTGGAAATGCCGGTCACGTCGATCCAGTCGCCAGCAGCGAAGGTGTCAGCCTTGACTACGTCGCCCACATTCAGAGCAGAGCAGTCTTCCAGACGGAACTCCTTCAGGTGCTTAACAGCCTCAACGCCAGCCTTCTTCAGATGGCCGGCCTCGGGCTTGGAGAGCTTGGACTCCTTAACGGACTCAAAGCCCAGCTGGACGGCCTCATAGCCGTCGGTTTCGATGGTCTTCTTCTGAGTAACGGTGCAGGGGCCTGCTTCCACGACGGTAACAGGGATCACCTTGCCGGTCTCATCGAAGATCTGGGTCATGCCCACTTTCTTGCCGATGATTGCTTTTTGCATTTTGGTTTTACTCCTTTTTTAGGTTATTGGTTGACGCGGAGCATTGGGAACTCTTTGCCAACATGACCCGTCGCCCGATGCTTTTCAGTGCGGGCAGCGGTGAATCCTTATATATAATGTATAAGGATTACAGCTTTATCTCTATCTCAACGCCAGCGGGAAGATCCAGGCTCATCAGAGCCTCAACGGTCTTCTGGTTGGGGTTGAGGATATCGATCAGTCTCTTATGGGTTCTGCGCTCGAACTGCTCACGGCTGTCCTTATACTTATGAACAGCACGAAGGATGGTAACAACTTCCTTCTTGGTGGGCAGGGGGATGGGGCCGGACACAGCAGCGCCGTTGCGCTTAGCGGTGTCGACGATCTTGGCTGCGCTGGCGTCGATCAACTGATGATCGTAAGCCTTCAGCCGAATGCGGATCATTTCCTGGTTTGCCATTGTTTGTTTTCCTCCTAAATTTTCGTACTCAGTTTGCTTGATGTCTGGGTACGGTGAACTGTTGTCCGCGCTACCGTGCGTATCATTCCGAGCCAAGAAAAATGGCCGACCCGAGGCCGACCTTTCCTCTGCCGCAGCGATATACGCAGCGCAAAACAGAAGCAGTTCAGCCGCCCGATGACCGGACATACTCCGCAGAAGTTACCGCTTTTTAGGCGCAATCTCCTGCATCATCGCATCGCACGCGCAGAATGTCCCTACACGCGCTCGATTATGATACCACCATATTAGACAGTTGTCAAGCATTTTTTTGGAAAAAATCACAAAAATTTCACTGCATTTTCGTACATTTCGCAGAATTTATTTTTCGCCCAAAATCCGACACAATATCTTGTGTATATTCCCATTTTCACCCCCATAAAATGTGCCGGGAGGGATATTATGCGTAAAAAGGATATTTGGATCGCTGTGGGCGCTGTGTGCGCCGCTATTGTACTGGGAATCACCCAATTTTGGAATTTGACCGTAGAAACCGGATCCTGGGGGCTTTCTTTCCAAACGGAAGGACAGCCCCCCACCGGCCCGGCAAACACAAAGCAGCTTGAATACTATGATGCTGCCTATTTGGGTAATACCAACGAAAAGGTCATTTACCTCACCTTCGACTCCGGCTACGAAAACGGCAGCACCGCTAAAATCTTAGATGTGCTGAAAAAGCACAACGCCCCCGCCGCTTTCTTCTTGGTGGGCAATTACATAGAGCGCAACGGCGACCTGGTAAGAAGAATGGTAGACGAAGGCCATATTGTGGGCAACCATACTATGCACCACTTTGATATGAGCAAGCTCTCAGAAAAAGAAGCCTTTGCCAAGGAGCTGCAGGATTTGGAAACCCTGTTTAAGGAAACCACCGGCAAAGACCTGCCCAAGTACTACCGGCCACCCCAGGGGATCTACAGCCAGCAGAATTTGCAAATGGCAAAGGACTTGGGTTATAAAACAGTGTTTTGGAGCCTTGCCTATGTGGATTGGCGCAACGACGCCCAGCCCACCAGGGACGAAGCCTTTACCAAGCTCCTGCCCCGCATTCACAACGGCGCGGTGGTACTGCTCCACTCTACCTCCGCAACCAACGCAGAGATCCTGGACGAACTGCTCACAAAATGGGAATCTGCCGGCTACCGCTTCGCCTCCATCGACACGCTGTTTTGATACATATTATAATAATGTATCATTGCCCTTTCCCTCCTTATGTGCTATACTGGGCACATAAGGAGGGATTTTTATGAAATCTCGGAAATTCTATTTGGCCCTGGTGATTTTCAGTCTGGTAGGACAGGTTGCCTGGGTTATGGAGAATATGTACTTTAACGTATTCATCTATAAAATGTTCAACGCCAGCGCAGAGGCTATCTCTGCCATGGTATCCGCCTCTGCCGTGGCCGCAACGGTCACCACCTTGCTGGTAGGCGCATTTTCCGACAAGATCGGCAAGCGAAAGCTGTTTATCTGCGGCGGTTACCTGTGCTGGGGTGTTTCTATTTTGAGTTTTGCGCTGATCCGTATGGATGTGATCAACGCCCTGTTCCCCGCTGCAGCTTCTGCCGCCAGCATTGGTGTGTCACTGGTAATCGTTATGGATTGCGTTATGACCTTCTTTGGTTCTTCTGCCAACGATGCCTGCTTCAACGCCTGGGTCACGGATTCCACCGACGAAACCAACCGGGGCGCTGTGGAGGGCATCAACTCCATGATGCCGTTGCTTGCCATTTTGGTGGTCTTCGGCGGCTTTATGGGGGTGGATCTGAACAAGCAAAGCGGCTGGACGCTGGTATTCCTCGTCATTGGCGCAGTTGTGTTTCTGATGGGCCTTTTGGGCTTCTTCCTCATCGAGGAAAAGAAGCTGGACACCCGGGGTAACGAACATTATTTCGCCAATCTGATCTACGGATTCCGCCCAATGGTTATCCGGGAGAACAAAACCCTGTACATCACCCTGCTGGCTTACAGCGTGTTCGGCATCGCCATCAACATCTTTATGCCATACCTGATCCTGTACTACACTGTCTCCTTGGGTATGGACAACTATGTTCTGCTCTTTGCCCCGGCCATCATTTTGGCCGCTGCCTTTACCTTCTTCTACGGCAAGGTTTACGACCGCAAGGGTTTCCGGATCAGCGTACTGCCTCCTTTGGGGCTGCTGATGGGCGGATTCCTTGTGCTGTTCTTCTTCAAAAACACCGCCTTGGTCTTTGCCGGCACACTGATCATGCTCTGCGGCTACCTTTCCGGTATGGCTGTGTTCGGCGCAATGCTCCGGGATCGCACCCCGGAAAAGAAAGCCGGTATGTTCCAGGGACAGCGGATCATCGGACAGGTACTGATTCCCGGTGTCATCGGCCCGGCCATCGGTGCTTGGGTGCTGCGGAATGCAGATACCATCGTCAATGACGACGGCACTACCTCTTTTGTGCCCAATGAGAATATCTTTTTGGCAGCCTTTGTGGCAGCAGTTTGTATCTTCGGTGTGCTGCTGCCCCTGTTCGGCCTGCTGAAAAAGGAGAAGAAAAATGCTGAATGAACTCTACACCGCCCGGGGCGAAGAAATCACCCAAGCCCCCTGGCAGGAATACCCCCGCCCCCAGTTAAAGCGGAATAGTTATGTAAACCTAAACGGTCTGTGGGGTTTTACTGCCAGCGCAAGCTACGACCTGCCGGAAATATACGACCAGCAGATTTTAGTTCCCTTCTGCCCGGAGTGCCTGCTCAGCGGTATTGATGTTGGTAGTTTTACCGGCAAATGGCTGTTTTACCGCCGAACCTTCTCACTTCCGGAAGGCTTTCGAAAAGATAGGGTGCTGCTGCATATCGGTGCGGCAGACCAAACCGCAAAGATTTATGTAAACCAAAAGTTGGTTAGCGACCATGTTGGCGGCTATGAGACCTTTTCCCTGGACATCACCGCGGCATTGGAAAAGGAGAACGAAATCGTCGTTGCAGTTTACGACGATCTGCGTGACACCCGCCTTCCCTACGGCAAGCAGAGCCTGAAACGGGGCGGTATGTGGTACACCCCTGTGTCCGGCATTTGGCAGACGGTGTGGCTGGAAAGTGTTCCGGAACAATATATTGAGACCTTGGATATCCAGGTAACTTTGGACGCCGCCACTATCACTATCACCCCCACCCTGTCCGGAAGAATCCTGCTGGAGGGCAAGGAATATCCTCTATCTGACGGCAAGGCGGTCATCACCCCGGATAACCCCCGGCATTGGACGCCGGAAGACCCCTATTTGTACCACTTCTCCATAGAAACGGAATTCGACCGGGTAGAAAGCTATTTTGCCCTGCGAACCGTGGAAACCAAAAAGATAAACGGCATCCCCCGGCTGTGCCTCAACGGCAAGCCCTATTTCTTCCACGGCCTGCTGGATCAAGGCTATTGGAGCGACGGCATTTACACCCCCGCCAGCCCCGCCTGTTTTGAGGAAGATATCTTAAAAATGAAAGAACTGGGCTTCAACACCCTGCGCAAGCATATTAAGGTTGAGCCGGAGCTTTTCTACTATGCCTGTGACAAGCTGGGTATGGTGGTTTTCCAGGATATGGTGAACAACGGCGATTATAACTTCTTCCGGGATACTGCTCTGCCCACCTTCGGCATCCAAAAGCGGAATGACAAAAAGATGCACCGGGAAGAAAATACCCGCAAGGCCTTTTTGCATGGAATGGAATCCACCGTCAAGCAGTTGAAGAATCACCCCTGTATCCTCTACTGGACCATCTTCAACGAGGGCTGGGGACAGTTCGACGGCAGTGCCGCTTATGAAAAGCTAAAAAGCTTAGACAGCAGCCGTATCATCGACACCACCTCCGGCTGGTTCCGGGGCACAGAAACCGATGTGGACAGCCGCCATATTTACTTTACCCCCTGGTCTGCGCTGAAACCCTCGGACAAACCCTTGGTGCTCAGCGAGTTCGGCGGCTACGCCTACGCCGTGGAGGGCCACCTGTTCAACCCGGACAAGGCCTACGGCTACAAAACCTGTAAATCCCGGGAGCATTTCCAAACTTCCCTGTCGGAGCTGTATATCACCAAGGTGCTGCCCGCAATCGACCGGGGTTTGTGCGCCGCCATCATCACCCAAGTGTCCGATGTGGAGGATGAGATCAACGGCATGCTCACCTATGACCGCCGGGTGTGCAAGGCTGATGCAGAATCTATGCGGCAAATCGCCACAGCTCTGAAAGACGCTTTTGCAGCCAGCTGTATAGCGCCATCGCCCCAAGACTGAGGGGGATCCATAGCAGAAAAAACCGCAGACATATCTGCCCGTGGAAATTCACGGGCAGATGCCGGTAATCCCAAACCCCGTAATCCCGGTTGAATACAAGCCCTGCCAGCAGTTCGATCATCGTAATGATACCTGCCCCGACAATACCCCGGGCAAGCAGAGGCAGCCTGGGCCGGACGGTATTCAGCTTTCCCAAAAGCAGAAAGCAAGTGCCCCCGGCCAGGAACATACTGAAATGGCTCCACCCCCGCCACAGAAATTCCAGGGCAACATAGCCTGTTCCACCCACAAAAAACAGTGCAATCGGTTTTATAAACCGCATTTTATCACCTCAAAAAGGATTCTTTCCAAAAATTCCCCGGAAAATACGCAAATAATTCTTGACAAACCGACAAACCCTGTGTATAATGACAAGGCTGATTTTCCATAGCGAAAATATGGCGGCGTAACTCAGTTGGTAGAGTAGCCGGTTCATACCCGGTATGTCACCT
>JAFTMI010000067.1 GCA_017452505.1 Oscillospiraceae bacterium
ACACCCTGGGAGTGTACATTGCCGTTGGGCAGATAGCCGTTGCCGATATCACAGATAAGGAAGTAGGAACTGACCTCCATATTTTCCTGCAGGTCGCACAGATACCGACGGGTCAGATACTTAGCCTGGCTCAGCTCGGTGCTGCGAATGCCGCGACCCAAGAGGTTGGAATCAGAGGGACGGCCATTTTCGCCCATCCACATAACGATATTGCGACCGCTCTTGGCGATCAGGTCATGAATAAACTGCATCCGGTCGTGATAGAAGTTCTCGGGAGTAGCGCCATAGGGGTGGTAGGTAAAGATGTCGATGTGGTCAGCGATGCCGTTATCGAACAGCCCCTGAATGTACTCGTTGGAGATAGCGCCGCCGGAAATGGAACCGGCAATGATTTTGGCCTCCGGCTGCACAGAGCGTACGGCCGCAGCTGTGATCTTCACCAGTTCAGCGTAAACCTCAGGGGGCTCACCCATAGGATAATGTTCTTTCCAATCTACCCGGCGCAGGAAACCGGCGTTTGGCTCGTTCCAAACCTCCCAGTGGAATACGCGGTCCTTAAAATGCTCGGCCATAGCCTTACAGTAGTTGGTCCAACCGGTGATACCCTTCTCGCCAAAGCGGGTGGGGGAGAAGAAATAGTTGCCGTGAGGAGGAATGGCTACTGCGCCTTCCATATACAGGCCGTTGCCGAAGCCCAGGCTGAACCAGGGCTGGATGCCCTCGCTGCGTAAACCGTCAACGATCTCATCCAACCAACCGAAATCATAAACACCGGGTACGGTTTCTGCTCTCTGCCAGCCGGACTGAAGTCTTGCCCACTTGATGCCGGATTCCTTGGCAATGGGGAGAACCTTGTCAAAAATATAACCGGTGCGGTGGTCCAGAAGTTCAAAGCCAACACCCAGGGGGGAGCTTTCCACATCCTTGCTGGCCCGATAGGGGAAATCGCAAATATACTCCAGCTCTGGACCGAAGCCGTCATACTGAGGATCAAAGAGAACATCTTTGTACTTTTTGTATTCTTCTGCTCTGGGGTTCAGCGCACCTGCGGGCATAGGATCGGGTACGGGCAGTTGGTCGGCAAAACCCATACCGGTTTGCCTAATAATAGTCTCTTCGGCCATATTGACTACCTCCTGAAATCTTTGTTTTTTGCCTTGCAATGCAAGGTTTCATAACCTAAGTATAGCACGCAGGGGGGTGGGTTTCAAGGAAACGATACGATATATTTTAGCACGATTTGATCATTATTTTGCGGTTCTGTGCATGTGCTTTATGATACTGAAGACGATGTGAGAAAGAGCGGTTGTGCAGATAATGCCCAATCCGATAGCGCCGGCAGCAGTGATAGCCGAAGTGCCACGAACCAGGAAAGTTTCCTTGTCGCTGCGAATCAGTGCATCCATGCAGTAGTATAAATCGCTGCCGGGGATCAGCGGCACCAGCATCGGCACCAGGGAAATCAGTACCGGCGCGTGAATGACTCTTGCCAAGATCTCGCTGGACAGACCGGCGGTGATAGTTGCAAACATAAGACCCACAAACATACTTGCGCCATTATGGACACACAGCAGATACACAGCCCAGGCCAATGCGCCGCCTAAAAAGAAGAAACCCAAGCGCTTGCCCTTGGTGTTGAAAACAATCGCAAAGCCCACAGAACCAAGGGCACCCATCAAAGTCTGAATTACATATTCCATCACAGAGCGCCTCCCATCTGTACCAGAACCAGCGCAAAGCCGATGGCAATGGCGATGGCTTTGATAACTGCTTCGCTGATGCCGATAAGGCCGGAAATGGTATCACCGTTGATCATATCCCGCAAAGATGTGGTGAAGGCAATGCCCGGGATCAGCAGCATAATATTGCCAATGGTGATCTTGGCAGGGGAGTGGCCGATGCCTAACCGCACCAAAAGCACCACAGCCAGTGCAGTAAAAGCGCTGACCAAAAGGTTTTCCAGCAGGTTATTCATATGCAGTCGACCGATCATTTGCTGGGTAAAGAATACCACAAGACCGGATATGGCAGCGGCAAGACCATCCAGCCAGCTGCCACCAAAGAATACCGCAAACACACAGGAGATCAGCGCATAAGCCATAGCCATTACGGGCTTGGAATAAGTCTTTTCTTTGCGGATATCCTCCAGTTGTTTTTGGAAATCAGCCACGGGAACGGGGCTCGCGCAAAGCTTGCGGGACAGGGCGTTGACCTGAGCCACACATTGCAGATTTGTACCCCGGGTGACAATGCGACGGGTTTGGGTCAGTATCTTTCCGTTGGGGCACTCTACCGTCAGCACAATACTGGAAGTAATGCTGAAAACATTTATTTTTTGAAAGCCGTAAGCGGCGCATAGTCGATGGAGGGTGTCCTCCACCCGGAAGACCTCACCGCCGTTAGTAAGCAGCAATTCACCCATATCCAAAATGCAGGCC
The DNA here is from genome assembly GCA_017452505.1 of Oscillospiraceae bacterium. GTDB lineage: Bacteria > Bacillota > Clostridia > Oscillospirales > Oscillospiraceae > Faecousia. The sequence goes on from JAFTMI010000067.1 coordinate 2,439, forward strand.
AAAACCGCATCCGGGGAGTTGGTGCTAAGCTCCACCAATTCTTCAGTAGACATGAAAAATTCACGCTCCTTATGATAAGTGAGTTAAGTGTAGCACGAAATAAGACATTCTTCAAGGCTTTTTAAGGGGATTTGACACAAATTTCAAGTTCGCAAAAATAGAAGATAATTCTACAGAATTTGTACTATTTCCCGGGGGTACATATTGACAAAAATACCCATATGTAATATAATACATATGGGTGATGAAATGATAATACACTATGATGTTGATAAAATAAATGCCCTTTTAGAGGATTTCTATAAAGCAACAGGCGTAAATATCGTCTTGTTGAAACCGGACTTTTCCTACGTGGCAGGCAGGGAACACAGAGAGAATAATACCTACTGTCATCTGATCCAAACTTCAAACACTGGCGCTAAGAGTTGTAAATACTCCGATGAATTGCTGCTTCGGGAATGCCGCGACTCCAAAAAAATGCAGATGTGCAAGTGTCCCGGAGGGCTTTGGGTCGTTGCCAAGCCCCTGCTGTATCACGATGCCATCGTCGGATATATTGTTTTCGGAGAGATGAAAGATGACTCCGGCTTCTCCGGTCAGCGGGATTACATAGAATCCTTGGGCCTTGATGTTTCGCTAATGGAGCAGCATTATGCAGAAATCACCCCCTTTGAGGCAGAGAAGATCAAGAGCATAGCCCGGGTTGCCGGCATGCTTGCCAAATACATCATTATGGAGAATATGCTGAAGCTTGACTATGATAAAAATCTTGACAAGGCGGTTACATTTATAAATGAGAATCTGACGGAAGATTTGAGCATAGAAATGATTACCCAGCATATTCATGTTTCAAAAAGTGTGCTTTATAAGAAATTCCGTGGGAATTTCGATTGTACCATCAGCGAGTACATAAATGCAAGGCGTATTGAAAAAGCGGCTGATCTTCTTTTGAAATCGGATTTATCCATTGAGGAGATATCCAAAAAAACAGGCTTTACCAGCGCATCCTATTTCAGCAAAACCTTTAAAAAAATGAAAGGGGTATCTCCCCTGCAATATAAAAAGCAATCTTGATAAAAAACCTAGGCTTTTAGCCTGGGTTTTCGTTATTCCGGAATGCCCCGCAGGACAAAATGGTTCTTTTGTGTGTCCAAAATGCCTTCCTTTTTTAGTTTAGAAAGCTCAGCAGACATAGCAGAACGCTCAACAGACAGATAGTCTGCCAGCTGTTGCCGATCGTAAGGAATATCAAAGGCTAACTTACCTTGCCGAATAGACTCAGAAGAGAGGTAGGAAAGGATCTTTTCCCGGGTGCTGCGTTTGCTGATGTGGGTGATCTTGCTGTCCCATTGCAGTACTTTTCCTGCTAAAACCGATACCAAATTCCGAATCAAGTGATTGTGATGGGTGCAGGCGTTTTTGCAGGTCGTGAGCAAATGATTTACATTCAGCATTAGGATCTCTGCATCTTCATTGGCGACCACACTCACATTCAGCACGCTGCCCGGTGTGGCGGCATAGGATTCTCCGAAGAAATCGCCGGGCAGCACCTTGGCCAAAATGTTCCGATGTCCCCACAGATCCTCCTGGATCACCAACACAGACCCGCTCAGAACAAGACCCATATGTTCGGTGCTTTCTCCGGCCCGGAAAATATATGCATTTCGATCCATTTTCTTTACCCGGGCATCCATGCAGTGGAGTATGGTTAGAATCTCCTGATCGGTCATACCGCTAAAGAATGGACAACTTTTAAGAATAAATAAATATTTTTCCAAAAAACCACCCCTTTGTTGGAAAACAAACATACTTGTTGGCAATATTATACTATACTGTAGTCAAGAAAGCAAGACCCGAAAGGAGCGTGTATTTTATGACTTACACAGGTTGTCAAAGCAAATCCAAGGAAATTACCCTAACAGAGCGGGTGTGCCCAAAGTGTGGCAATATCATCGAACTGTTCTCCGTGGATACGGAAGTAGCCTGCGATAAATGCGGCTTTGTGGCCTACAACGATACCCTAAGCTGTGTCCAGTGGTGCAAATATGCCAAGCAGTGCGTAGGTGAAGAGATGTACGAGGCTATGATGGCCATTGCCAAGCGGCAGAAGGAGGCCGGCTGATATGAAAAGAAGGATCATTAGAATTGATGAATCCCTTTGTAACGGCTGCGGCCTTTGCGCCACTGCCTGCCATGAAGGGGCGATCGGAATGGTGAATGGCAAAGCCAAGCTCCTCCGGGAGGACTATTGCGATGGCTTGGGTGATTGCTTGCCGGCCTGTCCGATGAAAGCCATTACTTTTGAAGTAAGAGAAGCCCCGGCCTATAACGAAGCTGCAGTGCAAAAAATCAAGGCAGTGAAAGCTGCCGCAGATGCGCCGAATTGCCTGCAAAATTTCCCGGTGCAGATCAAGCTTGCCCCGGTGACTGCGCCGTACTTTGCAGATGCCGACCTGCTGATCGCTGCCGACTGTACCGCTTTTGCTTACGGCAATTTCCACCGGGATTTTATCAACGGCCGCGTTACATTGGTGGGATGCCCTAAGTTGGACGGGGTAAACTATAGCGATAAGCTCACTGCAATTTTGCAAAATAACGATATCCGATCTGTAACGCTGACGCGAATGACCGTGCCTTGCTGCGGCGGCCTTTCCTATGCTGCTGAGACGGCCATTGCCCAATGCGGCAAGGATATTCCCTTACAGATCGTAACCATAAGCCCCGACGGGCAAATCATAAAATAAAGGAGATGTTTTTATGGGTCATTTGAATGGAAAGACCGTGATCATTACCGGCGGCGGTAAGGCTACCTTAAAGGATGGCCGCTGCGGCTCTATCGGCTACGGCATCGCCACCGCCTTTGCTAAGGAAGGGGCAAACCTGGTCATCACCGGCCGCAATTTACAAAAACTCTTGGATGCCAAAGAAGAATTGGAACGGCTCTACGGCGTAAAAGTCCTGCCTGTCCAGGCGGATGTGAGTGCCGGCGCTGACAATGAAAAAGTAGTGCAGGAGGTCGTCCTGAAAGCAGTAGAAACCTTTGGCAGCATTGATGTTCTGATCAACAATGCCCAGGCCTCTGCCTCCGGTGTGACCTTGGCAGACCATACTACCGAGCAGTTCGACCTTGCATTGTACTCCGGCCTTTACGCGACCTTCTACTATATGAAGGCCTGCTATCCTCACCTGGCAAAGACCAAGGGCAGCGTGATCAATTTCGCCTCCGGTGCGGGCCTGTCCGGTAATTTCGGACAGAGTGCCTATGCTGCAGCCAAGGAGGGTATCCGTGGTATGTCCCGGGTGGCAGCTACCGAGTGGGGCAAGGATGGTATCAATGTGAATGTGATCTGCCCCCTGGCATGGACAGCCCAGCTGGAGAATTGGGCCAATGCCTACCCGGAAGCCTTCAAGGCCAATGTGCATATGCCGCCCATGGGCCACTTCGGCGATGTGGAGTTGGAGATCGGCAG
>JAFTMI010000068.1 GCA_017452505.1 Oscillospiraceae bacterium
GGAGGCCAGCTATTCCTTTGACGGCACAGCTACCCCCTTGCCCCGGAAAATGGGCGTGTTGCTGAAAAAGCTGAATGTGCCGGTGGTAACGGTGATCACCCAGGGCGCTTTTGCCCGGGATCCCCTGTACAACTGCCTGCAAAAGCGGAAAGTCACCGTCCGGGCAGATGTGACCTGCCTGGCTACGAAAGAAGAGTTGAAAGAACTGACCGTAGCGGAGCTGGATGCCCGTTTAGACGCGGCATTCTCCTTTGATAACTTCCGCTATCAGCAGGAGAATAAAATCGTGGTAGACGAGCCCTTCCGGGCTGACGGCTTAAACCGCATTCTGTACAAATGCCCCCACTGCAATACTGAGGGTCAAACGGTAGGCGATGGAATCACCCTTACCTGCAAAAACTGCGGCAAGGTCTATACCTTGGACGAGCATGGCTATCTGCAGGCCGAGGGCGCTGCCTTTACCCATATCCCCAATTGGTATGCCTGGCAGCGTCAGCAGGTCCGTAAGGAGCTGGAAGAGGGTACTTATCGCTTAGAGAAAGATGTGGACATCGGCATTTTGGTAAATACCAAGGCCCTCTATATGGTGGGTGAGGGCAAGCTTATCCACGATGAAAACGGCTTCCGCCTCACCGGCTGCGACGGCAAGCTCCAATACGAGCAAGGCCCGCTGGCCTGCTATAGCCTGTACTCAGATTACTATTGGTATGAGATCGGCGATGTGATCTGCATCGGCAATCACGATGCCCTGTATTACTGCTTCCCCAAGGACGGAGATGTGGTAGCAAAGACCCGCCTGGCCGCCGAGGAACTGTATAAGCTGAAAAAACGCAGAAAAGTAACGGTATAAGAAAAGCCACCCCATTGGGGTGGCTATTTTATATGGTTTCCAGGAGTTCTTCTAATTGCGCAAGGGAGGAAATCTCATAATCGGGAACGATATCCGCCCGGGGTTGTGCGCCCTTGGGGTTGACCCAGCAGGTATATATCCCGGCCTGCTTGCCGCCCAAAATATCCGAGGTCAAACTGTCGCCAACGATCATAGCCTTTGTGGGATCAAAACCGGGAATGCGGGCAAAGCACCGATCAAAATAGCCCTTGTCCGGCTTGTTGATGCCAATGTCCTGGGAGATGAAAATATCCTGGAAGAAATGGCTGATAGCGGCGCTTTCCAGCCGACCGGCCTGGATCTTGGAGGTGCCGTTGCTGGTAATGTAGAGCTTGTACTTCTTGCTTAAGGCCTCTACCGCCTCCCGGGCGCCGGGCATAAAATAGTGACCGATGGACAGGTTGTTTTCGTAAGTCCGGGCACAAAGCTCTGCTGGCACTTCGATACCAAATTCTTCCATCAGCTGGGCAAACCGGCTCACCAGCAGAAATTCCCTGCTGATTTCCTTCCGTTCCAGCCGCTCCCAATGCTCCTTGTTGATTTTGCTGTAGCGGCTCATCACAGTGTCCGTGGGTTCTAACCCCAAGGACTGCAATGTTTTCTTCAAAGCCACATGCTCTGCTTTGTGGAAATCCAAAATGGTATCGTCCAAGTCGATGAACAGAAATTCTATCATTTTGCTTTTCTCCTGTAAATGGCATTAGACAGACTTGCAAACTGGGCAATGGACAAGGTCTCGCCCCGCACATTTTCATCAAAGCCGCATTCGGCAATGATTTCCGCCAAAGCCTCTTTGCCTAATTCTGAGAACCCGGCAGCCAGGCCGTTGAGAAGCTTTTTCCGCCGCATAGCAAAGCTGGCCTTGACGGTGCGGAAGAAGGTGGTCTTGTCCGCAATGTCCCAGGGACAGTGCTCGTAGGTCTTCAGGGTCACCACCGCGGAAGTGACCTTGGGCTGAGGCAGGAAACAGTGAGCCGGTACATCAAAGAGGATCTCCGGCTGGGCATAATACTGACAGAACACCGTAAAGGCGCTGTAGTCCGCTGTGCCGGGCTTTGCGGCGATCCGCAGGGCAACTTCCTTCTGCACCATCACCGTCACCGCCTGGAAACACTCGGCCTCTAACAGAGCGGACAGGATAGGGGAGGTGATGTAGTAGGGCAGATTGGCGCAGGCCATAGGCCGCAGGCCGGGGAATTTCTCCGCAACCAACTGGGGGATGTTTTGCTTCAGCACATCGTCCCAAATGATTTCCAAATTGGAAAACTCCCCCACAGTGGCGGCAAGGATGGGCTCTAACCGCTTGTCCAGCTCCACAGCGCAGACCTTTCCGGCCCGCAGGGCCAATTGCTGGGTCAGCGGGCCGATGCCCGGGCCGATCTCCAGCACGCCGGCAGTAGCATCCACCCCGGCTTCCTCTGCGATCCGCTCCGGCACCCACCGGGCGATGAGAAAGTTCTGACCCTTTGCTTTTGAAAAATGAAAGCCGTGCTCTGCAAGCAATGGCTTCATAATTTGAATATCACATACATCAAGCATAAAAAAACCGCCTTTCTCCTGCTATCATAGCACGAAAAAGGCGGATTTGCAACGAAATTATGCGTTGTCTTTCCAGTCGGCGCCGCCGAGGAAGTACACGGTGCAGTTACGGACACCGAAAGCATATGCCTGCTCCAGGGTGGGCATATACAGGTCCAGGCGGTGGTCTTGAATATCGCCGCCGCAGTCCTCTGCGGTGCTGAGGCCGTAGACATAGGAACCGTCGTTGGCAACAATGAACATCCGGGTGCCGTAGGGGATCACGCTGGGGTCAACAGCAACCACACCCCATTTGACCTTAGCGCCGTTGGAGGTGAACTCGTCACAGCCACTGTCGAAATGCGTGTAGGCGGTAGCAACAAATGTTTCGGCACGGGTGTAGTTCAAAACCTCACCGGAGGGCAGGACGATAAAACCGTTGCCAATGATGGGCTGGTCATTTACCTGGCCGACCTGCTCGCCGGTACCCACGGCGATCACCTGATCCACAGGCTCGGTGGTGACGGACTCTTCCAAGACAGTGCGGCTGTTTTCCTCACCGTTCAAATAGGTCACGGAGGAGGTGCGGATGGCCTGGCCGGGAACGCCGGTTACCAAGACCTTCTCTTCGCCCAGGGGCAGGGAAGGATCATCGCAGTAAACGGTCTCAAAGGGGACCTCTACGGTGTAACGCTCAGTTGCGTGGCCCAGGCTGTCAATACGAACCTGCATACCGGCGTAGGTGATGGTATCCAAAGGAACGGAAACCACAGCGTTTTCATCAATTGTGACTCCCAAACGGTCAAGAAGCTCGCCCAGAGGCTCGCCATATGTGGTGGATGTTAAAATCTCATTGCCGTTGTACACTGTGATGTTCTGCACTCGCTGGACGTTGATCTCGGACACGCCGTCATTTTCGGTGGTGGTATAGGAGTCACTCTCGGTCAGGGAGAAACCTGCTTCTGCAAGGACCCGAGCGGGATCGGTGGCGGTAGTGGTGTGAACCTTGACCGCCTCGCCGTCGGTGATCACAAATGTATTCTCGGCTTTCGCCGTGTGGGAAAGGGTACCTACCAGGCAAGCTGCCACCAAAAGCATCGCAATCATCGCCCAAAAGCGATTCTTCTTGCGAAACATTGAGGGAGCAAGAAACTGCATGGGAAGGACCTCCTTTCATAAAATTCAGAGTGTTGGATATCGTTACAAACGGTATCAAAAAGTTACAAAGAAATACAATCCGAAATCGGATTGCAAAGGTATTATAACAAAAATTTTGAAAAAGTCAAGTCTTTTCTGGAAAATGCCGTAAAATGACAACATTTTAGGTTTTTCTGCAAGAAATATTATGTAAACTTCTTGTAAATTTCTTGCGATAACTATGCAATTTACACACAAGATATTGGTGTTTGCTGTAAATTTTTGGCAAAATAGGGAAAATTATGTACCCAGCGCCCAAAATAACGGTAACCCCAATTATGGTAAACCGATTTTGTAACTTTTTCCGGGATTTTACTCCACTAAAGCGAAAAATCACCCCCTTGACAACGCATCTGCCCTCCACTTTGACTCGAGGATTGACAATTTGTAATATATATGGTATAGTTGTAAAGTCAAAAAGCTGTGATGAAGACATGCGCGCTTGAATCGGCTTCCCAGAGAGAGACCTGTCCGGTGAAAGGGTCTTGTAGCTGTTGGGTGTGATACCACTTCTGAGCCGCAGGGAAGAAATGTCCTGCCGGGTGCGCCCGTTAAAGCGTCAATGAGTGGCAAGGCAACTTGCAACCAGGGTGGAACCGTGGAATACTTTGTATCCCACCCCTGATCTTTCAGGGGATGGGAGTATTTTTTTACCTTTCCCCACAGGCGATCTCTACAAACTGCTTTTTGATGATTTGGACAGCAGATTTTACGCCAAATCAAGCAGCGGAAAGCTCGGAATACTTTGTGTATTGAGGGCTTTTAGCTGTGAAGAGTTGGGGGAAAAGATGCGACCAAATCGCAAAAGGGTAGTTTTTAGAGGCGCCCATAAAAAAGGAGGAAAAACAAAATGAGCGATGAAAATCTGTACACCTTTGAAAACCCCGAATACCGGAAAACCTTCTGGCACACCAGTTCCCATGTAATGGCCCAGGCCGTTAAGCGCTTGTGGCCGGAAGTGAAGCTGGCCATCGGCCCCGCCATCGATGAGGGCTGGTACTATGACTTTGATGCCCCCTTCTCCTTCACCCCCGACCATCTTTCTCAAATCGAGGCGGAGATGAAGAAGATCATTAAGGAGCGTATCCGCTTAGAGCGCACCGAAAAGCCCCGGGCGGAAGCCATTGCCTACATGGAGTCTATGCAGGAGCCTTACAAAGTAGAACTGATCGAAGATCTGCCCGAGGATGCTGTGATCTCTTTCTACACCCAGGGCGAATTCACCGACCTGTGCGCCGGCCCTCATCTGGATCACACCGGCCGCCTGCGCCATAACGGCTTCAAGCTGACCAAGTCCTGCGGCGCTTACTGGCGCGGCGACTCTAACCGCAAGATGCTGCAGAGAATCTACGGCATCGGCTTCCCCACCAAGGACGAGCTGGATGCCTACCTGGCCGCCCAGGAAGAGGCTTTGAAGCGTGACCACAACAAGCTGGGCCGTGAGCTGGAATTCTTCACCACGGTGGAAGAGATCGGCCAGGGCCTGCCCATCCTGCTGCCCAAGGGCGCAAGAGTGATTCAGACCCTGCAGCGCTGGGTGGAGGACGAAGAGCAGAAGCGGGGCTACCTGCTGACCAAGACCCCCTTGATGGCCAAGAGCGACCTTTATAAGATCTCCGGTCACTGGGATCACTACTTAGACGGTATGTTTGTGCTGGGTGACCCCGCCGACGAGACCAAGGAGTGCTTTGCTCTGCGGCCTATGACCTGTCCCTTCCAGTACCAGGTCTATCTGAACCGGGCCCGTTCCTACCGTGACCTGCCCATGCGCTTGGGCGAAACCTCCACGCTGTTCCGTAATGAGGACTCCGGTGAGATGCACGGTCTGATCCGTGTCCGCCAGTTCACCATTTCCGAGGGCCACTTGGTTCTCCGCCCCGATCAGCTGGAAGAGGAGTTCCGTGGCTGCCTGGAGCTGGCTAAGTACTGCCTGGATACCGTGGGTATGCTGGAAAACTGCACCTTCCGTTTCTCCCAGTGGGATCCTGCCCGTGCCGGCATCAAGTACGAGGGTACTGCCGAGCAGTGGGAAGAGGCGCAGCGCGTTATGGGCGAAATCCTGGACAACCTGGGTGTGGAGTACACCATTGGTATCGACGAAGCCGCCT
>JAFTMI010000069.1 GCA_017452505.1 Oscillospiraceae bacterium
CTGCGTGGCAACGGATAATTTGGTTTTGCCCCAAAGCCTTACCGGCTGGGCATGGTGTCTTTTATTTGCCTTGGGCGTGACTGCCGGCGCGGTGGTGCTGTTCCAGCAGGGCACATTCCTCATCGGCCCGGAACGGGCATCGATTTTGAGTACCTTTGAGCCCATCACCAGCGTGGTGGTCGGCGTGGTGTTTATGGAGGAGGTCATCGGCCTCCGGGATTATGTGGGCATTGCGCTGGTGCTGGCCGCCAGCGTGCTGATCGCTCTGTTTGATATGAAGAAAAAGACGGCCTGATGGCCGTCTTTTTGTTATTTGTTTTTGGGTCGGTAGAGAAGTATGCCAAGCAGGAACACTACCACGCTCACAGGGATCCAGGTCAAACGGAACTGGCTGAGGGGCAGTGCCCGGTAAAAGCTTTCAAAGAGGGCGTTGTTGATGCCCAAAAGGGCGTTATAGGAAGACAGCACATCCACACAGCCGGTGACTGCAGCCGCGATCATAGCAAACCGGGCGCCCAGCAGCAGGCGGGGATTCTCCAGCCGGGGGCAAAGCACATAGTAAAGCACCACCACGATGGCTGTGGGATAGCAGGCGTCCAGCAGCGGGCCGATAAACTTCACAATGTTGTTAAGTCCCACACTGGACACCAGCGTGCTGATGCAGACCATAATCAAAGAGATCTTTTTGTAGGAAATACGGCCCTTTGCGGTTTCGGAAAAGAATTCTCCCGCAGAACCGCACAGACCCACAGCAGTGGTCAGCGCAGCCAGCACCAGGGCTACATTGAAGAAGATACCGCCGGTCTTGCCCCAAAGCTGCAGTACCACTTCGCAGTACAGAGCGGAAAGGCTCAGGTCGATGGTGCCGCCGGTGCCGGCGCCCACCACCATGTGTCCCAAATGGGTAATGGCCAGCATACCCATTCCCACCAAACCGATGCGGACTAAGTTGCGATTGGTGCGGCTTTCCGAAATGCCGGCTTTCTGAATACCCTGAATGACGATCAGGCCAAACATCAAGGCCGCCGGCAGGTCGCCGGTCTGATAGCCCTGCAGAAGGCCGTAGGCCAGGGCAGATTCGGGGTAGGTTTTCGGCTGCCAATCTGTGGAGATGGGGGTGAGCAGACCCTTGCCGATGACCAGCACAACGATCAAAAGCAAAACGGGGAACAGGATCTTGCCGATTTTGTCCACGGTGTCGGAGCGGTCGGCCAAGAACCAGTAAGTCAACGCATAAAACAGGCAGTTAAACAGGAAAATCGGCAAAAATCCCGGCAGCTGCAGGCCGGTCAGCTGCAAGATAGCGTCCCAGGCAGCGGCGCTCATACGGGGCACCACATACAGCGGGCCCATCACCAAAACGGTAATGGTGCAGAATACAGAGCCGAACCGGGGGGAGATCTTTGCGGTGATGGCGGCAAAATTGCCCTTGCCCCGGGCCAGCGCCACATAGGCAAGCAGCGGCAGCAGCAAGGCGGTCAAAACGATGGCGATATAGGCGATGAAGACCGATGTACCGCTGTTTTTGCCCCAGTCCACAGGGTAGAGCATACAGGATGCGCCGAAGTGCATGGAAAACAGAGCGCCACCCATGGTCAGCAGTTGTTTTATGGATAAATCTTTTTTTGTCGGGGTCATAACGATCCTCCTTGGAAAAGGCTTATGTGCTTATTATACGCGGTGTCTGCGGAAAGTCAATTTTTTATTATGCCGGACACCGCAACAGGAACGATTTGCGTTGTTACTATGAATGGGGTGGGTAAGGGACTCACAAATCAAGGTGTCGCGACCTCAAGCCGTCGCGACCAACAGTCCACCGGACTGTTGTGATTTATAATTTTCGAGTCCCTACCCACCGAAAAGGCAGGCCTTCCGGTCTGCGGAGTAATACTATATCGCTGACGCGATATGATATACGGCGTTGCCGTATGATATATTTGCAATGCAAATATGATATAATATCCGCCCCCTTTATACGCGAAGCGTATATCATCTGCGGAGCAGATATCATAGCGTTAGCTATATCATCCGTGAGCGCAGGGAACGGATATAATTAAAAAAGCACTTGCCAAAGCAAGTGCTTTTTTATGGGGTGGGTAATGGGACTCGAACCCACAACGCCCGGAACCACAATCCGGTGCTCTGCCAATTGAACTACACCCACCATATTCTGTTGTGCTGATAGCCATTATGCATTCTGCATTAAGCATTTTGAAAGTGGCACGCCAGAAGGGACTCACAAATCAAGGTAGCCACCAGTGTTTGCACTGGTTTCAGCAACAGTCCACCGGACTGTTGCATCTAAATGGTTCGAGTCCTAAGAAAGGCTCTACAAACCAATAGTGCTATCGCCCTATCCGACTGCGTAGCTTGAAGTGGCACGCCAGAAGGGACTCGAACCCCTGACCTACTGCTTAGAAGGCAGTTGCTCTATCCAGCTGAGCTACTGGCGCATATCTAATGGAGCGGGTGACGGGAATCGGACCCGCGTATCCAGCTTGGAAGGCTGGTGTTCTACCATTGAACTACACCCGCGAATCCACCTGTATCTGAGCGATTCAGCTATAAGATATTAGCACAACAAAGTGGATATGTCAAGGCAAAATACCGAGAATTTCCGGAATTTTTTTGTAAATTACATCCGCAACTGCACCCTCGCCGCAGGTGCATACATTGGGATACAGGTCTGCCACCACGCTTTCTGCCGGGCAAAATGCGTAATCGGCGGCATCCAGCATAGCGATATCGTTGTCCGCATCTCCTACGCAAACCAGGATCTTTTTGCCAAGCTTTTCTTTCAAAGCAACGGCGGCTGCGCCCTTGCTCACGCCCTTTGCGTGGACATCGATGATCCGGGGTGCGGCACGGAAAACTTCCACCTTATCACCCCAACGCGCCCGGATAAAGGCATCCAGCTCGTCGAATCGAGCCTGGTCTTCCGGGCTGCACTCGTACATATTGGCCATTGCGGGCTTCCGCACCGGGCCGTAGGATGCGAATTTGATGAAGGGGCCATAGTCCTTGCCGTGCTCAGCAGGCGCCCAGCCCCAGTGCATTTTCTCATACAAAGCGGCAAATTCCGGCCGGGCAGAGAGCAGATAGTGGTTGTCTGTTGCCTGGATTTCCAAATTCATCTCCGGGAAGGCAGCGCCCACCTCGTCCAACACAGCCCACATATCCAAATCGATGATTTTGAGGTCAACAAGATGGTCTTTGTCCCACTGGGCAGAGCCGTTGTACAGCAAAAGCGGGGCATTGGCAGGGAAGGTGTACAGCAGGTCACGCATGGTGGTGGTGGAGCGGCCGGTGTTGATGGTAAATGCGCCGCCGTTTTCTGTGAAATAACGAATGGCCTCCCAGTTCCGCTCCGGCACAATAGAATCCGGACCGGTGAGGGTGCGGTCATAGTCAACGGTCAATAAAACATCTGAAAAAAGTGCCATTTATGACATCCTTTCTAACTTTTCCAAAACTTTTTTGAAATATTCCGGTAAATCGGCCATTACCACAACAGGGTGGCCGTCCCGGGGGTGGGCAAAGCACAAAATCCCTGCGTGGAGGCACTGAGAATCCTGCCCCAGCTCCGGCTTTTTCCGTCCGTAGACTGTGTCACCCAAAATGGGGTGGCCGATGTGAGCCATATGCACCCGGATTTGATGGGTGCGGCCGGTCTCCAGCCGGCAGCGGATATGGGTGTAGCCCCGGTAGCGGGCGATCACTTCATAATGGGTCACAGCGTTCCGTCCGTTACGCTCGGTGACGCACATTTTCTTCCGGTCGGTGGGGTGGCGGCCAATGGGCGCATCCACAGTGCCGGTGTCATTTTTCACATTGCCGCAGACAATGGCTTCGTAGGTCCGGGCCATAGAGTGGTCCTTTAACTGGGATGCCAGAACCGTGTGGGCCAAATCGTTTTTTGCCACCGCCAAAAGGCCGGAGGTGTCCTTGTCGATGCGGTGGACAATGCCCGGGCGCAATTCGCCGTTGATGCCGGAGAGCTTACCTGCGTGGGAGTGGAGCAGACCGTTCACCAGGGTGTCGTCTTCGTGGCCGGCCGCCGGGTGGACTACCAAGCCCTTGGGCTTGTTGATGACCAAAACATCCTCGTCCTCGTAGACGATCTCCAAAGGAATGTCCTTGGCAATAATATCCACAGGCTTTGCCTCGGGAATTTCCACAGAAATTTCATCGCCAATATTCAGTTTATCGTTTTTCTTGCCGGGCTTGCCGTTGCGGGTGACACACCCATCTTCCAACAGCCGCTGGGCGGCGGAGCGGGTCATGCCCTCGCAAGTCCGGGCCAGGAACGCATCCAACCGCTCCCCGGAAATATCCGCAATGAAAATCATTTTTTTCCGTCCTTCCAAAAGCCCCTGTTGAAAAATACCAGATGGAATATGAGAGCAATACAGCCACAGGTGATGAAGCAGTCCGCTACATTAAATATAGGGAAATTCATAAACTCCGTTTGGATCATATCCACCACATAGCCCAGGCGTACCCGGTCGATCATATTGCCAAGGCCGCCGGCATAGATCGCCGCCAGGCACCAATGCTCAAAGGTGGTAAAGCCCAGGAAATTCTTCTTGAATTCCAAGATCACAGCCACGGTAAATGCCGCAAAAATAATAGCAAAGAGCCATTGCTGTCCTTCAAACATAGACCAGGCAGCGCCGTCGTTTCGGAAATGGGTCAGACCCAAAAAACCGGGGATAAAATCCATATGCCCCTCCAAGGGGATATTGGCCACGGTGAGATATTTGGTTATTTGGTCGGCGGCTACTGCCAAAGCGGCAAAGAGCCCCATAAACAAAAGTTGCATAAAATCCTCCAAATTTTCCACGTCATTGCGAGGAGCGCAGCGACGTGGCAATCTCAAGAACACAGTTTAGCATTTTTATAAAATCAAGTCAAACAGGCAGGCCGTTTGCCCGGTCGTAGATCACCAGCAGGCTGCCCTTTTCTGCGCAGATGCGGGCTTCTTTCCCCACAAAGTGATTGCTGACCCCCAAGGGAAAGCCGGCGGAAAGCGTGCCATTTTCCAAGCCGTATTGCAGACCCTCGATGGTCACGCCGGTGGCATCACTGCCCATACAAAACACGGATACAATGCCCGTAGCCGTAGCGGGGAAAGTGATTTCAGTGTCTTTTACTACCGTCACAATGTGGTCCTTGCCGATGAGGTAGCCCTCTGCCCCGTGGTCTGCCAAAAACTGCAGGGTCTGAAAATTGGCAACCGTATGGTCAAGCCTTGGGCCGTCCAGGCTGCCGTAGAGCAAAAACCGGTCGCAGCCCAGCTCCAATCCTTTGCGCACCGCCAGCATGGCATCGGTGTCGTCCTTTTCCACAGGGAACACATTTGCGCCTGCCGGGGTGTAGCCCAAAGAGTCAAAATCCCCCAAAACGATTTGGGGCGTGAGCCCTAAAGCATTGGTGTGGGTCAGACCTCCGTCGGCGGCGATGACGGTGGCATTTTCGATATTTTCCAGCAATCCGTCAAATCCGGCTGCGCAGAAGATCACACAGGTTTTCATAGAAACCCCCAAAGCATTTTTTGCTATTATAACACAGGCCAAGGCCGTTGGCAATTGAGAATTGAGA
>JAFTMI010000070.1 GCA_017452505.1 Oscillospiraceae bacterium
TTCCTTTTTGTGTTAAATTTCTTCGTCGCCGTGTTCTTCCATCCAGGCTTTTGCCACATCATAGGATTCCAGATCCAGGTCAGCCATGGTGTTGGTATGCAGGACGATTCCCTCAATCTCGCCGGCCAGGAGCTTTTCACGCCACCAATCCAGCTGCCACTTCACAGCCTCGCCGGTGGCGGGCTTCTTCTGACCGAAATTCCACAGATAGCAGCCAACCATACGGCGCTTGCCCTCGGTGAGCTTCTTGAAGGCCTCGAACTTCTCGGGGATCAGATGGACATCCTTCTCGCTCCAGGTCCACATAATGATGCCGTCAAAGGGTTCGACATAGGCGGGGAATGCCTCTTCGTCGTAGGGCTTGGAGGCAGGATCGTTGGGGTCAAGGGCAAATTCGTGGGTGTAGAGCACCATCCACATATTTAAGGGGCGGATGGGGTTGGTGTGGAGCTTTTCCCGGATATCCCACAGATTCTGCAGGGGAATTTCCTTGTACTGCTTGGCGCCGCCCCGCTGGAAATCGTCAAAGACCACGCCGCTGATATTGGGGAAATCCGCAGCCTCGGCAATGAGGGGGTCTACCACGGTGGGGTCGTTGCCTGCATCATAGCACTCCCAGGCCACATTGCTGAGGGTGGTGAAGGACTTATTGTACTGCCGGCGGTTTACCACCCACTTGTCCGGCACCATAAAGGTGTTGCGAATGCCTAAGTACAGGCAGCACTCCATAGGTGTCATACGGGATACCTGGGTGTTGCCGTGCTCGTTGTTGTAGCGGCCTTCGGGATGGCCCCACAGCCAAATTTTCTCGCGTAATTTCATAGTAAATTCTCCCTTATCGATTGATTTCAAAGAGTTTTCTGGGGTAATTGGTGAGGTTTTCCACGCCGTCGGCGGTGACACGGATCACGTCCTCGATCCGCAGACCCACCTTGGTTTCGTGGCTGCCCAGGAAAATATCGGAGCAGAAGGTCATATTCTCCTGCATTAGATAGTCAGAATCGGTCTCCACCCAGGGAGCTTCGCCTTCCATCAGACCGTTGCCGTGGTAGGGGCCGTACAGGAAGTGGTCAGCATAGCCCAGCTCTGCCACCTTTTCCTTGTGGCGCTTGGCAATCTCGCAGGCAGGTACACCGGCCTTGGTCATGGAGAGCATCTCTTCCTGTACCGCGTAGCCGGCCTCGATGAGGGACTTCTGGGCTTCTGTTGCCTTGCCGAACACCACCGGACGGCCGATGGAGGAGGCATAGCCCTCATATCTTGCGCCAATCTGCAGGAAGGTCAGATCGCCCTCCTGGATCACCTTATGCCGGGGACGGCTGATGGCCTGGTCAGAGCCGGCGCCGGTGAGCACCCACAGAGGATAGCTTTCCCGCTCTGCGCCCAGCTCGTGCATCTTGCCCAGAGCAAGACCCACCACCTGGGATTCGGTCATACCCACATGGATATTCTCCAGCACATAGTCCATGGTCTTGCGGGTGATCTCCGCGGCCTTGCGCATACAGGCAAGCTCGTTTTCGGACTTGATCATACGCAGGGCGGAAACGATGTAGTCAGCCTTTTCAATCTTCACATCGCCGTAAACCTTCAGGCTCTCAGCCAGTGCATTGTAAACACCCACGGTCATGAGGGGCAGACCGGCAACACCGATTCGCTTCACAGGCGCATCGCCCAGGCACTCGGTAAATACGGTGTTGAAGGTGTCCAGAGGCTTGCCGGGATATTCCGGCTCGGAGGATTCCCGGAAGGCCTTCAGCAGGCGGATCTCCGGGATCCGGGAGCGGTCGGCGGCGTAGGTATAGCTTTCCGGGCCGATGAGCAGCCGGGCTGCGCCGGTTTTGGGGATCAGTACGCCGGCGGTCTCAAAAGAGGGCCAGTAGTCACTGAAATAGCGGACAAACTGGGGCTCTGCCTCATTGCCGTAGCACAGCAGGATATCGTAGCCCTCCTGGGCCATTTTCTCCTGCACACGGGTCACTCTTTCTAAAAATTCACTGTCGGGAATGCAAATTCTATCCATATCAAAGTCCTCCGTTATCCAAAAATTCTGCCGGGTTATGGATCAGCAGATCGTCGATGGCTGCCTGTTGAATACCGGCATCCTCCATCATAGGCACGATATTTACCAAAACATGGTCATAGCCCCAGCCGCCGTAGGTGCGCAGGCAGGTCTTCAGACACACATCGCAGCTTGCCAGCAGCTGCTTGCCGTAGCCCTCGTCGATGAGGGCCTTGAGGCATTCTACCCGGTCGGTATCGTGGACGAACAGGCCGTAGCCCTCCCGGCGGGCCTCCCGGTCCACATAGTACTCCTTGCCGAAGTTGTCAAATTCCACATACACGCCCATTTGGAGCAGCTTGTGGATGTAATCCATATTGTTTTCAACATCGATGTGGGAAATGGCGATCTTCTTGGGGTCAACACCGGCATTCAGCAGGATTTCCGCTGCCTCCAAGCCGTTCACGGTCCAGGGGTTGATGTGGACCAAAATGGGAGTACCGGTCTTTTTGCAGGCGATGGCGGCTGCCCGGAGCACCCGGCGCTCTTCCTCGTTGAACACCTCGCTGATGCCGATCTCGCCGATGACACCGGCCTTGATGTCCGTACCCTCGGCGCCCACGGTGATCTCCCGGATCATTTCCTCGGCGATCTGCTCCTCGGTCATGGACTTCATGGCTTCCGGGTGGGTGGAGCAGACATAGTAGCCCGTACCCATCACCACGTTGATGCCGGTGGCCTCGGCGATGCGCCGCAGCATTTTGGGATCTCTGCCGATGCCGGGCATGGTAGCGTCCACAATGGTGGCGCCGCCGGCATTCTTAAAGCGGAGGATCTCTTTCTTCTGGGTTTCGTAGTCGTTCATCCGCAGATTGTCCCGGAGGGCATAGGGGTCACGGTTCAGAATGCCCAGCTTGTCCATGGTGACAGGGGCGGTGGCGGGACTTTCGCAGTCTTTCAGGGGGCGTTCCTCAAAAAAAGCTGTCAGCTCGATGAAAATATGCTCGTGAGGGGTCACGATGCCGGCATCTTTTTTCTGCAAAATGCCCGTTACGGTTTGAATTGCCAAAAAAATCAGCTCCTTTTCCGATAGTATCAATCTTATACTATCAAAAAAAGGAGCCGGTGTAATTGGGAAAAACGGATATTTTATTGGTGATTTCGGTATTCTTTCGGTGTTTTGCCTGTTTTTTGCTTAAAGGCCTGGTAAAAAGACTTCATATCCTGGTAGCCCACAGCAAGGGAAATATCCTGTATGGACATATCCGTCACAGTCAGCAGCCGGCAGGCTTCATCCACCCGCAGGCCGTGCAGGTAGGTGCGTACCGATTCGCCGGTCATCTTCTTGAACAGCTTTCGGAAATACTCCGGGCTCAGAAATACCTGGGCGGCAATGTCTTCCAAGTCCAGGGGGGTGTTGTAGCGGCGCTCCATATAGCTGATGGCGGCAAAAACCGCTTTTTTGTTTTCGGAGGTCAGTTCCTTTGCGCTGTTTCGACCTAAGTCCCGCAGGATCTTTACGATCAGCTCGATCACATAGGCCCGGCTCAGCTCCATATAGCCCCGCTCCTTGCCCTTTAGTGCGTGGTAGATGCGGGTGAACAGGTCACCGTAGGAGCCGTAGCGCTTGCCGCTGATGTGGATATCGGGTAAGGCGGCTTCACCGGGGAACAAAGCGCCAAACAAAAAGCTATCCTGCAGGGATTCAAAAGTGGCATCGTTTCCGGCGGTGGGGTCGATAAATGGAAGGCCGAACATCAGATCGTAGGCCACAAAAAGCTCGCCCGCGGCGGCGTTGGCGGTGAATTTGTGGGGCACACCACAGTTGATGACCACCACATCGCCGCTTTTTACCGTGTATTCCCGGTCGCCAACGGTGTGGGTAGCCTCGCCGGAGAGAATATACACGATCTCCACGAACTGATGCCGGTGCATAACACCCACATACTTGGGAAACTCCGTGGAAAGCTGGATATAGACAGGGCAACTGTCCTTGAAAAAGCTCCGGTTGTCAAAATACGGCACTTGTTGTAGATTAGATGTTTTCATGATTTCATAACCATTGTCCGCAAGGCAAAGCGGACCATTTCCTCGGTGGTAGCGCCCGGGTCAACGCCCTTGAGGGCGGTGGCGATCTCAGCAGGCGAGTAGCCCAGCTCCTGCAAAGCGGCGGTAGCCAACTGGGCGTTGTTGCCGGCAGCGGGTGCGGCGACGGAGACACCGGCGGAGAAATCGATCTCCGTGTTTGCACCGCCCATTTTGTCCTTCAGCTCCAAAATGATGCGCTGGGCCAGCTTTTTGCCCACGCCTTGAGCGGCAGTGAGGAGTTTTTCGTCCCCGGTCATCACCGCTAAGGTGAAATTCTGGGGGCCAGCGGACAGGATCGCCAAGGCGGCCTTGGGGCCAACACCATTAACGGAGGTGAGCAGCTCATAGCATTTCTGCTCCTCCCGGCTGGAAAAGCCGTACAGATCAAAGGCATCCTCCCGAATAGACTCGGTGATAAACAGCTTGGCGCTCTGATTTAATTTCAGCTGGGCAGCGGTGTAAGCGGTGACACGGCAGCCGTAGCCCACGCCGCCGCAATCAATGACCGCCAAACCCGGCTCCAAAACAGTCACAGTACCGGAAACATAGTATAACATAGGAAAGTCCTCCAAGTATTCTGAAATTCAAAATTGAAAATTGAAAATTGAAAGTTGAAAATTAACTCTTCACAGACTTTACTATCGAAGCCAAAAGACTTTCGATTTCTTTGCAATCTGAAAAAACAGATTGAAACTCAGCGTCGCTTAAGTAACTGGAATCATGGAGCAATCGCAACCAATAATCTGTTTCTGCTGCTTCTTTTAAGGCAATATTCAACTTGGAGCAAAAATCTGCGCGACTCTGCGCATGTTGGGATTCTGCAACGTTTGCGCCAATGCTGGTACCGCAACGAAGTAACTGTTTGGACATTATTGACTCACGCTTTTCTTTATATAGATAATTACATAATTTCACAATGCGCAAAGCAAATGTGTAACTTTTTTCCCGAATTATGTTTTTCATAATTTTTAATTTTCAACTTTCAATTTTCAATTTCTTGTCGCCTTGGTGATAAGGCTGCTTGCGGATCTTGCATGGCACAGGGCGATGGCAATAGCGTCGGCGGCATCGTCGGGCTTGGGCATTTGGGAAAGACCCAGGATCCGCTTGGTCATATCCATCACCTGGTGCTTGGTGGCGTTGCCGTAACCCACCACCGCCTGCTTTACCTGCATGGGCTTGTACTGCGAAACCTCCAAGCCCGCCTGGCGAATGGCCAAAAGGATCACGCCCCGGCTCTGGGCAACGCCAATGCCGGTGGTGACATTTTGTCCGAAAAACAGCTCCTCGATGGCCACCTGGTCGGGTTTTGCCACCTGCAAAAGCTCGGTCATATCAT
>JAFTMI010000071.1 GCA_017452505.1 Oscillospiraceae bacterium
TTGTTGCGGATCTGCATGACCCGGTCACCCACCCGGAACACCGTATCACCCACATTTTTTTCCTGCTTGGTGGGGGCAGCGGGATTTAAGTGGGCCTGGAGCAGCTTGTTCAGAGCCACAGTGCCCGCTGGGCCTTTCTTTGTGGGACAAAGGACTTGAATTTGGTCGGCAGGAATGCCCATATTTTGGGGAAGCCTTGTGGCGCACAGACCTACAATGGTTTGGGCGACCTGCGCCTCGGAACGGCCCTGCAGGAAGAAAAAGTCGCTTTTTGTGTTCCGTAGCTCCGGCATTTCCCCCCGGTTTACCCGGTGGGCATTCATAACGATAAGGCTCTCCTGGGCTTGACGGAAGATTTCCGTCAGCTTTACTGCCGGGAGCATAGCGCTGCGGAGCATATCACTGAAGGGGAAGCCCGGGCCCACAGGGGGAAGCTGATCCGGGTCGCCTACTAAAATCAAGCGGGCAGTTTGGGGAACGGCCTGGAGAAGACTTCCCAAAAGCTGCACATCCACCATGGACATCTCGTCCACAATGACAGCGTCAGCCCGCAGAGGGTCACTTTCGTCCTTGGCAAAGAAAAGCTTGCCGGTGTGGGGGTCAATGCCCGCACCCAAGAGCCGGTGAATGGTGGAGGCCTCCCGGCCCGTCACTTCCGTCAGCCGCTTGGCGGCCCGGCCCGTGGGAGCGCATAGAAGGGTCTTAAGGCCCATCTGCTCATACAGGGATAAAATGCCGTTGAGAACGGTGGTTTTACCGGTGCCGGGGCCACCGGTGATCAGCAAAAGTCCGGAGGTGGCGGCTTCTTGCAGAGCAAGCTCCTGTTGGGAGGAGTATTCTAAGCCGCTTGACTGGGCGGCAGTACGAAGCTTCTTGCTGAAGGATGCCGGGGCGGGGTAGCGGGTGGCGGTATGTGCCAGTAACCGCCGGGTGCAGTAGGTTTCTGCCCGGTACAGAGGGGGCAGATAGAGGATTTGAATGTCGGCCAAATGATCCCGCACCAGCTGCTCTTCTTCCAAAAGCCGGGCAATGCCCATTTCTACGGTGGCATTGTCCACATTCAAAAGCTGGGCGGTGGCACCGATGAGCTTGTCTTCCGGCAGGAAACTGTGGCCTGCGGTGAGATTATAGCGCAGCTCAAAGAGAATGCCTGCGCTGACCCGCCGGGTATCATCCCCGGCAACACCTAAGTCGATGGCGAAACGGTCCACAGCGCCAAAGGGCGCTTCCAAGTCTTCGTCCATCAGCAAATAGGGATTGTCATAGAGCAGGTCGATGGTTGCCTCGCCGTAAACTTTATAGGTTTTTACTGCCAGTTCGGTGGGTAGCTGGTGGAGCGTGAAGAACTCCATCAAATGGCGCATACCCACCTGCAGGCGGAAGGCCTCGCCGATCTCCATGGCCTTTTTGTCAGAGATGCCCACAACCTCTGCAAGGCGCTCCGGCTCTCGTTCCATAACCACTAAGGTTTGATCGCCGAATTTTTGCACGATCCGGTTTGCCATCACAGGACCGATTCCCTTAATGACACGGCTAGAAAGATATGTAATGATTTGCGGGGCGGTTTGGGGCATCAGCCGCTCCAAAAACTCCGCCTCGAATTGTTTGCCGTAGCTGCTGTGGGTGGCCCATTTGCCGGTGACCATCAGCCGTTCGCCGATAGCCGGCAGGGGAATGGTGCCCACCACGGTGACGGTTTGACCGTCCTCTAACTGCAGGCGCAGGACGGCGTAGCCATTATCATAATTCTGAAAAACAACGGCACCAATAGTGCCCTGTAAAATCTCCAATTCCTGCTGGTTCAAGCTACCGCCTCCTGTCTTTTTTTGTCTTCTGTAAGTTTACTATATTTTTGGGAAATTATAAAGGGGTTTTGGGAAATAATTTAAAAAAGGCTACTTGCATAATATGGAAAATTTGGTATAATATAAGACAATATATAATGGGGTGGAATGTATGAAAAATTTGCACCTGCTTGTTTGGCTGACCCAGCTGGGATTAAGCACGGCAGTGCCCCTGGCAGGCTTCGTTCTGCTGGCTGTTTGGCTGAAAAACCGTTTTGATCTGGGCCTGTGGGTGGTGCTTTTGGGTATCGGATTGGGGCTGTTTTGCGCCGTTGACGGATTTGTCCGGAATCTGAAGGTGCTGAACAGGCTGAGCAAGGAGAAAGAAAAAGAAGACCCCCCTGTTTCCTTTGGGGAACACGATTGATTGGAGAAGCATAAATGGACGTAAGGAAAGAACTCCTCCGGCAGACCGGCATTGTGGCCTTGGGTGAAGCCCTGGGCGTGGCGGCAATGATGGGTATTTTTGCCCTGCTGGGGAAATTTGATATGGGTGTGCTTTGGGGCGGCATCGTTGGCGGTCTGGTGGCGATTGCCAATTTCTTTGTGATGGCCATCGGCGTAAACATTGCTGCGGACAAGGCTCAAAACCAGGATGTGAAGGGTGGACAGGCGGCTATCAAAGGCTCTTATGCGCTGCGAATGCTTGTAATGGCAGTGGTGCTGTTTGCTTTTGCCAAAAGCGGCATCTGCAATGTGATCGCCCTGGTGGTGCCGCTTGTGTTTGTGCGGTTTACCTTGACCCTTTGGGAATTTTTCAGAAGAAAGCCGGGTGATAAGTCAGTATGAATATAAGTGTTGACGGCGCATTTATCTATTTTACCATTCCCATATTCGGTGGGATCCCTATTACCCAGACCACAGTATCGTTTTTGATCGTAACAGTGATTTTGTGCTGGGCCTGCATTGCTTTGGGCAAGGGGTTGAAAAAACGCCCGGATGGCAAGCAGGTGATGGTGGAAAAAGGCGTGATGATGCTGCAAAATATGGTGGTGGAAACTATGGGCGCGCATAATGTCCATTGGACTCCCTTTATTGGCACCATATTCCTCAGCTCCATCTGCGGTACACTGATCGGATTAACAGGCTTTCTGCGTTCGGCAACAGCGGATGTAAGCTGTGTGATGGTATGGGCGCTGATGGTCACAGCGATCATTTGGTATAACAGCATCAAAAACAAAGGTTTTGGCGGCTGGCTCAAGGGCTTTACTGAGCCTATCGTGGTGATGACACCGATGAATATCGTGTCGGAGATCGCCCAGCCTTTGTCTATGGCTTTCCGTCATTTCGGCAATGTGGCCGGCGGCGGTGTTATTACCACCATTATCTACGCAGCGCTCAGCGCGGCCTCCGTGGCAATTTTGAATCTGATCGCATCGCAGGGCTGGCTGGTTGGTGCAGTGATGATGGCGGTTGGTGCAGGCCTTTGTTTCCTGTGGAAGAAAAAGGGAAAGAGAGCAGCATTGGTGTTCGGTATCCTTTCCGGGGTGCTTGGCTTGTTTGGCCTGTTGCAGGCGTTGGGTGTGCTTTCGGGTATTCCCATCCTGTCTTATGGTATTCCTGCTGTGCTTTCCTGTTATTTCGATCTGTTCTCCGGCTTTGTGCAGGCTTATGTGTTCAGCTTGCTTACGATGGTGTATATTGCCGGATCTCTCCCGGAACCCCAAGAGAAAGAAAAAACTTAATTCATAAGTAATTATAAACAACAATATTAGGAGGAAATTATTATGGAATTAGCAAACGCAATCGCAATCGCCGGCAAGGCTATCGGTGCAGGTCTGTGTATGGGTATCGGCGCTATTGGCCCCGGTATCGGTGAAGGTAATGCTGTAGCTCACGCACTGGACGGTATGGCGCGTCAACCCGAAACTGCAGGTACTCTGCGTTCCACTATGATCATGGGCTGTGCTATCGCAGAGACCACCGGTATTTACTCTCTGGTTATTGCGCTGCTGATTATGTTCCTTCTGTGATCTCCCAAAAGAATATTTGAAAGGAGTACGCAGAAGTGGGACGATTTGAAGCATTTGTAGGCGTAAACTTTTGGACTGCTCTGTTCGTTCTGCTGAACACGCTGACCATTTATTTCGTAGCCAAGAAATTCCTTTTCGGTCCGGTTATGAAGATTATTCACGACCGCCAGCAGGAGATCGATGATATGTATGCCCAGGCGCAATCCGCCCAGGACAGTGCGAAGGCTTTGGAATCGGAATACCAGACCAAGCTGGAAACTGCCCAGGAAACCAGCGACCGGCTGGTGAAAGAGGCTGTGGCCCGGGGCAAGAGCCGGGAGGAGGAGATCATCCGCCAGGCAAACCGGGAGGCCGATGCCATCCGGGAGAAGGCCTCTGCGGACATCGCCCGGGAGAAGAAACAGGCTGTCAGTGAAGCCAAAAATGAGATTTCCTCTTTGGCTATGGAGATCGCCGGCAAGGTGGTCGGACAGTCTTTGGATGCAGCCCGGCAGGAGCAGCTGGTAGACAGCTTCCTGGAAGAATTGGGTGAGCAGCCATGAGCCAGGCAGGAACTGTTTATGGCCAGGGACTTTATACCCTGGCGCAGGAGGAAGGCTTGGAAGAACAGATTTTGGGTGAGCTGGCGGTTTTGCAGACCGTATTTGGCGAAAACCCGGAATTTCTGAAGCTTCTTGCCTCCCACAATATCCCCCTGCAGGAGCGGCTTGACCTTTTGGAAGAGGGCTTCCGGGGGAAGGTGCAGACCTATGTACTGAATTTTTGCAAGCTGCTGACGGAGAAGAACCATATCCGCCAATTCCCGGAATGCTGCAAGGCCTACCGGGAGCAGTACAATACCGACAAGGGCATTTTGGAGGTGCAGGTCTTTACGGCGATCGCCCTCAGCGATGCCCAAAAAGTCCGTTTGACGGACAAGCTCACTGCCCTCACAGGTAAGAAAATCGCTCTTCTTTGTAAGATTGATCCTGCCGTGTTGGGCGGCGTACGCCTGCGCTATGACGGCTGCCAGGTGGATGGTACCATCCAGGGTCGCCTGGATGAAATGAGCAAGACTCTGAAAAATGAGGTAAATTATGGAACTTAGACCGGAAGAAATTACGAAAATCATCCGTAGTCAAATCAAGAACTACGAAAATAAATTACAGACCAGCGAAACAGGTACGGTTATCCTGTCCGGTGACGGCATCGCCAAGGTGTCGGGCCTGGACAAGTG
>JAFTMI010000072.1 GCA_017452505.1 Oscillospiraceae bacterium
CATCGGAAACCGCCTCGTAATAATCCTCCACGAAGCTGTAGAAATCCCCGCCATAATACTGTTCTACGATGGCGATTTGGGTTTCCTTGCTCTCGTCTACGGACAGGTACGCCCCATCCTTTTCCACATAGTGCACAGAGCCGATGACATAGTCATAGCCTGCAGTGGATTCCGGGGAGTGGTAATCCTGCTCGATGCCCAAATAAATCTTGATTTGCTCTGCGTACTTTTTCTGCAAGTCCCGGACAGCATTGATATAAGCCAAGGTGTTTTCCTTGGTCATACAATAGCTGCCGTCAAAGGGGGTATAAGAATGCCCGGAAAAGCCGATCTCCTTACAGCCCAGCCGCAGGGCTTCTTGCACCATTTCTTCCGGGGTATGCTTGCCGTCGCAGAAACAGGTGTGGGTGTGGTAGTTACAGGGGATCATTTGGTCATTTTCTCCTGCTTGACCTTGTGGTCAATGATGTGGCGGGAGGCAAGCTCTCTGTGGACGTCCTCTACGGTAATGCCCATCTGCACCATCAGCACCATTGCGTGATAGGCAAGGTCTGCCAGCTCATAGATGGTTTCCTTTTTATCGTCGGCCTTGCCGGCGATGATGACCTCGGTGCACTCCTCGCCCACCTTTTTGAGGATTTTGTCGATGCCCTTTTCAAAGAGATAGGTGGTGTAAGAACCCTCGGGGCGGTTTTCGTTTCTGCCAACAAGCATATCGTAAAGGCCCTGGAGGCTGAACTCCTGCAGCTCCTCACTTTCCCAAACCGGGGAAGTAAAGCAGGAATCGGTGCCCTTGTGACAGGCCGGGCCGTCCTTTTCCACAACCACCACCAAAGCATCCCCGTCGCAGTCGGCGGTGATGGAAACGATGTGCTGGTAGTTGCCGCTGGTCTCACCCTTCAGCCACAGCTCCTGCCGGGAGCGGCTCCAAAAGCAGGTCAGACCCTTTTCCATAGAAATTTCCAGGCTTTCCCGGTTCATATAGGCCACGGTCAGCACCTTTTTGGTGATGGAATCCACCACAACAGCGGGGATCAGGCCGTTTTCGTCAAATTTCAGATTATCAATGGAGAGCATATTATAACCTCACAATAATGTTATTCTTTTTCAGTTCCTGTTTTAGGTCGGGAATGGCGATCTGTCCGAAATGGAACACAGATGCAGCCAGCGCCGCATCGATGGTGGGAATGGCGCCAAACAGGTCGGTAAAATGCTGTACAGAACCAGCGCCGCCGGAGGCGATCACCGGCACATTCACTGCATCGCACACCGCTTGCAGCATCTCGATATCAAAGCCTTTTTTCACGCCGTCGGTGTCGATGGAGTTGACAACCACCTCACCTGCGCCTAATGAGACGCCCTTTTTGATCCAGGAGATGGCCTCCATACCGGTATCCTCTCTGCCACCCTTGGCAAAGACCTGGAACTGGCCGTCCACCCGTTTGATATCCGCCGACAGCACCACGCACTGGCTGCCGTATTTTTGGGCGGCATCGTAAATGAGCTGGGGATCGCGGATGGCACCGGAATTGACGCTGACCTTGTCCGCGCCGCATTTTAAGACACGGTCAAAGTCGTCCACGGTGTTGATGCCGCCGCCTACGGTCAGAGGAATGAAGATTTGGGATGCTACTTCCCGGAGCACGTCGGTAAACAGCTGCCGACCCTCGGCAGAGGCAGTGATATCATAGAACACCAGCTCGTCTGCGCCACAGTCGGAGTAGTGCTTTGCCAGTTCAATGGGGGAGGAAACATCGGAAAGGCCCTGGAAATTGGTACCTTTCACCACCCGGCCATTTTTGATGTCCAGGCAGGGGATGATGCGTTTTGTGATCATTTCGCCACCTCCAAAGCCTCTTTCAGGTCGATAGCGCCGGTGTAATAGGCCTTGCCGATGATCGCGCCGTAGATGTCCATTTTCCGCAGGGCAGCGATGTCTTCCATAGAGGAAACGCCGCCGGAGGCGGTGATATCCAGCTTGAATTTCTCAGAAAGCTGCCGGTATAGGGCAAGATTTGTGCCCTGCATAGCGCCATCCTTGGAGATGTCGGTGCAGATAATATGCTTTACGCCGATCTCCTGCATTTTGGCAAGGAAGTCTTCTAAGGTGACGGCGGATTTTTCCAGCCAGCCCTTGATGGCAATGTAGCCGTCCTTTACATCCGCGCCCACGGCAATTTTATCGCCGTATTTCTCAACAGCGGCGCGGAGGAATGCCTCGTCGTTAACAGCAGCCGTGCCCAAAATCACCCGGGAAACACCGGCGGATAAGTACTTTTCCACCGTTTCCATATTGCGGATGCCGCCGCCGATCTCCACAAAGAGGGAGGTTTCTTTGGCGACCTGCTCCACGATAGCAAGATTGGGGGTCGTGCCGTCCTTAGCGCCCTCCAAGTCCACCATATGAATATGGGTGCAGCCGCTCTTTTCAAAATCTTGAGCGATTTCAATGGGATTTTCGCTGTAAACGGTCATATTGGCGTAATCGCCCTTGTAAAGCCGCACGGCTTTCTTTTCATATAAATCGATTGCCGGAAACAAGATCATATGGCTTCCTCCTTTTCGCAGAAGGCCCGCAGAATGTTAAGACCTACCTCGCCGCTTTTTTCCGGGTGGAACTGGCAGCCCATCACATTGCCGCACTGCACAGCGGCGGTGACGAATTTACCGTACTCAGCGGTGGCCACCACACTTTCCGCACCGGGGTCTACATAGAAGGAATGGACGAAATACACGCAATCGCCCGCTTTGATGTACTTAAGAAGCTTGCTGTCTTTAGTAAAATGCAGGGCGTTCCAGCCAATATGGGGAATCTTCAATTCCGCGGGGATCGTGCCATCCATTGGGATCACACTGCCCTTCAGCAGACCAAGACCGGTATGCTCACCAAACTCATAGCTTTTTTCAAACAGCAGCTGCATACCCAGGCAAATGCCCATAATTTCCTTGCCGGCGGCAGCCTGCTCCAAAATCACCTTGTCAAGACCGGAATCCCGGAGCTTTTTTGCCGCATCGGCAAAAGCACCCACGCCGGGAAGGATGATCTTCTCAGCGCTGCGAATTTCGTCCGGATTGGATGTAACCTTGGCATCAGCGCCGATCCGCTCCAGGGAGCAGCACAGGGAAAAGAGATTTCCCACGCCGTAATCAACAACTGCAATCATTATAAGATTCCTTTCGTGGAGGGTACTTCATTGGCAAAAGCCTTGTCAATGGCAACGGCCTTGCGCAGCGTCCGGGCCACAGACTTGAAAGTGCCTTCAATGATGTGGTGGGAGTTGCCGCCGCAAAGCTGCCGCAGATGTAAGGTCAGGCCTGCGTTGTTGGCAAGGGCAATAAAGAACTCCAGCACCAGCTCTGTGTCAAAATCCCCCACCTTTTCCGTGGGGATCTCCAATGCATAGTAGCAGCCGCCCCGTCCGGAAATGTCCACCGCGGTGAGGATCAGGCTTTCATCCATCGCCAGGGTGGTGTCGCCATAGCGGATGATGCCCTTTTTGTCGCCCAGGGCTTCGGCAAAGGCCTTGCCTAAGCAGATGCCGATGTCTTCCACGGTGTGGTGGTAATCCACATAGGTATCACCCACGCAGGTGACCTCCAAGTCAAACCGGCCGTGCTTGGCAAAGAGGGTCAGCATATGGTCTAAAAAGCCGCAGCCGGTTGCTATCTTGGATGCGCCGGTGCCGTCTAAACTTAAGGACAGGGAGATATCGGTCTCCCCGGTTTTACGCTTGATTTGGGTGGTTCTCATAGTTATGCTCCCAGTATTTCTTTGATTTTTTCAATAAGGGTCTCCATCTGCTGCAAAGTGCCGATGGTGATGCGTACATAGGGGGAAATGCGTGCCTTGGTAAAGTGCCGCACCAGTACGCCCCGGGCTTTCAGCTCCTTATAAAGCTTTTCACCGTCGATTTTGTCAGACTTGGCAAAGACAAAGTTTGCCTTGGAATCAAGCACGGTAAAGCCCAGCTTTTGTAGCTCCGACACTGTCCATGCCCGGTTTGCCATAATGGTCTTGGCGTTTTGCAGATAGTAGTCATTTTCTTCCAATGCCGCAACGCCGGCAAACTCCGTCATCCGGTTTACATTGTAGGGGTTGGTGGAGTAGCGGATGGTGTTTAAGTCGGCGATCAGCTTTTCATTACCGATGGCAAAGCCCAACCGGGCGCCGGCCATAGACCGGGACTTGGAGAAGGTCTGCACCACCAGCAGATTTTCATAGTGCTCCACTAATTTTACAGCGCTCTCCCCGCCAAAATCCACATAGGCCTCGTCCACGATCACCACATTACCCGGATTGCTCTTTAGGATATCTTCAATATCCTGAAGCGGCAGGCACATACCGGTGGGGGCATTGGGGTTGGCAATGACCACGGTCTTATGGATGGCCATATAATCGGCAGGGTCGATGGAAAAGTCCTCTTTCAAGGGGATTTGGGTGTAGGGGATGTGATTCAGTTGGGCAAACACCGGATAAAAACCGTAGGTGATGTCCGGAAAAGCCAGGGGGGATTTTTCGTCGGCAAAGGCCATAAAGGCGAAGTTCAGCGCCTCGTCAGAGCCGTTGGACACCAACACCTGGGAGGGTTTTACCCCATAAACCTCCGCTAATCTTTTCCGCAGAGCGGTGCTTTCCGGGTCGGAATACAGCTGGAGTTTGGAACATTCCTTAGCCACGGCTTCCGCAACACCGGCAGAGGGCGGGAAGGGGGATTCATTGGTGTTCAGCTTCACATATTGCATATCTCTGGGCTGCTCACCGGGGGTGTAGGGCTCCAAAGCGGCAAATTTCTCTGTAAAAAACTTACTCATTTTTTGTCCTCGAATCGAATGGTTGCGCTCTTGGCGTGGGCATCCAGGCCCTCTTTGTGGGCAAAGAATGCGATCTTGTCCGCCACTTTCTCCAGAGCATTTTCTGTATAATAAGTAAACTGGGTCTTCTTCACAAAGTCATCCACGGACAACGGCGAAGAGAACCGGGCTGTGCCGCTGGTGGGCAGGGTGTGGTTAGGGC
>JAFTMI010000010.1 GCA_017452505.1 Oscillospiraceae bacterium
AATCTGGTTGCCATCGTATATTCTTCCCTGCCGTTTTTATCCTTGTAGGCCTTGGCCAAAAAAGCTTGTTCTTCGAAAGTGAAATATTTGTAATCGTTATGACCGAATTCATTTATACCTGTGTAGAAATAATACATGAGCGAAATATCTTCCGGTTTTTCAAAGGTACAACCCAATGCGCGCTTATACCAGTATTCATCATTACCAAACCAGTATTCATCCTTAAAAAGCTGTGTGAAGTCTTCCGCTGTAGCGGGCCCCACCGGTTCCACAGGCAGATTGGACAAAACCAGGTAGCTGCCATCAGATTTTTCCTGCAGAGTCATTACCATTTTTGTGCCATCCGGGTAATGTCTCTCGGTTGCGGTGTTAAAGGGAAAATCCGAAGTTTCCCAATAAACCTTCACAATGCCGTTTGTGCCCTTTTCCACCTCTGTTACTTCCCATCTGCCAACGCCGTAGGCATCGCTGACCCAGAAATAGTAGGCATCTGTCTGATCGTAGTACACCCAACTTTCAGGGATCTCAACATCTTCCAGCGTTACACCTAAAATCGACAAGGCCTTATTGATCTTTTCAACCGGCAATCTGGTTGCCATCGTATATTCTTCTCTGCCGTTTTTATCCATGTAGGCTTTGGCCAAAAAAGCTTGTTCTTCGGAAGTGAAATATTTGTAATCGTTATGACCGGGTTCATTTATACCTGTGTAGAAATAAAACCTAAGCGAAATATCTTCCGGTTTTTCAAAGGTACAGCCCAAAGCCCGCCAATACCACCAGTTATCTTTTATGAGATTTTGAAATTTTTCCACTTCCGCCATTGTCGGGGCGGTGGTTGGCGCGGTGGTTGGGTCAGTGGTAACTGTTGGATCCTGCGTATTTCCTTTGCCGCAGGCGGTGAGCAGCAGCGCCAAAAGCAATATGTAAACTATTTTTTTCATAATCATCACCTCAATTATTATGTGCAGTCCCGCATTCGTACAAACTGTTGTAAAAGCGCTTTGGGTCCATTGGAATCACCTCTTTCCTGTTCATTTATATTTTCTCATATCGGAATAACCATGTCAATGTTTTAATTTGTTTCTTATTGTCATATTTCCGTATATTTATGTTACTATTTTTAACTTTTTCCGTATATTTTTGTTACTGTTTTGTAACTTCAAAAATAAAGGTATACAATTGGACTTTTTTGTGTTATAATTAGCAAAGAAGCTCCGGGTAGGCAGTCCCGGGCAAGAGAGAAAATCTATATATCAGCAGGCGTTTTTGTTGCTTTTGGGCGGTACAGGGCCATAAAAAGCACCAAACGGCTGCAGATTTGCTATGTCTAATTTTGAAAGGAGTTATTTCAATTGGCAGAAAAACTGAAAATTATTCCCCTTGGCGGACTGGACGAGATCGGTAAGAATATTACCGTTTTGGAATACGGCAGAGATATGATCGTGGTGGACTGCGGCGTTGGTTTCCCCGATGAAGAAATGTACGGCGTGGATCTGGTGATCCCCGACTTCAGCTACCTGGTGCAGAATGCCAAAAAGCTGCGGGGCATGTTCATTACCCACGGTCACGAGGACCACATCGGTTCTATCCCCTACTGTATGCAGCAGGTAAACTGCCCCATTCACGGCACTGCTATGACCAACGGCCTTATTCGGCTGAAGTTAGAGGAGCATCGGCTGCAGGATGCTGTGAAGCTGGTGACCCACAAGCCCGGCGACGTGGTAAAGGCCGGCTGTTTTACCGTGGAGTTTATCCATGTGAACCACTCCATCGCTGATGCGGTGGCCTTCGCCATCCACACCCCGGTGGGTACTGTTGTAATGACCGGCGACTTTAAGATCGACACCACTGCCAAGGATGGCATGATCGATCTGACCCGGTTCGGCGAACTGGGTAATGCGGGTGTTCTGGCGCTGCTGTGCGACTCCACCAATGTGGAGCGGCCCGGCTACACCCCTAGCGAAAATGTTGTGGCAGAGGGTCTTGACCGTCAGTTCAAGAACTGCGACAGCCGTATCATCGTTACCACCTTTGCATCCAATATGCACCGCATCCAGGCGGTTTTGGCTACCGCCCACCGCTATGGCAGAAAGGTGGCTGTCACCGGTCGGAGTATGGAAAATATGCTGAAGGTCGCCCAGGAATTGGGCTACATCAAGCTCCCTGCCGGGGTTTTGGTTGACCTGGCCGCTACCAAGAGTTTACCCAAGAACAAGGTTGTGATCGTTTCCACCGGCTCTCAGGGTGAAAATATGTCCGCTCTGTACCGGATGGCTTTCTCCACCCATAAGCAGGTGGACATCCAATCCGGCGACCGGGTCATCATTTCCGCATCCGCCATTCCCGGTAACGAAAAGGCGGTCTCCCGGATCATCAATGAGCTGTACCGGAAGGGCGCTGAGGTGGTTTACGAAAAGAGCGAGGGTCTGCATGTTTCCGGCCACGCCTGCCAGGAAGAACTGAAGATCATTCACGCTCTTTGTAAGCCCAAATTTTTCCTGCCTGTTCACGGCGAACAGCGGCATTTGCAGATCCACGGAAAGCTTGCCACTACGGTGGGTATGCCTGCCAAAAATGTGCGAATCGGCGAGATCGGCTCTGTGTTCGAATTCACCGGCAAAACCTGCAAAGAAAACGGCACTGTACCTGCCGGCAAGGTCTTTGTGGATGGCACCGGCGTGGGCGATGTGGGCAGCGTGGTCCTGCGGGATCGGAAGCATTTGGCCCAGGACGGTATGATCGTGGTATGTGTCAACATCAGCGGTTTGGACGGAGAGATCGTCTCCGGCCCGGATATCATCACAAGAGGCTTTATCTATGTGAAGGAATCCGAGGAGTTGATGGATGAACTGCGGAATGTGGTGCTGGAAGCTATTGACCGGTGCGGCCGCAAGCGCATCCGGGATTACGCGACCTTAAAATCCGCCATCAAGAATGACTTGAGCGGTTACCTGTACAAGACCACCAAGCGCAATCCGATGATTTTGCCTGTGATTACGGAAGTATAAGAACTAACGACCTCCCCAATTGAGGAGGTCGTTAGTCTGAGATTGCCACGTCGCTGCGCTCCTCGCAATGACGTGGTTTTTACTCTGCTTTGTATTGGGAGGGCGGAATGCCCATAATGTTTTTGAATACCTTGGAGAAATAATAAGGGTCTGTATAGCCGCATTTTATTGCTAATTGGGCAATGGGAACTTTTTCCTCTTCCAGTATTTTGGCTGCCTGTTCTATGCGGATTTTCGCCAAATAATCTGTGAATTTCATATCCATATTCTTCACAAACAGCGCAGACAAATACTTCCCGCTGAAATCAAAGATGTCCGCCACCTTGGACACGGACAGTTCCGGATCTGCAAAATTGTTATCGATGTACTCCAATATTCCATCAAAATCCCGGCTGGTATAGGCTGCCGATTCCGAACGATGCTGCCCCACATAGGACAGGGTATACAGCAGCACGCTCTCCGTCAGCACCAGGATATTGGAGGGATTTACACGGCGGATGGAGGTCATCCAAAAATCCGTCAAGTGGCCAAAATCCGTATAGACCGCGTGGTCTCTATCGATTCCAAACTGACCTAGCAGTTGGATTGCCGCATCACCGTCGAAGGTGATATAGAGGAATGTAAAATTCTGACTGTCAGCGATCTCATACTTTTGATAGGGAAATGTGACAAAAAGGGTGCCCGGGGTGAGCTTATATTCTTTCCCCTCTGCCTTCAACACCGCCTCACCCTTGAATGCAAGGTGCATACACACATATTTACGGACAAAGGGCTGGGACAAATGGTCTAATTCCGCCTCATAGACAAAATTCTTGTAGGCAATATCCCGCTGGTTCGCATTCTCGGGAACGATTTGGCAAATATCCTTCATAGCATCACCCTTTCGCAATTGATTATACCGAAGATTTCCTTTTGTGTCAACAAAACTGGATATTTTACAGGGATTTATGGTTTTTTTCCATTTCTAATGGCAGGACTTTGTGATATGATATGGAAAACATAAATGGAGGGTATATCCTTGGCGATTCTTTATCTACTGATCAACGCCTTTGCCTACCATGGCGAAGTGATGCTGGTACGGCATTACGGCAAAAAATACGGTGCCGGTGGATTTCTTTTTAACGGCGTGATTTGCCTGTTTGCTATGATCTTTTTTATTGTCAGCGACACGGGCGGCTTCCACTTCCCTAAGGGCCTTTGGGTATACGGCATTATCAATGCCATACTCTACGCAGCCGGCTTTTATTATGCCTTTGTGGCCTATCGGCTGGGCAATTATTTGATCACCCACACCATTGCAGGTATGAGTTTTGTTTTTCCCATTTTCTACGGACTGTTTTTTCTGGGAGAAAGACAGAATTATATGACGTATCTCGCTTTGACCTGTACCTTTACTTCGTTTTTTCTGTCACTTTACAACAGGTACCGGAAAGAAAAAAGCAAAAAGAATGCAACAGAAAAAACGACCCTCAGCTTCGCCTGGCTGGTTGCTACCTTGATCACCCTGGTCAGCAACGGCTTTATCTCCATCGTGGCAAAAATGCAGCAGGCTAAGCTGGGCACGGGCATTAACAACGAATATATGATCATCACCCTCTCCGGTGCCACCTTGTTCCTGCTTGTAATCGGCTTTGTAAAAGAACGAAAGGATTTGCGTCGCACTTTTATACAAGGCGGTGCTTACGGCGCAGCAGCGGGTCTTTTGAACGGAATAAAAAACGGCGCCAATCTTGCATCCATCGCGCTGCTTCCCCTGTCCTTGCTGACGCCCTTAAGAACAGCAATCAAAACACCCCTGAATATTCTGGTGGGTATTTTCATTTATAAAGAAAAATATACCCCGCTCCAATATGTAAGCATCGGATTGGGTATTCTTGCCGGAATCTTGATGCAAGCTGCAAAATATGTTTAATATAAGAAAGGATGATAGATTATGAAAAATTTGCGATTTGGTACTGTCGGTTTTGGCCCCAGAGGCCGCTCTATGACCCGTCTGGCAGCGGAATTTGACAATGTGGAAATCGTTGCCGGCTGTGACATCCGTACCCACAACTGGTTCGAGAAGCAGTGGCAGACTCCTGCCGCTATGGCCGATTTGTTCCCCAATGCCACCTTCTACGAAGACTACGACGAGATGCTGGAAAAGGCAGACCTGGACATCGTACTGGTAGAGACAGGTGCGGATATTCACGCTGAATTTTGCGCAAAGGCTTTGGAAAAGAATATCAATGTACTTACCGATATTCCCGTCGTTGCCAACCTGAAGGAAGCCGAAAGGCTTTGGAAGGCCGCAGAAAAATCCGAGGCTATTATCTCCATCGGCGCGAACCCCAACGAGCAGAAATTCACTGTTCTGCTGAAGGACTTTTACGCAAAGGGGCTGCTGGGTGAGCCTTACTGCATGGAAGCCGAGTACATCCACTGGAGCTTCCCCAACAGCGAGTTCAGCAAGGGTTATAACGAAAACGGTGACTGGCGCAAGCTCCTCTGCCCCATCCGTTACTGCACCCATTCTTTAGGTCCGTTGCTCACCATTCTCCACGAAGAGCTGCGGAAGGTATCCTGCTTCGGCACCGGTTGCCGCAACCCCATTGCCATTCAAGGTGGTTGGCCCAAGGATGATATGTCCTGCGCCCAGTTCCAGACCGATTCCGGCATTGTGGTCCGTCTGATGCGAAACGGCTACTGCCGTGCTGACATCGGCCATCACAGCTACCGGGTATTCGGCACACAGGGTTATATGGAGCGGATCGACCGTCTCGGCAAGCCTGTTATTCGCTATAACTCTCAAAAAGAACTGGATAACAAGCTGAAAGAAATTGACGGTGCATTTATGCCCCCTGCCTACGAGAAGAATCAGAAGGCTATCAATGCCGGTCACGGCGGTATGGACTTTGCCATGATGGATCACTTCATCGATGCAGTGGCAAACGGCAAGCCCGCGCCCATCAGTCTGAAGGAAGGTCTGGCAATGACCCTGCCCGGCATCTACGCTGAGGAATCCTCCAAGCGCGGCGGCGTGGTTATGCGGATGTACTACCCCTGGGATCCTGAGTGGACCGGTGAATTCTAATAAGCCAAAGAGCCACCCTTGCGGGTGGCTCTTTTCTATGATATAATGACAAAAATTCACATTGGAGATAGCTCATGCGTTATGATTTTGCACCCCTTGAGGGGCTGACAGACAGTATTTACCGCCGTCTGCATCATAAATATTTTCCCGGGGTCGACCGGTATTTTACCCCCTTCTTCTCCCCCACCGTTCACCGGGCTTTGACCTCCCGGGAAGCCCGGGAATTGCCCCCGGCTGACAGCACAGATTTTTGTGTTGTACCTCAGCTTCTGACAAAAGTACCGGAAGATTTTCTTTGGATGGCCGGGGTCTGCAAGGAGCTGGGTTACGAAGAGGTTAACCTCAACATCGGCTGTCCCTCGGGAACTGTCACCGCCAAGGGAAAAGGCGCGGGAATGCTCCGGGACTTGGACAGTCTTGATTCTTTTTTGTATACAGTCTTTTCTTCTGCTCCCCTGCCCATTTCTGTCAAGACCCGGATCGGTTTTGAATCCGCTGCAGAATTTTCAGATATTTTGCAGATATACAATCGCTATCCCATCAAAGAACTGATCGTTCACCCCCGGGTACGGAAGGACTTCTATAACGGGCCTGTGGATATGGAGAATTTCCAGTATGCCTTGCAGGAAAGCAGAGCGCCCGTTTGCTACAACGGCAGTTTGCGGACGAAAAGCGAAATTGCCGCCTTTGCAGCAGAGTATCCGGTTGTGAACAGCATTATGCTGGGCAGAGGTTTGATTGCCGATCCGGGACTTCTTACCCCCGGTGGCACCACCGCTGACAAATTGGAGAAATTCCACAATGAATTGCTAGAAGAATACACCCGGGAATTTGGCGGCACACGAAATGCTATGTTCCGGCTGAAGGAAAACTGGCATTATTGGCTGTGCAAATTTGAAGGCGCAGAAAAGTTGGGAAAGCGGCTGCGAAAAGCTACGGATGTGGGTGAATACAAAGCCGTTACTCAGGAAATCATTCATAATTTGCCAATGCGGGAAGAAATCGTTCCCGATTGGGATTAAAAAATGCGTGTCTGCTGACACGCATTTTTACTATTTATTACTGCAATCCAAACACAGCTTTTTGTTGCCAACTGTTCGCATCCATTTCACGCCTGTTTTCTCACCGCAGCAGTCGCAGACAAAAGATTCGAAAATCTTCGCCTTTTCCGGAACAGGAAGTATGGTTTCCTTTACTTCAAACATTTCTTCCGGCTCACAGGATTGGTAATAGGCAAAGGATTCTTCTTTTTTGATTTCCACAGGCTTCAGCACCAGGCGAACGGATTTTCCAGTCTTGCGGTTATAGAAAGAATAGGCAGATTTGCCGCAAATATGGAATAGCAGATTTCCCTTGCCCACGCTGCAGCCCAGCATCACCTGGATGGCATCCACGCCGCAGGCATCATTTTCTGTGATACAAACTACTTGTTCATCATCAGAGAATTCCAAACCAAGCAGTTCGATTGCAAGAAGGCTTGCCTTGTAGCCAATGGTAAGGCCACCGCATGCGTGGCCGTGAAAGGCTACGCAATCATTCCATGTCTTCATACTTCCTCCTTCACCAGCACCATACGCCGGTCTTCTATTTCCACAACTTTCGCATCCACGCCGTAGACATCTTTCAGCGCCTTGCTATCCAGCACGCTGTGGTCGCCATAACGGTAGACCTGGCCGTCCTTTAAGAGCAGGAAACGGTCACAAAACTGCAGGGCCAAATTCAAATCGTGGATAACAACCACTGCAATCATATTATCCTTATGGCAAATATCCCGAACCATTTTCAATACCTGGTGCTGGTTTTGAATATCCAGGGCGCTGGTGGGTTCGTCCAGCAAAAGCGCTTTCGGTTGCTGTGCCAAGGCTCTTGCCAGCATTACCTTTTGCTTTTCGCCACCGGAAAGCTCGTTTAGGAATCTGCCCCGCATGTCCTCCACATCCAGCCGGTGCATGGCATCGTGGACAATGTGGTGGTCTTCCTCGGTAAAGCCCCAGTTCATATAAGGTCTGCGTCCCAGCATCACCACATCGTGAACGGTCATTTGGGTATCGGGAACGCTTTGGGAAACAAAGGCCACCTGCTTTGCCACCTCACGGGTGGGCATTTGCAGCAGGTTCTCCCCATCCAGCAGTACTTCACCGGAATCGGGCTTTAGAATGTGGTTAAAGCACTTAAGGAGCGTACTTTTACCCACGCCGTTATTGCCCAAAATGGCAAGGAATTTTCCCGGTTCAATTGCAAAGGAAACATCTTTCAGCACTTCCGGACTTCCCTTGTAGTGGTAAGATAAATTCTTAATCTCCATCATTGCCGTTTCCCTCCTTTGAACAGAAGGTACAAAAACAGCGGACCGCCCAGGAAGGATGTAATGGCGCCAATGGGCAGGATCACAGGGCTGATCACTGTTCTTGCAAACAGATCACTGAGCAGAAGCAGCGTAGCACCGCCCAGGATCGAGCCGGGAATCAGGTACACATGGTTATTGCCCACCACCATACGGACGATATGGGGTGCAACCAAACCGATAAAGCTGATAAGTCCCACATTGGATACGATTACCGAACTGCACAGGCAGCACAGCACCATATTCACAAGGATCAGGCGTTTTACGTTAATTCCAAGGCTGATAGCCGTTTCCTCGCCGCTTAAAAGTGCGTTGTAATCCCAGCGGTGGATTATACAGTATAGGCAAAGCAATGCAACGATCACAGCCATACTGCCTAAGTCTTCCCAACCGGTACTGCCCAGGTCACCAAAGGTCCAAAACACCAGGGTAGCCAGTTCCACCTCGTCGGCAAAATATTGAATGAGGGTAGTTGCGCCGGTAAACATAGAGCTGATCGCCACACCGGCCAGCACGATTCCCTCCGGGGACACCCGGCGGAATTTGGACAGACCCAAAATCACCAGAGCTACCGCAATAGAGCCCAAAAAGGCGCACAGGGGGATACCAAACCGGTCGGTCACGCCCAAGCCCAGCACCACAATCGCAAAGGCTGCGCCGAAGGTAGCGCCCTGGGATACGCCCAAGGTAGACGCAGAGGCCAGCGGGTTGCGTAAAACAGCCTGCAGAATACAACCGGCCAAGCCCAGACCGCCACCGGCCAAAATGGCTGTGATGATCCGGGGTAAGCGGTTATTCTGCACGATCAGATTAATTTTCTTATCGGAAGACTGTCCGAAAATGCCTTTGATTAGCTCTGCGATAGGGGTTTCATAAGAACCTGCCCGCAGGCTTAAAAGAACGGTCAGCAACAGTACACCGCTTAAGATAGCAAGAAAGCTGATGCTTTTGACCCTGTTTTTTCTGTAGAGGGCATCTATTCCATTATTCTCCGATTTTAATGGGACGGAATGCATAACCGGCCTCCTTCAGCGTTTCATAGGGGTTTGTCCCCAACAGTTTTTCAAATATCTCCCCTGCTTTCGCGATGGGGTCAATGTCTTTGAACTGTTCCGGGTAGATAACGCAGGCTGCATAGTAAGCATCAGCCAGCGCAGTTTCCAAATTGGATGCATTGGAGCGGAAGGAAATTTGGGAGTAGACCTTGCCTTCCTTTACAGCCTTCAAAGCATTGTAATAGGCGGAATTTTTGGCATAATCCTCCTTGATCAGATTCATTCCGTTAAAGTCCAGCAGAATGATGTCCGGATCCCAGGAAAGCACCTTTTCCAGGTCGATATTGAAAGCACCGGACTTACCGGTAGTGTCTGCCAGGTTCTTAGCGCCAATGAGCGCCAGGGGGCCATAGCCGGCTTCCGTGCCTTCAAAGCCGTGGTGGCCCTTGAATGACACACCGCCCACATACACAGAGGGCTTTTCACTGTCGGGAATGTCCTTGGTTCTGTCGGATAAGTCTTTTTTGATACCGTCCAGGTAGGTTTTCAGTTCTGCGGCCCGTTCTTCCTTGCCGTAAAGCTCGCCCAAAATGCGGATAGTTTCGTAAGTGGCATCGTCCAAAGTGGTATCGCTGCCGGGGATCACCACAACAGGAGTTCCGGTCTTGTTTTGCAGATCGTCGGCTTCCACGGAGGCGAATTGGCTCATCACGATCACATCCGGAGATACCTTGATGATCTCCTCGGCAAAGGGATTGCCGTTGGTGCCGATCACAGGAAGGTCCTTGAATTTATCGATATTCACATAGTTATAAAGCCGGGAGATCACTGCTTCTTTTTCGCAATCCTCCACAGCAACCACCAAGTCCTGCGCACCCATATAGCAGGTATAGCGCAGAGCGCCCACACCAACGCAGACGATAGATTTCACCTCTTCGGGA